>NZ_QQIK01000003.1:0-355111 GCF_003494325.1 Haemophilus influenzae
ACTTTCATCTTCCGATAATACGCGGTATTAGCGACAGTTTCCCGTCGTTATCCCCCTCCATAAGCCAGATTCCCAAGCATTACTCACCCGTCCGCCACTCGTCAGCAAGAAAGCAAGCTTTCTCCTGCTACCGTTCGACTTGCATGTGTTAAGCCTGCCGCCAGCGTTCAATCTGAGCCATGATCAAACTCTTCAATTCAAGTTCAATCGCTCAATAAACTGCTTAGCTATAAATAAAATACTACTTAAAAAAGTAATAATGAATTTTCAGTTAAGCACCTATTAAGACTTCAAAATTAAAATATTTTTAAAACAAGTCAATCAACAAGTGCCCACACAGATTGTCTGATACATTGTTAAAGAGCAAAAAATAACGACGCACTTGGAAACTTAAAAAAACTTCACAACAGTGCGTCGTTGTGTGCGGTGCATTATAGGGATTTTCAAATCCCTTGCAAGTACTTTTTGTAAAAATATTTAAAAAAATGATCTTTTGATGGAAATATAAACATTTTATTAAAAAGTGCGGTTAGAATAGTCAAACTTTTATTGCTATTATTTCTTACGTAATGAAACTTCTCCGCCATTAAACATCTGAATTTTATTGCCACATAATACTTTTAAATAACCACGTTCATCTATGCCTTGTTCAATACCTGAAATAACGCCTTGCTCAGTAAGCACATTTATTTCACTATTTGAAAACGCATTATATGATTGCCATGTTTGTTGAAATTCCTCATCAATACCATTTTGTTCAAAGATATTTAAACGTGTATATAAATGTTGTATAAGTTTGGGTAATAAAGTTTGTCGCTCTACATCAGGATCAATTTCACACACTTCCGCATAAGGCTGACTAATTTCTGTTTGTTTTGACAACGACACATTAATACCTACGCCAATCACTAAATTGAGCATGCCATTTTTATGATTAGCAATTTCAACTAAAATGCCACCTAACTTTCTTTCATCAAACAAAATATCATTTGGCCATTTCACTTGTACATTTAGCACTTCCGCAATCGCCAAACCGATGACTAAACTTAACCCCTCAATTGATTTTTTAGGATCAAACATCCAATAAAAACTAAACATGATTTGCCCAGCAAAAGGCGATAACCATTGGCGACCACGCCGACCGCGCCCTGCAGTTTGATATTCAGCCACACAAAGATCACCTTTTTTTAAGGAAGGAATATTTTGTAGTATCCATTCATTTGTAGAGGAAATAATCGGCTGATAATGGATACTATAAGGAAAAAGTGCGGTTGAAATTTGCTGAGGATTTAATAAAGGAAGCATTGGCACTAAGCGATAATCTTGTCCATCAACGAGAATATCCAAACCAATTTCACGTAATTGTTGAATATCTTCCTCTAGATTTTTAGAAAATTTTTCCAATTCAGACCGCACTTTTGTCTGACAATCCGCTAAATATGTCAATAACGTAAAATTCATCATTCATTCCTTATGGCAAATAGTATGAAAATCATAGCATAAATCCTAAAATTTCGTTTTCAAAATAAAGTGAAATCTGTATAATCCCGTCGCAATATTTTTTAACTTCAACTTAGCGAGAATATTGCAATGTCATTACGCATTAAACAAGAAGCCCTTACTTTTGACGATGTTCTACTCGTCCCAGCTCACTCAACAGTGCTTCCAAATACTGCCAACCTTTCAACTCAACTTACCAAAGAAATTCGTTTAAATATCCCAATGCTTTCAGCAGCAATGGATACCGTAACTGAAACCAAACTTGCGATCTCTTTAGCACAAGAAGGCGGTATTGGCTTTATTCATAAAAATATGACGATCGAACGCCAAGCAGATCGCGTGCGTAAAGTAAAAAAATTCGAAAGTGGTATCGTTTCTGAACCAGTAACTGTTTTACCAAATTTAACGCTTGCCGAACTTGCTGAAATGGTGAAGAAAAACGGATTTGCGGGCTACCCTGTTGTAGATGGGGAAAATAATTTAATCGGTATCATTACTGGCCGTGATACACGTTTCGTAAAAGATTTAAGCAAAACAGTTTCACAAGTAATGACGAAAAAAGAAGACTTGGTGACCGTAAAAGAAGGGGCGAGTCGCGAAGAAATTTTGGAATTAATGCATCAACACCGTGTTGAAAAAGTATTAGTGGTTAATGATAGTTTCAAACTTAAAGGTATGATTACCGTTAAAGACTTCCAAAAAGCAGAACAAAAACCAAATGCATGTAAAGATGAATTCGGTCGTTTACGTGTCGGTGCGGCTGTAGGTGCAGGTGCTGGCAATGAAGAACGTATTGATGCCTTAGTGAAAGCAGGCGTAGATGTACTATTAATTGATTCTTCTCACGGTCACTCAGAAGGCGTATTACAACGCATTCGTGAAACTCGTGCAAAATATCCAAATTTGCCTATCGTTGCAGGTAACGTAGCAACGGCTGAAGGTGCAATTGCATTAGCAGACGCAGGCGCAAGTGCGGTAAAAGTAGGTATTGGCCCTGGTTCAATTTGTACAACTCGTATTGTAACTGGCGTAGGTGTTCCACAAATCACGGCTATCGCAGATGCAGCGGCGGCATTAAAAGATCGTGGCATTCCAGTCATCGCAGACGGCGGTATCCGCTTCTCTGGTGATATTGCAAAAGCCATCGCTGCAGGCGCAAGCTGTGTAATGGTTGGTTCTATGTTTGCGGGTACAGAAGAAGCACCAGGTGAAATCGAACTTTATCAAGGTCGTGCATTTAAATCTTACCGTGGTATGGGCTCATTAGGTGCGATGGCGAAAGGCTCTTCAGACCGTTACTTCCAATCGGATAACGCGGCAGATAAACTCGTACCAGAAGGTATCGAAGGCCGTATTCCATATAAAGGTTATTTAAAAGAAATCATCCATCAACAAATGGGTGGCTTACGTTCTTGTATGGGCTTAACGGGCTGTGCAACTATTGATGAACTACGCACCAAAGCGGAATTTGTTCGCATTAGCGGTGCAGGCATTAAAGAAAGCCACGTTCATGATGTTGCTATTACTAAAGAAGCACCGAACTATCGTATGGGCTAATCTTTAAGGTGGGCTTTAGCCTGCCTTTTGCTGTTTAAAGTGCGGTTGGTTTTTGCAAAGTTTTAAATAATATGAACCGCTTACACTATCAATAATAAGAGCATTATAAATGACAAATATCCACAATCACAAAATCCTGATCCTCGACTTTGGCTCACAATATACTCAACTGATTGCACGTCGTGTGCGTGAAATCGGTGTGTACTGTGAACTTTGGGCTTGGGATGTAACCGAACAACAAATCCGTGAATTTGCTCCAACGGGTATCATTCTTTCTGGCAGCCCTGAAAGCACAACTGAAGAAAACAGCCCTCGTGTGCCTGAATATGTGTTTAATGCTAGTGTACCAGTATTAGGCATTTGCTATGGAATGCAAACGATGGCAATGCAACTTGGCGGTTTAACCGAAACGTCTGATCACAGAGAGTTCGGCTATGCTTCCGTTTCTCTTGAAAATTCAACCGCACTTTTTGCAAATCTTAACGATAATTTAACCGCTTCTGAGCCAAAATTAGACGTTTGGATGAGCCACGGCGATAAAGTAACGCGCTTACCAGAAAACTTCAAAGTAACTGGCACAACGCCAACCTGCCCAATTGCTGCAATGTCGGATGAAAATCGTCGTTTCTACGGCGTACAATTCCACCCTGAAGTAACCCATACCAAAAAAGGCTTGGAATTATTAACCAACTTCGTAGTAAACATCTGTGGTTGCGAAACTAAATGGACAGCTGAAAACATTATCGAAGATGCCGTTGCTCGCATTAAAGAGCAAGTGGGCGATGATGAAGTGATTTTAGGCTTATCTGGTGGTGTGGACTCTTCTGTTGTTGCATTACTTTTACACCGTGCTATCGGCAAAAACTTACACTGCGTATTTGTGGATAACGGTTTGCTTCGCTTACACGAAGGCGATCAAGTCATGGAAATGTTTGGCGATAAATTCGGTTTAAACATCACTCGTGTTGATGCTGAAAGCCGTTTCTTAGGCGAACTTGCAGGCGTATCTGATCCTGAAGCGAAACGTAAAATTATCGGTAAAGTATTTGTTGATGTATTTGATGATGAATCGAAAAAACTCACTAATGTGAAATGGTTAGCACAAGGTACGATCTACCCTGACGTGATCGAATCTGCAGCAAGCAAAACCGGTAAAGCACATGTGATTAAATCACACCACAACGTAGGTGGCTTACCAGACTATATGAAACTTGGTTTAGTTGAACCTTTACGTGAATTATTTAAAGATGAAGTACGTAAAATCGGTTTAGCATTAGGCTTACCGGCTGAAATGATCAACCGCCACCCATTCCCTGGTCCAGGCTTAGGCGTGCGAGTATTAGGTGAAGTGAAAAAAGAATACTGCGATTTATTACGCCGTGCGGATGCGATCTTTATCGAAGAATTACGCAACAGCGGTTGGTATGAAAAAACCAGCCAAGCCTTCAGTGTGTTCCTGCCTGTGAAATCTGTAGGCGTAATGGGCGATGGCCGTAAATACGATTGGGTTATTTCCCTACGTGCGGTAGAAACCATCGATTTTATGACCGCACATTGGGCTCATTTGCCTTATGATTTATTAGGCAAAGTGTCTAACCGCATCATCAATGAAGTGAATGGCATTTCCCGCGTCGTGTACGACATCAGCGGAAAACCACCAGCGACAATCGAGTGGGAATAAAAAATCACTTTTTTAGATAATTTCTAATTATTTCAGTAACTTTAATAAGTGCGGTTAATTTTTACCGCACTTTATTTTTGTTTAAAATCCCTTCTATACCAATCATAATGAGACTTAACCAAATAGGCACATAAGTAAAATAGTCGCTTGTGGTTATTTGATTATCTAGCACAAAGACAGCTATTAAAAAAAGCAATATGGGTTCAATATAACTCAACACCGCAAAAATACTAACTGGAATTTGTTGGCTGGATTTTAAGTTGGCTGAAAGCGAAATCGCACTCACAATACCAAGTGCTGGTAGCAATAACCAATAACGATATTCTTGCGTAACCAAAGAAAGCGTATCGCTTTGAGAAAGAATATAAATAAAACAAGGAATCGAAATTAAAATAATATCCAATGTAATTCCTTGTAGAGCAGGGATTTTCATCCATTTACGGCTTAGATAATAAAATGGATAAACCGTACAAACCCACAAACTTGTCCATGAAAAACTTTGAGTGTGCCATAATTCATGTGCAACACCGCAGGCAGCTAGTAAAAGCGCGATTTTCTGAATAAATGATAAACGTTCTTTTAACCAAGCCCATCCTAAAATAGCCATGATCAGAGGGAAAAGGAAATATCCCATCGCAATATTTATCCCTTCGCCATTTAGCGGAGCCCACATAAAGAGCCAGAATTGACTTCCCGCATCTAATGTCCCCAGTAAAAATAAAACCCAACGCGTCCAACTTTTTCCTAACGTTGTCGTGATAAGAGACAAAAGAGAGCGACAACCAATAGTCGGGAATAAAATTAAAAGTAACCCAAAGATCATGGTCAGCATACGCCACGCAAAAACATCCGTTCCGCTAAGTGGTTGGAGCCATATACTAAATAAATACAATATGCCAAATAAACATTGTGAAAAAATGCACAATAATACACCTTGAGTAACTACTTTCATTTTGAACCTCATCTCATCAATGTGATTATTATAAAATCCCAAGGCAATAAAAAATCTCAACTTTATTTTTTATTGTGATAATATTTTTCTCAATAGTTACATTTTTGAGAAATTATCTTATGCAAACACTGGATAAATTAGATCGTAATATTTTGAATGTATTACAACAAGATGCCATGATTCCGTTAAAAGAACTGTCAGAGAAAGTGAATAGTTCCGTTGCAACCTGTCAACGACGTGTGCAATCATTAACTGATTCAGGCGTTATTACAAAACGAGTTGCAGTTGTTTCCCCAAAAGCCGTTGGGCGTACGATTAGCGTATTTGTCATGGTCGAAATGGATAATCAACATTCTTATTATCAAGAGCAATTTGAACGGAAAATGCGTCAAGAAGACGAAGTGGTAAGCTGTTACGAAATCTCAGGGGACTATGATTTTATGTTGCTACTCCATGCAAAAGATATGGAAAGCTATCACGCATTCACACGCCGAGTATTGACGGGTGAATTTCATGTAAGAACTTATAAAAGTTTATTTGTAATGAATTTTACCAAAGCAGATAGTGGAATTATCTTATAGAACAAGTGCGGTAAATTTTTACCGCACTTTGTGTATGATTAACTTAGTTTTGTCGTCTGTTTTAAGAATAAATAACCAAGTATTGCCGAAACCGTTGATCCAAGTAGAATACCTAAACGAGAAAGGGTATTGACACTTTCCCCCGCATTAGCATCAAACGCAAGGCTTGCTAAGAACATTGACATCGTAAAACCGATTCCACATAAAACCGCAACAGCAAAAATTTGTTTAAAATTAATTCCATCCGGTAATTTAGCTAATCCCAATTTAACAGAAATATAACTAAATCCAAATATACCGACTGGTTTACCAATAATTAAACCGCTTGCTATAGCCAATAATAATGGCGACGAAATCATATTCACATCTATGCCTGCAAAACTCACACCAGCATTGGCAAATGCGAAAAGTGGTAAAATAACGAAAGATGACCAAGAGGCTAAAATATGCTCGAAATCATCTAATGGGCGTTCTCCTTTTTTACCTTTCAATGGAATGCTAAAACCAATAATAACGCCTGCTAAAGTAGCGTGCACACCAGACTTTAATACGGAAGCCCATAAAATTGCACCTACGACCATATAAGCGCAAAGTGCGGAAACTTTGAAACGATTTAATAATATCAGCGCAATAATTGCCACGGCAGAAAAAATTAGTGCTTGTACACTCAATCCGTGCGAGAAAAATAATGCAATAACAACTATCGCACCGAGGTCATCAATAATAGCAAGGGCAAGTAAAAATATTTTCAGTGGAAGTGGCACTTGTTTACTCAATAACGCCATAATTCCCAGTGCAAAAGCAATGTCTGTTGCCATTGGAATTGCCCAGCCATTAGCTAAACTTGGATCTTGTTTAGCGATAAACCAATAAACTACAGCCGGTATAACCATTCCGCCAATAGCTGCAATAGCAGGGAAAATAGCTTGTTGATAGGTAGAAAGCGCGCCTTCAAATAATTCTTTTTTGACTTCCATTCCCACTAATACAAAAAACACCGCCATAAAACCATCGTTAATCCAGTGAATTAAGGTTTTATTAATTGAGAAACTACCAATTTGTAAACTTACAGGCAAATTTAAAAAATCATTATATTGGTTGCTTAACGGCGAATTAGCCAGCAACATCGCAACAACAGCTGAAAAAAGCAATAATATACCGCCAGCAGATTCTAATTTAAAAAAACGTTGGATCAATTTTATCACATAAACCCCTTTAAAAATACATAGCAAAAAATTCACAAAGGGGCATCCTAGCATATTTTCGAAGTTAAAGGAAAAAGTGCGGTAGATTTTGTCGGGATTTTTAACGAATTGTCGATAAAATGCCATATATTGTGACAAAATTCACATTTTTAGTTTTACAGAATAGGGATTCTCTACACTTTGTAGTAGAATGCAGGCCTTTTTATTTTTAGAGTCAAAAATTATGTTTTCACGTAAAGATATTATCGTTTTAGGAATGATGATCTTCGCCTTATTTTTAGGTGCAGGTAATATCATTTTTCCGCCTATGGAAGGATTTTCCGCAGGACAACATTGGACGAGTGCTTCCTTAGGCTTTGTTTTAACTGGCGTTTTAATGCCATTTATTACGCTTGTCGTGGTAGCGATTTTAGGTCGTGGCGAAGAACTTACTAAAGATTTACCAAAATGGGCTGGCACAGGTTTCCTCGTTATACTTTATTTAACCATTGGCTCTACCTTTGCAATGCCTCGTATCACGAATGTTGCTTATGAAATGGCGTGGTTGCCTTTAGATCTAGTGGAAGATAATGCGAATGTTCGTTTCCTATTTTCACTCATTTTTAACTTAATCGCGATGGGCTTTATGATTAGCCCAAATACGATCATTTCAAGCGTGGGTAAATTTATGACACCAGCTTTATTAGTGTTACTTATTGCTGTAGCAATTACCGTATTTATTTCGCCTTTATCTGAAATTCAAGCGCCAAGTAATGCTTATGAAAATAGCCATTCTTTATTAATCGGCTTAACCAGTGGTTATCAAACGATGGATGTACTTGCAGCCATTGCTTTTGGTGGAATTGTCGCCCGAGCATTATCAGCGAAAAATGTGACAAAAACCAAAGATATTGTGAAATACACCATTTCAGCCGGATTTGTTTCTGTCATTTTACTCGCCAGTTTATATTTTTCGCTTTTCTATCTAGGTGCAACCAGTGCTGCAGTTGCAGAAGGGGCAACGAATGGTGGACAAATTTTCTCTCGTTATGTAAATGTCTTATTCGGTTCAGCTGGGACTTGGATTATGGCAGGTATTATTGTGTTAGCTAGCTTAACAACACTTGTTGGTGTAACTAGCGCATCTGCTGATTATTTTTCAAAATTCTCTGTGCGTTTTTCTTATCCATTCTGGGCCGCACTTTTTACCGCAATGACAATCACTGTTTCACAATATGGTTTAACGGATCTACTTCGCATAACGATCCCAGCCTTGTTATTAATTTACCCAGTAGCTATTGTGCTTGTTTTATTGCAATTCTTACGAAAAAAACTTCCATCAATAAAATTTACATACAATAGTACATTGCTCGTTACGGTTTGTTTTAGTTTATGTGACAGCTTAAATAACGTTAAAATGTTACCAGAAAGCATCAATTCATTATTGAAACACTTCCCTCTTTCATCTGAAGGAATGGCTTGGTTGGTTCCGACTTTAGTAATGTTAGTTGCAAGCATTTTTATTGGAAAAGCATTGCGTAAAACCCATTCTTAATCTCACAAAGTGTTTTATTTATCAGCCCTGTGCCGTAAAACTCCGTCCTTCAGGGCGGAGATATAAGGCACAGGGCTGATAAATTTCTAACCGCACTTTTTCAAAAATTAAATTAATTTAACAGGTACTTTTACGACTAATTTTTTAATTTTTTCTGTTTTTCCATTCACTACACAGCAAGGCTTGTGCGGTTCATAAGGATAGAATACAGCGAACATTTTTGGTTTCATTGTGACGGTGAATTTATCATCAATATCTGCACAAAGTTGATAATCATCCGCTTCGTTGTAATCTTCATACTTAGATAAATTCGGATAGGTTGCGCCCACTTCGATATTTTCCGTGCCACGAATAAGCACTTGCACATCTAAGTATTCATGATGTAATTCTGCTTTTTTACTGCTTGGTTCTGCAGTTTCTGGTTCCATTACGTTCATATAAATTTGATCGTTAATATCATGGCGACCATTTTCTAACGCATTCAAATCTAACGTATTTAAATAATCACATACTTCAGCAATCACTTTTGGTAAACCAACTTTAAAATTTGGGCTGGTTAAGCTGCTAATAATCATAGAATTTTCCTTATAGTGGATAAAAGTTACACTATGATACCAAGTCGGTTAAATGAAATAAAGCCACCGATTACATCATCTCTCTTGATTAATCCAATTAGCTCTTGTAGTACCGAGTGAAAGAGAGCAAATATTTTGCCAACTTATTGACGCATAAAGTCTAAACAATGAAATTACGGCATTAACACAAGCATTTTCAGAAAAAATATTATCAAGAGGCTTATGAGGACCTGTAAAATGAAAAATAACAGGAGAAATATCAAGAGTATTAATTGAAATCATATGAACTAATTGTAATGTTGAATAGCGTTTAGCAAAATAAAGTTGAAGATCATTTTGCCACGATTCAGAAATATCTCCTGTATGTAAAATAAAAACAGAGAGATTTTCATTGTGCATTAATAAAGATTTCAGTGTAATTTCTACATTAAGGAAGATAATTAGCATCACTAGCCATCATTACATTATACTTCATATAAAAGAACCTAATTTCAGAGAGAACAATCAATTTTTAGGAGGAAAATACTGTCGAAACAATGATAAGAAGTTGGTAATGTGAAATAAAGTTAGCCATTAAAGCCAAACATCCTGTATAATGCACGGGCTTTATTTTCTACATTAGCGTGCGGCTATCAAAAGAAATTTTTAAACGCCAAAAGTGCGGTCATTTTTTCGAAAGATTTCTTTTGCTAGTCGCAATCTGGGAAATAAGGCATTGTTTTTAATATAAATTTTAAGGAAAACATTGTGAATCCAATTGTTAAACAATTTAAATACGGTCAGCATACCGTTACTCTAGAAACTGGCGCGATTGCACGTCAAGCAACGGCTGCGGTTATGGCAAGCATGGACGATACCACGGTATTCGTGACTGTTGTTGCTAAAAAAGATGTGAAAGAAGGTCAAGACTTCTTCCCATTAACCGTAAACTATCAAGAGCGTACTTATGCGGCGGGTAAAATCCCTGGTGGTTTCTTCAAGCGTGAAGGTCGTCCATCTGAAGGCGAAACTTTAATTGCACGTTTAATTGACCGTCCAATTCGTCCATTATTCCCAGAAGGTTTCTTCAATGAAATCCAAGTTGTGGCAACTGTGGTTTCTGTAAACCCACAAATCAGCCCAGACTTAGTGGCAATGATCGGTGCTTCTGCAGCATTAACCTTATCTGGCGTGCCTTTCAATGGCCCTATCGGTGCAGCACGTGTTGGTTTTATTGACAACCAATTCGTATTAAACCCAACTATGGCAGAACAAAAACAAAGCCGTTTGGACTTAGTGGTTGCAGGTACTGACAAAGCCGTATTAATGGTTGAATCAGAAGCAGACGTTTTAACTGAAGAACAAATGTTAGCGGCAGTTGTATTCGGTCATCAACAACAACAAGTTGTGATTGAAGCAATCAAAGAATTTGCAAAAGAAGCGGGCAAACCACGTTGGGATTGGGTTGCTCCACAACCAAACACAGATTTAATCAACAAAGTAAAAGCGATTGCTGAAGCACGTTTAGGCGATGCATACCGCATTACTGAAAAACAAGCTCGTTACGAACAGATCGATGCGATTAAAGCGGATGTAATTGCGCAAATCACAGCTGAAGATGAAGAGATCAGCGAAGGTAAAATCGTGGATATTTTCACCGCATTTGAAGGCCAAATCGTTCGTGGCCGTATCATTGCAGGCGAACCACGTATTGATGGCCGTACCGTTGATACTGTTCGTGCATTAGATATTTGCACTGGTGTATTACCACGTACTCACGGTTCTGCGATTTTTACTCGTGGCGAAACGCAAGCATTAGCTGTTGCGACTTTAGGTACTGAACGTGATGCACAAATCATTGATGAATTAACGGGTGAACGTCAAGATCACTTCTTATTCCATTATAATTTCCCTCCATATTCTGTAGGCGAAACAGGTATGATCGGCTCGCCAAAACGTCGTGAGATCGGTCACGGTCGTTTAGCAAAACGTGGTGTAGCGGCTGTTATGCCAAGCCTTGCAGAATTCCCATATGTTGTACGTGTTGTATCTGAAATCACTGAATCTAACGGTTCTTCTTCTATGGCCTCTGTATGTGGTGCGTCTTTAGCATTAATGGATGCAGGTGTACCAATCAAAGCAGCAGTTGCGGGTATCGCAATGGGCTTAGTGAAAGAAGAAGAGAAATTCGTGGTGCTTTCAGATATTTTAGGCGATGAAGACCATTTAGGCGATATGGACTTTAAAGTAGCGGGTACACGCGAAGGTGTCACCGCACTTCAAATGGACATCAAAATTGAAGGTATCACCCCTGAAATTATGCAAATTGCATTAAACCAAGCAAAAAGTGCACGTATGCACATTCTTGGTGTAATGGAACAAGCAATTCCTGCTCCACGCGCGGATATTTCAGATTATGCACCGCGCATCTATACAATGAAAATCGATCCTAAGAAAATCAAAGATGTGATTGGTAAAGGTGGTGCAACAATCCGTTCACTAACTGAAGAAACTGGCACTTCTATCGATATTGATGATGATGGTACAGTGAAAATTGCCGCAGTAGATAGCAATGCAGCGAAAAACGTAATGGGACGTATTGAGGAAATCGTTGCAGAAGTTGAAGCTGGCGCAATTTACAAAGGTAAAGTCACTCGTCTTGCTGATTTTGGAGCATTCGTCGCAATCGTTGGAAATAAAGAAGGTTTGGTTCATATTTCTCAAATTGCTGAAGAGCGTGTAGAAAAAGTTAGCGATTACCTTCAAGTGGGTCAAGAAGTAAACGTAAAAGTTGTTGAAATCGATCGTCAAGGTCGTATTCGTTTAACAATGAAAGACTTGGCTCCAAAACAAGAAACTGAAATTAACCAAGAAGATTCTGTCGAAGAACAGGAATAATCTTGGAATATAGAATCAAAACTTGGTAGCATTCGCTGCCAAGTTTTGTTGTTTTCCAACTTTTAGGCATAAAGAAAGCAAATGCGGTGTTTTCGCTTATCTCGCCATTTTATAGTCTATTTATTTAGCTTATGTGCGATCTTACTCCTTGCTGGCTGTGTTCAGTCTAGGGGTGGTTTTGTGTCTAAAAATCATGTCGTGTTGGCTGAACAAAACCCGAATACTCACTTTGAACAAGAAGTGATGATCGTGCGATTAAGCCAAGTACTACTGGTTGGAAAAATGAGTAATGAAGAACGTGCATCGCTACATTTTGAACGTGGCGTACTCTATGATTCTCTTGGATTATGGGGACTTGCTCGTTATGATCTTACTCAAGCCCTTGCATTACAGCCGAAAATGGCATCTGTGTACAATTACTTAGGGCTTTATTTATTGCTTGAAGAAGATTATGACGGCGCATTGGATGCTTTCAATACGGTGTTTGAATTAGATTCAGGTTATGACTATACCCACCTTAATCGTGGTTTAAATTTTTATTATGTAGGGCGCTACCATCTTGCTCAGCAAGATTTCTTACAGTTCTACCAAGCCGATAAAAAAGATCCCTATCGTGTCTTATGGCTATATTTGAACGAACAAAAATTAAAACCACAAGAAGCCCAAACAAACCTTGTTGAACGAGCAAAAGGGCTATCAGAGGACTTCTGGGGTACACACATCGTTCAATATTACTTAGGACACATCTCTGTAGAAGAATTACAACAACGTGCAAGTGAATTTTCCGAAAATTCACAACAATATGCTGAAATTCTCACAGAAACCTATTTTTATCTAGCAAAACAAAAACTCAATGTAGGGCTAGTAGATGAAGCAGCAGCTTTATTTAAACTAGCCATGGCAAATCAGGTTTATAACTTTGTTGAGTATCGTTTTGCCGCGTTTGAACTCATGAAACTAAAACCAGTTCAAACAGAAGACGAAAAAGAAGAGAAAAGTGCGGTAACAAAAGCGATTGTTTTCTAAAAATCAATCAAAACTCACCGCTCTTTGCAGTAGAACGAATAGAAAAATTCATTCGCTCTGCTCAACTTAATAAACCGAAAGCCCGTTGAGCTTTCCTTATTTATATTCGAGTATTTTAATGACTGACAAAATTACTTTTAATGACTTAGGCTTACCTGAGTTCATCTTAAAAGCTGTTTCTGACTTAGGTTTTGAAACACCTTCTCCAATTCAACAATCTTGTATCCCGCATTTGCTCAGTGGCAATGATGTGCTAGGTATGGCACAAACGGGTAGTGGTAAAACCGCTGCCTTTGCACTGCCTTTACTCGCGCAAATTGATCCAAGTGAAAAACATCCACAAATGTTAGTAATGGCACCTACACGCGAACTTGCTATTCAAGTTGCCGATGCGTGCGAACTATTTGTTAAATATGCACAGGGCACTCGCATTGTTACCTTATATGGTGGCCAACGTTATGACATCCAACTTCGTGCATTAAAACAAGGCGCACAAGTGGTTGTGGGTACACCAGGTCGTATTCTTGACCATATTCGTCGCGGAACATTAAATCTTTCTGAACTTCGTTTTATCGTATTAGATGAAGCCGATGAAATGCTACGCATGGGTTTCATTGATGATGTAGAAACCGTCATGGCAGAATTACCAGAAAATCATCAAACTGCGTTATTCTCTGCAACAATGCCTGAACCGATCCGTCGTATTACGAAACGTTTTATGAATGATCCGAAAGAAGTGAAGATCAAAGTGAATAACGAAAATGCCCCAGATATCGACCAAAGTTGTTGGTATGTACACGGAGTGCGTAAAAACGAAGCTCTTCTTCGTTTCTTAGAAGTGGAAGATTTTGATGCAGCGATTATTTTTGCTCGCACTAAAACTGGTACTTTAGACATTACAGAACTACTTGAAAAAAATGGTTTCCGTTCTGCCGCACTTAATGGCGATATGACACAACAATTACGCGAACAAACCCTCGATCGCTTACGTAACGGCAGTTTAGATATTGTTGTGGCAACCGATGTGGCTGCACGCGGTATTGATATTGAACGTATCAGCCTTGTGGTGAACTACGACATTCCGCTTGATGCAGAATCTTATGTACACCGAATTGGGCGTACAGGTCGTGCTGGTCGTTCTGGTCGTGCTTTATTATTTGTTGAACCTCGCGAGCGTCGTTTACTTCGTAATATTGAACACCTAATGAAAAAAGGTATCAATGAAGTAGAATTGCCAAATCATCTTGTGTTACAAGAATGCCGCCGCAAAAAATTTGTCGCCAAAATTACGAAACAACTCGAGCATCACGATTTAGAGCAATATCGTAGTTTATTAGAAGACTTATTCACAGCCGATCAGGATCAAGAAGATATTGCTGCTGCAATGTTAATGTTGTTACAAGGTAAACAAAAACTCATTCTTCCACCTGATCCGCCAATGGAGAAACGTCGTCGTGAACGTAATGATCGCGGTGATCGCCGTGAAAATCCACGTTCAGCTGAACGTCGTGGCGAACGTAAAGGCTATGGAAATCCACAACCAATGGATTTATATCGTATCGAAGTCGGTCGTGCAGATGGTGTAGAAGTTCGCCATATCGTTGGTGCGATTGCTAACGAAGGTGATATCAATAGCCGCTATATTGGTCATATCAAACTTTATGATGACTACACTACCGTTGAATTGCCACAAGGTATGCCGAAAGAATTATTGCAACAATTCGGAAAAACACGCGTATTGAATAAACAAATGCAAATGTCTTTCTTAGGTGCAGTAAAATCCGATAATTCCCGTGGCAGCGATGATTTTAACGGTAAACGTAAAGGTCGTGGTGGCGATTTCCGTGGAGAGCGCGGACGTGAACGCGGCAATGATAATCGTGGAAATCGTAAATTTAATGAAAAAAGTAACCGCACTTTTAGCGACAAACCACGCCGTGATCGTAGAGCATCATTCTAAAAATAAATCGTCTGATATTTTACATACACTTAGCCCCTTGAACCTCAAGGGGGCTTTTTATTGTCTATAGTGAAAGTTTTGGCTACAATCCCATAACTTTTTTATATAGGAAAAATCATTGAAAGGTCTTTTTTTACGTATTATTACTGCTCTAGCGTTATTATTTTGGGCTATTGATATGGTGTTCCCATGGCAATTTTTACGTCATACTGAAGAAAATCATTATACTGCAATTCAAGCTAGGGGATCACTTTATGTAGGAACAATAAATAACCAGATTTCTTATTTTATTAATAAAGATAGCGAACGAGGCTTTGAATATGAATTAGCCAAAGCATTTGCTGATACTTTAGGCGTAGAACTCGAAATGAAAATTTTCGATAATCAAGAGCAGTTATTTGATGAACTTGATAAACACAATATTGATTTAGCTGCCGCCCACCTTTTATACCATCCTAAAAATGCGGAACGTTTCCAAATAGGTCCTGCATATCATTCTGCTTCATGGCAATTAGCTTATCGAAAAAATGAAAATCGTCCTAAAAATTTAGGTAACGTAAAGAAAGATATTTATATCTCAAATAATTTAGCATTAGAAGAAACGCTAAAAGAATTACAAAAACAATATCCACAATTAACTTGGAAAAGAAATCAAGCACTTACTCAAGAAGAACTATTACTACAACTGGCTGAAGGCAAAATTCCTTACGTTATTGCAAATTCTATTGATATTGCTGCAATTCAACAAATCAAACCAGAATTAGCCATTGCCTTTGATATTACTGATGAAGCAAACGTTCACTGGTATTTACCCAATAGCCCCTACCGCGATCTACAAACGGCTTTACTCAATTTTATGAATAATGCCGAAGAAACGGGACTTTTAGATAATTTAAAAGAAAAATATTTAGGACATATTTCACAATTTGATTACGTGGATACACGCTCTTATATGAACGCAATTGAAAATACCTTGCCACAATTCTCACTGCTCTTTGAAAAATACAAAGGTGAATTAGATTGGCGACTACTCGCAGCAGTGGCTTATCAAGAATCTCATTGGAATCCTGACGCAACATCGCCAACTGGAGTACGTGGCATAATGATGCTCACCAAAAATACCGCACAACATATGAAAATCAGTGATAGAACAGATCCTGAACAAAGTATTAAAGCTGGTTCAGAATACTTACACTGGTTGATTAGTCAGCTTCCTGAAAGCATTGAAAAGGAAGAAAGAATTTGGTTTGCCTTAGTTGCCTATAACATAGGACTCGGTCACTTAATTGATGCACGCCGTTTAACTCAAAATCTTGGAGGAAATCCAGATAATTGGCTCGATGTGAAAAAAAATCTGCCTTTATTAGCAGAAAAACGCTATTATTCCCAACTGAAATACGGCTATGCAAGAGGCTATGAAGCCTATCAATATGTAGAAAATATTCGCCGCTATATGAATAGCATCGTAAATTATCATCGAGTCCAAGAAAATCAAACAACGAATGATAATGCCAACAACGAAAGTGCGGTTAAAAATTTAGAAGAAATAAAAGAAAATAAGGATTAATAAAATGTTAAAACGTAAAACTTTTCTTAAAAAGAAAGCTAATTTACAACAAAGTTCTTTATCACGTAATCTACGTTTAAGACGTTTAAAACACCGCAAACAACAACAATTTTCGAGACATTCATTACAATTTGTCGTACAAGAAATTTGTTGCTAAGTAATCTATTTTTCTTATCAAAATAAAGAAAAAATAACCGCACTTTTTTATGTAATTTATATCATTAAAGTGCGATCTTTGTTTTACAATAATCGTAAAATATAGTGTGAAATTTTATAGATTAATCAATATTTTATTCTAATTTTATCCCTAAGTTTCCAATTTTCACACCGACTAGACCAATCGAGACGGGATCAAAATAATCCCCTAAAAATTTGAACAATTCATTTAACTCTGTAAAAGAACGCTGAATTTTTATTTGATCCTCCACTTTACGCACAAATTCATAGCGTATGTTATTTTCTTCAAAATAAGCTGTTAGAGTTAAATAAATCGTTTCAAAGAAATGGCTTTTGGCCCCCTCCTCTCCGGGATCACTAATACGCACATTCCACGTATTATTAAGTAGAATTTGAGGCTGTTTTGACATATTTTACTCCTTGCTATTTTTAACCTAAGAAAAACCCGATTATAAAGTTTCTGTAATCAAAAAATTTATAATCGGGCTTTTCAAGCATTTTCCCTAGGTGTTTCGCCTTACGTTGGTAACTGCCTTTCCCTTTACGTTTTTTCTCAACACGCTGACGAAATAATTTATCGCCTAGCAATGCCATCACCGCATTATCTTTTATCACGCCTCGAGTGTGCAAATAAACGGTTTCATTTTCAACCGCACTTTTTTGTTTCTTTCTCATAAATTTTCCTTAAAAAAGCCGCGGAAGGATTTCCACGGCTGGTGTATTATACATGCAAACGTTTAAATTACAAAATCTCAAGTACAGTTTCTGACGGACGCCCGATTTTAGCTTTATCGCCATTAATAACAATTGGGCGTTCAATAAGTGCTGAATGTTCACTTATCGCTTTAAATAATTCTGCTTGAGAAAGATCTAAATTATCTAAATTTAAGCTTTTATATAGTTCATCTTTCGTGCGCATCATTTGGCGAACATCATCAATTCCTAATTTTTTGGCAATGCTTTGTAATTCATTAACGGAATACTGCTTTTGCAAATACAGTTCAATAATCGGCTGAATACCTTTATTTTCTAATAATGCTAGCGTTTCACGGCTTTTTGAGCAATGTGGGTTGTGATAAATAATAACAGACATAGGATTTCCTCTTAGTAGCTATAAACACTGTAAATTTTAACTTATAATGGCAAAAAATACTTACAGGAAAAGAAATTATGCTAGAAATGTTGAAAAGCTGGTACTCACGCCGTTTAAGTGATCCACAAGCGATGGGACTATTAGCTATATTATTATTTGGCTTTATCTCCATTTATTTTTTTGGAGATTTAATTGCACCTTTGTTGATTGCTCTAGTGCTATCCTATTTACTTGAAATACCAATCAATTTTTTAAATCAATATTTAAAATGCCCAAGAATGTTAGCGACAATTCTTATTTTCGGTAGTTTTATTGGTCTAGCAGCAGTTTTCTTTTTGGTATTGGTGCCAATGTTGTGGAATCAAACTATTTCCTTATTAAGTGATTTGCCCGCTATGTTTAATAAATCTAATGAATGGCTACTCAATTTACCTAAAAATTATCCTGAACTTATTGATTATTCAATGGTTGATTCTATTTTCAATTCTGTGCGAGAAAAAATCCTTGGTTTTGGCGAATCTGCTGTAAAACTTTCTTTAGCCTCTATTATGAACTTGGTTTCTTTAGGGATTTATGCCTTTTTAGTGCCATTAATGATGTTTTTTATGTTGAAAGATAAATCAGAACTTTTACAAGGCGTCAGCCGTTTCTTACCGAAAAATAGAAACTTAGCTTTCAAAGTATGGAAAGAAATGCAACAACAAATTTCTAATTACATTCACGGAAAATTATTAGAAATACTGATTGTCACTTTAATCACTTATATTATTTTCTTAATTTTTGGGCTAAATTATCCGCTCTTATTGGCTTTTGCAGTGGGGCTTTCAGTTCTCGTCCCTTATATTGGCGCAGTTATTGTCACGATTCCTGTTGCATTGGTTGCTTTATTCCAGTTTGGAATCAGCCCAACATTTTGGTACATCATTATTGCTTTTGCTGTAAGCCAACTTTTAGATGGAAATCTCCTTGTGCCTTATTTATTTTCTGAAGCCGTCAATTTACATCCACTAATTATTATCATTTCAGTATTAATTTTTGGCGGTTTATGGGGATTTTGGGGTGTATTCTTTGCCATTCCTTTAGCCACTTTAGTAAAGGCCGTAATAAATGCCTTACCTCAAGATTAAATAATCTTTGAATTTTAAGTAGTCTATTTCAATTAGAGCTTTATATAAATAAAAAATAGTTAATCGTAAATTTTCGATTAACTATTTTTTTTAATTTATTCTAAAAGTAAATTAACTAAGGTAATTCATCAATTTCTTTATCTACTTTAGGTGGGATCATATGTTCACGACGTAAACCAACATCGTATGCAATGGCGATGGCAACAAAAATCGAGGAATAAGTACCAAATCCAATACCTACGAGTAAAGCAAGTGAAAAGTTATGAATGGAAGGACCACCAAAGAAGAACAATGCCATCACGACAACTAATGTAGTAACCGAAGTAATGATAGTTCTTGATAAAGTTTGCGTTAAAGAAATATCAATAATATCAATCGTATCCAATCGTCTAATTTTTCGGAAATTTTCACGAACCCGGTCAAATACCACAATACTATCGTTGATGGAGTAACCCACCACAGATAAAATCGCTGCGACAAAAGTAAGATCAATTTCAATTTGTAATGCAGAGAATACCCCTAGCGTAATAATGACGTCGTGCGCAAGAGAAGCGATACTGCCAAAGCCTAAACGCCATTCAAAACGTGACCCCACATAAATAAGCACCATTGCTAATGTCGCTAAAGTCGCATATACCGCGCCTTGTGCTAATTCTTCACCAACATTTGGGCCAACGAACTCAATACTGCGAATTTGAATGTCTTTATCTACATTCTGTAGCATACTTTTGACGTGTTCACCAATGGTAGAATCATTATTACTTGCAGGTAAACGAATCATCACATCCTGAACCGATCCTGTGGTTTGTACAATTGGGCTTTCAATTCCATTTTCGTGAAGTTTACTACGAATTTGTTCAAGGTTAGCGGACTGCGAGAAGTGAGTATCAAATACCACTCCACCAGTAAAATCTAAGCCCCAGTTAAATCCTTTGGTAATAATAAAAAATAGAGAAATTACCATCAAAAGTGCGGATAATATATAACCCAATTTACGCACTTTCATAAATTCAGTCAATGGGAACGGGAGCTTTATCCCATTGATTTCACGGATAAAATGTCCGTCTTTATCTTTTGTAAAAAGTTTCATCATTTCCCGCCTAAATTAATAATTTTTTAAGTTGTTTGCCGCCGTAAAGGGCATTAACTAATGCGCGAGTTCCAGTAATCGCGGTAAACATAGAAATCGCAACACCAAGTGAAAGCGTAATCGCAAAACCTTGAATTGGGCCTGTTCCTACCGCGTATAGAATAATTGCGGTTAAGATTGTGGTTAAGTTTGCATCAAAAATAGAAGTAAATGCGCCGTTATAACCTTCATTAATGGCTTGCTGAATTGAACGACCATTACGAATTTCTTCTTTAATACGTTCAAAAATCAATACATTCGCATCTACTGACATACCTAAAGTTAAAACGATACCCGCAATACCCGGCATTGAAAGTGTCGCACCGGGTAAAATAGACATTAATCCCACAAGTAATACGATATTAATAACAAGTGCAAAACTTGCAATCACACCAAACATTTTGTAGTAAAACAACATAAAGGCAATAACAGCAACTAATCCCCAAAGACTCGCATTAATCCCTTGCTCTACGTTTTGCGCACCTAATGATGGGCCAATTGTGCGTTCTTCAACAATTTGAATTGGTGCAATTAATGCGCCAGATTTCAACAAGGTAGAAAGATTATGTGCTTCGGCAATACTATCAACACCAGTAATTTGGAAATTAGAACCAAAACGACCTTGAATTGTTGCAACATTAATGACTTCTTCATGCTTTTCTAAAATGGTTTTGCCATTTTCATCTTTTTTGCCATTATCTTTATATTCAACATAAAGCGTTGCCATTGGTTTCTTGTAATATTTTTTAGTGGTCTGAGACATAATCTCGCCACCTTCGCTATCCAAGGTTACACTCACTTGCGGCGTGCTTGAATGCTGATCTAAACCAGAGCTTGAATTAATAATATGCTCCCCACCTAATACGGCACGTTTAAATAGCGCAACAGGATGACCTTGGCGATCATATTTAACTTCCGAATCAGCTGGTAACATATTACGAGAAATAGCATCAGCCGTAACATTTTGATTTACGATACGAAACTCAAGTGTTGCCGTTGCCCCTAAAATTTCTTTTGCACGTGCAGTGTCTTGAACACCTGGTAATTCAATCACAATACGCTCCGCACCTTGACGTTGAATTACCGCTTCTGCAACACCTAATTCAGCAACACGTTTACGTAAAATCGTTAAGTTTTGCTCAATGGCTAAGTCGCGTGCTTCATTTAATGCTGCAGTAGATAGCCCTAAATTAATACTATCAGCATCAGGCTCAGTAATGTCTAATGTTGGATGTAATTGGCGAATAATTCGCTCAGCTTTAGCACGCTGGCTCACATTAGCTAAGGTTATCAACGTACCAAAATGCTCAGTATTTTTAATGGCAGTATATTGAATTTTTTCTTTACGAAGTTCGCCACGCAAACTATCTTGTAATTGCTCTTGGCGTTTTACAAGTGCGGCATTCATATCGACTTCCATCAAAAAACGAACCCCACCGCGTAAGTCTAATCCCCATTTCATAGGATTCGCACCAAACATACTTAACCAAGCTGGAGTGGCTGGAGCAAGATTTAATGCGGTGGTGTAATTATTGCCAAGACGTTCAGCAATTTTATCTTTAGCAAGAAGTTGATCATCGGTATTAGTAAAGCGAGCTAGAATTGAGCCATTCTCAAGCACGATAGATTTGGTTGGAAGATTATTAGTTTTAAGCACATCTTGAACTTGTCCAAGCACGCTAGTATTCGCTTCTTGACCGCGTGTACCGGAAATTTGCACCGCAGGATCTTCACCATAAATATTTGGAAGAGAATATAAAATCCCGATGGCCACAATAAAAATAACCATCAAATTCTTCCATAATGGATAACGGTTTAACATAGTTTTCCTTTTCTTTTCTAACGCACAGAGCCACAATTCGTGGCTCTGGAAAATAATTTAATGTTATTCTTAAAGTGATTTTAATGAACCTTTAGGAAGAACGCTCACAATGTAGTTACGATTAATCGTAATTTCTGTCGTGTCGTTTAACGCAATCACGATGCTATCGCTACCTTCGGTTACTTTAGTAATTTTGCCGATTACACCACCAGCGGTTAAAACTTCAGTACCTTTTGCAAGCTCAGACATCAATTTTTTGTGTTCTTTATTGCGTTTAGCTTGCGGGCGATAAATCATAAAGTAGAAAATTAAACCAAAGATCACGAAAATAAATAGCGTGGACATTGGGCTTTGTGCTTCCATTGTGTTTTCCTTATTAATTTAAGTTAAAAATTTTGCGTAAAATACCATAAATTGCTTCATTGGGAAAGGCGAACTAAGCCCAATATCCTACGTTATGGCGATTAATTTTATTTTTTCAAGATAACGATAAATTCTTTTTCCGAAGCGTAATATTGCTCGACCAAAGCAACAGAATTTTCTTCGGCAAAAATAGAAAAATTTTCCACCGCACTTTCAAGGTTTAAGATCAACATTAGCTCATCATTTTTATCCAAATTTTTTAAGGCTTTTTTAGCACTTAAAAGAGGAATGGGGCATCGAAGTGCGGTTAAATTGAGCTGATATTTCATTCTTTAACTTGACGACGAGCACTCATGTGCTTGCCCATTTCAGTCAAAATATCCGCACTTAAGCATTCACGCCCCATTTCAAATAACGGCTCTTCTAAGGCAATATGACGATCATAACCTTGAATAAAGCGTTCAATTAAATGTTTATCAATATCTTGACGTTGTTCAGAAATAAGCTCTTCTAACTGCACAGATAATGCATTCCAATTTTCATGCAAATATTCGTGCTGTTTTTCTAATTCATCAATGGAAGTTTGTGTTTGCGGAGCCACTTTGACTAATTGAGGGAAAAAATCTAATTCTTCATCATCGTGATGTAACGGTGCGGCACGATTGAAATAGCTTAAAATCTGCTCAACATCATTTAATACAGCCTGAGTATAGCCGTGTTTTTCTAGATAATCAGGCAAAATGCTTAACTGACGACAAAAACGTTTTACCTTGCTATGACAGGCATAAAGCATTTCAATAGGTTCATTCCATGTGGCGAATTGTTGAGGTTCAAGAATTTGCATAAGATTTCCTTTGTTAAAAAGTGCGGTCAAAAAACGTTTTATTTTTCTACCGCACTTTTATTAATTATGATTTATCCGCTAATTGTAATGGCGGAACAGGTTTGCCCATGCGAGCATAGAATTCCACCACAAAATCATCAAAACGATCATCTTCAATCGCTTGACGAATTTCCGCCATTAAACGTTGATAATAGCGTAAATTGTGAATGGTATTTAAGCGCGCACCTAAAATTTCACCGCATTTATCTAAATGATATAAATAAGCTTTGGTGTAGTTTTTACAGGTGTAGCAATCACATTCAGGATCTAACGGGCTGGTATCATCACGATATTTTGCATTACGGATTTTGACAATGCCGTCTGTAACAAATAAATGGCCATTACGTGCGTTACGGGTTGGCATTACGCAGTCAAACATATCAATGCCACGACGCACGCCTTCCACTAAATCTTCTGGTTTACCCACGCCCATTAAATAACGTGGTTTGTCAGCTGGGATTTGTGGGCAAATATATTCTAAAATTCGGTGCATATCTTCTTTTGGTTCGCCTACCGCTAAACCGCCCACCGCATAACCGTCAAAACCAATATTGACTAAGCCTTCTAATGATACTTTACGTAATTCTTCAAATACACCGCCTTGGATAATACCGAATAACGCATTTTTATTGCCTAATTCATCAAAGCGATCGCGGCTGCGTTTTGCCCAACGAAGTGACATTTCCATAGATTTTTTCGCATAATCGAAAGTCGCTGGGTAAGGAGTACATTCATCAAAAATCATCACGATATCAGAACCTAAATCATATTGAATTTCCATGGATTTTTCAGGCGAAAGGAAAATACGCTCACCATTAATTGGGTTTTGGAATTTTACGCCTTCTTCGGTAATTTTACGTAATTTACCTAAACTGAATACTTGGAAACCGCCACTGTCAGTCAAAATCGGACGATGCCATTGCATAAAGTCGTGCAAATCACCGTGTTTACGCATGACTTCTTGTCCTGGTCGAAGCCATAAATGGAACGTGTTACCCAGTAAAATTTCTGCACCTGTCGCACGCACTTCTTCTGGCGTCATGCCTTTTACCGTGCCATAAGTACCCACTGGCATAAATGCAGGGGTTTCTACACTGAACGTGCCCTGTGGACGTTCAAATACCAAGCGACCACGACGAGCATTGCCGCTTGTTTTATCTAATTCATACTTCATTTTTGCTCCAACGAATAAACAGTTCGAAGATTTTTTAAACAAAAAAGCCTGTTAAAAAATACAGGCTTTGTGATATCATATTTTCAATGCTCTTTGAGCAGAGGCGGATCTACTAAGATAGTCCGCCAGTTGCCGCTGTCGGGCTATTTCGTAGATCCTGAGTTTGTTAATCATACTAAGGATAAAAATATGACTAAATTTATGATTAAGTTGGTCATCATTATTCTACTTTGCCTGTTATTGAAAAGTAGCACTGGCTATTAGTAGTTGATGCCGACAAGAGATGGTTACCGCCATCTCTTGTTCTTTATTGTAGGTGCTGACTAATTACAAGTCAAACAACTTATTCCAATCCTCTCACATTAGAATTTTTATTAATAAACATCGCATCGCCATAACTAAAGAAACGATATTTTTCTTTTACTGCATGCTTATATGCATTCATGGTATTTTTATAACCAGCAAAAGCTGAAACTAACATAATCAAAGTGCTTTCAGGTAAGTGGAAATTAGTAATTAAGCAATCCACCACTCGGAATTTTTTCCCTGGATAAATAAAAATAGAGGTATCAGAAAAATAAGGCTCAATTAAATCTGGATTGCCAAATTCTTCCGCAGAAAGTGCCGCACTTTCAATAGAACGAACAGAAGTAGTTCCCACTGCAATTACACGTTTGCCCGCTTTTTTTGTTGCGATAATCGCATTACAGACTTCTTGAGAAACTTCCACATACTCCGCATGCATTACGTGATCTTCAATATTTTCCACACGAACAGGCTGGAATGTTCCTGCGCCTACATGTAATGTAACAAATTCAAAATTCACACCCTTTGCTTTGAGTTTTTCAAGTAAATTTTCATCAAAATGTAAGCCTGCTGTTGGTGCTGCTACCGCACCTGGTACTTTACTATAAACCGTTTGATAACATTCTTGATCGGCTTCTTCATCTGGGCGGTCAATATAAGGCGGCAATGGCATATGCCCAATGGTTTGCAACACATCTAAAAGAGCGGTTGATTTATCACTTAATTCCACTTCAAACAACGAGCTATGACGAGCTTTCATTACTACTTTAATGCCATTATTTTCGCCTAATTTATCTTCCCCTAAAAATAATTCAGTCCCTTCTTTAGGGGATTTCGATGAACGAATATGCGCTAAGAAACGATGTTCATCTAACATTCTCTCAACTAAAACTTCAATTTTGCCACCGCTGGCTTTACGCCCAAACATTCTTGCAGGAATAACGCGCGTATTATTAAAAATCAACAAATCGCCTTCATCAATTAAATCTAATACATCAGAAAAAGTGCGGTGAAAAATTTCTCCGTTTTCGCCATTTAACTGTAATAAACGACAAGAAACACGATCAGTTTTAGGATAACGAGCAATTAATTCATCGGGTAAATCAAAGTCAAAGTCTGAAACACGCATAACAAAATTTAGGTTAAATAAAATAGGCGGTAAGTCTAGTTTGAATTGAAAATGATCTCAAGAAAAAATCTCCCCTCGGGGAAGATGAAATAACCAGCAATTATGCTGGTCATTTGGGATTAATTATAAATTTGCTTTTTTAGTTGCTTTTACGTTTACATCACAATTTTTGACGATGATATTATCGCTAGATTTACCTTTTTGAATTAAATTGACAGGCACAATAGAATCAAATTTATCTAACGTTAAGCCACTATCTACATTCCAAACATAATCCCCAGAAACGAAACTTGTAAAGTCATTTTGTGATTTATCACGAGTAAAATCTTTGGCAATAATGCCATCGCCCACACTTACCATTGCAGCAACTGGTTCTTGGTTTTCAAATTGATACACGGCAGTTACAGTTTGTTTATTGCAGGAATATACAACTGTTTTATCAGTGATTGTTGGAAGTGTTTGCATTTCAGCTATTTGCGCAGATGATTTTGTCATTTCAGGTGCATCCTTTGCACAAGCAGATAATACGACTGCAGCAGCAAATGCGGGTAAAATTTTAGTTAAATTCATTATTAAATCCTCTTAATTAATCCCCTATATAGGGTGCTACTTAGATACCTTTAATAAAATAAAGTTCCATTATTGGAATAAAAAAGGTGGGATCTGATCTGCCCCACCTTGTTTATCAATAAACGATAAAATTATGTTGATTTTTACCAACGATACCCCAATTTCACGCCCACATTTTGCTGTTTGCCGAGTTGTGAACCTTGAGATTTTGAGATAAAAGCGGAAAGTTGGAAATGTAAAATTTCTGCCTTTAATCCCACTTCTTTTTGCCAATAACGCCCAAATGATTGTTGCAACATCGTGCTATTTACAGTGGTTTGTACGTTAGCGTTTGAAACATCAACATAATTGACAAAGAAATAAGGCTTAACGCTGATATTATCTGTCGGGGTAAATGTATAATCAACTCGAATGCCAGCATTATAGCGATTAAATGCAAGGCTCGGTGTTTGCACTTTCACGTCTTCAGATTGATAATTTTCACGTTCAATAAAATATCGATTAACACCCAAATAAGGCTGAATACCCAATTGCCCTAAACGGAACTGATAACTTGCATTCACACCATAATTTATCGCTTTTCGATGAATTTTTCGGCTTTGTTCTTCAGCCATTTTACTCGCACTAATTCCCGCACCCACGTTTACACCAAATTGTAAATCGCCCCATTGATATTGGGCAAAACCCGACATCATCGTTAATGTCGCGTGATTTTTAACCTGTTCGTCAAAGGTATTATCTGAACGGCTATGCGAGAAAACCGCCCCAATTCGTCCATTATCTAAGGCTTTTTGCACCCCAATTTGACGCAAGTTCGTTTTCTGCTGATAAGCACGGAACGCATCAGAATCATAGCGTCTTTTATCCTGTGCGATATTTGTCCACACGGCAGATTGTGCTTGATCTACAAAAAGACGATCCAATTCATCTTGAACGGAAAGCATACTATTTACTGTTGCAGACAACTCCGATAACGCACTATTTGAGTAACGGCTGATCAATTCTTTTTGTTTGCGTTGTCTTTTCTCTTCTTCCTCTTGAGCTTGAGGTTCTTTTCCCACTTGCTGTTGGGCATTAATAGCCTCAAGTTTGACTTGTAATACCTTTAACAGGCTTAGATCAAGCGGGGGATCAGAAAACGCTTCTCTCACTGCTCTTCTTGACCGCGCTTTTTTTGTTTTTGGCTTACTTGTTTGTGTTTCAGTAGTCTGTTCAACTTGTTTGGCTTCTAATGCGTTTAACAGGCTTTGAGCAAGCGGGGGATCAGAAAACACTGCTCTTCTTAACCGCACTCTTGCATTACTTGTTTGTGTTTCAGCAGTCTGTTCAACTTGTTTGGCTTCTAATGCATTTAACAGGCTTTGAGCAGACGGGGGATCAGAAAACGCTGCTCTTTTTGACCGCACTTTTGGCTCACCTGTTTGTGTTTCAGCAGTCGGTTCAACTTGTTTGGCTTCTAATGTTCGTTCTGCTTGCTCTGCTCTTACTAAATCATTGAGCAATTCCTGCTCTTTTATTGGGTTATGCAAGCGGAATTCGCCCTTATTCTTCACTAATTTATAACGTAATGCACCTGCATCAACGTGGTCATTTTCTAAAGTAAATTTGAGTTTGTCTGATAACGGTTTATTATCTTTGCTTTCAACCAAAGTTAATTGCCCAAGGGTTTCGGGTTCTTTGCCTGTGTTGCTAACAGCTAACTTGTAAGTACCTTCAGCGTCATTGGATAATTTTAATTTATCGCTTTTATAGCCAAATAAAGATGAAGTAAATTGGAATGTGCCTTGCCCGCTCAATTTACCATTTACTGTCAATGTGTTGAAACGATGTTCTGCCGATGTTGGCGTTGTTTCCGTCTCTAATGAACGGCGGCGTGGTGCATTATTTGAGCTAGCTGAATAAGCTGAATTTAACGTAACAGTACTATTATTTAGCGTTAAATTCTGCAATGTAGTATCGCTAGGCATTGTCCAAGTCGCATTTTCCAACGTCACTGTTGTGTCTTTGTCGCCCTGAATTTGGTGCGAAAAATGGCTGTTTTTTAAAGAAAATTGAGCAGAATCCGTTAAATGCACATTACCGTTTAAAGTGGCATTGTCCACCGTTGCATTTGCGTGATTTGAAAGTTTGATATTGCCTATTTGGGTGGCATTGTTGCTCAATGTAAATCGGCTATGATTTATTAAAGTGACATTACCATTAAGTTTTGCTAAACCATTAATATTCACTGTTGCATTATCAGTTAAATTAATAGAACCATTAATTTGTGTTGTCGGTATGGAATCAATAACTTTTTTATCGGTTAAATTAACTGTTTTACAAGTCGTTAATCCTGTCCAATCTGAACGCGTGCAAATGGTATTTTGCTGATTTGGCACAACACCAAATGTGGCATTTGCATTATTGCTGACTGTCCAATTTCCCTCAATTGAAGAAACATTGCGAGAAACCACCGCACTTCCGCCTTTAATTTGGAAGTTTTCAGCTTTAAATGTGCGGTTGATCCAATCGTCATCAATAACCACTTCGCCTTGAGGTCGCCCAAGCTCGTTTGGGCGATTTAAATGATTGTAAGCGTGTGGCGTTGGGCGACCACTAAACACTAAAGTGCCGCCCTCTTGAGTAATATTGCCTTTTAAGTTTGTGCCACCTGAAAGTAGCAAAGTACGATCTTCTGTGGTTGGTTTATAAATAAGGTTTAATCTTCCATTGTGTTTATTTTCATCTGTTTCGCCAAACCAACCGTTGTAAGCAATTTCTTTGCTGTAATCAAGTTTATTAATATTATTTTTATTAGATGGAGCAGTAATACTTTCGTTCCCAGTAATAGTAATATTAGCGACTTGAGTTGTATTATGGTTCACAATCATCGCGCCCTCGTCCGTATTTTGGATACGTTTAAAGGTTAATGAATGTCCGTTAAGATCTAAGCGACCACCACGAAATCCGAAATAAATATTGTTAGGATCAACTTGATCTGCACTATTTAGTTGAACGGTAGCTCTACCACTTACAATGCCAACTTCTTTAAAGGCTTGTTTTTGGTTGTTCTCATCGGCTTGTTGATCTAAAATGACTTTGCCGTCACCTACGCTAATTGAGCCTAAGTTTTCACCTTTTGCTTGAATATGTAACGTTCCTTTACCAATTTTAGAAAGGCGATCATTTTCAACACCATTTACTTTCCAAGTAACAGTACTGTCTTCACCTACATGCACTCCGGCACCTTGCCAAGTTGCATTATTTTCTGAAGATACCGTAAAGTTACCCTCAAAATACAAACCACCAGCACCTTGATTTATATTATTTTCAATTGTTAAAGTTCCTGTTCCTCGATCGCCAAAGTAAATACTTTTACCATTATTTAGTCTTGGTTTATAAGCATTTACACCACCTGCAGCATAAACAGGTTCTTTATCTTCTGCTTTTAATGCTTCATTAAATAACTGAACCGTTCTGACTTTAAATTGAGGCATACTCACTTTTTCATTCGTTTGAGTAACCGTACCAGTTCCATTATTATTTGAAGTAAATGAATAATGACCGTTACTTCTTGGCTCTAAAAATGTTATAGGCAAATCTTCTACAAAGACATTATCATAAAACCAATTTTTTCTAATTAATTGGAATCCATTTCCAGCTCCCGAGAAAGGGTTACCAGTTTGCAATACGCCATTAATAAGCCATTTTTGTTTTATTGCATCATAAATAAACATTGGAGAACCACTATCTCCAAACGAAACACCCGTAGGAAGAGGTCCATAGTTATTTGGTTTTGTGATATCTCCACTTAAGTTTACCGTGCCTTTGCCCGCTCCACTTTGTGAATGTGTGTTACCTGCTATTCTCCATTGATAAGCATCAGCAAGCCATGAACTCTGACTTCCTTGCTTTTGTTCTTCATCAGTCCTCCACCATTGTTCACCTGTACCAATACGCACACGATCAGGATATTTACTTAAATCAGCGTAGTTATTTCCATTCATATTGTCTGTCATCTTTGCTGGTTCAGCGTCAGTGACAAATTTGTGCAAACGAGGCATGTGATAGTCACCATGATAAGGGTTATCTTTGTCTGGCTTATAATTATTTCTTTTTACAATTTGATAAGTAAAACGATGTTGATCGGGATTTGGACCTTCTGCTCCAAAATCAACGCTATTATATCCACCGTTATGTGCCACACTCACTATATATTGATCGCCTACTAATGTCGCCACGCCGTTACGCGACACCACGGAAAAATCAATCATCGGGGCTTTTGTCATTGATGTGCCAACTAATTGCCCTTCTTTGTTATAAACCTCAATATTTTTAGCCCCAACTGTGAACTTCCCTTTGTTCTCGGCAAAATCACGATAATATTGGTAGTCAATACCAAAATAAGTGTGACCTGCCCAGGCTTGTGATGCTATCCCTAATGAAACACAAGCGGTTAAAAAATTCAGACGAAATACAGTTTTTTTCATAATGTTTATTTAATTAAGTAATTTTTCGTATTAAAAAATACGTGGTTAAACGACTATTGAACAATAAAAGTGCGGTGATTTTCTAAGGGATTTCAGCTAAAAAAACGAACTAAAAGGCACAAAAGAAAATAAAGCAGTAAAACTATATAGTAATTAAGCCAAAATTTCTAGGTTTTTGCTTAATACTTAGTGGGTAATCTTATCTTGCGATGGATTAATATTATATGTAATTTATACAGATAACTAAAATTAAAACAATATCACTAATAAAATAACCGCACTTTATGTGAGTTTTCTCTGAAAGTGCGGTCATTTTTTCTAAGGTTTTTCTAAAATCGGTTTAAGGAAGCGGGCGGTGTGGGAACTTTCTACTTTGGCAACTTGCTCTGGTGTACCCGTCGCAATAATTTGTCCGCCGCCACTGCCTCCCTCTGGGCCAAGATCGACAATCCAGTCTGCGGTTTTAATCACATCAAGATTGTGTTCAATGACGACGATAGTATTTCCTTGGTTGCGTAATCGATGCAGTACTTCAAGTAATTGCTTAATGTCAGCGAAATGCAAACCAGTCGTCGGTTCATCTAAAATATATAAGGTTTTACCTGTATCACGTTTAGAAAGCTCAGTCGCTAGTTTCACTCGTTGTGCTTCGCCGCCTGAAAGTGTTGTAGAAGATTGACCTAATCGAATATAGGATAATCCCACATCCATCAAGGTTTGTAATTTTCTTGCAATCATTGGAATCGCATCAAAAAACTCGCGTGCTTCTTCCACCGTCATATCTAAAACTTGATGAATCGTTTTGCCTTTATAACGAATTTCTAAGGTTTCGCGATTATAGCGTTTGCCTTTACATTGGTCGCAAGGAACATAAACATCGGGTAAAAAATGCATTTCAACTTTGAGTACACCATCGCCCTGACAGGCTTCACAGCGTCCACCTCGTACGTTAAAGCTAAAACGCCCAGGATTATAACCTCGCGCACGTGCCTCTGGCACCCCTGCAAAAAGCTCGCGAATTGGGGTAAATAAGCCTGTATAAGTGGCTGGATTTGAACGTGGCGTGCGTCCAATCGGGCTTTGGTTAATATCAATAACTTTATCGAAATGTTCTAATCCCTCGATAGATTGATAAGGTGCGTAATCCGTCTTTTCCGCTCTATTTAACGCATTTTGCGCAAGTGGAAATAAGGTGTCATTAATAAGTGTGGATTTTCCTGAACCAGACACACCAGTTACGCAAGTAAACAAACCAACGGGAATATCTAAATTCACATTTTTTAAGTTATTACCTGATGCGCCTTTAAGTTTGAGCCATTTTTTCTTATCAAGTGCGGTGCGTTTTTTAGGAATTTCGATTTTATCTGCGCCCGATAAAAATTTTCCCGTGATGGAATTTGGATTGAGCATAATTTCATCGGCATTTCCTTGCGCAATAACTTGTCCGCCATGCACGCCAGCACCAGGCCCAATATCAATAATATGGTCAGCTGCACGAATCGCGTCTTCATCGTGTTCCACGACAATTACCGTATTACCAAGATTACGCAAATGAATTAACGTATTAAGTAAGCGTTCATTATCACGTTGGTGCAAGCCAATAGAAGGTTCATCTAATACATACATTACGCCAACAAGTCCCGCACCAATTTGACTCGCAAGGCGAATACGTTGTGCCTCCCCACCTGAAAGAGTTTCAGCAGAACGAGAAAGAGAAAGGTAATTCAAACCAACATTGACTAAAAACTGCAAACGCTCGCGGATTTCTTTAAGAATTTTTTCCGCAATTTGCGCTTTTTGACCAGTGAGAGAAAGTGCGGTAAAAAATTCGAGGGTTTCGCCAATGCTTTTTTCCGCAATTATCGGCAAATTGGTTTTTCCAATATACACATTACGCGCCTCGGGTCTCAAACGAGATCCACCACAATCTATACAAGGTCGATTGCTAATATTTTTTGCTAATTCTTCACGCACCGACATTGATTCTGTTTCTTTATATCGGCGAGCCATATTATTCAAAATCCCTTCAAAAGGGTGCTTGCGAATAACCACATCGCCACGATCATTCATATATTGGAATTCAATTTCCTCTTTGCCTGAGCCATGCATAATGATGTGTTGAATTTTCTTTGGCAAAGATTCATAAGGGGCTTCAACATCAAAATCATAATGTTTCGCCAGTGAGGTAAGCATTTGATAATAATAGAAATTACGACGATCCCAACCTTTTACCGCACCACCAGCAAGAGAAATAGTTGGATTTTGCACCACACGATCTTCATCAAAATATTGCTGCACACCCAAGCCATCACAAGTTGGGCAAGCACCTGCAGGATTGTTAAAGGAAAACAAACGAGGCTCTAATTCTGGCACAGAATAACCACAATGCGGACAGGCAAAATTTGCTGAAAAAATTAATTCTTCCGCTTTCGGATTATCCATATCTGCCACAATCGCAGTGCCACCTGAAAGCTCTAATGCGGTTTCAAAAGATTCGGCTAAACGTGTTGCTAAATCTGACCGCACTTTAAAACGATCAACCACTACTTCAATAGTATGCTTTTTCTGTAAGGCTAATTTTGGCGGATCAGATAAATCGCAAATTTCGCCATCAATACGCGCACGAATATAACCTTGCGCAGCAATATTTTCTAAAATCTTGAGATGTTCGCCTTTTCGATTTTTGACAACTGGCGCAAGTAACATCATCTTACTGTCTTCTGGCAAACTTAATACTTTATCCACCATTTGACTAATTGTTTGTGCCGTTAATGGAACATTATGATCGGGACAACGCGGCTCCCCTACTCGTGCAAACAATAAACGTAAATAATCGTAAATTTCCGTAATTGTTCCCACTGTAGAACGTGGATTGTGTGAGGTAGATTTTTGTTCAATGGAAATTGCAGGGGAAAGTCCCTCAATAGAATCCACATCAGGCTTTTCCATTAAAGACAAAAATTGACGTGCATACGCCGAAAGAGATTCAACATAGCGGCGTTGCCCTTCCGCATAAAGTGTATCAAAGGCTAAAGAGGATTTTCCCGAACCTGAAAGCCCAGTAATCACCACAAGTTTATTGCGTGGAATAGTTAAATTAATATTTTTCAGGTTATGGGTTCTAGCCCCGCGAATATCGATATTTTCCATAAAATAACTCAAAAGTATGAAATAAATGTAAATTTTGCGATCATTATCGCATATTTTAATATCTGTGCAAATATCCAGTTAAAATATATAGATCTTTTCAAAAATTTCAGGCAAAATAACCGCACTTTTTTAGATAAAAAATGAGGTTTTTTATGGCTGGAATTAATAAAGTCATTATTGTAGGTCATTTAGGTAATGATCCTGAAATTCGTACTATGCCAAACGGCGATGCCGTTGCAAATATCAGCGTAGCAACCAGTGAAAGCTGGAACGACCGTAATACTGGCGAACGCCGTGAAGTAACAGAATGGCACCGCATTGTATTCTATCGTCGTCAAGCAGAGATTTGCGGCGAATATTTACGCAAAGGTTCTCAAGTGTATGTGGAGGGTCGTTTAAAAACGCGTAAATGGCAAGATCAAAACGGTCAAGATCGTTACACCACAGAAATTCAAGGCGATGTAATGCAAATGCTTGGTGGACGTAATCAAAACGCAGGTGGTTATGGTAATGAGATGGGATCTTCACCACAACCTTCTTACCAAGCTCGTCAAACTAACAATGGTAATAGTTATCAATCATCTCGCCCAGCTCCACAACAATCTGCACCACAGGCTGAACCACCAATGGATGGATTTGATGACGATATTCCGTTCTAAATTACATAGATTGAAAAGTAAATGATAAAAATCAGAGAGAAGCTGAATAAAAGAGAGCTTCTCTTTTTATTTTACTAATTAAAAGGACTAAACCTATGATTATAGATTTAGTCCTTAATTTTATAGCTTTAGTTTTAGGGAAGATTAATTGCTACCATTTATCTTCCATATCACATTTTATTGAAGAGTAAAACTAATTTGCACACTTAAACTCGAAGGGAATCCTGCGGGTCTTGTTCCAACAGAGCGAGATACGTTAATAGCGTCTAATGCCGCCTTATCTAAACTTTCATCGCCTGAGGATTTTGTAACCTTAGCACCACTTAATGAACCATCAGCTCCTACATTAAAAGATACACTCACTTTTCCTTGTTTGCGCATTATCTTCGCTCGAGTTGGATAACGTTTATGGCTTTCAATTTCACGGCGGATTGCAGAACGGTAAGCCGCTATTTCACTCGTATCCCTTCCACTTCCTGCTACCTGTGCATTGCTATTAGCTGCACTTGTTGTACTTGCTTTATCATTTACGTTGGCACTTGAATCAATATTTTCATCGCCTTTTGGTAGCTCTTTATTGATTGGTTTCTTTTGTGGTTTAACCTCTTTTTTAGGTTTCTTCTTCGGCTTTTCTTTTGGTTTTGGCTTTTCCTTTTCTGGTTCTTTGATTTTTTTCGGTTCAGGTTTTATTGTTGGATCTTCTACAATTTCTTGTTTTTCTGGTTCTGGCTCTTTTTGTACATTTTCTGGCTCAGGCTCTGGCTCTTTTTGTACATCTTCTGGCTCTGGAGCAGGTTCTTCCAACACCATGCCCTGTAATAGTTCCATAGAAATACTTGTAGATATATCGCCTTGTGCGCTATTTGCACTATCACTTGGCTCATTCCAATTCCATAAGATAAATCCTATAACAATACCGTGTACGATCAAAGAAATAAGCAAACCCAATAGCGAACGTTTTGTTTGCTGCATAATTATTCCTTACGGCGTAGTTGGTACAGATTGGGAAGGAGTAGATTCTTGAGAATTTTCACCCGCACTTTTTCCCTTATCTTTCATAGAAACAATTGCCACATTTTTGATTTCATTTTTAGAAAGCATATCTGTAATCGTCACAAAATCTTGGAAAGAGGCTTCGGCATCAATTTTTAAAGTTACTTTCTGATCTTTATTCCATTGAGCAATTTCTGCCTCTAGAGCTTCTTGAGAAATAGGTTTATCATTAAAATAGAGTTGTTTATCCGCTGTCACTGTCAATAATTTAGCTAGCTCGTCAGATTTAAATGCGACCGCTGTACTAGCTTTTGGTACATTTACTTGAATTTTACCTTGAGAGATAAAAGATGCAGTAATAAGCACCACAGTAAGTAGCACCAACATAATATCAATGAAAGGGATAATGTTGATTTCATCGAATTTTTTCACGAATTATTCCTTATCTTTTTGTTCGCTTAATACTTTCCATTTTAAACGATTAACTTCAACTTTACGCCCCAAACCGTTATAAAACACCATAGAGGGAATAGCCACTAGAATACCTAATGCAGTTGCTTTTAATGCTAAAGATAAGTGCAACATAATTACACTTGGATCAATGTCGCCACCGCCGTGACCGATTTGATAGAAAGTTAATAAAATCCCGATAACTGTACCAAGTAATCCAACATAAGGCGCATTTGCACCGATGGTAGAAATCACTGTCATATTACGGTTTAAATCAATATCTAATGCGTGAATAGTAGAATAATGTGCCACGCTTACCTTTCTTAAAAAAAGATAACGTTCAATTACCATCGCAAGCATAATAATGCTCATCAGTAATAATAAACCGATGATAAAATAATCACTATACTGTTGTAAAAAATCAAAAAGTTGTACCATTTTTTTTCCTTGTTATTTGAGAAATTTTTTTGAGAATATAATTGAGAATGAATTTCAATCACTCGGGGAATTCTAGCAAAGGCTGAATAATGCGTAAACCTTGAATTTAAAAATTTCTGAATTTTTTACCGCACTTTATGTGGAAAAGTGCGGTTATTTTTTGAAATATTATAGGGAACGAAGATAATCAATGATCATTTGATGATGGTCTTTTATCTTAAATTTATCAAATACTTGCATAATAGTTCCGCTTTCATTGATTAAAAAACTAATTCGATGAATACCGTCGTAAGTTCTCCCCATAAATTTTTTTTCGCCCCATACGCCAAATTGCTCCGCAACTTGATGATCAGGATCAGAAAGCAATGTGAAATTAAGTTCTTTTTTCTCAATAAATTGAGCTAATTTTTTCGGGGCATCAGGACTAATACCAAGTACAACTAAGCCTAGTGCATCTAATTCAGATTTACTGTCGCGCAATCCACAGGCTTGTGTGGTACAGCCTGGAGTGAGAGCCTTTGGATAAAAATAAATTAAAACTTTTTTACCACGAAAATCACTTAAAGAAACAAATTTTTCTTGTTGATTTAATAAGGTAAAAGCAGGTGCTTGATTACCAACAGATAATGGATTCATAAAAAACTCCTTTAATGAAAAAAAATTTGCAAATTAACGTTATTTTAGCGACTATAACAAGTGAAACCAAATAATAAAATTAAAAACCGACGGAGGTTATATGTCAGCGCAAAATTCTTTATTTTCGGGTAGCATAGTTGCCCTTGTTACGCCAATGAATCATTATGGCGAAGTCGATTTTTCCTGTTTAGAAAAATTAGTAGAACACCACATTGAAGCTGGTTCTAATGCGCTTGTTTCTGTGGGTACAACGGGAGAATCCGCCACGCTAAGTATTGAAGAAAATGTAAAAGTCATTGAAAAGACTGTTGAATTTGCCAAAGGACGTATTCCTATTATTGCGGGAGCGGGTGCAAATGCGACGAGTGAAGCAATTACAATGACCAAATTATTACGAGACAGTGGTGTAGCAGGATGTTTATCTGTTGTGCCTTATTATAATAAACCAACCCAAGAGGGAATGTATCAACATTTTAAAGCCATTGCGGAATGTACTGATTTACCACAGATTCTTTATAATGTTCCTAGTCGCACAGGCAGTGATATGAAACCTGAAACAGTTGCTCGTTTAGCTGAAATTGAAAATATTGTAGGCATTAAGGAAGCAACGAGAGATGTTAGCCGAATAGTTAAAATTAAGCAGCTTGCAGGTAAGAATTTTATTGTTTTAAGTGGCGATGATGCAACAGGCTTAGAAGCAATAAAATTAGGTGCTGAAGGAGTAATATCAGTAACAAATAACATTGCAGCAAAAGATATGGCTGATATGTGCCGTTATGCACTTGCGGGAGATTTTGATAAAGCGGAAGAAATTAATGCTCGTTTAATGCGTTTACATCACGACCTGTTCATTGAATCTAATCCAATTCCAGTGAAGTGGGCAGCTTATCGCTTAGGCTTAATTAAATCGCCACATTTACGCTTGCCACTTACAACACTTAGTGAAGAAATTCAACCAAAAGTAGAAGATGCGCTAAAAATCGCAGGATTGTTATAAAAATAAAGGGGTAAGTAATTACCCCTCACTTTTATGTATTATAGATCAGTAAAATGATCAAAAAGTGCGGTCAGAATTTATCAAATTTTCAATTTAGTTAAGGTTAATATATGAAAAAAATAATATTGAATTTAGTAACGGCTATTATTCTAGCTGGTTGTTCGTCTAATCCTGAAACCTTAAAAGCAACCAACGACTCATTTCAAAAATCTGAGACGAGCATTCCCCATTTTTCCCCTTTGGCTACTGGAGGTGTACAGTTACCAAAAGCTGATGATGCCTATTCATTACCTAATATTGAAGTGAAAAAAGGGGAAGATATTGATATTCGCCCACCATTAATCCCTCTCGCTATTATTCAAAATTCGATAACAAAATTTGATGGCGAACGTTCGTTGATTGTCTATCCAAAACAACAGGCAAAACTATATAATCTTCAGCAAGTTAAGCGTTTGTTGAAAGATGAGGGTATTTCATCAACAACAGATGGTTCGATTTTAACAACTGATTGGGCAAAAACAGAACGAATTGGCGATAAATCTATAGAAATAAAATATCAAATAGAACAAGTTATGACAGCTGATGTAAGTGCGCTTACCGTATCTATTTTACATATGCGCCGAGATGGTATTATTTTTACACCAAATGTATCAGATAAACAATATTATACTTCGGAACGTTTAAATCGCATTGTTTTAACACTCACTACCGCGTATAACAAACAATTACAGGATTTATAAAGTACTTTAATTCAATAGGGGGCGTCATATAATAATTTCTCTAAAATAATAAATGTTTAAAAATGAGACATAGATCATCCTTTTGAAAATTACTCTGATATTTATCTTTAAAGCACTTGAAAATCTAAAATAAGAACACTATTTTGTTATTAACTAGAATTTAAATCACGCAACAAAGAGGTAAATGCTATGACACTTAATATTACCAGTAAACAAATGGATATCACTCCTGCAATTCGTGAACACTTGGAGGAAAGACTTGCGAAGTTAGGTAAGTGGCAAACGCAGTTAATTAGCCCACATTTTGTTTTAAACAAAGTACCTAATGGATTTAGTGTCGAAGCCTCTATTGGCACACCCTTAGGCAATTTATTAGCCAGTGCAACTTCAGATGATATGTATAAAGCAATTAATGAAGTGGAAGAAAAATTAGAACGTCAGCTTAATAAACTTCAACATAAAAGTGAATCTCGCCGAGCTGATGAACGTTTAAAAGATTCTTTTGAAAACTAAATACTGTAAAAGATAAAATCTAATCTGGCAGTCTTATTGTAAAATAATATGTCTGTCAGATTAATTTTTTCTTAAATTGGTTTTAATAGAAATAAAGACTAATGAAAGATACAGATTGTATTTATATTTTTTAACGAGATAGATATTATTTGACGGGATTAATGGCGGTGAGAAAGGGATTTGAACCCTTGATGCAGTTTCCCACATACACGCTTTCCAGGCGTGCTCCTTCAACCACTCGGACATCTCACCGTAAAAGGTTCGCAAACTATAAAGATTTACTCTGGTTTAGTCAAGTTTTTTACTCTAAAAAATAAAAATCTTTAAAAGATTAGTTAAAAAATAGGCAATAAAAGCTATTGAGCTAATTCAGAGTTAGAAGATACTAATAATTTAGTAAGATGTAACCTTGATAATTATTAAAACAGTTGATTTTAATAGATACCATATATTAATTTATCTCTTATTCTCTTTCTTAATCTTTTTATTTTAATTAAAAAAGGGATTTTCTCAAAATGATCATACCAAGATGATGGTATATCAATAATTTTATCCATTTCTTTTAAAAGTAAATTTCCTATATGACAATTTAAGTGACTGCATTTTTTGTGCCAAAATTTATTTGGACCACAATAATGAGAAATAACTATTGGCATTTTTACGCATAATAAATTTTTCTTTTTAATCAAATCTCGATCCGTTGGTGTAAAATTAAATCTATTATTAATAAATTTTACTTTTCCTTTACAGATACCATTTAGAATATCTTGATCTTGGTATTTCATAACATTATTGTATTTATTCATCCAATTTATTGATTTTTGGAAAATATTTTCTTCTTTCCATTTATTTAAATTAATTAATAATATGCCCGCATTAAAATAAAAATCTCCTTCTAAACCAATTGTTTTTTTATAAGCTTCATTTTTTACATCAATAAAAGTATCTCGACATGCTGCCAAATAATAGTTCGTTATATCTATATTCCAAAGTTCTTGAAGTGAAGAGTTTGTTAATGTGTCCACATCAATATAAATAGCTTTTTCTATATTCTTTATGTATTTAGTTAAATTTAGTCTAGCGTAAGTAGCTAAAGATATATAATCTATTGTTTTTGGAAAGTTTTGAAAATCTGACTCACAAACTGGCAAGAAAAATACTTTACAAGAATATTCGCTTGCTAAATTATTTATTATGGTCTTATTTTCCTGATTTATTTTCATATCAAGAATATAAAAATTTATTTTTTTAGGTGTATTTTTAATAATGCTAAAAATACTTACAGCTAAATAAGGTGCATAATAGTTGTCAGACGAAAATATAATATTCATTGTCTGACTGACAGTCTGTCTGTCTGTCTGTCTGTCTGTCTGTCTGTCTGTCTGTCTGTCTGTCTGTCTGTCTGTCTGTCTGTCTGTCTGTCTGTCTGTCTGTCTGTCTGTCTGTCTGTCTGTCATGAAATTATCTCTGATTAACGTGTGAATTATTATTTTTAGGGTTATTTTTTTGATAGATTAAATAATTTTATTAACTTTATAATTTACTTTTTAAAACACTCAATGCCTTTGCTCGATGAGAAATTTTTTTCTTCTCAACCGTTTCTAATTCAGCAAATGTGCAACCTTGTTCTGGGCTAAAGAATAAACTGTCATAACCAAAGCCATTTTCGCCTTTTTCTTCAAAACCAATCACGCCACAACACTCGCCTTCGGAGATAATTGGCGATGGATCCGTTGGATGTTGTAAAAACACGATACAACTCACAAATTTGGCTTGGCGTTTATCTTGTGCAACATGAGCAAGCTCTGCCAATAATTTCTCACGGTTTTTAGCATCATTGCCCTCTTCACCAGCATAACGAGCAGAATACAGACCTGGTGCGCCATTAAGTGCGGAAACCACCAAGCCTGAATCATCCGCAATAGCAGGTAAACCTGATTTCTCTGAGGCATAACGTGCTTTTAATAACGCATTCTCAACGAAAGTTAAGCCTGTTTCTTCTGGGCTTTCAATGCCTAAATCTGTTTGCGCAATCACTTCAAAACCAAAATCAGATAGGACATCAGCCATTTCTTTTACTTTTCCTTTATTGCCTGTAGCAAGTACAATTTTTTGTTTCATAATTAGTCCTTTTATTGATGATAAGCTGCCGTTAAGTCAGCCCAGTTTTGCTCGGTAAATTGAATATTCATTCGTCCAACTTCTTTTTCGAAGGAACGTTTTAAACGGTTCAGGTTCTGCACTTTCCAAAAATCTCCAGATTTTTCGCCGCACTTATCAAAATCCAGTAACCAACATTTTTGCCCTTGTTCAGTTTGTTGAAGCAAAATATTATGTGCATTCAAGTCTGTATGGCAAATCTGTAAATCATGTAGTTTTCGAATCAAACGACCAATTTGCATCCAAGTTTCTTTTGGCAATGTTTGTGTTTGTAAAAGTGCGGTTAAATCCTGCGCGTTTTCGATTTTTTCCGTCAAAATATCCGCTTGATAGCAAATACCTAACTTGCCTTTTTGAATACGTGCAGCAATGGGTTTAGGCACAGGTAACCCCGCTTCATACAAACGTTGCAACAAATGAAACTCAGCAAAACTACGGGTAGTTTCAAGAGCAGAAAAACGATAACGATCTTTGTTCAGTTTACCCCAAAGTCCACCGCGATAATAATGACGCAACGCACAATTTACACCAAACCAATCTTCCGTTTGCAAGAAATAAGTGACGCCTCGACCTTTTGCACTTCCTATCACTCGTTCTTGTTTTTGCCAAAATTCCGCTTGGAAAAACTTGGTTGCTCGCTCAAAAGTGCGGTCAAAATTAAAGATAAAATATTGGTTATCTTGTTGGAATTGCTGCATTAGAACGTTGTTATGAATAGAAAATGGGGTCATTCTACTTTAAAATAGGCACAAATTAAATGATAAAGGAACGTCAATGCCATTTTTTACCGAAGCTCCAAAATCTCTTTGTATTCTCCGATTGTCTGCTGTAGGCGATGTTTGCCACGCCTTAGCGGTGGTTCAGCACATTCAAGAATATTATCCCCAAACAGAAATGACTTGGATTGTAGGCAAAACTGAAATGGGTTTGCTTTCGGGCATTCCTAATATCACGCTTATTCCTTACGATAAAAAAGCGGGATGGAAAGGCGTTTTATCACTCTGGAAACAATTAAAAAATAAGCAGTTTGATGCACTATTAAATATGCAAACAGCATTTCGTGCATCAATCCTTTCTTTAGGAATTAAAGCAAAATTCAAAATTGGATTTGGAGAAAAACGTTCTCGCGAAGGGCAATGGCTATTTGTAAATCGTCGTATTACAGATCCTTTTTCCCCTCACGTATTAGATGGATTTATGGCTTTTGCTGAATATATTGGTGTACCGAAATCAGAACCAAAATGGGAATTAGCTATCTCAGAAGATGATTATAAATTTGCCGATCAATTTATTGATTTCTCTCGTAAAAATTTATTGATTTCCCCTTGTTCTAGCAAAGCAGAAAAAGATTGGCTAATTGAACGTTATGCAGAAATTGCCAATATTGCCCATCAGCATAATATCAATGTGATTTTCTGCAGTTCGCCAGCGAAACGTGAATTAGAAATAGTCGAAAAAATTACCGCACTTTGCCATTTCACGCCAACCAATATTGCAGGAAAAACAAACCTAAAACAGCTTACTGCTTTAATTTCTAAGGTTGATCTGGTGCTTTCGCCAGATTCTGGTCCTGCCCATATTGCGACAACACAAGGAACACCCGTTATTGGCTTATATGCCTATCACAATCCTTTGCGGACTGCACCTTATAATAATTTAGATAACGTGGTATCAGTATATGAAAAAAATGCCCAAAAAGAATTTGGCAAACCATCTTCTGAACTACCTTGGGCAACCAAACTAAAAGGGAAAAATTTGATGGCAGAGATTCAAGTGGAACCCGTCATTGAACAAATGAAAAAATTGGGATTATTTTGAAAAAATAATCTGTATCTCAAAACTTAGATGGTTTTAATATAGCCAACTTGAAAGTTGTTTTTGGAAAGTAAGAACTTTATTTTTTTAAGTTAAAAATCAATAACTTGCTGTCAAAATAATTATATTTAGTCATAAAAATCTATACCTTAATCTCTCGCTTATTTAGTCCAATTTTTGCAGGTACAGATTGAAATCCAAAATTAGTTTGAATTTTACGCAATTAAATGCAAATGATTATAAATAAACCAATTGATTATTATTGTAATCATCGTTATTATCATCGCCATTCTCCTATTTTTAATTATTACAATAAGGAAAACAGATGCGATTTTCTAAACTTTCCCTTGCAATTACAACAACCTTAGTGACAGCAAATGCGCTAGCGCAATCCGTTGAATTAGACTCTATCAACGTTATTGCGACACGAGATCCAAGTAGGTTTGCTTATACGCCAGAAAAACAATCTAAAGATAGTCTTCTTTCTAAGCAAGCGACTAGTGTTGCAGATGCCTTAGAAGACATTCCCAATGTTGATGTTAGAGGCGGTTCGAGAAGCATTGCTCAAAAACCTAATATTCGAGGGTTAAGTGATAATCGTGTTGTGCAAGTTATTGATGGCGTAAGACAAAATTTTGATTTAGCACATAGAGGTTCTTATTTTCTTCCAATGTCACTCATCCAAGAAATTGAAGTAATCAAAGGACCAAGTAGCTCCTTATGGGGTAGCGGTGCATTGGGTGGTGTTGTGGCAATGCGTACGCCAAATGCTTTAGACTTATTGAAAAATAATGACAAATTCGGAGTTAAAATTCGCCAAGGTTATCAAACTGCTAATAATTTATCGGAAAAGGATGTTTCTGTATTTGCGGCAAATGACAAATTCGATGTTCTTATTAGTGGTTTCTATAATAATGCGGATAATTTACGCACTGGTAAAGGCAACAAGCTAAATAATACCGCCTATAAACAGTTTGGGGGCTTAGCAAAATTCGGTTGGCAAATTAATGATGCGAACCGCGTGGAATTATCCCACCGCGAAACTCGTTTTAAACAAACAGCACCAAGCAATAATGAGGTGGAAAACGAACTTACTAATGAACAAATTACAGATCAAATCAAAAAGTTCCACGGACAAAAAGACGATCTTCTTCTTCCTCCTACAACACAACCATCACCATCAGAAAGATCAGAGTTTTACTCTAAAGTGAAAACACGTTTAGGTAGTGTCAGTTATTTAACTGATCAACAAATTCCTGATCAAAGCACGGTATTTAACTATTATTTAACGCCAGATAATCCTTATCTAAATACGCATATCGCACTGTATAACAATAAAACTATTGAGAAAGAACAGCGTAAAGTCAGTGGTGTGAAAGATCAGACTAAATTGACTACCCGAGGTATAAATTTACGTAATTCTTCCGAATTATCTCACATTTCCTTTGTTTATGGGGTGGATTATATGCGAGATAAAATCCGTACCGAACGAGGCACAAACGGTAGCGATGCGAAGTTTCGAGCGGACCCCTATAATGCGAATTCAAACACTACAGGCGTTTATTTAATCGCCCATATTCCGCTATTTGGGGAAAAATTGCTAGTTTCGCCAAGTGTACGTTATGACCACTACGATACCTCAAGTAAAACCGTAAAATACAAGGATAATCATTTATCTCCTGCCACAAAATTAACTTGGATAGTGACCAATTGGTTAGATTTTACTGCCAAATATAATGAAGCTTTCCGAGCACCATCTATGCAAGAGCGATTTGTGAGTGGTGCTCACTTTGGGGCAAATACTCTAGGGCTAGATCACATCAATAGATTTGTAGCAAATCCAAATTTGCGCCCTGAAACAGCGAAAAATAAAGAAATTACCGCAAATCTACATTTTGATAGTCTGTTTAAACAAGGCGATAAATTCAAAATTGAAGCGACTTATTTCCGTAATGATGTGAAAGATTTTATTAACTTAAAAATATTTAATGATGCAAAGACAAGTGCAAGTGCAAGTGCAGGTGCAAATCCAAATACAAATGGAGCATTGTTGCCAAAAAATTCCCAGTATCAAAACATAACTAATGCCCGTTTAAGCGGTATTGAATTGCAAGCTCAATACCAAACAGAACGTTTAACGCTATTTACTAACTATGGCAGCACCAAAGGTAAAGATAAAGATAGTGGCGAAGCTTTATCAAACATTGCCGCAAGCAAAATCGGCGTAGGGGTAAATTATGCTTTAGTAAAAGACAAATTCACGGTGGGAGCGACAGTAACCCATTACGCTGCTCAACGCCGAGTGCCTAAAGATCATAGTGTTACCTACCCAAGTTATATACTGACCGATCTTCGTGCTACCTATGCACCATTAAAAGGCGAATGGAAAAACCTGCGTTTAGATTTTGCACTGGAAAACTTGTTTGATAGAAAATATCAACCCGCGTTTAGTTTAATGGAAGGCACTGGTCGTAATGCGAAAATTAGTGCAGTTTATAGCTTCTAAATTTACTTTGGAAAAACGCCCTAAAGCTGTTTTCCCTCAATTTTTGTAATTTTATCAATTAATAGGACATAAGGAATGAAAATGAGACCTCGTTATTCGGTTATTGCAAGTGCGGTCAGTTTAGGCTTTGTTTTGAGTAAATCAGTGATGGCATTAGATCGGCCAGATACTGGATCATTGAACCGTGAACTAGAACAACGTCAAATTCAATCAGAAGCCAAACCTAGTGGCGAATTATTTAATCAAACGGCAAATTCGCCTTATACTGCACAGTATAAACAAGGACTGAAATTTCCACTTAAGCAAGTACAGATTTTAGATCGAAACAATCAAGAAGTCGTCACAGACGAGCTTGCACATATTTTAAAAAATTATGTAGGAAAAGAGGTATCGCTGTCAGATTTAAGTAATTTAGCAAATGAGATCAGCGAATTTTATCGCAATAATAATTATTTAGTGGCAAAAGCAATTTTACCACCGCAGGAAATTGAGCAAGGTACGGTAAAAATTTTGTTACTCAAAGGTAATGTAGGCGAAATACGCTTGCAAAATCACAGTGCATTAAGCAATAAATTTGTATCCCGTCTCTCTAATACAACAGTGAATACGTCCGAATTTATTTTGAAAGATGAGTTAGAAAAATTTGCTTTAACAATAAACGATGTTCCAGGGGTAAATGCTGGTTTGCAACTCTCCGCAGGCAAAAAAGTCGGCGAAGCGAATTTACTGATTAAGATTAACGATGCAAAACGTTTTTCTGGTTATGTTTCAGTAGATAACCAAGGTAACAAGTATACGGGGCGTTACCGTTTGGCTGCTGGGACAAAGGTAAATAATTTGACTGGCTGGGGCGATGAATTGAAATTGGATTTACTGAGTTCTAATCAGGCTAATTTAAAAAATGCTCGTATAGATTATTCCTCTTTAATTGATGGTTATTCTACGCGTTTTGGTGTAACTGCTAACTATCTCCACTACAAATTAGGTGGTAATTTTAAATCATTACAATCTCAAGGGCATTCCCATACCTTAGGGGCTTATTTGTTGCACCCAACAATCCGTACACCAAATTTTCGTTTAAGTACTAAAGTGAGCTTTAATCATCAAAACCTTACGGATAAACAACAGGCGGTTTATGCGAAACAAAAACGGAAAATAAATAGTTTAACTGCAGGGATTGACGGTTCTTGGAATCTTATTAAAGATGGGACAACTTATTTTTCATTATCTACCTTGTTCGGTAATTTAGCGAATCAAACTAGTGAAAAACAACATAATGCAGTAGAGAATTTTCAACCACAATCGCATTTTACGGTATATAACTACCGCTTGTCTCACGAGCAAATTTTACCAAAATCTTTTGCTTTCAATATTGGTATAAACGGTCAGTTTGCCGATAAAACCCTTGAAAGCTCACAGAAAATGTTGCTTGGTGGTTTGTCTGGAGTACGTGGACATCAAGCTGGTGCGGCTTCTGTGGATGAAGGGCATTTGATACAAACAGAATTCAAACATTATTTACCAGTCTTTTCCCAAAGTGTGCTAGTTAGTTCATTGTTCTATGACTATGGTTTCGGGAAATATTATAAAAATAGCCAATCTCTCGCAAAAGACGTGAAAAATAACGTGAAATTACAAAGCGTTGGTGCAGGACTTTCTTTTTCAGATGCTGGCAGCTATGCCATCAACGTCAGTGTCGCCAAACCGCTTGATAACAATATTGATAATGCCGATAAACACCAATTGTGGCTTTCTATGATTAAAACTTTCTAAGGAGGTATGCTATGTATAAATTAAATGTAATTTCTCTTATCATTTTGACCACTTACACTGGTGCGGCATATGCCTCTACACAGGGTTTGCCACAAGAGGATAAAGTAGTTGTTGGGCAGGCAACTTTTGATAAAACTATTGCAGATAAAATGACGATTAATCAAACGTCCGATAAAGTTCAAATAAACTGGCATAGTTTTGACATCGGTCAAAATAAAGAAGTGGAATTTAAACAGCCTAGCGAACATGCTGTGGCATATAACCGTGTAATTGGCGGCAATGCTAGTCAAATCCAAGGGAAATTGAAGGCAAACGGTAAAGTTTATTTAGCAAACCCTAATGGGGTTATTATTACCAAAGAGGCAGAAATTAATGTAGCTGGTTTATTTGCAACAACCAAAGATTTAGAGCAAATCAGTGAAAAGGGCAATAGCAATAGCTATCAATTTACCCGTAAAACAAAAGATGGTCAGGTGCCAAAAGAAGGTCAGGTGGTAACAGAAGGTCAAGTTATCAATAAAGGGAAAATTAAGGCGAAAGATTTCGTGGTACTTAATGGCGATGAAGTTATCAATGAAGGGGAAATTGACGCTACAAACAATGGCAAAGTATATTTATCCTCAGGCGATAATTTTACATTTACCTTATTACCAGATAGCGGTATAAGTGTGGCACTAGAAGATAATGCAGTACGGGGTATTGTTAAAAATGAAGGGATTATTAAAGCAGGGGACATTACGCTAAATGCAAAAGGGCGTAATCAAGCATTAGATAGCTTGGTTGTGAATAATGGTGTGTTAGAAGCAACTAAGGTTAGTAATAGAAACGGCAAGGTTGTGTTATCTGCTGGCAATGTTGAGTTGAATAATAAAAGTGATATTAAAGGGGAGATAGTTACTTTTGGGGCTGATGTTACCTCAAATAAGGAACTTAAAGACAATATAAAAATCACTTCTCAAACTGGCTCAAAAGTTACCTCGCCTAAAATCGACTTTAAAGGCAAAAGCGTTAATATCAATGGTAACTTTGGACGTGACGATGGTACAAAGCACTATAGCGATGAGCATAAAAGATTAAATACAGAAGTTAATATTGACGTGCCAGACAATGAAAATATTCGTATTGCGGAGAAAGAGAAAGAGAAAGAGAAAGAGAAAGATAAAACGGGTACGGGTTCATTTATACAAACAGATGCGTTAAGTTCATTACTAGCTAATAATGGAAAAGTGAATCTTAAAGGAAAGGACGTTAATATTTCAGGAAATATTAATATAAATTCCTTTAAAGGCTCAGATTCGCTATTAAAGCTAACTAACCAAGGTCATATTAATATCAATAATGCGGATATTAATTCAACAGGTCGTTTATTTTTTATAACCAGTTTGCAGAATGAGAAAGATTCTCAATCAGATATTACCATTACTGACAGCAAAATAAATCTTGGTAACGGAGCTATGGGATTGGGGCGTAGTATCAATAAAGACAACTGTGATCACCCAAGATGGTGTAGAACGGAAATCACACAACGCAAGAAGTTTGATGTTCATATGCGTAATGTAGTATTTGATCAGGTTGATGATGTGGTTGTAGCAGGTGGATTTAAAAAAGTTAATTTAGATCACATCGTTGCCACAGGACAAACGAATTTTTACATTGATGGGGGGGTATCCCGTAATAATTCAAGATATGAATACGGTGTGTTAGATTTAGACAAACGTACGCAGTTATCGGAGTTAGATCAACGCAAACGCCGTTGGAAATATTACAATGATTTAGATTTAGATATGAATAAAGCCTATTGGCATCGTTTTGATATGTTTGCCACTAAAAATACAGGGCGAACAGCTATTAAAGATACAGAAATTAATATTTCTAACAGTAATATTAATCTGAAAAATGGATTTGTACATTTACTGGCAGAAAAAATTAACTTAGATAAGAGCAAGATTGATATTACTTTTGATAAAGATAATTCAGAAGATATTTCAACTCAAATTAACCGTTTAGGAATGAATGGTAAAGTCTCAATGGTAAACTCACATATTAAAATCGTGGGCGATGAGAAAAGCGATATATCTGCAAAAGCACCTTATGCTACGATGTTTTTAATCGGGGAATTAATAGGGGAAAAAAGTTCTATTTTTGTGAAATCTCATCAGGGTTACACCTTTAGAACTGATGGCGATACAAAAATTGCAGGTAAATACAGTAAAGATGACTTGAAAATTACCGCAATTAACACTGGAGGAAGAACTGGGAAAGAAGTGATCATTAATGGTGCGCCTGGCTCAATTGATAATGATGCGAATATTGCCAATATGGCATTTACTATTGGTGATAACGCAAATACCAAAACAACCATTGAAAATGCTGACATCACTGCCTTAGCACCAAACGGTGGGACAGCTTATTTAAGCTCCAAAGGGGTAGAAATTGAGGTAAAATCAAATTCAAATTTCACATTCTTTGAACTTCCTCGTGAGAAAAACTTTAATCAAACAAAAATTAAAGGCGATTCTACCAAACTCAGTGAACGTAGTTTTGCTAGACTTTATGACAAAATTAACGGTGTGCGAGCCAGCAACTTGTCTGCTGAGCAATTGAATGTTACGGACTCAAGCGAAAAAATCATTAATACAAAGTTAGTGAGTAGCTTAGATGTTGAAAAACTTGTTTCTGTTGCAGTTTGTGATGCAGGTAACGGTTGCGAAGAACAACAATTCGGCGATAAAGGTAATAATACTAAAGTGAGTGTTGGAGAGTTAGAAACTGAACAATAACTATTCAGAACACAAGGTAAAAGCATAAAGCCAATCTGACAGACATCAATTAAATTGCATGCCTGTCAGATTTCTTAATAGCCACTATCGCTACATTATTTTAAACAACCACGAACAATCAATACGCCAACATTTCGAGCTTGCGCGACGGCTTTTGGTTTACTCAGTTTAATTTTTAATCCTTGAAGTTGATAACGTGACTCAAGCAAATCCGCCACTTCATAAGCCACTCGCTCAATCAGCAAGAAAGGTTTACTTTCCACATAATCAATAATCGCTTGGCTCACTTCAGCATAATTCAAACAATATACAACATCATCCGTTTCTGCCGCTTGTTTACAATCCCAAGCCATTTCTAAATCAAACACAAGTTTTTGTTTTATTTGCTGTTCCCAATCATATACACCGATTTGTGCAAAAACAGTCAATTCTTCAATAAAAATGCGATCCATAAGGTTTCCTCTAAAATTATTGTAGGCGTATGCTATCAATTTTGGGTAGAATAACGAACAGTTTTTCTTGCTGGAGTGCAAAATGAGCCTTTTCGCCCTTTTTTATATGCTTTTTGCCTATCTTTTAGGCTCAGTTTCCAGTGCGATTTTAATTTGTCGCATTGCAGGCTTGCCAGATCCACGTCAAAATGGTTCACACAACCCTGGGGCGACAAATGTGTTGCGCATTGGAAATCGTAAGTCTGCCTTGGCGGTGCTTATTTTTGATATGTTAAAAGGGATGATTCCTGTATGGGCAGGGTATTATTTAGGTCTTACTCAATTTGAATTAGGAATGGTCGCACTTGGTGCTTGTTTAGGGCATATTTTCCCAATTTTCTTTCAATTTAAAGGTGGCAAAGGTGTTGCAACTGCCTTTGGGGCAATCGCACCGATTTCTTGGGCTGTTGCAGGTTCAATGTTTGGTACGTGGATCTTTGTTTTTCTTGTTAGTGGCTATTCTTCATTAAGTGCGGTTATTTCTGCATTACTTGTGCCTTTTTATGTGTGGTGGTTTAAACCTGAATTTACTTTTCCTGTTGCACTGGTGTGTTGCCTATTAATTTATCGTCATCACGATAACATTCAACGCTTATGGCGTGGTCAAGAAGATAAAGTTTGGGCTAAATTTAAAAAGAAATAAAAATTTTACCGCACTTTTCTAAATTTCCACTGGAGTTTCCTGTGTATACTAAAGGTTCCGTTTCCACCCGTATTGCGAAATATTTATTTATCATTCTTATCGTTGCTGGTGTGATTAGTTCTCTGAGTTTGGCAATTATGAGCAGTAATAAATATGATGCCGAAGCCATTAATATTTCAGGTTCTTTGCGTATGCAAAGTTATCGCTTACTTTATGAAATGCAAGAACAACCAGAAAGCGTGGAAACGAACTTACGCCGTTATCATATAAGCCTTCATTCATCTGCTTTACTAGAAGTTCAAAATCAATTTTTCACACCGAATGTATTAAAACATTCCTATCAAAACATTTTGCAACGTTGGACGAACATGGAAAAATATGCGCGCCAACAGGATGTAAAAAACTATAGTAAGCAGCTTACTAACTATGTGGCAGATGTTGATTATTTTGTGTTTGAACTACAACGTTTTAGTGAGCAAAAATGGATTTTAGGCGTTTCAGTATTAGGTTTTGCGATGTTGTTAATTTTGCTGATGGTGTCTTATGTGATTTGGTATACAAACCGAGAAGTTGTGAAACCTTTGCATTTAATGACAAAAGCCAGTATGCAAGTGCAAATGCGTCAATTCAATCATATTCCGCTTGACACAAGGAAACAAAACGAACTTGGCACACTGGCTCGCGTATTTACACAAATGTCCACAGAACTGGGACAGCTTTATTCCCGTTTAGAAGAAGCGGTAAACGAAAAAACGCAAAAGTTGCGTCAAACTAACCGCACTTTAAGCACTCTTTATCAAAGTGCTCAACTTCTGAATACAAACACAATTAACGATAAAATTTTAAATCAAGTTTTGAATTACATTTTTATTAGCGACCATTTGAACTTCGTTAAAGTGGAAGTGATGGGGGCTGAACATTGGGATATTACATTGGGTAAGCAAGATGCTAATAATGAACTACAAATCGAAACCCTTTCTGTGGATAACGAAGAATTAGGAGTACTGTCTTGGCAAGCAGGATTACCTTGTCCAGATCCCCGAATTATGCAAAATTTAGCGCAAATGCTTGCTCGTGCGCTTTATTTCCATAAAAATTTACGTCAGAAAGAACAGATTTTATTAATGGAAGAACGCTCAATTATTGCGCGAGAGTTGCACGATTCTTTGGCTCAAGTCTTATCATTTTTACAAATTCAACTTACTTTGCTCAAACATAACCTGAAGAAAGAAGACGAACAATCAAAAGAAAAGAGTTTGGCAATTATTGCCAATTTTGAACAAGCCCTTTCTGGTGGTTATGCACAGTTACGTGAGCTTTTAGCCACTTTCCGTTTAACTATACAAGAAGCGAATTTACAGCTTGCACTAAAACAAGTGATTGATTCATTACGCTCGCAAACAACAATGCAAATGAATGTGAATTGTCAATTACCCTCACAAAGTTTGAACCCTCAACAGCTGGTTCACGTTCTGCAAATTGTACGTGAAGCCACCACCAATGCGATCAAACATTCTCAAGGCACGGTAATTGAAATTAGCGCAAGAATTAATGCGGAAGGCGAGTATGAAATTTTAGTTGAAGATGATGGGGTTGGCATTCCAAATCTTGAGGAGCCTGAAGGGCATTACGGCTTGAATATTATGGCGGAACGTTGTCGTCAGCTTAATGCACAATTGCATATTCATCGCCGTGAACAAGGCGGCACACAAGTCAAAATTACCTTGCCAGATACATTATATTAGGACATCAAAATGCAAAATTTACAACCTTTTCACACTTTCCACATTCAGTCTAATGCTCGTGAAATTATTGAAGCACATAGTATCGAACAGCTACAACAAGTGTGGGCGCATTCTAAATCAGAAAATTTACCCACTCTTTTTTTAGGTCAAGGAAGTAATGTTCTATTTCTAGATGATTTTAATGGCATCGTGATCCTTAATCGTTTAATGGGGATTACGCACGAACAAGATGCAAATTTTCACTATCTTCACGTCAATGGCGGGGAAAATTGGCATAAATTGGTGGAGTGGTCTATTAATAATGGTATTTATGGCTTAGAAAATCTGGCTCTGATTCCCGGTTGTGCAGGCTCTGCCCCCATTCAAAATATCGGTGCTTATGGCGTTGAATTTAAAGATGTATGTGATTATGTGGAGGTACTTAATTTAAATACGAACGAAACCTTTAGACTCGACACAGAACAATGTGAATTTGGTTATCGTGAGAGTATTTTTAAACATCGTTATCAGCAAGGTTATGTGATTACAGCGGTTGGATTAAAGCTCACAAAAAATTGGCAGCCTATTCTAAAATATGGTTCGCTTGTAGAGTTCGATCCGAAAACGGTCACCGCTAAACAACTTTTTAATGAAGTCTGTCATATCCGTCAAAGTAAATTACCTGATCCCAATGAAGTGGGTAATGCAGGGAGTTTCTTTAAAAATCCCGTTGTCAGTTCAGAACATTTTGAAGAAATCAAAAAACATCACGAAAATCTACCGCACTTTCCACAGGCAGATGGCTCAGTGAAATTAGCGGCAGGCTGGCTGATTGATCAATGCAATCTTAAAGGTTTTCAAATTGGTGGGGCTGCGGTTCATAAAAAACAAGCATTAGTATTAATTAACAAAAGCGGGGCAACAGGACAAGACGTGGTCAAACTCGCTCATCACGTTCGCCAAACTGTTGTAGAAAAATTTGGTGTATATTTACAACCTGAAGTACGATTTATCAGTGCAACTGGCGAAGTAAATAGTGAGCAAATTATCACGTAATTTTATAATAATTGAACTTTCAATTGATAAAATCTGTCTTATTAACAAATTGGTTCAATAAGATAGCTTATTGTGCTATAACTAAGTACATTGATTGGCAAAAGCCAAAATAAAGAAGGGAAACGATGGATAAAGAAACACAAATGATGTTAGTTCCTCAAGGCAGTATCGAAGGTTATATTCGTGCAGCAAATGAATATCCGATGCTGACCGCAGAGGAAGAAAAGGAATTGGCAGAACGTTTGTATTATCACGAGGATTTAGATGCAGCGAAAAAACTCATTTTGTCGCATCTTCGTTTCGTGATCCACGTGGCGCGTGGCTATTCTGGCTATGGTTTGCCACAAGCTGACTTAATCCAAGAGGGCAATATCGGTTTAATGAAAGCAGTTAAACGTTTTAACCCTGAAGTTGGTGTACGCTTGGTGTCATTCGCTGTACATTGGATTAAAGCTGAGATCCACGAATATGTTCTTCGTAACTGGCGTATCGTAAAAGTCGCAACCACGAAAGCTCAACGTAAATTATTTTTCAACCTACGCAAAACTAAACAACGTTTAGGTTGGTTCAATGAAAATGAAGTTGATATGGTCGCAAATGAATTGGGTGTTTCCAAAGAAGATGTGATCGAAATGGAGTCTCGAATGAGCGGTGCGGATGTCGGTTTTGATTTACCTACTGATGATGCAGAAACAGAGACCTATTCTCCAGCCCTTTATTTGGAAGATAAAAGTTCTAATTTCGCAGCAGAGCTTGAAAATGAAAACTTTGAAAGCCAAGCAACCGAGCAATTAAGTGCGGCGCTACAAAGTCTAGATGCACGTAGTCAGGATATTATCAAAGCTCGTTGGTTAGATGATAACAAAGCTACATTGCACGATTTGGCAGCAAAATATAATGTCTCTGCGGAACGTATTCGTCAATTAGAAACTAATGCACTGAAAAAATTAAAAAGTGCGGTGAATTTTTAAATAATTTAGAAAAAGAAAACCTGCTGATTAGCAGGTTTTTTATTTCTCATTTAACCGTAATTTCAAATCTTCAGCAGTTTGGCAGGTCTTAATCTTATCAAACACTTTGTTCGCTTCATCATATTCCTTATTCAAATAACGTAACCATTGTTTAATTCGTGCCACATGGTAAAAACCGCTGTCATATTCATTTTCGACATTCGCATATTTTTGCAAGATTTTTTGAATCTCATACCAAGGCATTCTGGATTCTGCCCTAGCAACTGCACTCGCACAGGCGTACCAGAAGAAGTAAAGCCCTGATTTTTTAATTCAGGGCATAAACGATAAAATACTTTTTCAGAGAGAAGTTGATCAACTACGCGAACAAATTCTGTTATACATAAATCGTAGTCATTCACTTCGGTGAGAAGTTGGCGTACAAAGGGATCAAAAACCCCTTGCATAGGCGCAAGAATAACACACACTATTTCCAGCCTTTTGCTTTACAAATTAAATCGTAAGCGGCTTGAATCTGTTGAGTTTTTTCTTTTGCCATTTCCATCATTTCTGGCGGTAAGCCTTTCGCCACAAGTTTATCTGGATGGTGTTCATTCATTAAACGACGATAAGCACGCTTAACCGTGCTTTGCTCGTCGGACTCAGTTACACCCAATACTTTATAGGCATCATTTAAAGTTGGGCCAGAAGCATGTTGGTAACCACCACTATTTTGTTGCTGATATTGGTAGCCACCTTGATATGCACCTTGTTGATATTGCTGATAAAAACCGCCTTGAGTAAAAGCTCGCGCAGCCATTTCCATCGCAATCATTTGTTCAAATTGCATACGAGAAAGACCAAGTTCTTCAGCGATCACATAAAGCACTTCTTTCTCATTTTCGTGAAGTTCTGAATCGGCAAAAGCCGCTTGAACTTGCACTTGTAAGAACATTCGCAATAAATCAGCACGTTGCCCACAACCAATGCGAAATTCACGGATAACTTGGCGAATCGGGAAATCAGATTCTTTACCACGACGAAACGCATCTTGCGCTAATTTACGCCCAGCATCATCCAGTTTAAGCTGAATCATTAATTGATTAGCTAATTGGATATCTTCTTCTGTTACACGCCCTTTCGATTTACTTAAATGCCCTAACACCGCAAAGGTGGTTTGCATAAACAAGTCTTGACGCGTTGTTTTCTTTTTAAAGAAACTAGAACTTACCGAGCCAAGTTCATACAATTTTTTATCTGCAATAGAACCTAAAATGAGCCCAGCTATCGCACCAAAAAATCCACCAACTTTCCAACCTAAAAATACGCCTATAATTTTTCCAATAAATTCCATTCTTTCCTCTGTTAAGTTAAAGTGCGGTTATTTTTATAATGTTATTTATAATGATGATAAAAATTTATTTCTCAAGTTTTATACGCCAAATTCGGCACGATAAGCACGCATTTCTAGCAAATGGCTACTGTATCGAGGATCTTGTTCGATAAATTGCATCAAATCATCTAAATCAATGATTGATAGCACTTGGCATTGATAATCACGTTCTACTTCTTGAATTGCTGAAAGCTCGCCTTTTCCTCGTTCCTTACGGTTTAGAGCGATCAATACCGCCGCAAGCTCTGCCTTATTTGCACTGATTAATTCCATAGATTCACGAATTGCAGTGCCAGCCGTAATCACGTCATCCACAAGCAAAATTTTTCCTTGCAATGGGCTACCAATTAAATTGCCGCCCTCTCCGTGATCTTTCACTTCTTTGCGATTAAAACACACGGGTTTATCAATACCATAACGATTAAATAACGCCACCGAAACTGAAGTGCCAATTGGAATGCCTTTGTAAGCAGGGCCAAAAACCACATCAAAATCTACCGCACTTGCTTGAATTGCCGCAGCATAGAACTCGCCTAAACGCGCTAAATCTGCCCCCGTATTGAACAAACCCGCATTGAAGAAATACGGACTTTTACGCCCCGATTTCAAAGTAAACTCGCCGAATTTCAATACATTTCGGCTTAAAGCAAATTCGATAAAATCGCGTTTATATTGTTCCATTTTTTCACTCCTATAAACTGTGTTTATAAGCCTAGCGCTTCGCGTTGAGCGATAAAAATTTGATTACAGCCTTGTTTCGCTAAATCTAATAATGTTAATAATTCTTCATGGCTAAATGGCTCGCCTTCTGCAGTGCCTTGCACCTCAATCATGCGACCATCTTCCATCATCACAACATTCATATCGGTTTCCGCTGCAGAATCTTCCACGTATTCCAAATCACAAACAGCTTGACCATCAACAATCCCTACAGAAATCGCCGAAACTAGCCCTTTAATGGGGTTAGTTTTTAACGTGCCATTCTCAATTAAACCGTTGATCGCATCACATAATGCGACTGCAGCACCAGTAATGGATGCAGTTCGTGTGCCGCCGTCCGCTTGAATAACATCACAATCTAAAGTAATCGCACGTTCACCCAGTGCTTTAAGATCCACCATGGCACGCAAAGAGCGGGCAATTAAGCGTTGAATTTCCATTGTGCGTCCGCCTTGTTTACCTTTAGCCGCCTCACGTTGCATACGACTATGTGTTGAACGTGGCAACATTCCATATTCAGCCGTTACCCAACCTTGCCCTTGTCCTTTTAAGAAACGTGGCACAGCATCTTCCACTGTTGCAGTACAAAGCACTTTGGTGTCCCCAAATTCAACAAGCACAGAACCTTCAGCATGCTTGGTGTAGTTACGGGTAATTTTAATTTGGCGGGGTTGATTATTTTCTCGATTATTTGGACGCATAATTATTCCTTGATATGGTTTCGAACGATGTAATAAAAAAGCGCACTATTCTAGCACGCTTTAGTTTTTATTTTTGTTAAAATTCACTAAGATATTGATTATTGATAATAAAAAAGCAAGGTGCTTTACCTTGCTTTATTAATTTGGTGGAGATAATCGGGATCGAACCGACGACCTCTTGAATGCCATTCAAGCGCTCTCCCAACTGAGCTATATCCCCATAAAAGACAGCGACATGATAAAATTTGACTATGTGGCTGTCAATACGATTTTATTATGCGTTTGTTATCCGATTAAATATTAAGCGTTTTGTGCATGAATAAAATCAATAGCGCGCTGAATACGTGCAAGTACGCGATCTCTGCCGATACCGACTAGGGTAACATCCATTGATGGCGATTGACCAGAACCTGTCACAGCGACACGTAATGGCATGCCAACTTTACCCATGCCCACTTCTAGTTCAGCAGCTGTTTGCTCAATGGCTTCGTGAGTAGAATGTAAATCCCAGCTAGAAAGTGCGGTTAATTTTTCTTTCACTTTTGTAAGCGCTTCAGCAGCATTGCCTTTGAAATGTTTTTTCGCTGCAGCTTCATCAAAGGTTTCAAACTCTTCAAAGAAGTAGCGGCTTGACCTTGCCATTTCTTTTAAGGTTTTGCAACGTTCCGCAAGCATGGTGACTATTTCAGTTAATGCAGGGCCATTGCTTGTATCAATGCCTTGATCTTTGTAATGCCATTCAAGATGTTTAGCCACATATTCTGGCGGTAATTCACGGATATAATGTTGATTCAACCATTGTAATTTTTCGGTATTAAATGCGCTAGCTGATTTGCTAACGTGATCTAATTCGAAATAGTTGATCATTTCTTCGCGACTGAAAATTTCTTGGTCGCCATGTCCCCAGCCTAAACGTACGAGATAGTTGATTAAAGCTTCGGGTAAGTAACCATCATCACGATATTGCATTACGCTCACTGCGCCATGTCGTTTAGAGAGTTTTTGACCATCATCGCCATTAATCATAGAAACGTGTGCATAGGTTGGAATTGGGGCACCAATCGCTTTTAAAATGTTAATTTGACGAGGCGTGTTGTTGATATGATCTTCGCCACGTACAACATGTGTGATACCCATGTCCCAGTCATCTACAACTACACAGAAGTTATAAGTTGGAGAACCGTCTGTGCGGCGAATAATAAGATCATCAAGCTCACTGTTGCTGATTTCAATACGGCCACGTACGGCATCATCAAATACTACCGAGCCTTCAGTTGGATTTTTAAAACGTACAACGTGGGGTTCATCAGGTGAATGGTTGTGATCGTGTAAGCAGTGACGGTCATAACGTGGTTTTTCTTTATTTTGTTCTTGAGTATGACGAAGTTCTTCTAAGTGTTCTTTAGTACAATAACAACGATATGCTAAGCCTTGTTCAATCATTTCATCGATCACTTGGTTATAACGATCAAAGCGTTTAGTTTGGTAATAAGGGCCATGCTCCCACGGAAGATTTAACCATTCCATGCCTTCAATAATGGCAGCCGTTGCTTCTGGTGTTGAACGCTCTAAATCAGTGTCTTCAATTCGTAATACAAATTCGCCGTTATTATGTTTTGCGTATAACCAAGAATAAAGTGCGGTACGTGCGCCACCTACATGTAAATAACCTGTAGGGCTAGGAGCAAAACGAGTACGCACTTTTACATTTGGATCTAAATTAAAAGGAGCATCTAGTTTCATTTTTATAACCTATCTTCAATAAAATATTAGTCGTTATTCTACTACGACTTGTTTGACTTCTAAATAAAAAAGCGGATTTTATGCTTATTTTTACGACAATTAAACAAAATTTAATAAAAAGGTATTGACTGAAAATGCATTCTCCCTATAATGCCAACCCACAACATTAAGGGCGATTAGCTCAGTTGGGAGAGCACCTCCCTTACAAGGAGGGGGTCACTGGTTCGAGACCGGTATCGCCCACCACTTCTCTAAAAAGTGTTCTTAATGTTACTAAGTTTGACCAAGCGGGCGATTAGCTCAGTTGGGAGAGCACCTCCCTTACAAGGAGGGGGTCACTGGTTCGAGACCGGTATCGCCCACCACTTTTCTAAAGTGTCCTTTCCGCTCAAACTTTCCCTTTATATTTAAACGCTTTCTAGTGGGCGATTAGCTCAGTTGGGAGAGCACCTCCCTTACAAGGAGGGGGTCACTGGTTCGAGACCGGTATCGCCCACCACTTAAAAGTGTTTAAATAAACCGAAAATTTAAGGTTTTGCCTTAATATTATCGGGCGATTAGCTCAGTTGGGAGAGCACCTCCCTTACAAGGAGGGGGTCACTGGTTCGAGACCGGTATCGCCCACCACTTTATTTTCAAATTATCCAAATAATTTTCTTTTCCCGTTCAATCCATTACGTTTACGTGATAAAGTGCGCAGGCATTGTCATATCTAATTTTAAACTGTTTATATATCATAGGGAAAATTTATGATCGCTTATATTTTCTTAGCTTTATTCACGATTGCGGCAGTGATTTTTATTGTAAACTCCCATTATCGTTGGACTTATTTCTTTGCTATTACGCTTTTTACTTTTTTATTTGGCGGCATGCTTATGGTTTCCAGCCAATGGCAACGTGCTTTAAATTTTTCATCAGTGCTTTTTGTAGTGCTGATGTTATTTCATCGTTTAAAAATTCATTATTACAAACAGCCTTTGTTAATTTCAGATTTCTTTCTTGTGGTGGATTGGCGAAATTGGGAAACCTTAATTCATTATAAAGGTGCGTTGTTTGGCGTTATTGGGCTACTGGCGTTATTAGGTTATGCGATTTTTGGTTTTAATGATGTCGAGTCTTTAGGGGTATTGGGTAACAGCATTGGGGTGTTATTGTTTATCATTAGCTTTAGCTTGATGTGGCATTATTCTAAAAATCCAAGTGCGGTGCAAGTTTGGTTAGATTCTTTGCCCGATGATGGTCGTGATGTGTTTTTAAATTTACCAATGTCTTGCCGCGGTATTTTTTTCAAAGTGCCAAATTTTGATGGCAATAGCCAAAATTTTATTGAAAAAATGACCGCACTTTCACCTGATACAAACAACCTATCTGAAACAAAACCCGATATTGTTGTGACATTAATGGAATCCACGCTGAACCCTCATCAATTTGCTTTTAGTCAGCAATCTATTCCACCACTTTCCATGTTTGAGTCTCAAAGTGATACAGTATTTGCTTCGCCGTTGCGTGTACATACTTTTGCTGGTGCAACGTGGAAATCAGAATTTGCTTTTTTAGCTGGTGTACCTTCAACCGATTTTGGCGCGTTAGCAAGTGGCGTTTTTTATTCTGTTGTACCGCACTTGCAATCAGGTTTAGTGAAAAATCTAAAAGCTCAAGGATATTTTTGTGTTGCCTTGTCGCCTTTTACAAAAGGTAATTACAATGCAAAATCCGCTTATGATCATTTTGGTTTTGATTTGATGTTACAGCCGCAAGATCTTGGTTATCCTGCACCTATCAGTAAAAATCTTTGGGATATTAGTAGTGAAGAAATGATGAAGTACACCCGAATGATTTTGGAAAAACAACATCCTGCGTTAGAAAATGTAGATCAGCCGATGTTTGTTTATGTATTGACTATGCGTGAACATGGTCCATACGAATTGGGCATGGAAAATACATTTAATCTTCAAATGCCTAATTTAGGGGCTAAAAGTATTTCTGCATTGAATGACTATACTCAACGTATTGTCGCATTGAATGATGCGATTGAAGGAATAAATAACTATTTACAAGAACGTAAAAAGCCTTTTGTGCTAGGGTATTTCGGCGATCACCAAGTGGCATTTGATAATGCGATCCCTCCGAAGAAAGGGGATTATGCACAGCCCGATTATGTGACGCAATTTGTTGTAAGAAGTAATTGTGCAAGTCAATTTAAGCAAGAACAAAAGTTTTTAGATCTTGCTTTTGCTGGAGGCGTCTTGATGAATGTAGCAGGATTATCAGCAGAAGATGAATTTATGAAAGCGAATATGGCAATGTGTAAATTGAGTGATGGCAAATTAGAAGATTCTTCTGATATTCAGCTACTCAATGATTATCGCCATTATTTATATCAAACATTGGCGATTGCCAGATAATTTTCTTAGATCGAGCATTATTGCTCGATCTGCTCGCCAATTTCATCTAAGGTTGAAGCTAATTGCGCACCAACTAATACCACAAGCCAACTTATTTGAATCCACAATAACATAATTGGTAAAGTTGCCATTGCACCGTAAATTAATTGATAAGAGGGAAAAGTGACGATATACCAAGTAAATGCTTGTTTACCAAGAGTGAAAAAAATCGCGGCAAGAAATGCACCGTAAGCTGAATGCTTAATTTTCACTTTTTTATTCGGTACAACCGTATAAATAAGCGTAAAAATAAACCAAGTAAATAAAAAAGGCACAAAACTGAGCAATTTTAAACCTAATGATAAATGTTCCGATTGTTCAAACATTATTTTAATATACGAACTAATCCCAATACTAACGCCAATAATAAGTGGGCCAAGTGTCAAAATCATCCAATAAATCGCAAAAGAAGAAAGCGGAGAGCGAGATTGACTATTGTGCCAAATACTATTTAATGTTCGGTCGATATTATTAATCAACATCAAGGCGACCGCAATCAAGCTAATAATACCAACAGCACTCATTTTTTTTGAATTTAAGACAAATTGATCGATATATTCGCCCACCATATCACTCGCTGATGGCGCAAAATTAGTGAAAATCATTTCTTTCAATTCTCCCGTCACTTCATTGAATACAGGAAAAGCAGAGAAAATAGAAAAAATAACCATAACCAAAGGAACCATTGCTAACATTGTGCTATAAGTCAATGCGCCAGCTACTTGATTAAGTTTATTTTCTGAAAAACGTTTCCAAAAGAGCAGGCTAAATTGTTTCAATGAAATCATAAAAATCCCCCACAGCAATGTTTAAATTTTTTACCAGAACCGCAGACACAAGGTTGTTTCATTGTCGGTAATGATACCGTTGGATCTACAAAATACCAACGATCTTCAATTTTCACAAAAATTGACCGTTCTTGATGGACTTGTTCACAATCTTCGCCTTGAAAAATCGCCTTAAATTCCACCGCACTTTGAGTTTTTGTAAGGCTTTCCGTTTTTAGAATTTCTAATCCTAGCCACACGGTATTGTCCGCCCATTCTTGCAATAACCTAGGCTCTAATAAAGTTTGTTGGCTTGGTACAGTTGTTGCAACAATATAAGGTATATTTTCTAAAACGTAAGCCGTATAACGTGAACGCATAAGTTGCTCTACCGTTTCGGGAAATGCTTGTTTTAAATGAAATTTTCCACAACAATCCGCATAATGATGACCAGATTGACAAGGACAATTTTCTAAAGAAAGTGCGGTTGAAATTTCTGACATATTTATCTCTGTTGTTTGAATTTCGATACTTGTGAGCGAATTGAGCGTTTAAAGGCTTCAGCTAATACTTCAATATCTAATGCTGCTTCTAGTTCAGCTTCATTTTTTGGCGCAGATAACAAGCGATTTAAATGACGAATTGTTATTTGCGGATAAGGACGGGCGAGTAATTTTAATTCATCCTTTTGCTTAATTGTTCCTGTTTCAATAATACGAACATACCATCCACTAAGCCCAGTTTGATAAACAATATCTCGCGTCTCTTCGTTTTCCGTGTTTTTTGATAAACGCTCACAAGGTTTACGTGGTTGAGATACTTCTAAAATGGTTGAGCCGATTTGATAACGATCGCCAATACATACATTGTCTTCATTCAAGCCTGATACGACAAAATTTTCTCCGTATATCGCAGTATCCATATAAGAAAAATCTTTATTTAATAAAGTATTTAATTTATTAAAAGAATCTGCCGACATAAAAAAGAGAGATTTATCTACACCACCATGATGTTTTTTTAAACCCACATCGTTTCCTTCCGCACCAAGAGAATGAATTTTTACCGATGGCACAACTTTTTTACGAATCGCGCTTTCATACTGGCTTCCATCGGAAAAGGTTAGGGTTTCAACTTGTCCCACTTTTATAACTAAAATTTTTGCATTCATTTTATTTTTCGCTTGTTCTAGAAAAAATTTACGTGGAATTATAACCGAAAACGTTTAACTTTTTGACCGCACTTCTTTTTTTACTTATTATTTGTTATCAGAAAAATGAAAGAGAAATAATGAAAATGTTTGAAAGAGAAAACAAAATTTTCTAAAAATGTTTTATTTCTTTTCTTTACAATAAGATTTTTCCTAAGGGCGAAATCATCACGTTCAATGATAATAAGGAGATTTATTATGTCAGACGTATTTCACTTAAACCTCACTAAAGCACAACTTAAAGGCGCAACACTCGCTATTGTTCCAGGCGATCCTGCGCGTAGTGAGCGTATTGCGAAACAACTTGATAACCCAGAGTTTCTTGCAAGCACGCGTGAATTTACATCGTGGTTAGGTTATGTCAATGGTCAGCCTATTGTTGTATGTTCTACGGGTATTGGTGGCCCTTCAACATCAATTTGTGTAGAAGAACTTGCTCAACTTGGTGTACGTACTTTCTTACGTATTGGTACAACGGGTGCAATTCAACCGCACATTAATGTAGGCGATGTTCTTATCACAACCGCTTCTGTTCGCTTAGATGGTGCAAGCTGTCATTTCGCACCTTTAGAATATCCCGCTGTGGCAAACTTTGAATGTACAACCGCACTTTATAATGCAGCGAAAGCAAAAGGTATCGAGCCTTATGTGGGTATAACCGCTTCATCTGATACATTCTATCCAGGTCAAGAACGTTATGATACCTATAGCGGAAAAGTATATCGTGATTACCAAGGGCTACTTAAACAATGGCAAGATTTGAATGTAATGAACTACGAAATGGAATCCTCAACATTGTTCACTATGTGTAGTGCATTGGGTTTACGTGCAGGAATGGTTGCAGGCGTGATTGTAAACCGTACTCAACAAGAAATTCCAAATGAAGCAACAATAAAGCAAACGGAAGAAAAAGCTGTGTCTGTTGTGATCGCAGCTGCACAAGCGTTGTTAAGTTAAATTAATATTTATTTGAAGCAATAAAACCTTATTTTATTCTGCACCTTAATTAGATTTATTTTCTAACGAAGTAAGGTGCAGATTTTTTATTAACAAACTGCGATCTTCTGATCAATTTAATCAAAGTAGTCTATTTACTTGTTGGCATTGAAACCTAAACTTGATATAAGTTCTAAATAAACTACTTTTAAAGGCTAAATAACCTAAAATATTTACGACTAAAATTAGATTTCTGTTAAATCTACATTTTTAGTCTCTTTTGAGGCTAATAATGCCAAGAAAGTCATTAATGCATTGATTGCTAAATAAATTCCTACGCCCATTACACCGAATGACGCGTTAATTTTTAAAGAAATCATTGCTGCAATTGTTGCACCAATAATTGATGCTAAATTATACGCAAGAGAGGCACCTGAATAACGGACTTCTGTTGGGAATAATTCTGGTAATAGCGCAGCCATTGGACCAAATGTCATTCCCATAATCGCCATACCAATCACTAAAAATGCAAATACGCTAACTGGAGTGCCATTTTCTAAGAATAACGGCATTGCTAAACCAAGCACGCCGATAGCAATAGTCACCCAAATCAACCATTTACGACGACCGATTTTATCGGCATAAAAACCGGAAATACTGATAAAAATACCAAATACAATGGCACTAATTAATAACAAGCCAGTAAATGTATTTGCTGGGATACCTAAGCCAAGCGCATAACCTGCTTCAGAAAGCTTTGGTGCTGTTCGAGAATATGCCTGTGCAAAAGCCGTCATAATGTAAAACAGAGAATAAGTTGCCACCATAATAAATGTACCAATGATCATTGGTTTTAAGTGTTTGGTAAACACAACACTCACTGGTGCATTCAATTTTTTGCCTTTTTGCTCTGCTTCCACAAATACGTGGCTTTCGTGCAAAGTTAAGCGAACATATAAACCAACTGCAACTAATAAAATGGAAGATACAAATGGAATACGCCACGCCCATTCAACAAGTGCATTATGACCAAGTAAATAGCTAGCTAAGAAGAACGTTCCATTAGCGACAAATAAACCAATTGGTGCGCCTAATTGAGGGAAAGTACCGTACCAAGCTCGTTTTCCTTCTGGTGCATTTTCTGTTGCGACTAACGCTGCACCGCCCCATTCTCCACCAAGTCCAATTCCTTGACCAACACGGCATACACAAAGCAAAATCGGCGCCCAGATACCAATTTGAGCATAATTAGGAAGTAAACCAATTACTACCGTTGAACCACCCATTAAAACAAGAGAGGCAACCAAGGTTTTTTTACGACCAATTTTATCGCCAAAGTGACCAAATAATGCCGAACCAATAGGACGTGCAAAAAATGCAAGCGCAAGCGTAGAAAGAGAAAGTAGATCATTAGAAAGAGGATCATCGCTATGAAAGAATTGCGTATTGAAAACTAATACAGCGGCAGCCGCATAAATATAATAATCAAAAAATTCAATTGCTGTACCGACCATCGAGGCTAACGCCACTTTCATCGGATTATTACGAAGTTGTGTAGACATTGTGTTTCCTTAGAAGTTTATTATAAAAAGAAAGGGATAAATCCTAGCATTTTAACTAAGGTCTAGCAATTTTTAATATGCAATTTTCTATTTTTTTAGAGAAATATTTTGAATTTCCTAAATGTGAGTTATGCCCAGCACAGGGAATTGTCACTAAATTAATTTGATTTTCTTTCGCAATAGTTTGAAATTTATGATCTCGTTCGCCACAAAAATAAAAAAATGGCAAAGAACTTAACCGCACTTTTTCACTAAAATCAGGTTGCTTGGATAGACTTGTCGCCAACAACATTTTGCCAATATTTTCCCCACAATTTGATTTTCGTTTTTCAACTAACTGCAGTCTTTCTTCTGCAGTCAAATGGGAAAACACGGGCTGTTGATACCAATCATTTAATACATTTTCTGGCGATTCTTGCATAAAACGTTGAGCCCAAGCAAAATCCTGTTGAAAACGAGCCTGTTTTTCTTCGTCGGTTTTTAAACCTAGATTCGCCCCTTCTAAAATAACGCCTTGCAAATTAGATCGTTCCACCTGAGCTTGCAGCGCATAATACAAAGCGATCCGTCCGCCTAAAGAATACCCAACAAGAAAATAGGGGTCATTTTTTACCGCACTTTTAATTTGCTGAGATAAATACTCCGCCGTTTCTTCAAAATTTGTAACTTCAACGCCTTTGGCTTGTCCATGAAAAGGCAAATCTAGCGCAATACAATTAAAGTGCGGTAAATTTTTAATGACTTTTTGCCAGTCGTTTTTTGTACCAAGAAGTCCGTGAAGAAAAATGATGTTTATCATTGGAGGGATTATTGATAGAAATAATAAATATGGCGGACTAAAGCCCGCCTACAGAATAATACTTAAGCACCAATCACGGCGTGACTAATTTGCTCGATTAAGCGTTTATACAAACTACTACCATCACTCGGATTCGTTTTGATTTCAATTAACGTTGCCTTGCGACGACTATAAGCCTGTTTAACAACGGAATTAAGATCTGCCCAAGTATAAGGATGAGCGTATTTGAGATCGAACATTGCCGCGATTTGAGAAAAATCGCCATTATGCGGTAATCGATAGAACTGATCTTTGACTTGTTCATCCACAGGTAACATATCAAAAATCGCGCCACCATTATTATTGATCACAAAGATTACCGTTGGTTGCGTAACGTTTTTGAATAATGCGAAAGAATTTAGATCATATAAAGTGGACGTATCGCCAATCACCGCAACAACAGGTTTATTTGAACCTATACCAATTCCAGCTGCCGTAGCCAACAAACCATCAATTCCACTCGCACCACGATTGGTATAAACAGGATAACTTTCTGGTAATTGCGTTAGCGCATCAACAAGACGAACAAGTAAACTATTACCTAAAAATAAAACACCGTTATAAGGTAAAAGTGTTGGTAAACGTAATGCGAGCGAGGCTTCCGTTAAATTTCCGCCTACTTGCTGTTCAATAAAGGTCGCACAGAACTTAGATAGAGCTAATGGCTCAAGCAACCAAGGCTTTTGGCGTAAAGGAGGATGCGCACGCAACCAATGATGCGCTTTAGCATTAAATCTTGTCAATGAATGATGGTAAGGATCCAATGCTTTACCGCTTTGTTCAACCAACCAAAATTCCCCTTTAAACGCCTGTAAGAATTGATTAATTCGTTTACTAATAAAGCGTGCACCAAATTGAATCACAATATCAGCTTGCAGAAGTTTTTCACGAACAGTTTGATTTGCGAGCCAAATATCTTCATAAGGCGTCGTTGGAATAACACCAGATTGAATATCCGTTAGTAATATCCAGCCCATAGCACTTGCCCAAGCATTAATTCCCATCGCTTGTTCTGCAGGTAATTGACCAACCACAACGACACCACGTTTGGTACGCCAATGATCCCAATTTTCATGCATTAATACTTCGTTTTGTTGGGCTTCTACATTTATCCAAGACTTGGTTTGAATTAACCAGCGTTGTAACGGATGTAGCCAACTATGGGAATTTACTTCCTCATCAGTTGCATCATAAAGTGGCTCGGTAAATGGCACATTAATATGAACAACGCCACTTTGTTGTTTTTGTTGGAAAGCTGCCTGTTCAAGTAGAGAAATTAACCACTGCGCAGAATAATCAGCATTCGGTTTAGGTAAATTAACATTTGCAACCGGATACTGACCAAACATATTTTGTTGCAAAATAGCTTGATTCGCACCGCACTCCCAAAGTTCTGGTGGACGATCAGCAGTTAAAACAAATAAATTCACACCCGTTTGGCGCGCTTCAATAATGGCGGGATAAAGGTTTGCAGTCGCCGTGCCTGATGTAACAATAATTGCAACAGGCGATTGAGTTGCCTTAGCAATACCCAAAGCAAAAAAACCTAAACCGCGTTCATCAAAATGCGTATGACAAGTGACTGAACCCGCATTTTGCAAACGTACGGCTTCTAGAGTTAAAGGTGTCGAACGCGAACCTGGCGCGATACAAACGTGAGAAACGCCTTGACGCACCAAGGTTTCTAAAATCACTTTCGACCAACAACGATTAAACACGCTTACCGACATTTTTTTCTCCGTTATCATTTTTCTTCTGCAAACAAGGAAATCAACCCTGCTGCTTTACGTTCAATTTCTTTCCATTCTTCCAATGGCTGCGAGCCTGCCACAATGCCCGCGCCAGCAAATACACGAATACGATGACCCTCAATAAAGGCGGAACGAATCGCCACACAAAATTCTGAACATGCATCGCTCATCACACCCAATGTTCCCGCATACCAGCCTCGATCAAAGGTTTCAATTTCTGACAAAATCATTTTGGCTTGTTGCTGTGGCAAACCAGATACTGCAGCTGTAGGATGAATCGCTTTTAATATATTTACATCCGCATAATGTGCGGTCAAATTTGCACGAATTTTACGAATCAAATGTTGTACTTTACGTAACGGTTTTAATTCCACATTGCTTACATCAAAACTTTCTACTTGCTTACGTAAATTCTGCGAAATATCTTCTACGACCAACCAATTTTCTTTTAAATTTTTCTCGTCATTTAACAACCAATTGGCTTGAGATTGCGTTTCTTCCTCACTTTCAGAAACCGAGGCTGTCCCCGCCAAAGCTTCAGTTAGCAACAAGTTATACTCACGAGCAAATAGGCGTTCTGGCGTAGAACCAACAAAAACCGAATGAGGATTTTCAGCCCACAAAAAATGATAACAACCTTGATTTTGTTTTTCGCTTTCAGCTAAAAAATCGTACGCATTAATCGCTTGCTTTAAATGAAAAGTGGTTTCATTGGCTAATACAATTTTTGTCAGCTCTCCACTTTTAATTTCTACCAAAGCCTGATTTACCCAATCGCACCAAGTTCTTTCGTTAGCTCGAGGCTCTGTATGCAAAGGAATCTGTTTTGGCAAAGCAGAAAGTGCGGTGAGATTTTCAAAAGTTTTTAGGTGGGCTAAAGTATCATTCGCACTTTGCTCATCTTTCACAAAAAATGATACCAATGCACCTTTCTCATCCTGTTCAACAAGAATTTTTGGCAATACAAATTGTGCGGTACCTTGAAATTGCAAACCACCTACCAGTGGGAAACCACTTTCTTCAATAAACTCTTGCGCTAAATTTAATTGTGAAAATGACTGCACTTCGCCAAGCGCAGCCAATGCTTTTTCTTCATCACGAAAATGTAAATAAAATTGTGGATACGCAGATTGACTTTTCAGCCAAGCCAATAAATCGACCTTGTCCAGTTTCACCTGAAAACGGACAAGTTCATTCGTTGATTGCTGTAAATATGCGTGAATTTTCGATTTTAACTCGCCTATTGCATGCGCTAAATAACTCATTAGATTTTGTTTTAAATACACAAAAAATTAGCCGTATTCTACCGCAGATTGTTAATGACAAAAAATTTTTTTACAAAATCTTTTCAATATTGAAAATTCAGCGTAAATTAACCGCACTTTTCTCGAAAAATTTATTAGAAACAAAAGGATTTCACTATGCGATTATTCCCAAAATCCGACAAATTAGAACACGTATGTTATGACATTCGTGGGCCAGTGCATAAAGAAGCACTACGCTTAGAAGAAGAAGGCAATAAAATTTTAAAACTTAATATCGGCAACCCCGCCCCTTTCGGCTTTGAAGCACCCGATGAAATTTTAGTAGACGTGCTACGTAATTTGCCATCGGCTCAAGGCTACTGCGATTCAAAAGGTTTATATTCTGCTCGTAAAGCCATTGTTCAATATTATCAATCAAAAGGTATTCACGGTGCGACCGTCAATGATGTGTATATTGGTAACGGCGTATCTGAGCTTATCACAATGGCAATGCAAGCATTACTTAATGATGGCGATGAAGTGCTTGTGCCGATGCCTGATTATCCGCTTTGGACTGCAGCGGTAACCCTTTCTGGCGGTAAAGCTGTTCATTATCTTTGTGATGAAGAAGCAAATTGGTTCCCAGCTATTGATGATATTAAAGCGAAAGTGAATGCTAAAACTAAAGCCATTGTTATCATCAATCCAAACAATCCAACTGGCGCAGTGTATAGCAAAGAATTATTACAAGAAATTGTGGAAATCGCGCGCCAAAATAATTTGATTATCTTCGCAGACGAAATCTATGACAAAATTTTATACGATGGCGCAATACATCATCACATTGCCGCACTTGCCCCTGATTTATTAACCGTTACGCTGAATGGGTTATCAAAAGCTTATCGAGTTGCAGGCTTCCGCCAAGGTTGGATGATTTTAAACGGCCCAAAACATAATGCGAAGGGTTATATTGAAGGCTTGGATATGCTGGCATCAATGCGCTTATGTGCTAACGTACCAATGCAACATGCAATTCAAACCGCACTTGGTGGCTATCAAAGTATTAATGAATTTATTTTACCGGGCGGCCGATTACTTGAGCAACGAAACAAAGCCTATGATCTTATTACTCAAATACCCGGCATTACTTGCGTAAAACCAATGGGGGCGATGTATATGTTCCCGAAAATTGATGTGAAAAAATTCAATATTCACAGTGATGAAAAAATGGTGCTTGATTTACTCCGCAAAGAAAAAGTGTTACTTGTGCACGGTAAAGGATTTAATTGGCATTCGCCAGATCACTTCCGTGTTGTTACTCTTCCTTATGTAAATCAACTTGAGGAAGCCATTACAAAATTAGCAAGATTTTTGTCTGATTACCGTCAATAATGAATGCTTTGACAACATTACAAAGGGGACTGAATGTCCCCTTTTTATCGATATAAATATATTGCACTTTCCTTTTGCACTACTATAATAGTGCAAATTTATTTTAGAGGCATTTTATGACACAACAAAGATCCCCTTCTCTCTTAGGCGGTGCGATGATCATCGCTGGTACAGCTATTGGTGCAGGCATGCTGGCTAACCCAACTTCAACGGCTGGTGTATGGTTTATTGGTTCGATTCTCGCTTTAATTTATACTTGGTTTTGTATGACGACATCAGGATTAATGATCCTAGAAGCTAATCTGCATTATCCAACAGGTTCAAGTTTTGACACCATCGTTAAAGATTTATTAGGAAAAAGTTGGAATATTATCAACGGCCTTTCTGTTGCTTTCGTCTTATATGTTTTGACTTATGCCTACATAACCTCAGGCGGAGGCATTACACAAAATCTGCTCAGCCAAGCATTCAGTTCTGCTGAAAGTGCGGTGGATATTGGAAGAACTTCAGGATCTTTAATTTTCTGCCTTATCCTTGCAGCCTTCGTGTGGCTTTCAACCAAAGCGGTGGACCGTTTCACAACTGTGTTAATTGTCGGGATGGTGGTCGCTTTTTTCCTTTCTACCATTGGTTTATTAAGCTCTGTAAAAACAGAAGTTTTATTCAATACCGCTGCTGAAAGCGAGCAAACATATTTACCTTATTTATTGACCGCACTTCCAGTTTGTCTCGTGTCCTTTGGTTTCCACGGGAATGTTCCAAGTCTCGTCAAATATTACGATCGTGATGGTTGTCGTGTGATGAAATCGATCTTTATTGGTACGGGATTAGCACTCGTAATTTATATTTTATGGCAGCTTGCTGTGCAAGGTAATTTACCACGCACTGAATTTGCCCCAGTCATTGAAAAAGGCGGCGATGTTTCTGCATTATTAGAGGCTTTACATAAATACATTGAAGTAGAATACCTTTCCGTCGCATTAAATTTCTTTGCTTATATGGCAATTTCTACGTCATTCTTAGGTGTAACTTTAGGCTTATTTGACTATATCGCCGATCTGTTTAAATTTGACGATAGCTTATTAGGCAGAACAAAAACAACACTTGTTACTTTTTTACCGCCATTATTGCTAAGCCTGCAATTTCCTTATGGATTTGTGATTGCCATTGGTTACGCTGGATTGGCGGCAACAATTTGGGCTGCAATTGTCCCCGCACTTCTTGCCAAAGCAAGTCGCCAAAAATTCCCAAATGCGACTTATAAAGTGTACGGAGGAAGTTTTATGATTGGGTTTATAATGTTATTTGGCATATTAAATATTGTGGCGCAAATTGGGGCAAACTTAGGTTGGTTTGCAAGTTTTACTGGGTAAGTTTTAAAGAATGGATTTAAATTTTCAAGATATTTAAATGATTAAATAGTGATCTGCACCTTATAGGTGGGTTATGTAGTCCAACTAATTCATGCAGATCAGCCCCTTAATTATTTTACTTTTTATTAGTTACAAACAATCTTCACTGCCAGTCCGCCTTGCGATGTTTCGCGATACTTAGCGTTCATATCTTTGCCTGTTTCGTACATTGTTTCAATCACTTTATCCAAGCTTACTCTTGGATTAGTGGTACGGCGTAAAGCCATACGTGATGCATTGATTGCTTTAACTGAAGCAATCGCATTGCGTTCGATACAAGGTACTTGAACTTGACCGCCGACAGGGTCGCAAGTTAACCCTAAATTATGCTCCATTGCAATTTCAGCTGCGATGCACACTTGTAGTGGATTGCCACCCAGAATTTCAGCAAGTCCTGCAGCCGCCATTGAACAAGCTACACCGACTTCACCTTGACAACCCACTTCTGCGCCAGAAATCGAAGCGTTCATTTTATAAAGTGAACCAATCATACCCGCTGCTAATAAATAGCGTTCAATGATTTCAGGTGTTAATGGCGAGATAAATTTTTCGTAGTAAGCTAATACAGCTGGAATAATCCCACACGCACCATTAGTTGGAGCTGTGACTACACGTCCACCCGCTGCATTTTCTTCATTGACAGCAAGCGCAAACATATTGACCCAGTCGATCACACGCATTGGATCGTTAGATAAATTCGTATTAGCTTGCAACATACGATAAAGTGAAGCCGCACGACGTGGTACTTTTAATGGGCCGGGTAAAATACCCTCTGTGTGAATACCGTGTTCAATACAAGCCTGCATCGTTTTCCAAACATTCTCTAGATGAGCACTGACAGCCTCTTTGCCATTCAATGCGATTTCATTTTCCAACATCACAGTGGAAAGCATTAAACCGTTATCACTGCAATGTTTCAAAATATCTTCGGCATTTTTGTAAGGATAAGGCACTTGGACTGTGGTTTTTTCTTCTTTGCCAAAATGGGCTTCATCGACAATAAAACCACCACCAATCGAATAATAGGTTTGGCGATAAAGTTCTGTGCGATTTTCATCAAGAGCGGTAATTGTCATGCCATTTTCGTGCAATTTTAAAAAAGTGCGGTGGAAAATGAGATTATTTTCAAAATCAAATTTTACCGTTTTTTGATCAACATTAATGGGTAAAAGCGCAGTTTGTTTCACTTTCTCGATGAAACCTGAAATCATATCGATGTCCACATTATGTGGTAAATAACCCGCTAATCCCATAATGATGGCGATATCTGTACTGTGACCTCTCCCTGTCATCGAAAGAGAACCATACACATCCACATGAATTTCAGCTGTTTGTTCAAACTGATTTCGTTTAATTAAGTCGTCTATAAATTGCTTGCCCGCTTTCATCGGACCGATCGTGTGGGAACTGGATGGCCCAATTCCCACTTTAAACATATCAAATACGCTAATCATAAATTTCTCAAAATTCGTTAAAAATTAAAAGCGATTATAATAATCCATAAACAACTGCAGAAATAGCAATTAGTCCCATAATTGTTACAAATACATTACTGAAACGTCCGCTGTAGCGTTTCATTGCTGGGATTTTGCGAATCGCATACATTGGCATAATGAATAAAATCATCGCAATGATTGGGCCGCCAAGAGATTCAATTAAGCCTAAGATACTTGGATTAATAATCGCAACGCCCCATAAGGTTAATAAGAAGAAAAGTGCGGTCGCATAATTGAGTTTTTTACGATTTACAGATTCGCCTTTCATTTTCAAATATAAGCCTTCTAATCCTTCACGCGCCCCCATATAGTGACCGAAGAATGAACTTGTAATCGCTAAGAATGCAACAAGCGGGCCAAAATAAGAGATATATGGATTATCAAATTTATTTGCTAAGAAAGACAAGATACTAATATTCTGTTCTTTTGCTGCCACTAATTCTTCAGGTGTTAGTGTTAATACACAGCTAAATACGAAGAACATTACGAAGAATAATAAAATCGTTGAAGCGCCTTTTTCTGTATGGCTGATATGGCGTTCTGCACCCTCAAACGTTTTGTATTCACGGAATTGTGAGCAAGTGAACGATGAAGTCGCTGGCGAATGGTTAAATGAAAATACTAATACGGGAATGGTTAGCCATAAAGTGGTTAAGAAACCACCTGCTGTTGGAAATTCATATAATACGGCACTATTCCATTCAGGAATTAAGTAAATAGAAAGAACAAATAAAATTAAGACTAACGGGTAAACAAGCCATTCTGTGATTTTTAACATCACTTTTTCATTAAATAACATCACGGAAATCAATACCGCAATTAATACAAAAGAGAGAATAACTCGATTTGGTGATGCCATACCAAGTTGATTTACAATGAAAGAATCTACGGTGTTCGTGATACCGTTACCGTAAATTAACAGAATAGGGAAAATTGCGAAAAAATAAAGTAAGGTAATAAGTTTACCCGCTGTTTTACCAAAGTGTTCTTCCACTACTTCAGTAATATCGCTACCAGGCTTTTTAGATGAAAGCACAAAATAAGCTAAGCCACGATGAGCAAAATAAGTCATGGGCCCGACGATAATTGCCATTAAAACTAACGGCCAAAATCCACCCATCCCTGCGTTAATCGGCAAGAACAATACGCCCGCGCCAACCGCCGTACCGAAAAGGTTTAACATCCACGTTGCATCAAATTTGTTCCATTTGAGTTTTTCTGTTGATTTCATAGTTTGCTCCAAAGCATAAATTACTTAAATTTGTCAATTTGTAGAGCAAAATCCGCTCCAACTAAATTTGAGTATTATGTTATGCCAATAAATAGAGAATCTCAAAGAGCAAATTCTAAAATTGTGATCAAGTTAAAATTTTTTTATAAAAAGTGCGGTAATTTTCAGCGACAAAAAAATCGGTGCGATGACGACACCGATTGCGTATAAAAATAAATGAAATTAGAACCGCACTTTTTTCAATCTTAAGGCGTTCATCAATACGGAAATTGAGCTCAACGCCATAGCAGCACCAGCGATTATAGGGCTAAGAAAACCGAAAGCAGCAAGGGGTATACCGAGAATATTGTAAATCAATGCAAAAAATAGATTTTGTTTGATATTTTTCAAGCTTGCTCTTGCAATAAAAAACGCATCCACCAGTTGATTTACCGAATGTTGCATAAGCGTTGCCGAGGCTGTTTGTTCTGCAATATCTGAACCTGATTTCATCGCAAAACTGACGTTTGCAGTGGCTAAAGCAGGGGCATCATTTATCCCATCGCCTACCATTGCGACAATATGACCTTGAGCTTTCAGCTTTTGAATTTGTTCCGCTTTATCTCTTGGAGTTAGTTTCCCAAAGGCTTTCTTAATGCCGAGTTGTTTAGCGATGTAATCAACCACAGATTGTTGATCGCCACTCATAATTACGACATCAATATTTTGCTGTTGTAAGCGTTGAATGGCGTGCAAGCTATCGTTTTTTAAAGTATCCGTCAGTGCAAATGCACCGATGGCTTCATCATTTATGGATACCGCGACAATGCTCGCAATTTGCCAAATATCCTCTAAATTTTTAGGCAAGATTAAACCGCAATAATCGGGTTTACCGACTTTTATTGTTCCCACTTGTTCTAATTCAGCTTGAATGCCTTGACCCACTTCCATCTTTGAAAAAAGTGCGGTGGGAATTTCTAACATTTTTTGTTCTGCTGCTTGCACAATAGCTTTTGCAATTGGGTGGTTAGCTTGTCGTTCAACTGCTGCTGCAAAACGATACAAATCGTCTTCAGAATACACCGCACTTTGTGGCTGCCATAAAGCAGAGATTTCAAGCTCGCCTTTTGTTAATGTGCCAGTTTTATCAAGCACAACGGTATCCACATGGGCGGTTTCCTCCATTGCAGCCGCATCTTTAAACCATACGCCAGCATTGACTGCTTTACCTAAACCAACCATTATGGCTGCTGGTGTGGCTAATCCCAAGGCACAAGGGCAAGCAATCACAAGCACGGATACCGCGTGAATTAGTGAAGACACACTATCATTCGTCAGAATATAAGTGAGTGCGAAAGTAACAAGTGAAATCACTAAAACGACAGGCACAAACACGGAAGCAACTTTGTCAGCAAATCGAGCAATGGGTGCTTTTGAACCTTGTGCATCTGATAATGCATTCATCATATCGCCAAGTAAGGTTTGGCTACCAAGCTGATTTGCTCGATAGATAATAGAACCTTCTGTTACCATCGCCCCCGCTAATACTTTTCCACCTTTCTGTTTTTCTTCTGGACGAGACTCGCCCGTTAAATGGCTTTCATCACACCATCCATTTCCACTTTCAATTATGCCGTCTGCCGCAATACGTTCGCCTTGATTCGCACGAATGATTTCGCCGATATTGACTTGGTCAAGAGCAATTTCACTCCATTTTTCATTACGTAAAACAGTGACTTTTTTCGGTGTCAGTTGCAAGAGCATACTCAAGCTATTTAAGCTATGCTTTTTAGTGCGATCTTCAAGAAATTTTCCAAGACTGACAAAACCAATTACCATAACAGAAGCTTCAAAATACACATGCCCCATTGCATGATTGGCGTGGTAAAACAGCATAAAAGCAGAATAAAGATAAATGGTGAGCGTTCCTGTACTGACAAGGACATCCATATTGGCAAGTCCACCACGAATACTACCGATTGCTCCGCGATAAAATGGAATGGCTAACCAAAGTTGCACAATGCTTGCTAATGCAAATTGCCAAATCGGCGGTAACATTAAGTGATGGGAGCCACTCATCATTCCAAGCATACCAATCAAAAATGGAATATTGATTATCCAAAGTACGATTAATCGCCAAGGGATTGATGTATTTTTTTCTATTGGTAATTCGTTGGTTTGTTTGATATGGGCAGAGAAACCTGTTTTATGGATAATCTCGATAATTTGAGTTTCGCTTGCTTGCGTAGCGTCAAATACAACTTGTGCTTCTTCGACGGCAAAATTCACTCCCGCTTGTTGCACAAATGGTTTTTTATTTAAAACTTTTTCAATGCGATTGGCACAAGATTGGCAGGTCATCCCACCAATCTGAATCGAAATTTTTTTACTCTGTGGCGTCAAATCCAGCATCTTCAATGACCTCAATCAACTGTGCAACATTGACTCGATTTTCATCAAAAGTAATATTTACTTTACCCTCTAATTGCACATCAGCAGATTGTACACCATCTAATTCAGTTAAAACTTGAGTAAGACTTTTTACGCAACAGCCGCAATGTATGCCTTTTATGTTTAATGTGATAGTTTTCATTTTTACTCCTTGTTAGTTGTTTTATTGATGAATGCGATTGGCACAAGATTGGCAGGTCATCCCACCAATCTGAATCGAAATTTTTTTACTCTGTGGCGTCAAATCCAGCATCTTCAATGACCTCAATCAGCTGTGCAACATTGACTCGATTTTCATCAAAAGTAATATTTACTTTACCCTCTAATTGCACATCAGCAGATTGTACACCATCTAATTCAGTTAAAACTTGAGTAAGACTTTTTACGCAACAGCCGCAATGTATGCCTTTTATGTTTAATGTGATAGTTTTCATTTTTACTCCTTGTTAGTTGTTTTATTGATGAATGCGATTGGCACAAGATTGGCAGGTCATCCCACCAATCTGAATCGAAATTTTTTTACTCTGTGGCGTCAAATCCAGCATCTTCAATGACCTCAATCAGCTGTGCAACATTGACTCGATTTTCATCAAAAGTAATATTTGCTTTACCCTCTAATTGCACATCAGCAGATTGTACGCCATCTAATTCAGTTAAAACTTGAGTAAGACTTTTTACGCAACAGCCGCAATGTATGCCTTTTATGTTTAATGTGATAGTTTTCATTTTTACTCCTTGTTAGTTGTTTTATTGATTGTTAAACTATAAACCTTTACATAAGGTTAAGGTCAAGAAGTTTTTTATGAATATTAGTGAAGCCGCAAAATTAGTAGGTTTATCTACAAAACAAATCCGTGATTATGAAAAAATGGGGTTAATTAAACCCGCTGTTCGCAGTTTGTCAGGCTATCGAAATTATGGAGAAAGTGATTTAGAAAGGTTGCATTTTATTCGACACTCACGCAATGTTGGGTTTTCGTTACATCAAATCGCACAATTATTAGCACTACAAGATAATCCTAAGCGTAGCTGCCGAGAAGTGAAAGTGCTAACTGCTCAACATATTGCGACATTAAATCAACAAATAGAACAGTTACAAAAAATGGTACAAAAATTGCAGCACTGGCACGACAGTTGTCAGGGCAATGACAACCCTGGATGTTCAATTTTGAATGGCTTGAACGGATAAGTGAAAAGTGCGGTTAATATTCCCAGCTTTCTGGATCGACACCTAATTCACGCATAAGCACTTTGGCATCTTCAGGGATTTCATCATTACGCTCTTTCATTAAATCTGCATCGGTGGGTAAAGGCTGTCCTGTGAATGCATGCAAGAACGCTTCACAAAGCAATTCACTATTAGTTGCGTGACGTAAACTTTTTAATTGGCGGCGAGTGCGTTCATTCGTCAAAATTTCCAGTACTTTAATGGGAATGGATACTGTAATTTTTTTTACTTGCTCACTTTTTTTGCCATGTTCTGCATAAGGGCTGATATATTTTCCGTCCCAATTCGCCATAATTTCCCTTAAGTGCTTATTGATAACCTTACAAATTGTCCGTATTCTAATTAAAAATCAAATAAATAACAATCTAGACGGCTAAACTTCCAAAATAAGTTCTTAAAAAAAGTGCGATGATTTTTATATTAAATGCTAATAAAAGCTAGACAGCGTAGGGTTTTAGTGGTAATTTACGCGCCATTCAAAGGGTGCAAGCCCACCATTCGAATAATCAATTCTTATTAATTCCAACATTTATTCATTATGCATTTAACAGAACTTAAAAATACGCCTGTTTCTGATCTTGTGAAACTCGGCGAGGAGCAGATGGGCTTAGAAAATTTAGCTCGTTTGCGTAAACAAGATATTGTCTTTGCAATCTTAAAACAGCACGCCAAAAGTGGCGAAGATATTTTCGGCGGTGGCGTGTTAGAAATTTTACCAGATGGTTTTGGTTTCCTTCGTTCTGCCGACAGTTCCTATCTTGCAGGCCCTGATGATATCTATGTTTCCCCAAGTCAAATTCGTCGTTTTAATCTTCAAACTGGTGATAAAATCGAAGGTAAAATTCGTCCACCAAAAGAAGGCGAACGCTATTTTGCACTTTTAAAAGTTGATCAAGTTAATGATGACAAACCTGAAGTTTCTCGTAGCAAAATCTTATTTGAAAACTTAACGCCATTACATGCTAACTCTCGTTTAAGAATGGAGAGAGGCAATGGCTCAACAGAAGATTTAACTGCCCGTATTTTGGATTTAGCCTCGCCAATTGGTAAAGGCCAACGTGGGTTAATCGTAGCACCACCAAAAGCGGGTAAAACAATGTTGTTGCAAAATATTGCACAAAGTATCACGCATAATTATCCTGATGTGGAACTTATCGTATTACTGATTGATGAACGCCCAGAAGAAGTGACAGAAATGCAACGTTCCGTAAAAGGCGAAGTCATTGCGTCTACTTTTGATGAACCCGCAACTCGTCACGTTCAAGTGGCAGAAATGGTAATCGAAAAAGCGAAACGTTCCGTAGAGCATAAAAAAGATGTGGTCATTTTGCTTGATTCTATTACTCGTTTAGCGCGCGCTTACAATACAGTCACTCCAGCTTCAGGTAAAATTTTGTCTGGTGGTGTGGATGCTAATGCGTTGCATCGTCCAAAACGTTTCTTTGGAGCTGCACGTAATGTGGAAGAAGGCGGCAGTTTAACGATTATTGCAACAGCACTAGTTGATACTGGTTCGAAAATGGATGAAGTAATTTTTGAGGAATTTAAAGGTACGGGTAATATGGAATTGCACCTTTCTCGTAAAATTGCAGAAAGACGCGTATTCCCAGCCATTGACTTTAAACGCTCTGGTACTCGTAAAGAAGACTTACTCACAACAGCTGATGAATTACAAAAAATGTGGATTCTTCGTAAGATTCTTAATCCAATGGATGAAGTGGATGCAATGGAATTCTTGATTGATAAGCTGATGATGGCGAAAACCAACGAAGAGTTTTTTGAAGTGATGAAACGTTCGTAAAAGTAACCGCACTTTTATGAAGAATAAGGGGAAAATATCATGTTTTCCCCTTTTTAATATCCGTAATATTTGACGAAATAAATGATGACAGCTGATAAGTTCATAAAAGGGGCAAAAGGTATAAATTCTTTTTTCTTTTTATGAATAAGCGAAAAGCATATTCCAAAAACTGAGGCTAATAATAAAAAGTGCGGTAAGGTTTCTAAATGAATAAAACTTCCTAATGCCATTGCTAGCCAATAATCTCCCCGTCCAAAGGCTTCTTTTCCGTAATAGAATTTTGCAATCCAATAGATTGCGTAGAAAACAATAAAAAAACTTGCCGCACTTTTTATACTTTCAGATAACGTAAGCAATGAAAAATTATTGTCTGCCCCAAATAAACCGATTGTAAGTAGCCATAAACAGAGTGTAGTAGAAATAAGTTGATAGTGCCAATCAAGATAACTGATTGCCCAAAGGATAAGAAGTGTGAGTCCGAACCATACAGTAAAAATAGAATCTTTGAAGGCAATTTGTAAAAATATAAATCCAACTCCAACACTTAAAAAATACCTCAAAATATGACCGCACTTTTTTTGTTGAATAGAGGCAAAGTGCGGTTGAAATGGAGAACGGTTTTGTGGAAATAATTCAATATAAGTCGCATAAATCTCTTGCTGTAAACGGGTAATAAAACCAGATAGGTAGAACCACAATGCGATCCCTAAGATGCCGCCTAATAAAAACATTGTGAAGTAAATCATTGAATAACAGAGCCCATATTAAAGATAGGTAAATACATTCCCATCATAATAATTCCAATCAGACTGCCGATGATCACCATCATTAATGGTTCTAGCATTTGCGAGAGTAAGTCAATTTGATGATTAAGTTTTTCTTGGTAATTATCCGCAATATGCTCTAGCATCAAAGCGAGTTTTCCGCTTTGCTCGCCAATTTGTAACATTTGTTGTGCTTCCATCGGGAAAAGATCGCTACTTACGCTATTAGAAAACGCATAGCCTTGAGAAACCCATTGTAAAATTGACCGCACTTCTTTATCTAATACGATGTCATTTACAAGCGTCTTGGTTTGCCACGTTTGTGTGCGAGGGAGAAAACTGTCTAGTGCTTGATTAAGCGGAATGCCAGCCTGCAACATAATTTGTAAACTTTGACTAAAGTTCACTAAACGTGAAAGTTTTTGAATTGTGCCAAAAATAGGCGTGATAGAGATAAGTTGGTTTTTCTTTTGATGAAACCAAGTCTGGCGTTTTAGATAGAAGTAATAAAATAGAACAAAACTCAAAGCGAAAAATAGCAAAATGCCAATATTTTGCTTAAGAAAATTGGATATAGAGAGCAATATTGCAGTTATTGTTGGTAATTCGGCATTATTGCCACTGTACATTTCAGCAAATTGAGGCACGATAAAAAGCAGTAATGCGAGTGTTAGTAATAGTGAAATTCCCAATACCATTGAGGGGTACAACATAATTTTCTGTAATTTGCGTTGTAATGCTAAAGATTGGCTACGATGTGTGGCTATTTTTTTACAAACTACGGCTAGTTTGCCTGTCATTTCTCCCACTTGAATCAGTTGAATTTCTTGTTGTGTGAGATATTTTCCTTGTTGTTCAATGGCTTGTGAGAATGCTAAGCCAGATTCAATGGATTGAAGCAGTCGTTCAAGCCATTCGTTGAGCATAATTTGAGTACAATTTTGTTGCAAAATTTGCAGGCTGTTTTTTAACGGAATTGCGGACTGTAGCAATGTCGCTAATTGATTGAGTAATTCACTGATTTCTGAATTTTTGGGCTTTGCCCCAAATTGCCAGTTTTGTTGTAATTTGATGTGAGTAAGCCCGTGGCTTATTAACTGAAAGTGTGCTTGTTGTTTCGTATCCGCAATAATTGAGCCTTTTTGTTTCTGATTTAATGCGTTACTACCTTGATAATAAAAGAGTTTTTTAGTCATGAGTTTTTACCTAACACACGTTCAATTTCTTTCTCATCTGTTATGCCTTGGCTAACTTTTTCTAAACCACTCTCTCGTAAATTCTCAAAATCCGTTTGATAGCCATTCTGTTGCCAATGTAGAAATTGATACACGCCGATTCGCCCTCGATAACCTTGATGGCAATCACAAGAATTTATTAAATTTCCACCGCACTTTGGACAGATTTTTCGTACAAGACGCTGTGCAATGACAAGTAGCAAACTGTTTTCAATTTCATACTGCTGAATACCGAGTTGTTGTAAGCGAGAAATGGCAGATATTGCATCATTGGTATGTAAAGTTGAAAGCACCAAATGCCCCGTTTGAGCGGCACGTAGTGCAATCCTTGCACTTTCTTCATCTCGAATTTCACCTAGCATAATGATATCGGGATCTTGACGTAAAAAAGCGCACAATAGACGGCTAAAATCTAATCCAATCTGTGAATTAATTTGGCTTTGAATAATGCCATCAAGCTCAATTTCAATGGGATCTTCCGCTGTCATAATGTGTTTATCAGGTGTATTAAGCCATTGAAGTGCAGTGTAAAGTGAGATACTTTTTCCACTTCCTGTTGGGCCAGTTACTAAAATTAATCCTTGGGGTTGGCTAAGAGCGTGTTGAAATGCCTGTTGTTGGCTTTCAGTCATACCCAGTTCAGCAAAGCTAAGTTCTACAGGTTTATTTTGTTGCGCTCGCAACACGATTTTTTCGCCCCAATGGGTTGGTAAGGTTGAAAGACGGAAATCAAGAATATCGGAAAAAGTGGTTTTAAATTGAAATCGCCCATCTTGTGGAAGTCGATTTTCACTAATATCTAATTTAGCCAGTAATTTTAAGCGTGAAATAATACGATTAGCGAATATTTTGCTTATTAAGGGTTGTGGTTGTAAAACACCATCAATTCTAAACCGCACTTGAAACTGATCAGCCAAGGTTTCTAAATGAATATCAGAGGCATTTTTTTGTAAAGCAGATTCAAAAATTTGATTAAGCAAGCGAATGACGGGCTCATCATCTTGTTGTTCAAGATGAGACTGTTCTTGATGTTGGTAATATTTAACTTGCTCTTCCACTTTAGGTTGATTAGGAGCAAGTTGCTGTAATAGTTCTTTAAGTTGAGTGCTTTCTAATAAAACTGGCTCAACAAGTTTACCGGTTATAAACGCAATAGTTTCACAGGCGGAAAGATTAGAAAGGGAATCTACACCTAGCCAAAGACGATTATTTTCTTCTCTGAGTGGTAACGCAAAATAACGTAAGAGCAGCGACTGTTGTTGCTGATTACGCCCCCATAACTCTGGCGAGATCGTAAATATCTCGCCATTTTGAGCGGTTACACGCTGAGTATGAAGTAAAGCATAGCTCGTCATTGTGTGATACTTCCGCAAAAATTTGCTGGAAATAAAGAGGCATCCGTTCCTTTGCAAGTTGTTGTCCAAGTTACACCTGTTGCAGCATTACCTGTAGCTTGCAAAATATATTCCATATTTGCCAATGTGCCATCCCCTTTTACTGTTATTGCACCGTTGCTTGTTGTCACTGATTTTACATAGCCTTTTGTTGTCTTTATATCCGCTGCAATACCATTTTTTCCACCCGTACACTTTGTTATTTCCTTTGTGCTATAAACGCATAATTCCACATCAGCCTTATAAGGTGCTGACGCTTGCAGTAATTCAGATACCGCTGCTTTTTTAGTATAATTTTGATAAGAAGGAATTGCGATAGTGGCTAAAATAGCAATAATTGCAATCACAATCATTAGCTCTATTAATGTAAAACCTTTTTTCAAGGTTTGCTGTGTTGTTAGTTTCATTCATTTTCCTTTTATTAAGCCTTTGTTAGCGACGACATTGTGAAAAGGAAAAATTTGTTTGTAAAATTGACCGCACTTTTTCTGCGATCCTGATCGCAAAAAAAGGAAAAAAGTATGCAAAAACTAAAAGATATTGAACAAGGTATATTGACCGATTGTCGGCAAATTCCATCTCCACATTTTGATGAACGTCCAGATTTACAGGATATTTCACTTATTGTGATCCATTACATTAGCTTACCGCCAGAACAATTTGGCGGCGGATATGTGGATGATTTTTTTCAAGGAAAATTAGATCCTAAGATCCATCCTTATTTTGCAGAAATTTATCAAATGCGTGTTTCAGCACATTGTTTGATCGAACGAAATGGGCGAATTACGCAATATGTCAATTTTAATGATCGCGCTTGGCACGCAGGCGTATCTAATTTTCAAGGACGAGAAAAATGTAATGATTTTGCCATTGGAATTGAGCTGGAGGGGTGTAATGAACAGCCTTTTACCGACGCTCAATATTTTTCATTGCAAGAGCTTACCAATGTAATAATGAAAAGTTACCCAAAGATTACAAAAGATCGAATTGTTGGACATTGCGATATTTCGCCAGGACGTAAGATCGATCCTGGTCAATATTTTGATTGGGAACGTTATTTATCCAGTGTAAAACAAACTGTATAAAAATTAAACATCAAATTTTGATGTATTCTGTGTATTATAAATGCGTTCACTCTTTTAATTCTAACTAGTTGAATTAAAAGGAATAAATTTAAATCTGAAATTTTATTAAAAAAGTTAATTTGAGTTATACAACATTATAGATTTTCTCAACCACAATTTTATCCACAGAAATATTGAATAACTCAAAGAGATGATAAAAAGATCTTTTGTGAATAAAACTGTTTTAAAAATTGTATTTTTTTACCGCCTTTCTTCCATTTTTGAATGTGAAAAGTGCGGTTTATTTTTGTTTAAGACCTTTTGGTTGGAAATAACCCTATTTATTTTTAAGTTTGATGTGATAAGGATCTTTGCCTGTTTTTACGAGATCAATTCACAATCAGAAATCCGTTATTCACAATGTTATCCACAACATAGGTACTTTTCGTCATATAAACAAAATAAGAATATTTTGTTGTCTAGAATTTTCCCCTTCCGTAAAATTGTATATTTTTAACCGCACTTTAGGTTCAAACCCAATGTGCGGTTATTTTTATTGATTTTCCTCTTTTCGCTTTTTGCGATTTTTTCTAAAATGTGATACTTTTTCGCCGTCAATAAGACATTAAACACAAATCAATATGAACGACGAACAGCAAAATTCAAACCAATCTGAAAATACGAAAAAACCTTTTTTCCAATCTTTATTCGGTCGCTTTTTTCAAGGCGAATTAAAAAATCGTGAAGAACTTGTGGAAGTGATTCGCGATTCAGAACAAAACGATTTAATTGATCAAAATACGCGTGAAATGATTGAAGGCGTGATGGAAATTGCGGAACTTCGTGTTCGTGATATTATGATTCCTCGTTCACAAATTATTTTTATTGAAGATCAACAAGATTTAAATACTTGTTTAAACACAATTATTGAATCCGCTCATTCTCGTTTTCCTGTGATTGCCGATGCCGATGACCGCGATAATATCGTAGGCATTTTGCACGCAAAAGATTTATTAAAATTTTTACGTGAAGATGCCGAAGCGTTTGATTTATCTTCATTATTGCGCCCCGTCGTGATTGTGCCAGAAAGCAAAAGAGTGGATCGTATGTTAAAAGATTTCCGCTCAGAGCGTTTCCATATGGCCATTGTGGTGGATGAATTTGGTGCAGTGTCGGGGCTTGTTACTATTGAAGATATTTTGGAACAAATTGTTGGCGATATTGAAGATGAATTTGATGAAGAAGAGATTGCGGATATTCGTCAGCTTTCTCGTCATACTTATGCTGTGCGTGCGCTCACCGATATTGATGATTTCAATGGGCAATTTAATACGGATTTTGATGATGAAGAAGTAGATACCATTGGCGGTCTGATTATGCAGACTTTTGGTTATTTACCAAAACGTGGGGAAGAAATTATTTTGAAAAATCTTCAATTTAAAGTGACTTCTGCAGATAGTCGTCGATTAATTCAACTTCGAGTCACAGTGCCAGATGAACATTTGGCAGAAATGAATAATGTAGATGAAAAATCTGAATAGGATTTTATTATCAATTAAATTTATGAATAAATATTTAACTTATTTTATTGCTTTTATATCGGGTTTAATCGGCGTTTTTGCCTTTTCGCCTTTTGATTATTGGCCTTTAGCCTATGTGTCTTTACTCGGTTTACTTTATGTCGCTAAAAATCCTAAAAAATCCACCGCACTTTTATCCACTTTCTTGTGGGCGATGGGATTTTTCTGCTTTGGAGTAAGTTGGCTTAATGTTAGCATCCATCAATTTGGTGGTGCGTCGTTAGGTGTGAGTTATTTCCTTGTCGGTTTGCTTGCGGCTTATCTTGCGCTATATCCAATGCTCTTTACCTATTTAGTTCAGCGTTTCAAAGTGCAAAGTGCGGTAATTTTTGCCGTGATTTGGACATTGACAGAATTTTTACGGGGTTGGATTTTTACTGGTTTTCCTTGGCTTCAGTTTGGTTATACACAAATTGACAGCCCATTTTATGGTCTCGCCCCAATTTTTGGGGTAACAGGATTGACATTCTTTACCCTTTGGGCAAGTGCGGTCATTTTTAATCTCGTTTCCTCTTTGTTTAAAACGAAAAATTTTAAATTAGTTTTAGCGAATGCTTTGTTATTGATTATTGTAGGGGGATTAAGTGCTTATTCATCGCGAATTCACTTTGTAAAATCTGTTGAAAATAAGGCAATTTCAGTCACGCTTGCGCAAGGCAATATTGAACAAAATCTTAAATGGGATCCTAATTATTTCTATTCTACTTTGGCAATTTATCAAAAATTAATCGCAGAAAATCTTGGTAAAACCGATTTAATTATTTTGCCTGAATCAGCCTTGCCAACCCTTGAAAATGCAATTACACCATTTTTTGAAAAATTAGAGCATGCTGCTAAAGAGACTAAAACGGAGATTATGATTGGAACGGTATTCCAAGATACAAAATCTGGTAAGTTATTAAATTCAATTATGACTACTGGAAACCCAGATTTTCCTTATCAACCAGATACGCCAAATCGTTATAATAAACATCATCTCGTGCCTTTCGGGGAATATGTTCCGCTAGAAAGTATTTTGCGACCGCTTAATTCAGTGTTTAATTTACCAATGTCAGCATTTCAAAGTGGAGAGGCTGTTCAACCCTCTTTAATCGCAAAAAAACGTGCTTTTTCGCCAGCAATTTGTTATGAAATTATTTTCGGCGAGCAAGTGCGACAAAATTTGAAACAAGATACGGATTATTTGCTCACCTTATCTAATGATGCGTGGTTTGGCGATTCTATTGGGCCTTGGCAACATTTACAGATGGCAAGAATGCGCGCTTTAGAATTAGGCAAACCGCTTATTCGTGCAACAAATACGGGGATTTCAGTTTTTGTTGATGCGCAAGGTAAGGTATTAGCACAAGCCCCGCAATTTATTGAAACAACTTTGACTTATAAAATTGCACCTGCGGAAGGCAAAACCCCTTATTCTGTGTTAGGAAATATGCCTTTGTATGCTTTATCTTTATTGTTTTTACTCTTGCACAGTATGATGGCGTTTATTCGTCGTAAGATGAATATCTTATAAAAACACCAGTTAAAATGACCGCACTTTTTCATTCATATAAATAAACATTATGCGCATACCAAGAATTTATCATCCAATATCCCTTGAAAATCAAACTCAATGTCAGCTTTCAGAAGACGCGATAAATCACGTTGCTCGAGTGTTAAGAATGACAGAAGGCGAACAGCTTGAACTCTTTGATGGTTCTAATCATATTTATCCAGCAAAAATTATTGAGTCAAATAAAAAGTCCGTAAAAGTAGAGATTTTTGGGCGTGAGCTTGCGGATAAAGAATCCAATTTAAAAATCCATTTGGGGCAAGTAATTTCTCGCGGAGAACGAATGGAATTTACTATTCAAAAATCTGTAGAATTGGGGGTAAATGTGATTACGCCATTATGGTCAGAACGCTGTGGCGTAAAACTTGATGCAGAGCGAATGGATAAAAAAATCCAACAATGGCAAAAAATTGCGATTGCAGCTTGCGAACAGTGCGGTCGTAATAGCGTGCCAGAAATTCGTCCATTGATGAAATTGCAAGATTGGTGTGCAGAAAATGATGGTGCATTGAAATTGAATTTACATCCACGCGCGCACTATTCTATTAAAACCTTACCGAGTATTCCATCTGAGGGTGTTCGTTTATTAATTGGCTCGGAAGGTGGATTATCAGCACAAGAAATTGCACAAACTGAACAGCAAGGATTTACAGAAATTTTATTAGGAAAACGTGTTTTACGTACTGAAACTGCATCACTTGCAGCGATAACTGCATTACAAATTTGTTTTGGGGATTTAGGCGAATGATGGAATTACAAGGAAAATTTTTGATCGCAATGCCACATTTAGACGATTATTTTAATCGCACGGTAGTATTTATGTGTGAGCATAATGAACAGGGTTCAATGGGTTTGGTAATTAATCAGCCGACAGATTTAAGCATTGCGGAACTTTATTCAAAACTCAATTTTATGATGAAAAATGACCGCACTTTTGGTAACGAAATGGTGGTCGCAGGCGGGCCTGTGCATACAGAAAGAGGGTTTATTTTACATAAGAATACGCTTAATGCCTTTCAGCATACTTATAAAGTCACAGAGGAACTTTCAATGACAACCTCCGCTGATGTAGTGGAAACGCTCGGTTCAACTTTTGCACCTGAAAAATATCTTGTTGCACTAGGATGTTCAAGCTGGGGGGCAGGTCAGTTAGAAAAAGAAATAAGCGATAATGCGTGGTTGGTGGCGTCATCTAAGGATCAAATTTTATTTGATATGCCCTATGAAGATCGTTATATGGCGGCTAATCAGTTACTTGGTATTCATCCTTATAATTTTGCCTTAGCGCAAGTGGGGCATAGTTAATGGAAATTACCGCTCTAGCTTTTGATTTTGGCACTAAAAGTATCGGTTGTGCCATAGGGCAAAGTATTACAGGTACAGCACAAGCCTTGCCAGCTTTTAAAGCACAAGATGGCATTCCAAATTGGGAAGCGATCGAAAAATGCTTGAAAGAATGGAAGCCAGATGTTGTTATTGTTGGCCTTCCTTTAAATATGGACGGAACAGAACAAAATTTGACTTTGCTGGCTCGTAAATTTGCAAATCGTTTACAAGGTCGTTTTGGGGTTAATGTCCATTTACAAGATGAACGATTAACCACCACGCAAGCTCGTAGTGAAATTTTTGAACGTGGTGGTTTTAAAGCATTAAAAAAAGGCAAAGTCGATGGCATTTCAGCCTGTTTAATTTTAGAGAGCTGGTTTGAATGCACTGAATATTAAATTTACATCGCCAAAATAAACCTAATTTTAGAATGATTAAAGTGCGATTTTATAATCTCGCTTTTTCACCACCAAATTCATCTAATAAATTTTCCGTGAGTTTGGCTAAAATACCTGTCATCAGTACAAAATCTGCATCAAAACGCTGTGCAAAATCTTCTTTCAGAATATCATCATTTTTTTCCCGTACACTATCTGCAAATTTTAAACGTTTGATTGTGCAATCTTCGTTAAAAACGAAAGTTAAGGTATCTTCCCATTCTAAGGCTAATTTACTTACTACTTTTTTGCCATCTTGCAGAAGTGCGAGAATTTCTTCATTTTCTAAGGGTTGTTTTTTACAACGAATAACGCTGTCTTCCTGACTGCCGCGAAGCTCGGCTTCTTCTAATGCAAGTAACCAATGCGGTAAGCTATCTTGAAGGATCCAATTGGTTAAAATCGTGCTGGGTTCATTAGCAAAGGCTAAAGGCACGACAGGAAGCGAGCCTAGGGATTTACGCAGTAATGCAAGTGCATCTTCTGCGCGTTTACTCGATGCGGCATCAATATGAATAAGATTATTTTCCGTATCAATCCACAGTGCCGTATGCTGATTTTTACTAAATGCACGAGGTAATAAATTCATCACAACATCATCTTTTAATGTCTGTTTTTCTACCTTTTTAAGTTTGCGATTTTCTTTTTGTTCAAGGTTTTCAATGCGTTCATCAAGTTCACGTTTGACCACATTTGCTGGCAAGATTTTTTCTTCTTTTTTGGCGATTAATAGAATTTGTTTTCCAACAGAAAAATAGAGTAAATCACTTCCTCGTAATGGAGCAGACCATCCAAATTTACTTTGATCTTGAGCACCGCAAGGATGAAATTGACAATCTTCCAGTTGAGTTTGTAGCTGTGCAAGATCCCAATCTAGCGGTTTAGTCAGACTATAAGTCATTAAATTTTTGAACCAAAAATTAACTTTATAACTCATAACATTTCACCATGTACAATTTTATCATTAAATCAATAATTTACTTATTTCAAAACACCATTTATAATTCATAGTATATCATCATATTTCAATTTTTTAGTAACCATAATGGTAACTTATCACAATCAAGCTAGATTTCTTGGTTACTAAAAAATATATTAATACCTATTTTTATATACATAAACAGATGTCTTATGGCTAAAAAAGTAAAACCACTTGTTGACACTGAAATCAAGAAAGCAAAAGCATCAAACAAACCATATACATTGACTGATGGTTATGGACTATTTCTAATCATTTCACCAACAGGTTCAAAATCTTGGCGGTTTAATTACTATCGACCTATAACAAAGAAACGAGCAAAAATTTCTTTAGGCCTATATCCAGCAATTACACTATCAAAAGCAAGGGAGTTGAGAGAACAATATCGTCAATTACTAGCTAATAAGATTGATCCGCAAGAATACATAAAACAGCATGAATTACTGCAATTACAACGACAAAACAATACATTTTTTGCCATATCAACTCAATGGAAACAAAAAAAAGTTTCTGAAATCAAGTCTGTAACACTTAAAAGCCGATGGAGAACGCTAGAAAAATATGCATTTCCATATTTAGGCGATAACCCTATTGCTGAAATTACACCACAACAGTTACATGATACAGTTATACCATTATTTGAACGAGGAGTTTCTCACACTGGGAAGCTTGTTATTGCATTAGTTAATGAAATCATGAATTTTGCTGTTAACAAAGGTATTATTGAGTTTAATAAATGCATCAATGTATCAAAGGCTTTTAATGTAAACAGAACAACACATCATCCAACTATTAGACCTGAAAAACTACCTGAATTCATGTCTGCGTTACGTCATTCACATATTGACCTTATGGTGAAATATCTTATTGAATTCTCCCTTTTGACTATCACCCGTCCAAGTGAAGCTGCAAATGCACAATGGAATGAAATTGATTTTGAGAAATCGCTATGGAATATCCCTGCTGAACGCATGAAAATGAAAAAAGCTTTCACCATTCCATTATCACTACAAGTGCTTAAAATACTTAATAAGCTAAAAAACATTTCAGGCCGTAGTCGTTTTATTTTTCAAAGCCAACGTTATCCTGAAAGACCATTACATTCAAGCTCTGCCAATGCAGCAATTAAACGCGTTGGTTATAAAGATCAATTAACATCACATGGGCTACGTTCTATCGCAAGCACCTATCTTAGCGAGACATTTACCGAAATGAATCTGGAAATTCTTGAAGCTTGCCTTTCTCATCAAAGCAAAAATCAAGTTCGTAACGCCTACAATCGCTCAACCTATCTTGAACAACGAAAACCATTAATGAATGCTTGGGGAGATTTTGTTGAAGAATGTATGAAAAAAAGTATCTAAAAATAAAGGGAATCAATACTGATTCCCTTTATTTACCTAACCTTTCTTCAGTAACTCTACCATTTCTCTCAGTAGCTTTATTTCATTATCTTTTTGCTCTACTAGCTTATTCAACAAACCTTCTTTTTCTTCCAATAATTGCTGACAATGTGATAACGATAATTTTAGTTTTTCAATCTCAATCAATAGAGATTTCTCATTGTCTCCCTGAAATGACGAACTAAAATGAGAATTCTCATTGAATTGAACGAAGACATTTCGTTCACCAGAATTAATCAATTCAACAATATCTATATCTAAAATCTGTGCAATTTGCTCTAGCTTATCCAGATGTAATTTCGTTTCACCACGTTCAATTTTTGCATAGCCATTCAATGACATACTCATTCTTTCAGCCATCTCTTCTTGTGACCAATGCTTTGTTTCACGTAGTTTTCTGATCTTTTCATGTACGTTCATTCTTATACCCATAAATAGGTTAATTTTTTACAACAAACTGTGTGCTAACTATACATCGATTGTTGGTAGAACGCAAAATCTCTCTTAGATAAAATTTACAAATACAACTATACTGGGGATATTTATGCTTAAATCTATACTTAAACCAATAGGACATATACTAAAACTTCTAATAAAAACTGCTTTATTCTTACTTTCATTATTATTCATACTAATGCTAATTATCGGATTCGTTGATAACAAAAAAATTCCAACCGAATTTATTGTTTTTGGGATTCTAGGTATTTGTTACATTTGCTACACATTTAATTCTTGGGCAAATAAGCCTGAAGTCTGTCCAGTCTGTAAATCAGGCAAAATTGAATTGGATTCAATTAAAGAAATTGACCGCTGGCTGGGAAAAACTAAAGTGCGTGAAAGAATGGCATCTGGAAAAACACGAGAACGATATATTCAATGCACGAAAGTAAAAAAACGATATACATATTGTTGCCAAAATCCTAATTGCAAGCATACGTATACTAAAATACGGGAAGAAGAATTATAGGTGTAACTATGTTTTCAACCGCTATAATTGAAAAAATTAATTATTACATCTATTGTCTTGTTGACCCTAGAAATCAAAATATCTTCTATATTGGTAAAGGTATTGGCAATAGAGTTTTTCAACATGCACAAGGTGCATTAACTTGCAAAACTAATGAAAATGATAAAATATCACTAATCAATGATATACATAAAGATGGACTTGAACCCTTATACTATATTTTAAGACATAATATCAAGGAGGAAAAACAAGCACTTGAATATGAGGCTTTAGCGATCGATTTATTATCCATTGTTAAACCTAATCAACAACCATTAACCAATATTCAAGGTGGCACACATTCTTCTGAAAAAGGTTTAATGTCATTATCAGAACTAAAACATATATATGACCCACAAGAATTAAAAACAGATTTACCTGTTGTTTTAATCACAATTAATAAAAACTATAAAAAATTAAAACAACAAATAAAATCAGGCGAAATTGATAAATCGCAAATTGAAAAAGAAATTTACGAACGCACTCGCGGCTATTGGAAAACGGGTTCACGCCGTGAAAAAGCCAAATATGCTATTGCAGTTTATCGTGGCTGGACATTAGCAGCCTACGAAATTTCATACTGGATTGAAGCACCTATTGAGCGTCAAGGTCGTTGGGGTTTTATCGGTAAACTTGTGCCGAAAGATTCTCCAATTTATCAAGAACTTGTTAATAAATTAACCTATTCATCAAATAATGATTACAAGGCGCCACAAAATCCAATAACTTATCGTAATTGTTAATATTTACTTTAATGGAATCTTAAAATGAATAAATTTTTAATTACATCTATATTTCTAATAACAAATATTACATATGCAGGAATCCGTACTATTGAACTTCCGCCAGAACAATCCGGTTCAATAGCTATGAAATGTGGAGACTATATTTATTTTGGTGAAAAACGTTCATCTTACGATGTCTGCATGATAACAGGCTTGTTAAAAACATATGAAAAAGGTCAATGTATTACTCATGATGAATACAAACTTTTAAACAAAGCATGTAGCACTAAACCCGACAATGTTCCACAAGCCTACAAAATGAGAGATTCATCTTACTATGTTGAATACTCACCAGAAACTGATGGTTTTGTACCAATGAGTAGTGAAAACTAAAATCGTCATAAAGAGCTCAAAAATGAGCTCTTTTTTCATTTTATGTATTACATATAGGTTTTATCATTCTAATCAACTAAATGCATCTAGACATCATTTAGAATTATTCTGGCTTACATTAAATACCTATATACATTTATCAAGTACAGTGAACTTAAAATGATGAAAAAATTTCCAAATTTTAAACCGCATTCTGACACGGAAACTGAAGAATTAATTAGCTTACTATTTAGAAAACTCGATATTGATGAACTAATCTTTCTGCTACGTGTTTTACAACGTGATATCCGTGCAAAATATACACTCACAAAAATAATTAAAAAAAATATCAATTTAAAGTTAGATTCATAAATTCCTGTGTTAAGCTCCTAAAAAGTATGTACGAAATAGGAGATAATTATGAAAATACAAGATAACGTCGGCTATTACTTCACAATTCAAGATCTTCAAGATCGTTTACGTGTAAGTCGTTCAACTATTCTGCGATTAATTGAATCGAAAAAATTAACATCTATCAAATTTGGACGACAAGTTCGTATTCCTGAATCTTAGATTCTAAGTTACCTTGAAACTTGTAAAGTATAAAAAAATAAGCCACCAAAAACATGGTGGCTTTTATTTACTATCTTTTATATCGTTTAAAACACATCTTCGCACTGCCTTCTGATATTGATAAACAGGTTGCTATTTCTCGCCATTTTAGACCTTGTGTTCTTAACTATACTATTTTCTCATATTTACTTTTTAAGTCATTTTGTGATTTCACCCATCCGAATTCTTCTGACCAACGATTCAATGAGCTTACACTAATACTAAATTGTTCTGCTATTTGCTTTAACGACATATTAGGTTTATTAGCTCCAAATTGATTAAACAACTCTTTCTTGATAATTTGTTGCTTTTCCCATCGTTTTCGAGAACGATTTGACTGAATTTGTTGAAACGATGATTCAGAAAATCTTTCCCAAATCCAACGAGATGAACTTCTAGCAATTCCTTTTAACTCCCTGTATGGTAATGGTGGATTATGATTCTGATTTAATAACTCTAATGAAGATAATAAATACTGATTAAATTGTTCTAATTGTTTACCTGAACATTTAAACTTCAGAACCTCACGATAACCAATTTTTTTGATCTGATTAAATAAAGAACAATTCCGACCTTCAATATCTTCATTATCATTTAGATAAAATACAGGTTTATTTGATAAATCAACAAAATCAGCTAAATAATCCAGAGTATATTTAGGTATATTAAATACAAATGTTCTCCAAAAATTTGAGTTTGGATTTTTAGTGAATACACCAACATAGTGTTGATCTGCTCCTAACTTATCAATATAAGCTCGTTGTATCTTTTTAAAATAACTTATTGGCTTAAATCGAGCATTCTTTGTGTTACAAATAGGTACCTCCAACGCATAGATATAATGACATCGACCGTTTAATCTATTTTGTACCACTATATTGGGACTTGGAAGTCCTAACAATTCCCAATCCATTGCAGAATTTTCCCGATCTAGATCTAACACCATAAATTTAATAAACAGATCATTAAACTGAATATACTTATGAGTTAATGCAACATCTTTAGGGTATAACTGCACCCCATTATCAAAATTATCTGTCTACTTTATCCGTTCTGCTAAGCTTTGATTAAAATCATCTAATGTATATGCTGATTCCATATTTACCTCTTTATATATGATTGAATTTATGTGGTAGACATATCTATCTAATATGTCTTAACTGAGATTAATACAAAAAAAGTATTTTTTAACTTAATATGATTATTTTTTAGACACTTAAAACATGAAAAAGAATCGAATGCCTAAATCTTAAGCAAAAAATATAGATTTGTAACAAAATATCATCCCATATCAGATATTAATAATTTAAAAGTAATATAAAATAATATCTAATTAAATTAGATCTCAATAACTTGATGATAAAAATATTGTTTAAGGCATATTACAAATTGAATAGATAAAATTTAGAGATTTTTTGGATACATCGGATACTTTTTGATGTATTGTATATACTAGAGATAATGTTACATATAATCAGTGAACAAGTAATAAACAGCTACAATGTACACACCTAAAAATAGTAACCAATTTGGTAACCAATTATCAAAACATGAAAGAAGATTGATTATATTTACAATGGTTAGAGATGATCTATTTAATTTTTGAACCACATCGTAACACTTCCTTCAATATAGGGTAGAATGTGCAGTATTATAGCCCATAAAAGTAGGAAAAACGATGCAACACAAATTGATTGCCTTTATTGGCGGCGGCAATATGGCGCAGGCTATTATTCTTGGCTTGTTGAAACAAGGTTATCCTGCCGAGCAAATTATTGTGAATGATCCAAATGAAGAAAAAAGAGCATTTTTTGCCAATCTTGGCATGGCAACTTCAGAAGATAATATGGAAAGTGCAATCAAAGCTGAGGTTGTGTTGCTTGCGGTAAAACCTCAAATGATGGCTGAAGTTTGTTCGCCACTAAGTGCGGTGGATTTTTCCGACAAATTGTTAATTTCCATTGCCGCCGGTATTTCAACTGAACGCTTGAACGCATTAATTCCAAGCGTAAAATCGATAGTACGCGTCATGCCAAATACGCCCGCATTGGTGGGGGAAGGTATGGCGGGTTTATTTGCACCGAAAAATACGAGTGAAAATTACCGCACTTTTGCACAAGATTTATTGGGAGCAGTGGGAAGAACGGTTTGGGTGAATGATGAAACTCAAATGCACGCAGTCACTGCCGCGTCAGGAAGTAGCCCTGCCTATTTCTTTTTAATGCTGGAAGCAATGCAGAAAGCCTTAATCAAAATGAATATTGATGAAAAAACTGCCCGTGAATTAGTGCAGCAATCTATGCTTGGTGCAGCAAAAATGGTGACAGAAAATCCGCAAATTGCACTTTCAACTTTGCGTGAAAATGTTACCTCGAAAGGTGGCACCACTGCGGCAGCGTTAGCAGTATTTGACGCACAACATTTTAATCAAACAATAGAGCAAGCTATGCAGGCTTGTTTGTCTCGTTCACAAGAAATGGAAACTTTATTCTGATGCAAGTTCGTCCTTTTTATTGGCTCGCACTGAGCTTTCTAGGTTACTACTGCGCTTATGGCGTGTTTTTGCCGTTCTTCCCCGCATGGTTGAAATCGCAACAATATGGGGAAGAAATGATTGGTTTGGTTATCGGGAGTGCTTATATTTTCCGATTTGCGGGCGGATTATTTTTTTCATCGCTGATTAAAAAAGCCAATCATATTATTAGTTCCTTACGCCTATTGGCGTTAGCATCGGCAATTATTATGGCGGCTATGAGTTTAGTTGCACATAATTTTTGGTTGTTGTTTATTGCTATCGGTTTGTATGCTTCTGTGAATTCAGCAGGAATGCCGATTGGGGATTCGTTGGCATCCACTTGGCAACGCCAAATCGGCTTGGATTACGGCAAAGTACGTTTGATTGGTTCTGCTGCTTTTATTCTTGGTGTAGTAGTATTTGGTAGCATGATTAGCTGGGTTGGCGAGCAAAATATCGTGTGGATTTTAACCGCACTTTTATCCTTCTATACCATCATTCAGCTTTTAAAACCCACCATTCCCCCAAAAGATGAAATACCTGAAGATGGCGTTCAAAATGATATTGGTTTTATTGCTTTACTGAAAAATCCGATGACATTGCGAGTCATGATTGCAGTAGGACTGATTCAAGGCTCTCATGCGGCTTATTATGTTTATAGCACGATTTATTGGACAAGTATTGGGATCTCCGTTTCTCAAACTAGCTTACTTTGGGGCATTGGCGTATTAGCGGAAATTGTATTATTTTTCTTCTCTCGTCGCTTATTCCAAAATATTTCTATCAGTGTGCTGCTTTATATTTCTGCGCTTGCGTGCATCGGACGCTGGGCTGTAATAGGATATATTGACGATTTCTGGTTGATATTCTTATTGCAACTTATACACAGTTTAACCTATGCCGTTTGCCATTATGCGATTGTTCGCTATATCACCACGCAACCGCAAAGCCATATTGCGAAGTTACAAGGTTTGTATAATGGTTTATCCAATGGTGTGCTCATTGCTATTTTCACTGCGATTGCTGGCATGATTTATCCAACGTCGCCAGCGATGACATTTGTATTTATGAGTATCATTGCAGCTGCTGCATTTTTTGTGATTCCACGTAAGTTAAATGCCTTTTTGATTGTTCAGCATAAATAGGACGCATTGCTTTCCTTTTAAAAAAGTAATATGAAAAATCTTGCACTTATTGATTTGTTTCTTAACGAATATTGGATTGAAAAAGGGCTTTCAGAAAATACCGTTCAATCTTATCGTTTGGATTTAACCGCACTTTGTGATTGGTTGGATAAAAACGACTTGTCTTTGGAAACTTTAGATGCTGTAGATTTGCAAGGTTTTCTAGGAGAGCGTTTGGAGAAAGGTTACAAAGCCACGAGCACCGCGCGAATGTTAAGTGCAATGCGTAAACTTTTCCAATATTTATATCGGGAAAAATATCGAGTGGATGATCCAAGTGCGGTGCTAAGTTCGCCTAAATTACCCAGTCGCTTGCCAAAATATTTAACTGAGCAACAAGTGTCTGATTTGCTCAATACGCCAGATGTGGACGTGCCTTTGGAATTACGTGATAAAGCAATGTTAGAGTTGCTTTATGCGACGGGGCTTCGTGTCACGGAGTTAGTTTCGCTTACGATTGAAAACATGAGCGTGCAACAAGGCGTGGTGCGAGTGATTGGTAAAGGGAACAAGGAACGTATTGTGCCAATGGGGGAAGAAGCTGCTTATTGGGTTCGTCAATTTATGCTTTATGGTCGCCCTGTTCTCTTAAATGGGCAGAGTTCTGATGTTGTGTTTCCAAGTCAGCGCACACAGCAAATGACTCGTCAAACTTTCTGGCATCGTGTAAAACATTATGCCATTCTCGCGGATATTGATGCTGATGCACTTTCCCCTCACGTTCTTCGTCATGCTTTTGCCACCCATTTAGTGAATCACGGTGCGGATTTACGCGTGGTGCAAATGTTGTTGGGGCATACAGATTTATCTACAACACAGATTTATACTCACGTGGCAAAAGAAAGATTGAAACGATTGCATGAAAGATTTCATCCTAGAGGATAATTTCGGGGTAAATTTTTATAGTTTTAAAGATTGATTGTGGATTTCTTATTGATTAATTAATTTGACACGCATCACAAATTTTGAATAAAAAATTAGACAGCTCAAGCATATTTTGCTATCTTGCGAAAAATTTCGACATTTGTTCTATCGAAAAGTAATTTTGGATTCTAAAATGAAAAAAATCACGCTTTTTTTTACCGCACTTTTATGCTTATTTTCAACTTCTGTTTTAGCCGAATCTAATTCAATACCTAAACAATGTGAACAACTATTTAAAGAAACAGAGAATTTGATTGCCCAAGCAGAAAAACAACCTGGAACCCACATTCAAGTAAATAAAATCAAAAGTAAACTAAACCAAAGCAAACAACAAATTCTTCAAATGGAATTAGCGACTCAGTTAAAAAGTTGTGAAATGGGTTTAGCAAAATTAAGTAATTTGAAAAGTTATAGTGAGTAATTAAAAAAGCCTTATTGAGTACAATAAGGCTTTTTTAGTGGTTAAATTTATCTAGTCTGATAATTTCTGCAAACCAAAATGACGATAAGTTTGTGATGTTGCAATACGACCTCTCGGCGTTCTTTGTAAAAAACCCTGTTGAATCAAATAAGGCTCTAACACATCTTCAATGGTATCACGTTCTTCGCCAATTGCAGCAGCAAGATTATCTAGTCCCACAGGGCCACCATCAAAACGCTCAATAACTGCAGACAACAACTTTCTATCTAAATAATCAAATCCAGCATCGTCTACATCTAGCATTGAAAGTGCTTGTTTTGCCACATTTATAGAAATAATACCGCCATTACGTACATCTGCATAATCACGCACACGTCGTAATAAACGGTTTGCAATTCGAGGCGTGCCTCGTGAACGACGAGCCACCTCGAAAGCGGCTTGTTGTTCTAATTCAAGATTTAAACAATCCGCACTTCTTGCAACGATAGATGTTAAATCTTCTACAGAATAAAACTCCAAACGTTGCACAATGCCAAAACGATCACGCAATGGAGAAGTCAAAGAACCCGCTCTAGTGGTCGCGCCAACCAAAGTAAAAGGGGGCAAATCTAATTTAATGGAACGAGCAGCGGGTCCTTCGCCAATCATAATATCCAACTGATAGTCTTCCATTGCTGGATAAAGGACTTCTTCAATAGCAGGGGAAAGTCGATGGATTTCATCAATAAATAACACATCATGCGGTTCAAGATTGGTTAGCATTGCAGCCAAATCGCCCGCTTTTTCCAATACAGGCCCTGACGTCGTACGAATATTCACGCCCATTTCATTTGCCACAATATTAGCAAGCGTTGTTTTTCCCAAACCCGGAGGGCCAAAAATCAATAAATGATCTAAGGCATCTTGACGTAGTTTGGCTGCCTTGATGAAAATATCCATCTGCTCGCGTACTTGTGGCTGCCCAACATAATCTGCTAATAGTTTAGGACGAATAGCACGGTCGATAACATCTTCATCAACCTTAGCTTGCCCGCTAATAATTCTATCTGCTTCAATCATATTTTTCCTACAATGCGGCTTTTAATGCTTCACGAATAACTTGTTCACTGGTTAATTCAGGTTTAGCAACGCGTTTTACCATTTTTTCTGCTTCTGCAGGTTTATAACCTAAAGCAATCAAGGCTGAAATTGCTTCATCAGATGAACTTTCCGAGTGGGATTCAATAGATGGGGATAATGGAATATGCGTACTTTCTACAAAGAAATCGCTTTGTTTTACGCCTTTAAATTTACCTTTGAGTTCAACTAACAAACGTTCAGCTGTTTTTTTGCCAACACCTGGAATTTTAGTGAGTTTAGAAAGTTCTTCTCTCTCTATTGCATAGGCAAATTGTTCGACCGACATGGCGGATAAAATCGCTAAGGCTAATTTAGGCCCCACCCCATTTGTTTTAATTAATTCACGAAATAAAGTGCGGTCTGTTTTCTGGGCAAATCCAAAGAGTAAGTGAGCATCTTCCCGAACAACAAGATGGGTGAATAAAGTTGTTTCTTGTCCAATTTCTGGTAAATCATAGAAACTCGTCATAGGCAAAAGCAATTCATAGCCTACGCCTTGCACATTGAGTAAAATTTCTGGAGGTTGTTTTTCTAAAAGAATGCCTTGTAAGCGACCGATCATAATTCTTCCGAATGATAAAAAAATTAACGCATAGAATAAAATAAAACTGGACGAACATCCAGTTAAATTTTTAATCTAAAGCGTCCTCGGCTATATCTGGTCTTTAAAAGTGCGGTCATTTTTTCTTGCGTTTCTGTCATTTTCACAGAATTGGCAATATGTAAAGAATGTTGAATAGAATGAGCGTGTGTAATCGCAATAGCCAACGCATCCGCTGCATCGGCTTGAGGTTTATCTGACAACTTCAAAATACGAGTCACCATTTCTTGCACTTGTACTTTATCAGCAGAACCAATGCCCACAACCGTTTGTTTTACTAAACGTGCGGCATATTCAAAAACAGGTAAATCATGATTTACCGCTGCAACAATCGCCGTACCGCGAGCCTGCCCAAGTTTCAATGCTGAATCCGCATTCTTCGCCATAAACACTTGCTCAATCGCAAACATATTAGGTTGAAATTGCGTGATGATTTCAGTTACTCCAGCATAAATGCGTTTCAAACGGGTGGGTAAATCTTCAACTTGAGTACGAATTGCGCCACTGCCGAGATATTCTAAATGTCTTCCTGTTTGGCGAATCACACCGTAACCCGTTACGCGAGATCCAGGGTCAATACCTAAAATAATGCTCATAATTTCTATAAAAAATGGGTAATTAAATTACCCATTTATTGCATTATTAAAGTTGAGATGCCACTTCGTCACAGATTTCTCCGTTGTGATATACGTTTTGTACGTCATCACAATCTTCCAGCATATCAATTAAACGAAGTAATTTTGGTGCAGTTTCAATATCAAGATCAACGGTTGTTGATGGAATCATCGTTACTTCAGCTTCTTGTACTTTAAAACCAGCTGCTTCAATGCCATCGCGCACTGAACCTAAATCTTCCCAAGCAGTATAGATTTCAAATGAACCATCATCTTGTGGTTGAATATCATCAGCACCCGCTTCGATTGCCGCTTCAGTTAAGGCATCTTCATCCGCTTCTGCGATTAAGATTAAACCTTTTTTGCTAAATAAATAACCCACAGAACCTTCTGTTCCCAAGTTACCACCACATTTAGTAAAACTTGGGCGTACTTGTGAGATCGTACGGTTTGCATTATCACTTAAACATTCCACCATAACCGCTGTACCGCCCGGGCCATAACCTTCATAGATTTTGGTTTCCATATTGGTGTCATCGCCACCACCTACGCCACGATCAATAGCGCGGTTGATAGTATCGCGCGTCATATTGTTGCTAAGTGCTTTATCTACTGCTGCACGTAAACGCGGGTTAGCACTCACATCGCCACCACCAATTTTAGCTGCGGTAACAAGTTCACGAATTAATTTAGTAAAAATTTTACCGCGTTGTGCATCTTGTGCTGCTTTGCGGTGTTTAATATTAGCCCACTTACTATGACCTGCCATTTTATTTCCTTCTATTTATCTTTAAGAATATATTTTCTAATTGCTTCCGCGTTATTGGAAGATTTTGTCATTTGGATTGCTTGTTCAGGGGAAACCCATTGATATGACAAATGCTCACTTAATATTGGTTCGAATTCTTGCTCCATTGCCAACAAAAACCAATGTTCACGGCAATACGTCACATTCGGTGCGTATTTATAGCGGAAATGTGGAAAAATTTCAAATTCTATGCTCTCATTGCAATCAAAAAGTGCGGTGGAATTTTCCGAAATTTCTAACCGCACTTCTTCCCATAGCTCACGAATTGCTGTTTTTTTTGGTGTTTCACCACTTTCAATGGTGCCAGTAACAGACTGCCAAAAATCAGGATCATCTTGGCGTTGGAGCATTAAAACTCTGTTTGTATCTTTAGTGTAAATTACAACGAGAACAGATTGATTATTTTTGTATTGCATCATTAAAAATGCGGTCAAATCTGACCGCACTTCATTCCTAATATTTCAAACTTATTCTGCTTTAACGACAGAAATTGCCAACTCTTCCAATGCTTGCGGATTTGCAAAACTCGGGGCTTCCGTCATTAAGCACGCTGCTGCCGTAGTTTTAGGAAAAGCAATTACATCGCGAATGTTTTCCGTGCCTGTTAAAAGCATGGTTAAGCGGTCTAAACCGAATGCAAGACCTGCGTGTGGCGGTGTACCAAATTTTAACGCATCTAATAAGAAACCGAATTTCTCGCGTTGTTGTTCTTCGTCAATACCAAGAATACGGAACACAGTTTGTTGCATTTTCGGATCAAAAATACGTACAGAACCACCACCCACTTCGTAGCCGTTGATGACCATATCGTAAGCATTGGCTACCGCACTTGTTGGATCAGCCTCTAATTGCTCTGGGCTGAAATCTTTTGGTGAAGTGAATGGATGGTGCATTGCTGCAAGATTACCTTCTTCATCACGTTCAAACATTGGGAAATCAATGACCCAAAGCGGTTTCCATTCGTCTAAACGAGTTAAGCCAAGATCACGACCTAATTTCAAACGTAACGCGCCCATTGCATCAGTGGTCGTTTGCCATTTGTCTGCACCGAAGAATAAAATATCGCCAGTTTGTGCATTCACACGTTCTGCTAACGCTTTCCATACCTCTTCATTTAAGAATTTCGCAATCGGACTTTGCACGCCTTCAAGACCAGCATTAATATCGTTTACTTTTGCCCAAGCCAAACCTTTTGCACCGTAGATGCCTACAAATTGTGTATATTCATCAATTTGTTTACGAGTAATTTCTGCACCATTTGGTACTCGAATGACTGCAACACGGCCATTTGGCTTGTTTGCAGGCTCATTAAATACTTTAAATTCAACATCTTTGACAATATCTGCTACATCTACCATTTCTAATGGGTTACGCAAATCTGGCTTATCAGAACCGAAACGACACATTGCTTCTTGCCAAGTCATCACTGGGAACTTACCTAAATCCACACCGATGGTATCAAGCCATAAGCCGTGCACCATACGTTCCATAATCTCGCGGACTTCTGGCGCAGTTAAGAAAGAAGTTTCCACATCGATTTGAGTAAATTCAGGCTGACGATCTGCACGTAAGTCTTCATCACGGAAACATTTCACGATTTGATAATAACGATCAAAACCAGACATCATTAAAAGCTGTTTGAAAAGCTGTGGTGATTGCGGCAATGCATAGAATTTGCCTTTATGCACACGGCTTGGCACTAAATAGTCGCGCGCGCCTTCTGGCGTTGCTTTGGTTAGCATTGGGGTTTCAATATCAAGGAAACCATTATCATCCATAAAGCGACGCACAAAACTGGTGATTTTTGCACGAGTTTTCAAACGCTGCGCCATTTCAGGACGACGTAAATCTAAATAACGGTATTTTAAACGTTGTTCTTCCGTATTATTTTGGTTAAAGTCTAATGGTAAAACATCAGAAGCATTGTAAACACGCAATTCCTTCGCTAACACTTCCACTTCGCCTGTTACCATATTTTTATTGATTTGGTTTTCAGGACGCGCAATCACTTCGCCTTTAATTTGAATACAGAATTCGTTACGTAAACCCGCAGCCGCTGTCAATGCATCTTGATATTTAGGATCAAAACAAACTTGCACAATGCCATCACGATCGCGCATATCAATAAAAATCAAGCCACCTAAATCACGACGGCGATGAACCCAACCGCTTAATGTTACGTCTTGCCCGATATTGTTACGGTTTAATGCTCCGCAATAATGTGTACGCATCATTTCAAAATCCTTTGTACTCTTTTAATTATGCTCAAAAATCTGTCGCAATTATAGCGGAAAACCAAGAGAGATAAAAAGTTTATTTATGCTGACAAATCAATCAAAAAAGCAAAGAAAAGTAATAAATGTTCAAAATAAAGGCTTTTTTGTGCCATATCATCAGATTTTTTGTTATATTATGCGGCTTGTTGAGATTAAATTACGTTAAGGATAACCACATGTTATTTATCAATATTACTTTTGCCTGTATTTTAGCGATCCGTTTTTACAGTCTGTCTATTTCAATTCGTCATGAAAAAGCACTCATTGCAAAGGGTGCAATACAGTATGGTAAACGCAATTCCACACTGTTGTCCATTGCCCATGTTGCATTTTATTTTGCGGCGATCATTGAGGCTAATAAGCAAAACCTGTCATTTAATAGCACTTCACAAATAGGGTTGGCGATTTTAATTTTTGCTATTGCAATGCTATTTTATGTGATTTATGAGCTAAAAGAGATTTGGACAGTAAAAATTTATGTTTTACCAGAACATCAAATTAATCGCTCTTTCTTGTTTAAATACGTACGTCACCCAAATTATTTCTTAAACATTATTCCCGAATTAATTGGTTTATCGCTTTTCTGTCAGGCTAAATATACCGCATTGGTTGGACTACCTATTTATTTGCTTATCTTAGCCGTGCGTATTAAACAAGAAGAGAGTGCCATGTCGCATTTATTTCCTAAATCATAATTTATAAATTTCTTCTAAAATAACGACTCTTTCTCTCTGCCTTTAACACATTATGGTAAAAGATACTCTATTTTCTACCCCCATTGCTAAATTGGGGGATTTCATCTTTGACGAAAACGTTGCTGAAGTCTTTCCAGATATGATTCAACGTTCCGTGCCTGGCTATTCCAACATTATTACGGCAATCGGTATGCTGGCAGAACGTTTCGTCACGGCTGATAGTAACGTTTATGATCTAGGTTGCTCACGAGGAGCTGCCACACTTTCTGCACGTCGAAATATTCATCAACCCAACGTAAAAATTATTGGTATCGATAATTCTCAACCGATGGTTGAACGTTGTCGCCAACATATTGCGGCATATCATAGTGAGATACCAGTAGAAATTCTCTGTAATGATATTCGCTACATTGAGATTAAAAATGCCTCAATGGTCATTCTCAACTTTACCTTGCAATTTTTACCGCCTGAAGATCGTATCGCATTGCTTACCAAAATCTATAAAGGCTTAAACCCAAATGGTGTATTGGTGCTATCTGAAAAATTCCGTTTTGAAGATACTAAAGTTGATCATTTACTCATTGACTTACACCACCAATTCAAACGTGCCAATGGTTATAGCGAACTTGAAGTGAGTCAGAAACGCACCGCTCTTGAAAATGTGATGCGTACTGATTCTATCGAAACACACAAAGTGCGGTTAAAAAACGTAGGATTTTCACAGGTAGAGCTTTGGTTCCAATGCTTTAATTTTGGCTCGATGATTGCGGTTAAATAAAACAACAGCGATTTAATCTTCTTACTTGCATACAGCAATTGAAATGATTAGTATATACTTATTAAATACATAGTATATACAGGAGGGTAAATATGCTTGCTAAAGTGTTTCAAAGTGGTAACAGCCAAGCTGTTCGGATCCCGATGGACTTTCGTTTTGATGTCGATACCGTAGAAATTTTCCGAAAGGAAAATGGAGATGTGGTATTACGCCCAGTTTCTAAAAAAACAGATGATTTTCTTGCGTTATTTGAAGGATTTGATGAGACCTTTATTCAAGCACTTGAAGCGCGTGATGATTTACCGCCTCAGGAGCGAGAAAATTTATGATTTATATGTTAGACACTAATATCATTATTTATTTAATGAAAAATCGTCCCAAAATTGTTGCCGAACGAGTATCACAATTATTGCCTAATGATCGCTTAGTTATGAGCTTTATTACTTATGCTGAACTTATTAAAGGCGCGTTTGGTAGTCAAAATTATGAGCAATCAATACGAGCAATAGAATTGCTTACTGAGCGAGTGAATGTACTATATCCCAATGAACAAATCTGTTTACATTATGGCAAATGGGCAAGTACACTCAAAAAACAAGGGCAACCTATCGGAAATAATGACCTATGGATTGCTTGCCACGCTTTGAGTTTAAATGCTGTTCTTATTACACATAATGTAAAAGAGTTTCAGCGTATTACAGATCTTCAGTGGCAAGATTGGACAAAATAGATAATTCTGATTTTTTATTTTACTTATGACATAATCCATTTAACTCAACTAAACAACTAAAAAAGGACAAACCAATGCGAATTTTACACACTATGTTACGTGTGGGCGATTTAGATCGTTCAATCAAATTTTATCAAGATGTTTTAGGTATGCGTTTATTACGCACCAGTGAAAACCCTGAATACAAATATACACTGGCTTTTTTAGGTTACGAAGATGGCGAAAGTGCGGCAGAAATTGAATTAACATACAACTGGGGTGTAGATAAATATGAACACGGCACAGCATATGGACATATCGCTATCGGCGTAGATGATATTTATGCGACTTGTGAAGCTGTTCGTGCAAGCGGTGGTAACGTTACTCGCGAAGCAGGGCCAGTTAAAGGTGGCTCAACCGTCATTGCTTTTGTTGAAGATCCAGATGGTTATAAAATTGAATTTATCGAAAACAAAAGTACTAAATCTGGTTTAGGCAACTAAAGTGCGGTCAATTTTTATTGTATTTTTAATAACGTAGGGATTCCTACGTTATTTTATTTTTAAGAGATAGATTATGTCTGATTCTCAAGAAATCCCTTATCACAACCAATTAAAAAATCGCTTTCGTGGCTATTTCCCCGTCATTATTGATGTTGAAACTGCAGGTTTTGATGCAAAAAAAGATGCGCTTTTAGAACTCGCTGCAATCACTTTAAAAATGGATGAAAACGGTTATTTACACCCAGATCAGAAATGCCATTTTCATATCGAGCCTTTTGAAGGAGCAAATATTAATCCTGAGTCCTTGAAATTTAATGGCATTGATATTCACAATCCATTACGTGGTGCAGTATCTGAACTCGATGCAATCACGGGGTTATTTCAAATGATACGTCGAGGACAAAAAGATGCGGATTGCCAACGCTCTATTATTGTGGCGCACAATGCTGCTTTTGACCAAAGTTTCGTGATGGCGGCAGCTGAACGTACTGGCGTAAAGCGTAATCCCTTCCATCCTTTTGTCATGTTTGACACGGCAAGTTTAGCAGGCTTAATGTTTGGTCAAACTGTTCTTGTTAAAGCCTGTCTTGCTGCTAAAATTCCCTTTGATGGGAAACAAGCCCATTCAGCGCTATATGATACCGAACGCACGGCGGAATTATTCTGTTATATGGTCAATCATTTAAAAGATTTAGGTGGCTTTCCCCATATTTCTCAAATAGATGAAACAGAAAACACAGCAGAAAATCAGACCGCACTTTAAAAAAACTAAAAAAGTGGTTGCAATCGTTTTATTTTTCCAGTAGTTTAAAAAGCAGTTCTTATTTGGAGATTTAAAAATGAACATTATCCGTCGTCACCATCATCACCATTCAACTGAATAATCTTTCAGGTTTTTGGTGTGCTTGGAAGATTTCTTCCGAGCTGACTGGATAATAAAAATCTTACCCCTCGGAAGGCTACTTTCGAGGGGTTTTGTTTTATTTATGATATAGGAGGCATTAATTTAGCGTTATTATTTATTCAATAAAAATTTTAAAGTAAAGTATTTATCATTTAATTTACAAGGAAAAACACAATGTTATCAAACCCCGTTGTTATCTCGATCATCGTTTTGCTGGCACTTAGTTTGCTACGCATCAATGTGATTATCTCACTAGTAATTGCTGCGCTTACCGCAGGATTTATCGGTGATTTAGGTTTAACTAAAACCATCGAAACCTTTACAGGTGGCTTAGGTGGCGGTGCTGAAGTCGCGATGAACTATGCAATGCTTGGTGCGTTCGCCATTGCTATTTCTAAATCAGGTATTACTGATTTAATCGCTTATAAAATCATCACAAAAATGAATAAAACACCAACTGCTGGCAATTTAACGTGGTTCAAATATTTCATTTTTGCGGTGTTGGCATTGTTTGCCATCTCTTCTCAAAACTTACTTCCAGTGCATATTGCTTTTATTCCAATCGTTGTACCACCGCTGCTTTCAATCTTTAACCGTTTAAAAATTGATCGCCGTGCAGTAGCTTGCGTACTTACATTTGGTTTAACTGCTACCTATATGTTATTACCAGTGGGCTTTGGAAAAATCTTTATCGAAAGTATTTTAGTTAAAAACATTAATCAAGTAGGTGCGACCTTAGGTTTACAAACAAATGTAGCGCAAGTTTCTTTAGCAATGTTGTTACCTGTTATTGGAATGATTTTAGGCTTACTCACAGCCGTATTTATTACCTACCGTAAACCACGTGAATACAATATCAATGTTGAAGAACCAACAACTAAAGATATTGAAGCTCACATTGCTAATATTAAACCAAAACAAATTATTGCAAGTTTAATCGCGATTATCGCGACCTTCGCAACACAATTAGTCACAAGCTCAACTATCATTGGCGGTTTAATTGGCTTAATTATTTTCGCACTATGTGGCATTTTCAAACTAAAAGAAAGCAACGATATTTTTCAACAAGGCTTGCGCTTAATGGCAATGATTGGCTTTGTAATGATTGCAGCTTCAGGTTTTGCAAATGTGATTAATGCCACCACTGGCGTAACAGATTTAGTACAAAGCCTAAGTTCTGGTGTTGTGCAAAGTAAAGGTATTGCCGCATTATTAATGCTTGTCGTTGGTTTATTAATTACAATGGGTATTGGCTCATCATTCTCTACAGTACCGATTATTACATCAATTTACGTACCACTCTGTTTATCTTTTGGTTTTTCTCCATTAGCGACAATTTCTATTGTAGGCGTAGCAGCGGCTTTAGGAGATGCAGGTTCGCCCGCATCAGACTCAACATTAGGCCCAACATCTGGCTTGAATATGGATGGCAAACACGATCACATTTGGGATTCTGTTGTACCTACCTTTATTCACTATAATATTCCATTATTGGTATTCGGCTGGATTGCAGCAATGTACCTTTAACGATTATAATCCCCCACTTGGGGGATTTTTTTATGACTGTTCAACAACTTATCCAACGCTTAGATCAAAAAGTTCAACAACTTTATCAAGCTCATTTATCCAAACGAGAAGAAAAAATCTTCGCCAAATTTGACCGCACTTTGTTCAGTGAAAATGGACAAAATGTTTCCTTTTATCTAAAAGAAATCAATCAAACGCTAGATAGAATAAAGACATTAGAGTCTAACGATTCTAATCACTATAATTTTCTAGCTGAGCGTTTACTCGCCCAATGTTCCGTTCTTTCGGAAGCTTTAGTTCGCAAAAATACTCATCTAACTGAATCCCAAACAACAACGAAACAAACCATTCAAAAATCTCAACATAGCATTCATAAATTACCACCAAGAGAACGCCTAGAAAAATATTACGAAGCACGAGAACAATTGAATAATCTTTATCGACAGCATAAAGATTTAGCACAAGCTGAAAAAAATAATGATGAGAAAATACGTTATGCTCAACTTGCAGAAGTTTATAAAAAACGCCAGCAAAAATGCCAAGATGCAATCGATCTTTTAGAAGAATATTTGGTGTTTAAAGAAGAAGTGGAAAACCGTGAAAATACGGAAAACAAATGATTAGAAATAAAAAACTAATTCTTCCGAATTAGTTAGCTCGTAAAAATTGATGGCGGAGGAATAGGGATTCGAACCCTAGGAGGGCGTAAACCCTCGCCGGTTTTCAAGACCGGTGCCTTCAACCACTCGACCATTCCTCCGTGATTTAACGAGCGTGAATAATACGTTCTCTAATAAAAACCGTCAAGTAGAAATAATCTCATTTTTATCAAGTGATTATTTTTACCACAGCTTATAAAAAATGCCTTTCCTATTTATGAACGGAAAGGCATTTTTGTTGAATGAATTTCAGTGCTTTTTATTACTACAATATATCGCAGAAATTAACCGCACTTTTGTCATCTAAACAATTATTTTACGCGAGAGACGTATTCGCCAGAGCGGGTATCAACTCTGATAACTTCGCCGATTTGGACGAAAAGCGGCACTTTTACAACTGCGCCTGTGCTTAATGTTGCAGGTTTACCGCCAGTGCCTGCGGTATCGCCTTTAAGACCTGGGTCTGTATCGACGATTTCTAATTCAACAAAGTTTGGTGGCGTAACAGTAATTGGTGCACCATTCCATAAAGTCACGATACAATCTGCTTGGTCTAATAACCATTTTTCTGCATCGCCTACGGCTTTTGCATCTGCAGAGTACTGTTCAAATGTTTCTGGGTGCATAAAGTACCAGAATGCATCGTCTTTGTATGAATAAGTTAAGTTAAGATCCATAACATCAGCTGCTTCAACCGAAGTGCCAGATTTAAAGTTTACGTCTAATACTTTGCCTGAAATTAATTTACGAATACGAGTACGAGTGAATGCCTGACCTTTGCCTGGTTTTACAAATTCATTTTCAACGATGACACAAGGCTCGCCGTCTTGCATAAATTTTAGACCTGGTTTGAAATCACTGGTAGTATATGTAGCCATATTTGAAATATCCTAAAAATGAGAGATGGTTTGAAAAGTGCGTATTTTACCCCAAGAACCCGTCATTAGAGAAGAACAAAATTGGCTCACAATTCTAAAAAATGCCATTTCAGATCCTAAATTATTACTAAAAGCCTTAAATTTACCAGAAGATGATTTTGAGCAATCCATTGCTGCGCGGAAACTTTTTTCGCTCCGCGTGCCACAACCTTTCATTGATAAAATAGAAAAAGGTAATCCGCAAGATCCCCTTTTCTTGCAAGTGATGTGTTCTGATTTAGAGTTTGTGCAAGCGGAGGGATTTAGTACGGATCCCTTAGAAGAAAAAAATGCCAATGCGGTGCCAAATATTCTTCATAAATATAGAAATCGCTTGCTCTTTATGGCAAAAGGCGGTTGTGCGGTGAATTGTCGTTATTGCTTTCGCCGACATTTTCCTTACGATGAAAACCCAGGAAATAAAAAAAGCTGGCAACTGGCGTTAGATTACATTGCGGCACATTCTGAAATAGAAGAAGTGATTTTTTCAGGTGGCGATCCTTTAATGGCGAAAGATCACGAATTAGCGTGGTTAATAAAACATTTGGAAAATATACCGCACTTACAACGTTTGCGTATTCACACCCGTTTGCCTGTTGTGATTCCGCAACGGATTACTGATGAATTTTGCACTTTATTAGCAGAAACTCGTTTGCAAACAGTTATGGTGACACACATTAATCACCCGAATGAAATTGATCAAATTTTTGCTCATGCGATGCAAAAATTAAACGCCGTGAATGTCACGCTTTTGAATCAATCTGTTTTGCTAAAAGGCGTGAATGATGATGCGCAAATTCTAAAAATATTGAGCGATAAACTTTTTCAAACAGGCATTTTGCCTTATTACTTGCATTTGCTGGATAAAGTTCAAGGGGCGAGCCATTTTTTGATTAGCGATATTGAAGCTATGCAAATCTATAAAACCTTGCAATCTCTGACTTCTGGCTATCTTGTTCCTAAACTTGCACGAGAAATTGCGGGCGAGCCAAATAAGACTTTATACGCAGAATAAGATCCGATAAAATACACATAATTTTTTCGCCGCACTTTTGAGCTTCTCAATTTTGTGGCTAATTAATATAAATAAGAACAAGCATCAGAGGCAATCCAGTGAATTCTATGGATAAAAATCAACAATCATCTCAAAATGAATTGGATTTAGGGCTTAATCAAGAGCCAATTACACCAAAGAAAACAATTCAGCCAAGTTCGTCAATTTTAGGTAAAGCAAAAGGGTTATTTGCCAAAAAAAATCACGTGCAAACTAACTTTCAGCAACGTAAAGAACCTACTTTTGGCGATTCATCAACGCAAGAAAATGATCCTTTAATTCCGAGTGAAAATTTGAAAAAAGTGCAAAAGCCTGTTCTTCAAACTTCTTCCACAGAAGAAAATATTTCTGCGGTTGATGAAGAAATCAGTGCTGAAAATAACGCGGATGAACCCGTCGAAAAGGCTGAAAAACCTATTTTAGCTCAACCAGAAAAATGGAAAATATTACAAGTATTGCCAGCAAAACATCGCCGTTTATTTATGGCTATTTTTGTGTTGGTTATTTTATTGATTATTTTCTTCGCATTAAAACCAAGTTCTGACACCGTTGAGTCTTTTACTCAATCTAACAGCAATGAAGTTCCTGTGCAGTTCCAATCGTTAGATCAAAGTCAGCCACTGGAAACCACGATTTTAGATAATCCTCCTGCACAAAATCAAATGGCTGTAGAACAAGCTAACCAATCTGAATTTGCACCAAAAGCAGAGGAAGCGGCGAATAATACGACGGCTCAAAACCCATTAGTAGAAAATGCGCCAATGCAACAAAATGTTGTTCAATCTCCAAGTCAAATGCCAAATGAAATGGCTGCGGCATCTGTTGCGCCTATGCAACCAGCTCAAGCGGAACAGCCAAAAGCAACTGTGCCAGTTCAGCCGATGAAAAAAGCGGTAGAGCCACAAGTTGCGCATAAAGATACAGTGAAAAAAGAAGTGAAAGTTGCGCATAAAGATACAGTGAAAAAAGAAGTGAAAGTGGCGGAGAAAGCACAGGCTCCAGCAAAAGCAACGGAACAAAACGTCGCTAAAACAGCAGGAAACGCACCGATTGTTGAAGCCAAACCTGTTCAAGCTAAAAAAGAAAAGAAAGTTCAAATCGTTGATGCAAAACCTGTGAGTAAATCTACAGCTTCTCGCCTTTCAGCAAAAACATTAACTGTGCCGAAAGGTGTTTCGCTGATGCAACTCTTCCGTGATAATCAACTTAATATTTCCGATGTAAACGCAATGAGCAAAGCGACAGGGGCGGGAAATGTTTTAAGTAGCTTTAAATCTGGCGATAAAGTAACGGTATCTGTGAATAATCAAGGGCGAGTAAATGAAATGCGTTTATCCAATGGTGCGCGTTTTGTGCGTCAGTCTGATGGTTCTTATCAATATAAAAAATAATTTTTTGGGCGAGTAATCGCCCCTTTTTCTTTTTAAGTTCTTTTCTCAAGGTAGGATTTATGTTGAAAAAAACATCTCTTATTTTTACCGCACTTTTAATGACTGGCTGTGTGCAAAATGCGAATGTAACAACACCTCAAGCGCAAAAAATGCAAGTAGAAAAAGTGGATAAAGCCTTACAAAAAGGCGAAGCTGATCGATATTTATGTCAAGATGATAGAGTTGTTCGTGTTGTACACGCCACGCATAAAAAATACAAAAAAAATTTGCATTATGTTACTGTCACTTTTCAAGGCGTATCAGAAAAACTAACCTTAATGATTTCTGAACGTGGTAAAAATTACGCCAATATTCGTTGGATGTGGCAAGAGCGTGATGATTTTAGTACGCTAAAAACGAATCTCGGCGAAATTTTAGCAACGCAATGTGTCTCACAAACAAGTGAACGCTTATCTGGACAATAATCGTGCAAAGCGAACTTCAACGTGGTTTTGTTTTGCATCGTCGCCCTTATAGTGAAACGAGCTTATTGGTAGATTTATTCACTGAAGAAAGTGGGCGTTTAACCGTGATTGCAAAAGGGGCGCGGGCAAAGCGTTCATCTTGGAAATCGGTTTTGCAACCTTTCACACCTTTATTGTTGCGTTGGACGGGAAAAAGCACATTGAAAACCCTCACTAAAGCTGAACCTGCCGCAATTACACTGCCTTTACAACAAATCGCCCTTTATAGTGGATTTTATGTAAATGAATTACTCACTCGAGTTATTGAGTCTGAAACGCCAAATCCTGCACTTTTTCAACATTATTTAAAATGCTTAACGGGCTTGGCAACGGAAACTAATATTGAGCCAACGTTGCGTCTTTTTGAATTTCAACTGTTACAAATTCTTGGTTACGGCGTGGATTTTCTGCATTGTGCTGGTTCTGGCGAGCCAGTGGATTTCTCAATGACATACCGTTATCGTGAGGAAAAAGGTTTCATTGCGTCTTTAGTGAAAGATAATCTCACGTTTTACGGCAGAGATTTGTTAGCCTTTGAAGCCCTTGATTTTTCCGATGATGCGGTACGTCAAGCGGCAAAACGTTTTACTCGTATTGCACTGAAACCTTATCTTGGCGATAAACCGCTAAAAAGCCGAGAGTTATTCACTCAAAATATTTTACTTTTAAAATAATGGTTCTTCTTTATACCCCAAAGCAAAAAACAAAAAATGTTCAAACCATTACGGCTGATATTCTTGATTTAGATTATCAAGGTTTAGGCGTGGCGAAAATTAATGGTAAAACTTGGTTTATTGAAAATGCGCTTCCGCACGAAAAAGTGGAATGTCGTATTTTGGAAGATAAACGCCAATATGGACACGCCATTGTAAAAAAATGGCGTGTAAAAAGCCCTGAACGTTTAGAACCTAAATGTGCTCATTTTATGCGTTGTGGTGGTTGCCAAGGACAGCATATTCCTATTGAAATGCAGAGAAAAGCGAAAGAATCTGCATTGTTTAAAAGATTAAGTAAATTACAGTCAGAACCGATTTCATTTCAACCTATGATTTGTGGCGATGCTTGGGCGTATCGTCGTCGTGTGCGTTTGAGTTTATGGTTTAACCCAAGCACAAAACAAATCGAAATGGGCTTTCGTCAGAAAAATACCAACGATTTAATACCCGTTCAATCTTGCGAAGTAGCAGAACCTGCAATTAATTATTTACTGCCTAAATTAACCGCACTTTTAGAAAAATTTTCAGCACCGAAACAGCTTGGGCATATTGAATTGGTGGCTGCCGATAATGGTGTCGCAATGTTGTTACGTTACACCAAAAACCTTGCGGAAATTGACCGCACTTTATTGCTTAAATTTGCTGAACAAGAAAAGTTAATGCTGTTTTTACAAAGCGATGAAGGCATTGAACAAATCTATGGCGATGCGCCTTATTATCAATTTTCTGATGGCATAAAATTACATTTTGATATTCGTGATTTTATTCAAGTAAATAGTGCATTAAATGAACCTATGGTCAATACAGCGTTGGATTGGCTTGAATTGAGCCAACAAGATTGCGTGCTAGATTTATTTTGCGGCATGGGAAATTTTACGCTTCCTCTCGCCAAACGCGTGAAAAGTGCGGTAGGAATTGAAGGTGTTTTTGAAATGGTGCAAAAAGCGGTGCAAAATGCCGAGAGAAACCAAATCAAAAATATTGAATTTTTCCAAGCGGATCTTGACCAATCCTTTGTTGAACAACCTTGGGCTAATCAGTCGTTCAATAAAATTTTGCTTGATCCTCCACGCAGTGGTGCAGCTTTCGCGTTAAATGCGTTGTGCGAGCTGAAAGCAGAGAAAATTTTATATGTATCTTGTAATCCTGCAACATTAGTGCGTGATGCGGAAATTTTATGTGATTTTGGCTACAAGATTGAAAAAAGTGCGGTGATAGATATGTTCCCTCATACGGGGCATTTGGAATCGATAACCTTATTCACTACAAAATAACTCGGTTATTCGGTACAATATCCACCCAAAATAAAAGCGACAGGAAGTTGCTTGCTCTTCATCAACAAGGGGGTATTATGGTTGCTGTTCGTGGTTCTCATTTGTTAAATCCGCAGGATTTTGTGATTGAACAATGGTGCGCTGGCTTAAAACTAGCAGAACAAACAGAAAAAAGTTTGATCGATGCGTGGTATTACGCACGTGATTTAATGAATGCCTACCCCGATGAAATGAAGAATGCGACCTTGATGCTGCAGTCTGGTGTGGAAATGGTAGAAATTTTGCACGAACTTAATATGGATGCGGAAACATTGCTTACTGCCATGTTGTTTCCTATTGTTGCAAATAAATTAACAGACTGGGAAAGTCTAAAAGAAAAATTTGGTGCGAAAATTACTAAATTACTTAAAGGCGTGTTGGAGATGGATAATATTCGCCAACTTAATGCCAGTCATTCCGCTAACGCTCTGCAAGTGGATAATGTTCGCCGTATGTTGTTGGCGATGGTGGACGATTTCCGCTGCGTAATCATTAAACTTGCCGAACGTATTACTTTCTTGCGTGATGCAGAGCATCGTTGTGCAGAGGAAGATAAAGTCCTTGCCGTCAAAGAATGTTCTTATATTTATGCCCCTCTTGCCAATCGTCTTGGAATTGGTCAGCTGAAATGGGAGTTAGAAGATTACTGCTTCCGTTATCTTCATCCTGAACAATATCGCGCTATTGCTAAATTATTGCAGGAACGTCGTCTTGATCGTGAACATTACATTGCTGATTTCGTCAGTGAGTTGAGCGGTTATTTACGTGAAAATATCGAGCAAGTGGAAGTCTATGGTCGTCCGAAACATATTTACAGCATTTGGCGTAAAATGCAGAAAAAGCATCTTGAATTCAGCGGTTTATATGACGTAAGAGCGGTCAGAATTATCGTGCAAAAATTACAAGATTGTTACACCGCACTTGGGATTGTTCATACTCAATTTAAACACTTACCCAAAGAATTTGACGATTATGTAGCGAACCCGAAACCGAACGGTTATCAATCTATTCATACTGTTGTTTTAGGTAAAGGTGACAAGCCAATTGAAGTACAAATTCGAACCCAACAAATGCATGATGATGCAGAGTTAGGTATGGCGGCACACTGGAAATATAAAGAAGGCAATACGGGTAGCATGTCTGCCTATGAAGAAAAAATTGCGTGGTTGCGTAAATTGTTAGCTTGGCAAGATGATATTACGGATTCAGGCGAAGTGCTGGCAGAGTTGCGTAGCCAAGTGTTTGATGACCGTGTATATGTGTTTACGCCAAAGGGCGAAGTGGTGGATTTGCCAACGGGATCTACACCATTAGATTTTGCTTATGCCATTCATAGTGAAATTGGTCATCGCTGTATCGGGGCAAAAGTGGCAGGACGTATTGTGCCATTTACCTATCAGCTACAAATGGGCGATCAAATTGATATTATTACCCAGAAAAATCCGAACCCGAGCCGTGACTGGCTAAACCCAAATTTAGGATTTACTCACACCGCAAAATCTCGAGCCAAAATTCAAGCGTGGTTTAAAAAACAAGATCGCGATAAAAATATTCCAGCGGGTAAAGAATTACTCGATAATGAACTCGCGCTTTTGAATTTAAGTATTAAGCAAGTGGAACCTTATGCGTTACCACGCTATAACTTGAAAAATTTGGACGATCTTTATGCGGGTATTGGCAGTGGCGATATTCGTTTAAATAACTTAATCCATTTCTTGCAAAGTAAATTGATTAAAGTGACTGCTGAAGAAGCGGATCAAGAGATTTTGCGTCATGTTGCTAATAAAAGTGCGGTCAATTCTCAGCAGAAATCTGAAAAGAACAATGGCTATGTGATTGTGGAGGGTGTGGGCAATCTTATGCATCATATTGCGCGTTGCTGCCAGCCGATACCAGGCGATGCGATTGTTGGCTATATTACAATGGGACGTGGTATTTCTATTCACCGAGCGGATTGTGAACAATTCTTAGATTTGCAAGCGGCTCATCCAGAACGCATAGTGGAATCAATTTGGGGCGAAAATTACGCAAGTGGTTTCCATATTAATATCCGTATTGTGGCAGGCGATCGCAATGGCTTATTGCGTGATATTACGACGGTTCTAGCAAATGAAAAAATTAGCGTATTAGGGGTCTCAAGCCGTGCTGATACCAAAAAACAGCTTGCTACTATTGATATGGAAATTGAACTCCATAATGTTGAAAGTTTAAGTAAAATATTGGCTCGATTAGCAAAATTAGATGATGTTATCGAAGCGAAACGTTTATAAAAATAGGAAAATTTATGTATAAAACGACGGGGCTAACCCATTTAATCAATTCCACGAAATATTCATTACAAGGCTTAAAAAGTGCGTTTAAAAATGAAACGGCTTTTCGCCACGAATGTTTTTTAGCCTGCATTTTAATTCCTCTTACTTTCTTTTTAGGCGAAACAAAAATTGAAATTATATTGATGATTTCTTCTGTTTTGCTTGTGATGGCGTTAGAACTTTTAAACAGTGCGGTAGAGGCAGTTGTTGATCGCATTGGTACAGAACGCCACGAACTTTCAGGGCGTGCGAAAGATCAAGGTTCTGCATCGGTATTTATTGCCCTTTGTATTGTCGGTATCGTTTGGGGCGGAATTTTATTCTTCTAGCCCTTCCAAAGTGCGGTAAGTTTTTACCGCATTTTTGATTTATCCAATCACGTCAAAATCATTTATAAAAATAAGGAAAAATATGACCGCACTTTTAAAAATTGGTCTGGTGTCTGTTTCTGATCGCGCATCAGCAGGCGTGTATCAAGATCAAGGTATCCCAGAATTACAGGCTTGGTTAGAACAAGCGTTAGTAGATCCCTTCCATTTGGAAACAAGATTAATCCCTGATGAACAACCGATTATTGAACAAACCTTAAAAGAGCTGGTGGATGAACAAAGTTGCCATTTAGTGCTGACAACTGGTGGAACTGGGCCAGCAAAACGCGATGTAACGCCTGATGCAACCCTTGCGGTAGCAGATCGAGAAATGCCAGGTTTTGGCGAACAAATGCGTCAAGTGAGTTTGCATTTTGTGCCTACCGCAATTTTATCTCGCCAAGTGGGTGTAATTCGTAAGGAAAGCCTGATTTTAAATCTTCCTGGGCAGCCTAAAGCGATTAAAGAAACCTTGGAAGGCGTGAAAGATAAAGAGGGAAATGTGCTTGTAAAAGGCATTTTTAGCGCAGTGCCTTATTGTTTGCAACTGATTAACGGCTTATATATTGATACCAAGCCTGAAATCATCGAAAGTTTCCGTCCTAAATCCGCAAGACGCGAAAATCTGGAGAAATAGCATGAAAAAAATCGAAGCAATGATTAAACCCTTTAAATTAGACGATGTGCGAGAAAGTCTTTCAGATATTGGTATTTCAGGTATGACAATCACGGAAGTACGCGGATTTGGTCGCCAAAAAGGTCATACAGAACTTTATCGTGGTGCGGAATATATGGTGGATTTTCTGCCGAAAGTGAAATTGGAAGTAGTGGTTCCTGATGAACTTGTGGATCAATGTATTGAAGCGATTGTTGAAACGGCACAAACAGGCAAAATCGGTGACGGCAAAATTTTTGTTTATCACGTTGAGCGAGCGATCCGCATTCGCACGGGCGAAGAAAACGAGGATGCGATTTAGTGCAAAATAATTTAAATTTACACCGCACTTTGCTTGGCATTGCTGCGGTGATTATTATCTTAGCTGGCGTAAAATTGGCGGCAGAAATTGTGGTGCCATTCTTGCTATCACTCTTTATCGCGATAATTTGTTCGCCGATAATTAAGGCGATGACCCAACGCCGCGTCCCGCATTGGTTAGCCATTACTTTGCTTTTTGTCTTGATTTCTTTGGTATTTTTCTTCTTAGTCGGGTTGATTAACAGCACGGCAAGAGAATTTACCCAATCTATTCCACAATATAAAGTTTTGCTTTCACAACGTGTGAGTGATTTAACTGGATTGTTGCAACGTTTCAATCTGCCTTTCACGCTTTCGCGTGAAACCATCCAAGAAAATTTTGACCCAAGCATCATTATGAATTTTGTGAGCCGAGTATTGCTCAATTTTTCTGGTGTAGTGAGCAATGTGTTTGTTTTAGTGTTGGTTGTGATTTTTATGCTTGCCGAAGCACCAACGATGAAACATAAATTTGCAATGGTAATTAGTTCAACCCCTCATGACGCAGTCAAAGAAGAACGCCATATTGATCGCGTTTTACAAGGTGTAATTGGTTATCTCGGCATTAAAAGTATCACGAGTTTACTGACTGGTGTCGGGGTGTTTATTTTGTTGGAAGCCTGTGGGGTTCAATATGCCATTTTGTGGGCAACCTTGAGTTTCTTGTTGAATTATATTCCGAATATTGGTTCTATCATTGCGGCTATTCCGATTATTGTGCAAGCCTTATTACTGAATGGTTTTGGTGTTGGCTTTGGCGTGGCAATTGGTGTTATTGCGATCAATATGGTTGTCGGTAACATTATTGAGCCTAAAATGATGGGACAACGATTAGGGCTTTCAACCTTAGTGGTGTTCCTTTCATTATTGTTTTGGGGATGGTTACTTGGAACAGTGGGAATGCTACTGTCTGTTCCTTTGACGATGGCATTAAAAATTGCCTTAGAGTCCAGTCCCAATACAGCGAAATATGCCTGTCTATTAGGAGATGTCGAAGATTTCAAATAGATTTTAGAGATAAAAGTGCGGTGAATTTTCACCGCATTTTTTATGATAAGTCTTGCGGATCGACGTCCAAAATTAACCGCACTTGGCTGTTTTTTTCTAGTTCGGCTTGTTGATATTCTCTTAATGCTTTTTGCAACGTCATTCTTGATGGATGCTGCAATAATAACTGCCAGCGATATTGCCCCGCTTTTTTGCTGAACGGTGCAGGCATTGGGCCAAGCATTTGTAATCCCGTAATTTGCTTCGATTGAAAAAAATCTGCAATTTGGCTTAAGCAATTTTCTGCAAGATCAGAATGTCGAGCCTGTGCTTTGATTAACGCCTGAAAAGTAAAAGGCGGCAATCCCATTGAATGGCGTAATTGTAAGGTTTCTTTTGCAAAAGCTTGGTAGCCATTTGCCAATAAAGTGGTAAGCAAAGGATGATCTGGATAATGTGTTTGTAGCACCACTTCACCTTGTTTATCGGCACGTCCTGCACGTCCAGCAACCTGAATATAAAGTTGAGCTAAACGTTCTTCTGCACGAAAATCCAGTGAAAATAATGCACTATCTACATTCACTAAGGCAACGAGAGTAACATTCGGGAAATGATGTCCTTTCGCAAGCATTTGTGTGCCAATCAAAATTTGACTTTTGCCTTGTTGAATATCTTCTAAATAACCTTCCAATTTTCCTTTACGCGAAGTGCTATCGCGGTCGATTCGAGCCACAGAATAATGAGGAAATAGAGTTTTCAAGGTTTCTTCTAATTGTTCTGTGCCGAGACCTGTAGTGACTAAATGAGTCGAGCCACAATCACCACATTGTCGAGGAATAGTTTTCTGTGCACCACAATGATGACAACGCAATACATTTTGATGCTGATGATAGGTATAAGGTTTTTCACAATGCGGGCATTGTGCGATCCAACCACATTCATGGCAAAGCAATACGGGCGCAAAGCCACGACGATTCAAGAAAAGCAACACTTGATTGCCTTTTTCGAGGTGGGCTTTCATTCGTTCCAACAAGGGTTTTGAAAGCCCGTTTTGTATATTTTGATTTTTCAAATCAATAACGAAATGACGAAGTGCGGTAGAATTTCCCGCTCTTTTTGATAAAACTAAATGTTGGTATTTGCCGTTTTGTACATTATTAATACTTTCTAAACTTGGCGTAGCAGAACCCATTAATACTGAAATGTTCAGTTTTTGAGCCAGTACAATCGCCAAGTCTCGCGCGTGATAACGCCAACTGTCTTGCTGTTTGTAAGACGAATCGTGTTCCTCGTCCAAAATAATTGCACCAAGATTAGAAAATTGCGTGAACAATGCCGATCTAGTGCCAATCACAATAGCACTTTGTCCAGAGCGGGCGCGATCCCATACATAAAGCCGTTGCGTATCGGTTAAATTAGAATGCAGCACATCAATTTCTACATTGAAACGCACTTTGAAACGTTGCACCGTTTGTGGTGTTAGCCCGATTTCGGGTACAAGCACTAATACTTGTTTGCCCGATTTTAAAATTTCTTCAATATACTGCAGATAAATTTCTGTTTTGCCTGAACCCGTCACCCCATCGAGCAGCCATACATTGAAACCAGAATGAAAACGCAATTGACTAAACGCTAAGGCTTGCTGCTTATTTAAGGTTAAACGATTTTCAGCATTGACAATTGGATTATCGCCTAAGCTTTGTTGCCAGCTTAGGGGCTTTGTTTGGAGAGTCATTTCCTCAATAAACCCTTTGGCTTTTAAGGCTGACCAAATGGCAGAGGAAAAATCATTATTGCCTTTTTCAAGATCAGTTTCAGATAAGCATTGTAGGGCTTCAGCTTGCTTTTTCGAGCGTTTTAACAGACCTTGTTCAAGGGCATTTTTCCCCACATCTGTAATTCGCCAAAAAGTGCAGTCATTTTTCACCGCACTTTCGCCGTTACGCAATTTCACAGGCAAGGCTTGAAATAACACATCGCCTAATCCCGCTTGATAATAATTTGCTGCCCAATGAAGCCAATCCCAATAAATTGGGGTAAAGATCGGTGCTAAATCTAATGGTTGAAGAATGGCTTTGAGTTTATCCTCAGGTACATCTGATTTTGTCGGAAAATCAGCCACAATGGCGACGCGTTTTTGCGTACCAAAAGGCACAAGAACACGCATCCCGGTTTGTAATGAAACATCATCGGGGACGAGATAATCAAATAAACGAGGAAGCGGCACAGCCAGTGCCACTCGGACAATTTTCATAATCAACCTTGGGAAAAAATTTGCCCTATTATACGAGAAAAATTGGTATAATCGCCGCCAATTTTTTCACGAACAAGATTTTTATGACACAAACTTTTGCTGATCAAAAACGTAAAACCGTTGAAACCGCAGAATTTACCGAAGATGGCCGCTATAAACGCAAAGTCCGTAGCTTTGTGTTACGTACTGGCCGTTTGAGCGAATTTCAGAAAAACATGATGAATGATAACTGGGGAGCACTTGGTTTAGATTATCAAACGGAACCTTTTGATTTTGCGAAGATTTATGGTAACGATAATCCAGTTGTATTAGAAATTGGCTTTGGAATGGGAAAATCGCTCGTGGATATGGCTTTTGCTAATCCAGACAAAAATTACCTTGGCATTGAAGTTCATACTCCAGGCGTTGGTGCTTGTATTGCTTATGCAGTGGAAAAAGGCGTCACGAATTTACGCGTGATTTGCCACGATGCAACGGAAATTTTACGTGACAGTATTGCTGATGGTGCGCTTGGCGGTTTGCAATTATTTTTCCCTGATCCTTGGCATAAAGCAAAACATCATAAACGTCGTATTGTTCAACCGCACTTTGTGGCACAAGTTGTGCAAAAATTAGGTGAAAATGGTTTTATCCATATGGCGACAGACTGGGAAAATTATGCAGAGCAAATGCTAGAAGTATTAAGCGCGAATACCGATTTAGTGAATACCTCGAAAAATGGCGATTATATTCCAAGACCAGATTTTAGACCTTTAACTAAATTTGAAGCCAGAGGTCACAGACTTGGACACGGTGTTTGGGATTTATATTTTGTGAAGAAATAAGCGGATTTTAACTAAACCCAATACTTAATTTATGAATTTAATATAGAATACGCGTTTAAATATAACCTTAATAGGAGAAATACAATGTCTAAATCTTACAATCAACGCCAACGCAAAAAACTTCATCTTGCGGAATTTCAAGAACTGGGTTTTCTTGTCAATTTCCAATTTGCAGAAGGTACTGCGATTGAAACGGTAGATGAAATCGTTGATCGTTTTATTAACGAAGTGATTCAACCAAATGGATTAGCTTACGAAGGTAGCGGTTATTTACATTGGGAAGGTTTAGTTTGCCTAGAAAAAATTGGCAAATGCGATGAAAGCCACCGTGAAACAGTGAAAAAATGGTTAGAAACAAATGGTTTGCAACAAATTGAAGTAAGCGAATTATTTGATATTTGGTGGGAATATCCAGCAAAAGCAAAATAATCTAAATTGAAAGCAGCATAGCAAAAATCGCTATGCTGTTTTGTTTTAATCCCTTGCAAAATTCATTAAATCTTAGATTTTTTGATCTATAACAAATAAAGTTCAAATAATTGACAAACTACCTATTTTTGGTTGTTCTCATTCATTCATCGTAAACACATAATCCGTCATCTACAGAAGCATATTAGAAATATTTTAAAGACATTATGACCGTTGAAAATTTACCTCGCAGACAATTTTTACGCGGTAAATTTTCAACATTAAGCTGTTTAGAAAATAATCAAAAACAGAGTTTTGTGGGTATTAGACCGCCTTGGTCTATGGAAAATTCTATTTTTGTAGCGCAATGTACGCGTTGTGGCGACTGTCTTTCTGTTTGTGAAACCAATATTTTGGTAAAAGGTGACGGTGGTTTTCCTGAAGTACGCTTTGATAATGGCGAATGTACTTTTTGTGGAAAATGTGCAGATGCGTGTAAACAACCTATTTTTTATCCTCGTGAGCAGTTACCTTGGTCACATAAAATCGATATTGGCGTAGCTTGTTTGACTTTACATCGTGTTGAATGTCGAACCTGCCAAGATAATTGTCCAGCTAATGCGATTCGTTTCAAATTACAAATGGGTGGCGTAGCACAACCTTTAGTTAATTTCGATGCTTGTAATGGCTGTGGGGCTTGTGTACAAGGCTGTCCTGTGAATGCAATAACAATGAACGATCTAAAACAAAATGAATAATACAAATTTAATATCAGAAAATGCGAGAGATTGGCACGTTGTTGGATTGATCGTGCAAGGTAATCCAAAAAAATTATCAGCAATTCAAACCGCACTTTTAGCGATTGAGCATACTGAAATTCCGACTTTTGATGAAAAACTTGGAAAATTTGTGGTGGTAATGCAATCGAACGATCAGCATCTCTTGCTTGAAAAAATGGAAAGTGTGAAAGATATCGACGGTGTGATTAATGTATCGTTGGTGTATCACGAGCAAGATGAACAAAATAAATAGTTTTAAAATCAAACGTTTAACGTGGGGGAAAACGCGATGAATTTAAGTCGTCGAGACTTTATGAAAGCCAATGCGGCTATGGCAGCCGCAACGGCAGCGGGGCTAACCATCCCAGTCAAAAATGTGGTTGCGGCTGAATCCGAAATTAAATGGGACAAAGCAGTATGTCGTTTCTGTGGTACCGGTTGTGCAGTATTAGTTGGTACTAAAGATGGACGTGTTGTGGCATCTCAAGGCGATCCTGATGCAGAAGTAAACCGTGGTTTAAACTGTATTAAAGGTTATTTCTTGCCAAAAATTATGTACGGTAAAGACCGTTTAACGCAACCGCTTTTACGTATGACAAACGGAAAATTTGATAAGAACGGCGATTTTGCGCCAGTTTCTTGGGATTTTGCGTTCAAAACAATGGCTGAAAAATTCAAAGAAGCGTTCAAAAAGAACGGTCAAAATGCAGTAGGTATGTTTAGTTCTGGTCAGTCTACCATTTGGGAAGGCTATGCGAAGAACAAACTTTGGAAAGCAGGTTTTCGTTCTAACAACGTAGACCCGAATGCACGTCACTGTATGGCATCTGCAGCGGTTGCATTTATGCGTACTTTTGGTATGGATGAACCAATGGGTTGTTATGATGATATTGAACAGGCAGATGCTTTTGTTCTTTGGGGATCAAATATGGCGGAAATGCACCCAATTTTGTGGTCGCGTATTACTGATCGCCGTATTTCTAATCCTGATGTTCGTGTTACTGTGCTTTCTACTTATGAACATCGTAGTTTTGAACTTGCCGATCACGGTTTGATATTTACACCGCAAACTGATTTGGCAATTATGAACTACATCATCAATTATCTTATTCAAAATAATGCGATTAATTGGGATTTTGTTAATAAACATACCAAATTTAAACGCGGAGAAACGAATATTGGCTATGGTTTACGTCCAGAGCATCCATTAGAAAAAGACACGAATCGTGCAACAGCTGGGAAAATGCACGATTCTTCTTTTGAAGAATTAAAGCAACTTGTATCAGAATATACAGTGGAAAAAGTATCGAAAATGTCTGGGTTAGATAAAGTCCAGTTAGAAACTTTAGCGAAACTTTATGCTGATCCAACGAAGAAAGTGGTTTCCTACTGGACAATGGGCTTTAACCAACATACACGTGGTGTGTGGGTAAACCAATTAATCTACAATATTCATTTACTTACTGGAAAAATTTCAATCCCAGGTTGTGGGCCATTTTCATTAACTGGTCAGCCTTCTGCTTGTGGTACGGCGCGTGAAGTAGGTTCATTCCCTCATCGTTTACCTGCCGACTTAGTGGTAACTAATCCTAAACACCGTGAAATTGCTGAACGTATTTGGAAATTACCAAAGGGGACGGTTTCTGAAAAAGTGGGGTTACACACAATTGCACAAGACCGTGCAATGAATGATGGCCAAATGAATGTGTTATGGCAAATGTGTAACAATAATATGCAAGCAGGGCCAAACATTAATCAAGAGCGTTTGCCAGGCTGGCGTAAAGAAGGCAACTTCGTGATTGTTTCAGATCCTTACCCAACTGTATCCGCACTTTCTGCTGACTTAATTCTTCCAACGGCAATGTGGGTGGAAAAAGAAGGGGCTTACGGCAATGCAGAACGTCGTACCCAATTCTGGCGTCAGCAAGTCAAAGCACCGGGCGAAGCAAAATCAGACTTATGGCAATTAATGGAGTTCGCAAAATACTTTACGACGGATGAAATGTGGACAGAAGACTTACTTGCACAAATGCCTGAATATAGAGGTAAAACTTTATATGAAGTGCTCTTCAAAAATGGTCAAGTAGATAAATTCCCATTGAGCGAACTTGCTGAAGGTCAATTAAACGACGAATCAGAATATTTTGGTTACTACGTTCACAAAGGTTTATTTGAAGAATACGCTGAATTTGGTCGCGGTCACGGTCACGATTTAGCTCCATTTGATATGTATCATAAAGCGCGTGGTTTACGTTGGCCAGTTGTGGAGGGTAAAGAAACCTTATGGCGTTACCGTGAAGGCTATGATCCGTATGTTAAAGAAGGGGAAGGCGTGGCTTTCTACGGTTATCCTGATAAGAAAGCGATTATTCTTGCGGTGCCTTATGAACCACCAGCTGAGTCACCCGATAATGAATACGATTTATGGTTATCAACAGGTCGTGTTCTTGAACATTGGCATACGGGGACAATGACACGCCGTGTACCAGAATTGCATCGAGCATTTCCAAATAATTTAGTATGGATGCACCCATTAGATGCACAAGCACGTGGTTTACATCATGGCGATAAAATTAAGATTTCATCTCGTCGAGGCGAAATGATTTCTTATTTAGATACTCGCGGACGTAATAAACCACCTCGTGGCTTAGTATTTACCACTTTCTTTGATGCAGGTCAGCTTGCAAATAGCTTAACACTAGATGCGACAGACCCAATTTCAAAAGAAACCGACTTCAAAAAATGTGCGGTAAAAGTGGAAAAGGCTGCGTAAAAACCATGTAAAAATCAACCGCACTTTATTTCTCCCATCAATAAAAGAGGAAGATGAAAGTGCGGTTAAAATCTAAAAAGAAAATGAAGAAACCCGCACTTAATCCTGAACGTAGAAAATTTCTTAAAGAAGCAACCCGTACTGCGGGTGGTTTAGCTGGCGTTGGGATTTTGTTGGGATTGCAGCAAAATCAAAGTCTTGCACGCGAAGGTGTGCCATTACGCCCTCCATTTGCTTTGCAAGATGCGAAAGCGTTTTCTGCCGCTTGTATTCGTTGCGGACAATGTGTTCAAGCCTGTCCTTATGACATGCTGCATTTAGCCTCTTTATTATCGCCAGTAGAAGCGGGAACGCCGTATTTTATTGCGCGTGATAAACCTTGTGAAATGTGTCCTGATATTCCTTGCGCAAAAGCCTGTCCTAGTGGTGCATTAGATCGTCAAGCAACAGATATTAATGAATCGCGTATGGGGCTGTCAGTACTGTTAGATCACGAAACTTGCTTAAATTATCAAGGATTACGTTGTGATGTTTGTTATCGAGTTTGTCCATTAATCGATAAAGCGATTACATTGGAAACACAACATAATCCACGTTCTGATAAGCATGCCTTATTTATTCCAACAGTACATTCTGATGCCTGCACGGGATGTGGAAAGTGTGAGCAAGCTTGTGTGTTAGAAGAGGCTGCGATTAAGATTTTACCAATGGATCTGGCAAAAGGTATGTTAGGTAAGCATTATCGTTTAGGTTGGGAAGAAAAAGCGAAAGCTGGCCATTCTCTTGCACCTAAAGATATGATTTCGTTGCCAACTCGAACACCAGAAGGAACAACTGTAATTCCTGAACCAGCAGAACCCGTGCTTGCGCCTATTTTAGGGAGTGGCAAATAATGGCAAATGCACCAAAATTTGCAGGGAAAGAGGCTCGAGAAAAATGGGGCTGGTGGTATGCAAACCGCTTTTTGTTTTGGCGTCGATTAAGCCAACTTAGCATTCTTGCGATGTTTTTGAGTGGCCCTTATTTTGGCGTGTGGATTTTAAAAGGTAATTATAGTGGTAGTTTATTACTCGATACTATTCCACTAAGTGATCCTCTAATTACCGCTGAAAGCTTGGCTGCAAGACATTTACCAGATGCTCTCACTTTAATTGGTGCTGCAATTATTGTGTTATTTTACGCAGTACTTGGTAGTAAAGTGTTTTGTGGTTGGGTATGCCCACTAAATGTTGTGACTGACTGTGCAGCGTGGCTTCGCCGTAAGTTAGGCATTCGCCAAACAGCAAAAATTTCGCGCGGTTTACGTTATGGTATTCTTGTGCTTATTTTACTAGGCAGTAGTGTCAGCGGAATGTTGCTTTGGGAGTGGGTTAATCCAGTGGCTGCTCTTGGTCGCGCCTTTGTATTTGGTTTTGGTGCAACAGGCTGGTTATTACTTGTTATTTTTCTTTTTGATTTATTGATTGCTGAACACGGCTGGTGTGGACATCTTTGCCCAATTGGTGCTGCTTATGGTGTGATTGGTGCAAAAAGTTTAATCCGTATTAAAGTGATTGATCGTGCTAAATGCGATAATTGTATGGATTGTTACAATGTTTGTCCCGAAGCCCAAGTGTTACGTTCGCCTTTACACGGAAAAAAAGACGAAAGCCTACTAGTGCTTTCCAAAGATTGCATCAGCTGCGGACGTTGTATTGACGTTTGCGCTGAAAAAGTTTTTAAATTTTCGACCAGATTCGATCATTCAGGGGAGTGATTAATATGACTAAACAGGTATCTAAAATTTTAGCGGGATTATTTACCGCACTTTTTGCTGGCTCACTGATGGCATCTGATGCACCAGCAGTGGGAAAAGATTTAACTCAAGCGGCAGAAAATATTCCACCCGCATTTCATAATGCACCGCGTCAAGGCGAATTACCCGCATTGAACTATGTAAATCAGCCTCCAATGGTTCCACATAGTGTGGCAAACTATCAAGTGACAAAAAATGTAAATCAATGTTTAAATTGCCACAGCCCAGAAAATTCTCGTTTGAGCGGTGCAACTCGAATCAGCCCAACTCACTTTATGGATCGTGATGGAAAAGTAGGTTCAAGTTCATCGCCACGTCGTTATTTCTGTTTACAATGTCACGTTTCTCAAGCAAACGTAGATCCGATTGTTCCAAATGATTTCAAACCGATGAAAGGTTACGGAAACTAATTTAAGAGGTCTATATGTCTGAGAAAAAACCAAATATCTTAAAGCGTTTCTGGCAATGGTTTAGAAAACCAAGCCGTATGGCGATAGGTACAATTATTATCTTATCGGCTATTGGCGGTATTCTTTCTTGGGTTGGTTTTAACTATGGTTTAGAAAAAACCAACACTGAACAGTTCTGTGCAAGCTGCCATATGCAAGATGCTTATCCAGAATATTTACATAGCGTGCATTATCAAACTCGTACTGGTGTGGGGGCAAGTTGTCCAGATTGTCACGTACCACACGAATTTGGTGCAAAAATGAAACGTAAAATTATTGCAGCTAAAGAAGTATATGCGCACTATACTGGAAAAGTGGATACCTTAGAAAAATTCAATGCGCATCGTTTAGAAATGGCTCAAAATGAATGGGCGCGTATGAAAGCTAACGATTCTAAAGAATGTCGTAATTGCCATAATGTAGATCGTATGAACTTCAATGATCAACGTTCTGTGGCGGCACGTATGCACCAAAAAATGAAAACTGAAGGTAAAACTTGTATCGACTGTCACAAAGGTATTGCACACCAATTACCTGATATGAGTGGCGTTGAGTCAGGCTTCAAAGACGAGAAGTGATTTTCTAAAAATAGGCTGAAAAAATACCGCACTTTTTTCAGCCTATTATAAATTTGGGTAGTTTATAAAAAAATCTGCACTTTAATTCGCTGATTTATTCAGCCTTTAAGGTGCAGATTAATTATATTTTCTAAAGTGCGGTTAATTTTTAGATTATTTTTAGCCTAAGATTTTATCTAACTCTTGGCTAACTTCTTCCACTTTTTGTGTACCGTCTAAACGGAAATATTGAGTATTCCCCGCTTTCGCTTCTGCTTGGTAATAATCAATTAATGGGCTAGTTTGTTTATGATATACAGCTAAACGATCTAATACAGTTTCTGGTTTATCGTCTGCACGAATAATTAAATCTTCGCCTGTTACATCATCTTTACCTTCCACTTTTGGTGGATTATAAACGATGTGGTAAGAACGACCAGACGCTTGGTGTACGCGACGGCCACTCATACGTTCAACAATCACTTCGTCTGGCACATCAAATTCTAAAACAAAGTCAATTTTAACACCTGAATCTTTCAGTGCATCCGCTTGTGGAATAGTACGAGGGAAACCATCTAACAAGAAACCATTTGTGCAGTCAGCTTGAGCAATACGATCTTTTACAAGGGCAACGGTTAATTCATCTGGCACTAATTTACCTTCATCCATTAATGCTTTAGCTTGTTTGCCAAGTTCAGTCCCCGCTTTGATTGCAGCACGGAACATATCACCAGTTGAAATTTGCGGGATACCAAATTTGTTCATAATAAATTGTGCTTGAGTGCCTTTACCTGCACCCGGTGCACCTAAAAGAATAATTTTCATAAAAAATCTCCATTAATACAAAACGTGATTAAGATACTGATAAAGCATAGTGCGGTCAAATTTTTTATAATTTTTACCGCACTTTTATACTGAGCTGGTCTTATTATTTTTTTGCTTCCAAGGTGCTACCCAAAATAAACAAAGCATGCCGGGAATCGCTAAAAATAAACAAAACCAAAAATACTGATAATACCCCACTGCTCCCACAACATAACCAGAAAGTATACCTAAAACTTTACTTGGCAAAGCTGAAAGGCTTGTAAAAAGTGCAAGCTGTGTTGCAGTATAAAGAGGATTACTCTCACGCGCCATAAAAGCCACAAAAGCTGCGGTACCAAGTCCAACGCCGATATATTCAGCTGCAATCACAATACCTAGTTTCCATAACTCGGCAGATGTAATAACATCAAAATGTCCAAAAGCAGCCAACCAAATAAACCCACCAATTGTTACCATTTGTACAAGCCCAAATAGCCACAATGCACGGTTAATACCCAGTTTTAGCATTATCATACCACCAGCAAGCCCAGATAAAATGCTTGACCAAAGTGCGGTACTTTTTACAACAATAGCAATATCCTCTTTGCTAAATCCCATGTCATAAATAAATTTGGTTTGTAACGTTGTGGCAAAAGAATCCCCGAACTTATACAAAAACAAAAATAGTAAAAAACCGATAGCCTGAATGACGCCCTTACGCTGGAAAAATTCTTGTAATGGAATCCAAAATGCTTGATAGAACGGCTGATTAGTTTGCTGCATGTCTATTTTTGGCTCTTTTGCTAAAAATAGTGTCATGAAGATGCCTGCTAACATACAAAGTGCGGTCCACAAAAAGACGGTTTCCCAAGGATAAATCGCCGCCAAATATAGCGATAATCCCCCTGGAATTAATCCCGCAATTCGATAAGCATTAATATGAATAGTGTTTCCTAAACCTAATTCATGATCACTCAAAATTTCACGACGATACGCATCCAACACGATATCTTGTGTAGCTGAAAAAAAGGCGATAAGCAACGCAATATTTGCTACTGTACCCAGTTGTGTGAGCGGATCAAACAGGCTAATGATGTAAAGTAAAATCAATAATGCCACTTGTGAAAGTAACATCCAGCTACGACGACGCCCTAAAAAACTCGGGAAATAACGATCCAATAATGGTGCCCACAAAAATTTCAATCCATAAGGCAACATCACGCCGGTTACTGCACCAATAAGCTCAATTGAGAGATGTTTATCCGTCAGCCAAACAGGCAACATTTGCAATAACACAAATAATGGCAAACCAGAATTAAAACCTGTGAAGGCGCAAATTAACATCTTGCGCGTAAAAATTTGGGAAGAAAGGGAATTTGACATAAAGTGCGGTTAATTTTAGTTGTATTTTAGAAATTTCGCCTTTCAATTAAAGGATTTTTGTAAAAATTAGGGGATTTTTAATCATTCCCCTAATGTTTAGCATTCTTCTTCCTAAAAAAGAAAAACAAATATTAGAGAATATTAATCTCTATACCCTTTTGGATTATTTTTCTGCCAGTTCCACGTGTCTTGCATCATTTTTTCAAGACCACGTTCTGCCACCCAACCAAGCTCTTTTGCCGCTAAACTAGGATCAGAATAGCAAGTGGCAATATCGCCAGCGCGGCGTTCTACAAGTTTATATGCAATTGTAATATTGTTGGCTTTTTCAAAGGCTTTTACCATATCTAATACGGAATAACCATGGCCCGTACCAAGATTATAAATATGTAAGCCAGCGTCATTTTCATGACGTTGAAGCGCTTTTAAATGCCCCACAGCTAAATCCACTACATGAATATAATCACGCACACCTGTTCCATCATGAGTGTCGTAATCACTACCAAATACAGAAAGTTGTGCTAATTTACCGATAGCAACTTGGCTAATATAAGGTAATAAATTATTTGGAATACCATTTGGATCTTCACCAATCAAGCCACTTTCATGCGCCCCAACTGGATTAAAATAACGCAAGATAGTCATGCTAAATTTTGGTTCCGCTTTTGCTGTATCGCGTAAAATCTGCTCAACCATATATTTAGATGTACCATAAGGATTGGTTGTACCGCCGACTTCACAATCCTCTGTAATTGGAATAATTTTTGGATCGCCGTAAACCGTTGCAGATGAGCTAAATACAAAGTTCCAAACACCTGCTTTTTTCATTTCTTGAATTAATACAAGGGTGCCAGCGACATTGTTCATGTAATATTCTGTCGGCTTTTGAACACTTTCCCCTACGGCTTTTAACCCTGCAAAGTGAATAACCGAGTTAATCTCATTTTCTGCAAAAATTTTTTGTAACAAAGCACGATCTAAAATATCGCCTTCATAAAACTTTGCTTCTTTGCCTGTAATTTGTTTTACACGCTCAAGGGATTTTGGCGATGAATTGCAAAGATTATCTAATACCACCACCTCTTTGCCAGCATTTAATAATTCTACAACTGTGTGAGAACCGATATAACCGGCGCCACCTGTCACTAAAATGGCCATAATGATTTCCTTGTTAATTATTGAGACTAAAAAATTATATCACTATTTTGTGTGGTAAGAATGGTGATTTTCAATAAAATAAAAAACCTGTTGCTAAAAAGTATTGTTGTAGCGAGTGAGATAACCTCTCATATTTAGGGCTATGTCCATTAGTTGTGTGATATAAGGTTATCTAATCCCATTTTCTTGATTTTAAGGCGTGTTTTATATCATTAGGTAAACGTAATATATCCCAGAACAACCGAAAAATCAGATTTTGGTAAATTCTTGGTTTGGAATATATACCAATTTTTTTATATACAAACTTCGGCGGAATTAAAATATCTTGTGTGTAATTTTTCTTTTCTTCGAGAATAAAAGTAATTGGGTTATTCAGTGGTGATAAAGGAAAATAATTACATAGAGGACTTTCTGGCGAAATGCAATAAATATTTACTCCATAATGTTTTTGTAAAAAATAAAGTGCATTTAAATCATATTCCATAGAATGGATATCGCTTTGACTTTTATTTTGTGAAAAAGAAGGTAATAATTTAATAATATTTTCTTTTTGATGATGAAATGCATAAGGATTCTCTTTTTCTTGATAAAAATCAATGCCTGTCAAATAAAGATCTTTATAACCCATTGCAGTCGCCACTGCACACATATAAACGCCTGATGTAATCCTCTTATTCTCATATAATTCGTGATATTGTAAATGAGCATTAAAAGCTCGTAGTTTTTTCAAATAGCAATGACCAAGATCAATTTGTGGCAGTAATTTTTCTAAATGCTGGATTTTCTTTAATGTTGAATCCCCTAAATTCAGAAAAGATGCTAAGATAATATCAGCATATTCATATTTATATTCATTATTTTTAATTAATTGCATAAACGTATAGTATTGTTCAAAAATTACAGAACAATTAAAAAATACTTTTTTTATTTTCTTGCCAAGAAAATAATGATCTTCAAAATAAAATTGATTGCAACGGAAAACATCATAATCTTTAGGCAATAAACTATAGTCAATTGATTTTAAACTTGTTCCATTACCTGCAATAATGACAGACTTTGATTGATTGATTGATTGATTGATTGATTGATTGATTGATTGATTGATTGATTGATTGATTGATTGATTGATTGATTGATTGATTGATTGATTGATTGATTGATTGATTGATTGATTGATTGATTGACATATTGTACCGTTCATTGAATAAAATAGAAGTTATCCCTAAAAAATAATAAACATTATATAGATTTATAGAACTTTTTACTAAACGTTGATTATACCTTCCTAAAATTATTATCTAATATCAGTTGTACTATCTCCGTTGTATCTTAGCAAGAAAAATTTAAAAATGCTTTTCTTGTTCCATTCGGATAGAAACCTAATCGCTTGTTTTTTCTACCAAACAAGCGTAAACTTACCAACAATTTTTAGTCGGGGTGCCGAAAGGCTGAGATGATACCCGTGAACCTGAAACAGTTAGCACTGACGTAGGAAACTAACATGCCAAAAAATCCATTTTCTTTTCATTCCATTTCTTATCCTTTCTTTTTTATTACGCACTCCCTTTAATCATTAAGGCGAGCAATGGTGCGTATTCAAGATTTGAGTCTTGCCTTTAATGGGCAAACGTTATTTGAGCATCTTAATTTAACCCTGTTGCCGAACGAATGGGTAAGCTTGTTGGGCAGTTCAGGCGTGGGAAAATCGACACTTTTGCGACTACTGGCGGGCATTGAAACGCAAGGTGTGGTGCAGGGGAAAATCCTATTTGAACCGAAAATTCGTATTGCGTGGTTGCCTCAAAAAGAGACACTTTATCCGTGGTTGTCAATTGTCGATAACGTGCAGTTGCAAGCGGTCTTATTTGGGCGAAAATCTGCAAAAACCACTGAAAAAGCTAAAATGTTGCTTGAAAAAGTGGGAATGGCAGCACATTGGCACAAGCCTTGTTCGCAGCTTTCGGGCGGGCAAAAACAGCGGGTTGCCTTGGCACGCACCTTAATGCAAGAGGCGGATTTGATTTTGCTTGATGAGCCTTTTTCCGCTCTTGATGCCATCAGTCGCCATCAACTTCAAGATTTAGCCTTTGAACTGCTCGAAGATAAATCAGTGCTGCTCGTGACCCACGATCCACAAGAGGCATTGCGGCTAAGTCAGCGTATTTTTGTGTTGCGTTCGCCTGAAACTCATCAAACAGCATTATCGGCGGTGATTCTGCCCGAAGGTAACGCCCCGCGTGAGTTGCATCAAGCCAATTTATGGGCGTTGCAGCAACAATTATTGCAGGAATTAGGGGGCGAACAATGAAAATTCGCTTACTTAAACCGCTTTTAATTGTTGGCGTGTTGTTGATGATCTGGCAAATGGTCGCAACCTTGGGCAGCTTCCCACACTACATTTTTCCCTCACCGCAAGCTGTAAGGCAGCAGTTATTCACACACGCTGAACTGCTTTGGCAGCATACGCAAGTCACGTTGTTAGAAATTTGCTTAGGGCTGTTGTTAGGCTTTCTATTTGGGTTGATTTCGGCGTTGTTGCTCTCATTTTCTCGTCAAATTTCTGCCGTCTTATTGCCGATTTTGGTCATTTCGCAAGCGATTCCCGTGTTTGCTATTGCGCCGTTGTTGGTGTTGTGGTTTGGCTATGGAATGGCATCCAAAATTGTGATGTCGGTGCTGATTATCTACTTCCCCGTCACGGCAGCTTGTTATGATGGACTACGCAACACCCCACAAGCGTGGCTCGATTTGGCGAAAACCTTTAACATTTCCCCCTTGCGTTTATTGCTTAAAGTGCGATTACCTGCGGCTTTGCCTGCTTTTGCTTCGGGCTTGCGAATTGCGGTTTCGGTCGCCCCAATTGGTGCGGTGGTAGGTGAATGGGTAGGTTCGTCTGAAGGCTTGGGGTATTTAATGATTCACGCCAATGCCCGAATGCAAGTTGATTTAATGTTTGCCGCCTTACTGATTTTAGTGTCAATTTCACTCTGTTTATATTTCAGCATTGATTGGCTATTACACCGTTTTATTTGGTCTGTTTAACTTTTCATTAAAGGAGAAAAAATGAAGACAATCATCCGTTATTTCAGCTTTGTAATGGGGCTAATGCTCACGCTTCCTAGCTTTGCAAAAGAGAAAATCAGCGTAATGCTAGATTGGTATGTAAACCCCGATCATGCAGCCATCATTGTGGCTCAACAAAAAGGCTTTTTTGAAAAAAATAACTTGGAGGTTGAAATTATCGAACCTGCTGATCCTGCATTACCGCCGAAATTAGCGGCGGCAGAAAAAGTTGATTTAGCCGTGAGTTATCAGCCTCAGCTTTATCAACAAGTGGCAGAAGGCTTGCCTTTAGTTCGAGTGGGTTCACTGATTTCAAATCCATTAAATAGCGTAGTGGTACTAAAAAAGAGCAATTTGAAAAGCCTTGCTGATTTAAAAGGTAAAAAAGTGGGGTATTCTGTCAGCGGTTTTGAAGATGGATTACTTGATACAATGCTTCATTCTATTGGTTTAAGCAATAAAGATGTGGAATTAGTGAATGTAAATTGGTCGCTTTCGCCCTCTCTTTTAACTGGACAAGTGGATGCTGTGATTGGTGCATTTCGTAATTTTGAACTCAATCAGCTTGCTTTAGAAAAGCAAGAAGGTATCGCATTCTTCCCTGAACAATATGGCGTGCCTGCTTATGATGAGTTGATTTTAGTTGCTAATAAAAACAGCGTAACAGATAAAAAAACATCGGCATTTTTGACCGCACTTGAACAAGCCACAAGCTATCTACAAGCTCACCCCAATGAAGCGTGGCAAGCCTTTGTCAGCTATAAACCAAACGAACTTAACACGCCATTAAACCAACTGGCGTGGAAAGACACGCTCCCCTTCTTAGCCAATAAACCTCGCCAATTAGACGCTAAACGTTATCAACAAATGGCAGAATTTATGCAACAAAAAGGCTTAATTCCAAAAGCCTTAGCGTTGAAAGAATATGCGGTAGAAATTGAATAAGGAAAAAAGATGATTGAACAACTCATTCAACAAGCTCAGCCTTATTGGCAACAATATATTGAACACGAATTTGTGCAACAGCTCGCAAAAGGTACGCTACCAAAAGCTTGTTTTCAGCATTATTTGAAGCAGGATTATCTCTATCTTTTTCATTACAGCCGAGCCTTTGCCTTAGGTGTATTCAAGGCAAAAAATTTCGCTGAAATGGAAACACCTCGTAAAACCTTAGAGATTCTTTGCCAAGAAATTCAACTACATTTAAATTATTGCCGTGAGTGGGGAATTAGTGAGCAAGAGATTTTTGCTACTCAAGAAAGTGCCGCTTGCATTGCTTATACTCGCTATTTGCTTGATTGCGGCATGACGGGCAGTTTGGCTGAGCTTTATGCAGCTGTAACCCCTTGTGCTTTGGGTTACGCTCAAGTTGCTCGTTACATTACTCAGCATTATCCTCGCTTACCGAACAATCCTTATCAAACGTGGATTGATACCTATGCGAGTGAGGAATTTCAACAAGCCGCCCAAGAAACCGTTGATTTTCTTACCGCACTTTGCAAACCACTAAACCCAAACCAGCTTGCCGAGATTCAACAGATTTTCACCACCGCAACTAGAATGGAAATTGCGTTTTGGCAAATGGGGTTGGATTTGGCTTAGGCTTAGATTGGCGATTAGACGAATGACTTTATTTATCTCCAAACGGATAAATTTATTGCGATTTTCTACCTCCTCTTTGAGAAAAGAGGGGTAGAAAAATTATCTTATTCTAATCTTGCTATAAGCTAATGCTATAACAAAAAATGCGGCTTGCAGAAGAATGATACAAGCACCTGTTGAGGCATCAAAATGATAGCTCAATATTACGCCAATTAGACTTGATGTAATGGAACTGACAATAGCAATCCATAGCATTTTATCAAAAGATTTAGTAAGCGTAAGTGCGGTAATTCCTGGCGCAATTAACATTGCCACCACCAAAATAACACCTACCACTTGCATCGTGCTTACAATGGTTAAAGCAAGTAGAATTAATAAACCATAATGTAAAATTTTAGGAGAAAGCCCTGCAACACGGGCGTGGCTTGGATCAAAACAATAAAGCAAAAAGTCTTTACGTTTAAAGACAATCAGACAAAAAATTATCGCAGAAATGACCGCACTTTGAATAAGCTCTTGATAACTTACACCCAATACATTACCAAACAAAATATGGGTTAAATGCTGTTCTGTTTGAATTTTGGTAAACATAACAAGACCAATGGCAAACATTCCAGAAAATACAATGCCCATTGCAGTATCTTCTTTTATGCGACTATTTTCTTTTAAATATCCCACACCAAGGGAGCAAAAAATACCTGAGCAAAATGCACCAATGGCTAAAGGAATTCCTGCCAAATAAGCGAGTACAATACCAGGTAATACAGCGTGAGAAATGGCATCGCCCATTAATGACCAACCTTTCAAGACTAAATAGCAAGAAAGTAATGCACAGATAATAGAAACAATCAATGCAGTCAATAAGGCATTTTGCATAAACTCAAATTGTAGCGGTTCTAAAAGCCAATCAAACATTTTCTACCGCCTTTTTATTACGTGTGAGTAAGCCATATTTTGGTGAAAATAAGAAAGCGACTAAAAACAATAATGTTTGCAATGTCACAATCACACCGCCAGTGGCACCGTCTAAATAATAGCTAATATAGACCCCAACAAAATTTGTCACTGCGCCTAAAATAATAGCGATGATTGACAAGGTTTTGAATTTATCAGTGAGTAAATATGCTGTTGCACCAGGGGTAATGACCATTGCAATGACTAAAATCGCCCCCACAGTTTGCAATGCAGCTACCACACAAGCACTTAATAAAGTAAAAAATAAAACCTTATAAAATAATGGCGAAAGCCCTACTGTTCTTGCCTGTGTTTCATCAAAAAAAATCAGTAGTAAGTCTTTCCAGAACAATAAAAGCAATACTAAACAAACACCGATAATAATTGCGACTTGGTAAATATCTTCATCAGCAATGCCTAAAATATTACCTAAAATGATATTGTGCACATTTACTGCGGTTGGATTTAAAGAAACGATTAACAAACCTAATGCAAAGAAAGTACTGAAAATAAACCCGATAACGGCATCTTCTTTCAGTTTAGAAATGGATTTAATCCAAAGAATAGAAAGTGCGGCTAAAATTCCGGCAAAAAATGCACCAAGTGCATAAGGCAAAGAAAAGGCATAAGCAATAGCGACACCGGGTACGACAGAATGGGAAAGTGCATCACCAATTAGAGACCAGCCTTTAAGCATTAAATATGAAGACAAAAAAGCACAAATGCCACCCACTGCGGTACTCAAAATCATCGCCTTGAGCATATAATCATAGGAAAAAGGTTCGAGCAATAAATCTAACATTACCTATTCCTTCTTATTTTCGACCGCACTTTTATAAGGACAGTCTTCAAAATGGCAATCCTGTGTTGTTGGCGCAGGTGGATCTTGCTTAGTTTCGCCATAGAATACAACGGCTTTTTCATCATCTGTTAAGACGGTAACAGAACGTTTATCTTCATCATTATGTAAATTTTCGCCCAATAATTTAATATGACGTAACACCCCACCAAATACAATTTCCAAATTATGTTGGTTAAAGGTGTCTTCTGTTTTTCCTGCGGCGATGACCGTGCGATTAATCATTACCACTTGATCACAAAAATCAGGAACAGAACCTAAGTTATGAGTTGAGACAAGAATAAGATGACCTTCTTCTCGAAGCTGTTGAAGAAGATCAACAATGGCATTTTCAGTTTTCACATCAACGCCAGTGAAAGGTTCATCCAATAAAATAATTGGACTTTGTTGTGCTAAAGCGCGGGCTAAAAACACGCGTTTTTTCTGCCCGCCAGATAACTCGCCAATTTGACGATGCGCAAGATGCTCAATATTTACTCGCTGCATCGCCTCTTGAACTTTTTGTTTATCAATCGCTTTGGGGATACGAAGAAAATTCATATACCCATAACGCCCCATCATCACGACATCATACACTGACACTGGAAATTGCCAGTCCACTTCTTCTGATTGTGGTACATAAGCAACCAAATTACGTTTCAGTGCTTGGGAAATTGGCAGATCACAAAGTTTAATTTCACCTTGTTGTGGCTTCACAAGCCCCATTATGCTTTTAAATAATGTGGATTTACCACTGCCATTCACGCCAACTAACGCACAAATAGTTCCACTATTGAGTGAGAACGTCATATTGTGAATCGCAGTATGACCATTGTTGTAACGAACAGTTACATCATTAACCCAAATTGATGTCGAGAAAGAGTCCATTATTTTCCGAATCCTTTAACAATGGTTGATACAGTGACGTTAAGCAAATCAAGATAAGTTGGCACAGGGCCGTCTTTCGCAGAAAGTGAATCAACGTACAATACGCCACCGTATTTTGCGTCACTTTCTTTGGCTACTTGTTGTGCAGGTTTGGCTGAAATTGTACTTTCACTAAACACAACAGGAATATTGTTTTTACGAACTAAATCAATCACTTTACGCACTTGTTGTGGTGAGCCTTGTTGTTCAGCATTGATTGGCCATAAATAACCTTCTTTTAAGTTGTAATCTTTCGCCAAATAACTGAAAGCACCTTCACTTGTTACAAGCCAGCGTTGCGCTTCTGGAATTTGTGCTAATTTTGCACGAAGTGGTTCATCAAGTTGTTTAATTTTTTGAGCATAGTCAGCGGCATTTTTTTCGTACACTGCTGCATTTTGTGGATCGTATTTCACTAACGCATTTTTAATATTTTCAATATAAATTAATGCATTCGATGGCGACATCCACGCGTGTGGATTAGGCGCATCTTTATAGGGGCCTTCATAAATAGATAATGGTTGAATACCTTCTGTTACTACCACAGCAGGTTTATCTTTAACATTTTGGAAGAAACGCTCAAACCAACGTTCTAAATTTAAGCCGTTCCATAAAATTAAATCAGCAGATTGTGCTTTTACAATGTCTTTTGGAGTGGGTTCATATTCGTGAATTTCAGCACCGGGTTTGGTGATAGATTCCACTGTAGCTGCATCACCCGCCACATTTTGTGCAATATCTTGAATCACGGTGAAGGTGGTAACAACTTTGAATTTTGCATTAGCTTGCATTGCAAATAAACCAAGTGCAAGTGCGGTCATAATTTTGAATGAATTTCGCATAAGATGTCCTTATTTAAAAAAAGATAGATTGAATGCCTGAATAATTGTTCAATAGCTCAACAATTATTCATCGGAGATAATAGTACTACTTTTTATATTGTTTTGGAATGGAAATGATTATCAAAATAATAAATTTATTTATAATTATTTCGTACAAAATGTATTGAATTTATGAAAAAAGAACAAAACATTTTGGTTAGTATTAAGTTCAGCAATAGTCTTGGCTGCTTGTGATGATAAACCTAAAATGACAGAACAAACCAAAACAACTGACCAAGAAAAAGTCACTGTAGAACAGCCTGCTCATCAGCTAAAAAACGCAAGATAAAACAAACTGTTATCTCGCATTTTTATGTTTATGAACATTATTTTGATAATTTCTGAATTAGCGTATTAAATCCCACTTCATCATAGCCATCTTCATATTGGGCTTCTCCTGCTACATCACGAATTGTTCTTCCATTTAATGCTGTGCAGCCGAATTTTTCTAATTTGCTTTTAGTAAAACTAGAACGATACGCTGAGGAAGTGTTATTTAAACTAATTACGCCAATAGTTGCATTTTTGCATGGGTGTTTATTAATGAAAACGAGATTATAACCAGATTCTTGAATGTAGCCTGTTTTATTCACTGCCGCATCAAAAATTTCATCACGCACTAACTTATTGGTATTTTTAATATAAAGTTTGTGTTTCCCTGCTTGGATATAAGTTGCACTAAGATTAGATAAACGTTTAATGTCCGATTTATTTAATGAATATTTGGCGAGCTTAACTAAATCCATTGGGCTGGAAATATTATAGCTAGATAATCCTGAACTATCGTGAAAACGAGTAGAATACATACCAAGTTGATGGGCTTTTTCGTTCATTTTCTTAATAAATTGGCGACGACTTATTCCCGCTGCACGAGAAAGTGCGTGGGCGGCATAGTTATCAGAATGGACAAGCATTGCTTTCAATAATTCGTTACAAGAAATAGGAATATTTTTAGGTAATTTTGTTCCAGTGCCTTTAATTCGATCCGTATCCTCTTTTGTGATTGCGATTCGACAATTAGGATTTTTATTATTCTCTAAAAATACATTAGCCGTCATTAATTTTGTTACAGAGGCAATAGGCTGAATACTATCAGATGCGTGGCTTTCCAACACTCGATTATGGGTAAAATCATACACAACATAAGACTGTGCCAGCGCAAAAGAAGGACACAAAGATAAAATAAATAAAGCTTTTTTAAACATTATTGGTCACCTTAAAAAATAGGCTGATATTTTACCGCACTTTTTCCGCTGTAATTGAAAATATTTGCGATCTAGATCGCAAAAAAGTGCGGTAAGATTTTCTATCGTTTTTCAATTCCGCTAGATTATGCGGTGACAAATCTGTACAATCGCCGTTCATTTTTTAATTGCGAATTTTTCGTTGTGAGTTTTTGATAAAAACACCTGCACAATGCTATCGCCACAATGTGTAATAACGAGGCTAAAATGTCAGAATTATTGTCTGTGCAATCAGATGCACCCGCTAAAAAAATTAATCTAATGGATTTAACGCGCCAACAAATGCGCGAATTTTTTAAAGAACTCGGCGAAAAACCATTCCGAGCAGATCAGTTAGTTAAATGGATTTATCATTTTGGCGAAGATAATTTCGACAATATGACAAACATTAATAAAAAATTACGTGAAAAACTTAAGGCGGTTGCAGAAATTAAAGCCCCAGAAGTTGCCGTTGAGCAGCGTTCAGCCGATGGCACGATAAAATGGGCAATGCAAGTGGGCGAGCAGCAAGTTGAAACTGTGTATATTCCCGAAGCAGATCGTGCGACGCTTTGTGTATCTTCCCAAGTTGGCTGTGCCTTAGCTTGTACCTTCTGTTCAACCGCACAACAAGGCTTTAACCGCAATTTAACGGTTTCAGAAATTATCGGTCAAGTATGGCGAGCCTCTAAAATTATTGGCAACTTTGGCGTAACTGGCGTTAGACCCATTACAAATGTGGTAATGATGGGAATGGGCGAACCCTTATTGAATGTTGCTAATGTTGTTCCTGCAATGGAAATTATGTTAGATGATTTTGCCTACGGTTTATCAAAACGTCGTGTAACCTTATCGACTTCTGGTGTTGTGCCAGCATTAGATAATTTGAGCAAAATGATCGATGTGGCTTTGGCTATTTCATTGCATGCCCCAAACGATGAATTACGTGATGAAATTGTGCCAATCAACAAAAAATACAATATCAAAACATTGATTGACTCGGTAAATCGTTATTTGACAGTATCAAATGCGAATCACGGCAAAGTGACGATTGAATATGTGATGCTCGATCATGTAAATGATGGCGTAGAACACGCTCATCAACTTGCAGACGTATTAAAAAATACGCCTTGTAAAATTAATTTAATTCCGTGGAATCCGTTCCCAGAAGCACCTTATGCAAAAAGCTCGAATACGCGCATCGATCGCTTCCAAAAAACCTTAATGGAATATGATTTTACCGTGATTATCCGTAAAACCCGTGGAGATGATATTGACGCAGCCTGTGGGCAATTAGCGGGAGATGTTATCGATCGTACTAAACGTACGGCAATGAAACGCCAATTTGGACAAAATATTGGGGTGACAGAAGTTAATTAATATTCTAGGTATGTGAATTAATCAAGTTCACATGCCCTATGTTTTCATACAAATTAAAGCATATTAAATATTTCTTCCTGCCCAGTTAAAAGGAGAAAAAATGAAAACAATAAGTAAACAACTAAGTGCGGTTATTTTCCCTTTCATTTTTTCTGCTTGCGTTTCACAATCTGCATCTAGCTTAAATCATCAAGCTGCCGCTAAAGCGCGTGTGGAACTCGCTTTGAGCTATCTTCAGCAAAATAATCCTCAACTGGCTAAAATCAACTTAGACAAAGCACTTCAACACGATAAAAATTACTATCTCGTGCATTCAGCACTTGCACATTATTATCAACAACAAGGGCAAATAGAAAATGCCTTTCGTGAGTATGAAATAGCCGTAAACCTTAATCATAAACAAGGCGATGTGCATAATAATTTTGGTACGTTTCTATGTAGTCAAAAGAAATTTGAACAAGCTCAGCAACAATTTGAATTAGCACTTAATTCGCCGAATTATTATCATCAAGCAGATACATTTGAAAATATCGTGCTTTGTGCTTATTCCGCGCAAAAAATGGATATTTATCAGCAAACTTTAGAAAAATTACGTCAAATCGATGGAAAACGTGCGGAAAAATTCAATAGTCTAAAATAAAGCATTGCCAAATCAAGTATTGGACTTTAAAATTTAGCCTCCATTTACCGCCTAATTATTTGATTAAATTTATGAATCCAACTACTGAGCAAGTGCTTTCCCCTGGTGAGATTTTTCGTCAAACACGCGAAGCCTTAAATCTTTCTCTTGAAGATGTCGCTAAAGAAATCACGCTACGCCCTTCTATATTAGAGCAACTTGAAAATAATGAATTTATTCAAAAATCTACCCCTGCAATCTTTGTAAAAGGTTATGTGCGTAGCTATGCAAAGTTCTTACGTTTGCCAGATTCTGTGTGGGAAAATATTATTTTTGCTGAAACAGAAAAAAATGATTTAGGGAAAAATGCACGTTCAACCCGTGCCGTTAATCAATATTCCTCTCACAATCGTTGGATCGGGCGTTTAACCGCAATAGTATTCGTGATTGTAATTGGTATGACTGGGCTTTGGTGGTGGCAGAGTTATCAACAAAATACTCAAGAACGCGATGATTTAGTGCAAAGCTATGTTGCCTCTACCGAAAACAATCAGCCCGCCACCGCTCTTGTGACAACAGAAGAAACTAATAAATCTGCACCAGAAACAGCAGCACCAGTCTCACAACCAGTAGAAATAACAAATAATCTGTTACCAGAAATAGCACAAGAAAATAGCGTTTCACAACCCAAAAACGATGAAAAATCAGTTTCAGACATTCAAAGTGCGGTCGAAAATCCAAGTATTTCTCCAACGTTACCTATAGCAAAAGGCGATTTAGTGATTGAAATATTGACAAATAGCAGTTGGATTAGTGTAAAAGATAACGCTCGCCACGTATTAGCACAAAAAGAATATAAACAAGGCGAAATATTAACCTTTAATGGCAATGAATTTTCATTAATTGTAGGTGCACCAAGCAATGTGCGTATCACTTACAAAGGCGAGAATTATCCTCTGAAAGTGGATGGCCGTGTAGCAAAATTCAAACTTTCACAACCTTAGGAAAAATAATGTCAGCTTTTCAGCCAACTATTAAGCGTCGTGAATCGACAAAAATATATGTGGGAAATGTACCAATTGGTGGGGATGCGCCGATTGCCGTGCAATCAATGACAAATACTCGCACCACTGATGTGGAAGCGACAGTTGCTCAAATTAAATCATTAGAACGTGTTGGTGCAGATATTGTTCGTGTATCTGTTCCAACAATGGATGCTGCGGAAGCATTTAAACAAATTAAACAACAAGTGAATATCCCGCTCGTAGCAGATATTCATTTCGACTATCGTATCGCGTTAAAAGTCGCAGAATATGGAGTGGATTGTTTACGTATCAATCCTGGCAACATTGGTCGTGAAGATCGCGTCCGTGCCGTTGTTGATTGTGCGCGAGACAAAAATATTCCGATTCGTATTGGTGTAAATGCAGGCTCTTTAGAAAAAGATTTGCAAGAAAAATATGGCGAACCAACGCCAGAAGCCTTGTTAGAATCCGCATTGCGTCATGTAGAAATTCTAGATCGTCTTAACTTCGATCAGTTTAAAGTGAGCGTAAAAGCCTCCGATGTATTCTTAGCGGTTGAATCTTATCGTTTACTGGCTAAAGCAATTAAACAGCCTTTACATTTAGGCATTACAGAAGCAGGTGGTGCACGCGCTGGCGCAGTAAAATCTGCGGTGGGTTTAGGAATGTTATTAGCTGAGGGCATTGGCGATACACTGCGCATCTCTTTGGCGGCAGATCCCATAGAGGAAATCAAAGTCGGTTTTGATATTTTGAAATCTTTACGGATTCGTTCAAGAGGAATTAACTTCATTGCTTGCCCAACCTGTTCTCGCCAAGAATTTGATGTAATCGGTACAGTAAATGCGCTAGAACAACGCCTTGAAGATATTATTACACCAATGGATGTATCTATTATCGGTTGTGTAGTAAATGGTCCTGGCGAGGCACTCATCTCCGATCTGGGCGTAACGGGCGGTAACAAAAAAAGCGGTTATTATCTTGACGGCGAACGCCAAAAAGAGCGTTTTGATAACGAAGATATAGTGAACCAATTAGAAGCAAAAATTCGTGCGAAAGTCGCACGACAAGATCCAAAAAACAGAATTATTTAAGGAAAGCTCGTGGCAAAAACAATTCAAGCAATTCGTGGTATGAACGATTGCGCCCCAACAGAATCTCCATTATGGCAATGGATTGAAGCGCAAGTACGCCAGGTATTAAACAACTACGGTTATTCCGAAGTGCGTATGCCAGTTGTAGAAAGTACACCATTATTCGCTCGTGCAATCGGTGAAGTGACAGATGTTGTTTCAAAAGAAATGTACACATTTTGGGATAACGATGAACAATTAACCTTACGCCCTGAAGGCACTGCAGGTTGTGTGCGTGCCGCCATTGAACACGGTTGGATCTATAACAATGAACAACGCTTATGGTATATGGGGCCAATGTTCCGTCATGAACGTCCACAAAAAGGTCGTTACCGTCAATTCCATCAAGCAGGTGTTGAAGTATTCGGTATTGCGAATCCAGAAATCGATGCAGAATTAATCATGCTTACCTATCGTTTATGGAAAGCGTTAGGTATCGATCAACATGTTACACTTCAACTTAACTCAATTGGTTCTTTAGAAGCACGCGCAAATTATCGCTCAGCGTTGGTTGGATTCTTAGAAAACCATCAAGATTTAATGAGCGATGAAGAAAAAGAGCGTTTAGTAAGAAATCCGCTTCGTATTTTGGATACAAAAAATCCAGAATTACAAAAAGTATTAGATAACGCGCCTAAATTGCTTGATTATTTAGATGATGAAAGCCGTGCGCATTTTGAACAATTATGTTCATTATTAGATGCTGTTGGTATTCAATATGAAATTAATCCTAAACTCGTTCGTGGTTTAGATTATTACAACAAAACTGTATTTGAATGGGTAACCTCTGCTCTTGGCGCACAAGGTACTGTATGTGGCGGCGGTCGTTATGACGGTTTAGTGGAACAACTTGGCGGACACGCAACACCGAGTATCGGATTTGCGATGGGATTAGAGCGTTTAGTCTTGTTGGTACAAGAAGTTAATCCAAATGTTCCTGCGAAAAGTGCGGTGGATATTTATGTTGTTTATCAAGGCGAAGGCGCAACATTAGCCGCTTTTGAATTAGCGGAAAAAGTACGCTCAGAATTACCGCACTTAAATACTATGTTGCACTGCTCTGGCGGTAATTTCAAAAAACAATTTAAACGTGCAGATAAATCTGGTGCAACATTGGCATTAGTTATCGGCGAAAGCGAAGTACAAAATAAACAAGTCGTTGTTAAACACTTGCAAGGTGGCACAGATCAGCAAACCTTAGATTTAGTGAATATAATCGACTATCTTCAAACTCAATTTTAATTTAAAAGGGGAAAAACATGGCTTATTCCATTGAAGAAGAACAAGAGATTAACCAGTTAAAAGACTGGTGGAAAGAGAATGGCAAAACAATTATTGTCGCTTTTATCTTAGGTGTGGGTGGTATGTTTGGATGGCGTTATTGGCAAACTCACCAAGCAGAACAAATCGCTCAAGCTTCTGCACAATACGATACTTTAATTAATTCTGTGCAACAAGACGAACAGGCTAAAAAAGCAAATATAGAACAATTTGTGCAAGCGAATAGCAAAACTGCATACGCTGTATTTGCTTTGTTAGATGAAGCGAAAAAAGCCACTGAAAAACAAGATTTTTCAGCAGCAGAAGCAAATTTAAACCAAGCATTAACCCAATCTCAAGATGAAGTATTAACATCTATTGTTGCATTACGTCTCAGTGCAGTACAATTCCAATTAGGCCAATTAGATAATGCTTTAAGCACCTTAAACCAAGTGAAAGGCGAAAGTTTTAATGCTCGCAAAGCGATTTTAACGGGCGATATCCAAGTTGCAAAAGGAGATAAAGTTGCGGCGAAAAACAGCTTTGAGCAAGCACAACAAAGTGGTAGCCAATTAGAACAACAAATGGCAAAAATGAAATTAAACAACCTTTAAAAAATAATACCCGCATCAAAGTGCGGGTATTTTTTCAATCAAATTTCTGATTATTCAAATTCATCTAACCATTTTAATAAAATAGCCTCAAGAATTGATTCATTTGATTTATTAGGATCGTCATCAAAATCTTCAAGTTCACAAATCCATTTATGTAAATCAGTAAAACGAACTGTTTTTGGATCTAAATCTGGATTACGATCGTAAAGTTCTTCTGCAATTAATTGGGCGTCTGTCCATTTCATTAGTGAGCCGCCTCATTTGCGTGATTAAGGTTATATTTTGGAATTTCTACCACAAGATCTTCATTTCCCACGACGCATTGACAAGATAAACGGCTATCCATTTCTAATCCCCAAGCCTTATCTAGCATATCTTCTTCTTGATCACTCGTTTCATTTAAAGAATCAAAACCCTCACGAACAATCACGTGGCAAGTTGTACAAGCACAAGAACCATCACAAGCGTGATGAATTTCTACTCCCGCATTGTGAGCAACTTCTAATAAGTTATCTCCTGTTACAGCATCAACGACCATACCTTCAGGACAAAAATCTTCATTAGGTAAAAAAATCACTTTTGGCATAATACTTTCCTCAAAATTATTTAATATCTGACTGCAGTTTTACGGATTTTCAATGTCTGACAGATTTTTACCTGTCAAAGCTTTATTAATTGATGCATTCATTCGGCGAGCAGCAAATTCTTGGGTAGCAGTGTCTAAGGCTTTAATTCCTTGCGCAATTGCATCGCGATCTGAACCTTGTTTTACATTCATTAATTGTTTTAACACAGTTTCAATATGATGAAATTCATCTGTGCTAAGCAATTCAGCCCCATCTGCTTGTAGCGCAACAATCACGCTTTCAATAACACGATCTGCTTCCACACGCTGCTCTGCCAATTCACGTGCTTGCAAATCTTCTTGTGCATTATCAAAAGAAGATTTAATCATTGCGGTTACTTCTTCATCAGTTAATCCATAAGATGGTTTAATTTGTATTGAAGCCTGTACTTTTGTCGATTTTTCCATCGCTGTAACGCTTAATAAACCATCTGCATCCACTTGATAAGTCACTCTAATATGGGCTGCCCCCGCCGCCATTGGCGGAATACCTCGTAGAGTAAAGCGTCCTAAAGAACGACAATCATCGACTAGCTCTCGTTCGCCTTGTAGCACATGAACAGTCATTGCCGTTTGCCCATCTTTAAAAGTAGTAAACTCTTGCGCACGAGCCACAGGAATTGTTGTATTACGTGGAATAATTTTTTCCACTAATCCGCCCATCGTCTCAATGCCTAAGGAAAGCGGGACAACATCAAGTAATAACATATCAGAATCAGTTTTATTCCCGACTAAAATATCTGCTTGAATTGCAGCACCAAGTGCCACAACTTTATCAGGATCGATTGAGGTTAATGGTGTTTTACCAAAAAACTCGCCAACTTGTTCTCTTACATAAGGCACGCGAGTTGAACCACCAACCATTACTACGGCTTGCACTTCTTCGGATTCCACATTGGCATCTTTCAATGCCCGACGACAAGTTAGCAATGAACGTTTTACAAGCGGATAAATTAATTCATTGAATTGTTCCTGCAAAATCTCTACTGAAAAATCTTGCCAAGAAATAACCGCACTTTTTTCATTAGTCAAGGTAATTTTAGCTTGGTTGGCAAGGGTTATTAGCTCACGCTGTTGATTTGCTGTTTGTGGTTTTAGCTTAGTTTGTTCTATTACCCAATCTGCAATTAAATGATCAAAATCATCTCCACCTAATGCAGTATCTCCCCCCGTTGCTAAAACTTCAAAGATACCTTTTGATAAGCGTAAAATTGAAATATCAAATGTGCCACCGCCTAAATCATAAACCGCAATAATGCCTTCTTGCCCACTATCCAATCCATAAGCAAGTGCAGCTGCAGTAGGTTCATTCAATAAACGTAATACATTTAGCCCAGCTAAACGCGCAGCATCTTTAGTGCTTTGACGTTGAGCATCATCAAAATAAGCTGGAACCGTAATCACAACCCCAGAAAGCTCACCTCCAAGGCGTTGTTCTGCAATGTGATTTAAGCGCGATAAAATATCTGAAGACACTTCAATTGGACTTTTAGACCCCTGTGCCGTAATAATTAAAGGTAATCCATTTTCACTCGCCACAAATTCATAAGGCAAACTAGAATAACGAGACTGAACATCAGAAAGGCTGCGACCAATTAAGCGTTTTACTGAAATCACCGTATTTTTGGGATCAAGTGAGGCTTGTTCAAAGGCTTCTAAACCAACTTTCTTCTCTTCAACGCCATAATGAACAACTGACGGCACAAGACTGCGTTCTTGTTCATCATTAAGAATCACGGATTGCCCGCTACGCACGGATGCAACCAAAGAATTGGTTGTTCCCAAATCAATCCCAACGGCTAAACGATGTTGATGCGGTGCCGCAGCTTGTCCTGGTTCTGCAATTTGTAATAATGCCATATGCTATTTTTCTACTAGTTATGCGACGGAATACGCCAAATCAAATTTATTTTTTTCTGCAAAGCTTGCTTGGTAATGGGTTTCAATATTGACTTCCTGTTTTTGACGTTCATCAATTGCTATTTTTCTGTCTTGGTTTAAATCAGGCGTAAATACAAAAACTTGGTTACCATCTAATTGTTTTACATCATCTTGCCAATTTTTCCAAAATAGCCCTTGATAAAAGGCCTCTACATCGCCATTCAATGCCCAAGCTAAAAATTCTGTGTAAGTAAAATTTAAATTATGCCAAGTAAGATCTTTTGATGAATAGTAATAAATTTTTCCAATATTATTGCCTAATGAACCACCATTTAACGCAAAATAACCACCAATCACATCATCTGCAACTAATAAATATTTTGGTTTTTCGCCTGACTCACTAAAAGATTTACTGAAATTCCAATCCATCAAGCCACGCGGTAATTTAAAACTTCCAGAACCTAAAATACGTAACCAACCATAATGAATTAAAATTCCACCTGTTTCATAGATTACTGCACCCATTGGCGAGGATGTTGGCATTTGCATAGTAAAAAGCTCACGCTCCGCACTGGATTGATCTTTTTTAATTACTTCACAATGATTGCGAGCGTTATCAATCCATTGGGAAAGGGTTATCCAAGCAGAATGTTCTGGACTAGTGAGCTGTTCAAGAGTTTGCATAGTGTTATTTATTCACATCTCGTAGGAGCAAATTACATTTGCCCCCAGATTTAATCTAATTCAAAAATTCGTTCTTCCACACGTTCAATTTCTTCAGAAAGTTTATGGGTAAAACGTAATTTATCACAGTATTGAGATGCTCTCGCCCATTGTTGAGATTTCAAACTCTCAAAAAGTGCGGTCAATAATGATTGAGTTTCTTGTTTAATTTCTTTAGCAAAAGCATTTAATGCTCTTTCATCTTGCTGGCGTTCAACTTCTTCTAATTGTTCGCGCCATTGTAATTGTTGCATTAAAAACGCCACATCTTGCGTGCTTTTTTGTTCAAGATCTAACTGCTCACCAGTATTAAGAGCAATGATCGCTTCAGCTCGCAAAATTGGGTCTTTTAACGTTTTTAAGGCATCATTCACTTCGGTAGATTTTTGCATCGCAACACGTTGCTCTAAAGCACTACTTGAGACAAAATTATCTGGATGTAGGGCCTTTTGTAATTTTAAATAACGTGCATTTAGTACTTTTTCATCCAGCTGAAAATCAACTGGCAAATCAAAAATTTGAAAAGGATTGAACATCAGATTATTACCTTAAACGTGGAAACTTTCGCCACAACCACAAGATTCTTTTACATTTGGATTATTATATTTAAAGCCTTCATTTAGGCCTTCTTTTACATAATCCAGCTCAATGCCATTGAGATAAACGAAACTTTTTGGATCGACAATAATATTAACACCGTGCTGCTCAAAAACTTGATCTTCGGAATTTAAAACATCTACAAACTCAAGTACATAAGCTAAGCCAGAACAACCTGATGTTTTCACACCTAAACGTAATCCAATACCTTTACCACGATTATCCAAAAAGGCTTTCACTCGCTGAGCTGCTTTTTCTGTTAATGTAATACCCATCTATCCCCCAACACCGCTAAAAATGCGGTCAAAATTGACCGCACTTTTTCACATGATTAGCCTTGTTTTGCTTTATAATCAGCAATTGCTGCTTTAATTGCATCTTCTGCTAAAATAGAGCAATGCACTTTCACTGGCGGTAATTCTAATTCTTCAGCAATTTGGCTATTTTTAATTGCCCCTGCTTCTTCTAAAGATTTACCTTTTACCCACTCAGTAATTAATGAACTAGATGCAATCGCAGAACCACAACCATAAGTTTTGAATTTTGCATCTTCAATAATGCCATTATCATCTACTTTGATTTGTAGTTGCATAACATCACCACAAGCTGGTGCACCGACCATTCCAGTACCAACATTGCTATCTTTTTTGTCCAATGATCCCACGTTACGTGGATTTTCATAATGATCAATTACTTTTTCGCTATAAGCCATTTTAACTTTCCTTTTTTCAATTCTAGTGAATGCCATTGTCAGATAATGGCAACTAAATATTAGTGAGCAGACCACTCAATGGTATTTAAATCAATACCTTCTTTAAACATATCCCATAATGGCGATAATGCACGAAGTTTTTCTACCGCACCTTTCATTAAATTAATTGTGTAATCAATTTCTTCTTCAGTAGTATAACGACCTAATGTGAAACGAATTGAACTGTGCGCCAATTCATCATTTAAGCCAAGTGCGCGCAATACATAAGATGGCTCTAAGCTAGCAGATGTACAAGCAGAACCAGAAGATACAGCAATATCGCGCAACGCCATCATTAAGGATTCGCCCTCAACATAGTTAAAGCTAATATTTAAATTGCTATCTAAACGATGTTCCATTGAACCATTTACATAAGTTTCTTCAATATCTTTTAAGCCATTATATAAACGATCACGAAGTGCTTTTAAGCGCGGCATTTCTGATGCCATTTCTTCTTTTGCAATTCGATATGCCTCTCCCATTCCTACGATTTGATGAACAGGTAATGTACCTGAACGCATACCACGTTCGTGACCACCACCATGAATAATCGCCTCTAAACGTACACGAGGTTTACGACGAACATACAATGCACCAATACCTTTTGGCCCGTAAAGTTTATGGCTAGACATCGACATTAAATCAACAGCTAATTCTTCCAAATTAATTTCAACTTTACCAACACTTTGCGTTGCATCCACATGGAAAATTGTTTTATTTGCACGACAAAGCTCACCAATAGCTTTAATATCTTGTAACACACCAATTTCATTATTAGCGTGCATAATTGAAGCTAGAATTGTATCTGGACGAAGCGCAGCTTTGAATTTTTCTAAATCAATTAAACCATCAGCTTCTGGAGACAAATAAGTTACTTCAAAACCTTCTCTTTCTAATTGACGGCAAGTATCTAACACTGCTTTATGTTCAGTTTTACAGGTAATAATATGTTTACCTTTAGTTTGATAGAAATGTGCCGCACCTTTAATTGCGAGGTTGTCAGATTCTGTTGCGCCAGAAGTAAAGACAATTTCACGAGAATCTGCGCCAATGAGATCAGCGATTTGATTACGTGCAATATCAACAGCTTCTTCTGCTTGCCAACCAAATTTATGTGAGCGAGAGGCTGGATTACCAAATGTGCCATCGATGGTTAGAAACGCCATCATTTTTTTCGCAACACGTTCATCGACTGGACAGGTCGCTGCGTAGTCTAAATAAATAGGTAATTTCATTTTCACTCCTAAATTATGCTAAATATAACCGCACTTTTTTATTAAAAAATATACTGCTTATCTTTTTTATTGATTAACTAATAAATTATTAAAATCACGATGAGATTGACGTTTTACATTACGCTTATTTACCAGCTCTGCTAACGTAATCTCATTTAAAAAACTTTCAATACGTAAACTTAAATCTTCCCAAAGTTTGTGAGTTAAACATTCCACACCATTTTTACAATTTTCACGCCCCAGACATTTCGTTACGTGAATATTTTCATTTACTGCCGCAATAATCATTCCTACAGAAATTTGTTCACTTGGTAGCCCTAACTGATAACCACCTCCTGGTCCGCGAACACTTTTGACTAAACCGTCTTTACGTAATTTAGCAAAAAGTTGCTCTAAATAAGATAAGGAAATATGTTGGCGTTCAGAAATATCCGCAAGGCTTACAGGCCCGCCATCTGCATTTAAAGCAATATCTAAAACGGCTGTAACTGCATAACGACCTTTCGATGTAAGTTTCATAAAGAATCCCTAAAAATTAATTGCGCAATACTTACATATCTGACTAATTTAGTCAATTATTCTCTTTTGTTAAATCAATTCGTTTTTCAACCGCACTTAGCATACCATTTAAAATATTTAATTCGTTTTTCTCTAATTTTGCACGATAGTATAAACGCTTTAATTTACGCATAACTCCTTGATTTTGAATAAATCCAAGAGACTGATATATACGTTCTGTGTAGTCAAAAAAATAAGCTAACTGATCTGTTGTTGGATAGTTTTTCTCTATTAAAGAAAGTGAATTTTTCTTATTATTTTGAACTAAGAAAGCCATACGCAATTCATAACTTACCAGCTGCACAGCCATTGCTAAATTTAAAGAAGAATAATCAGGATTCGCTGGAATATTCAAGTGATAATGACATTTCAGCAGTTCTTCATTGGTTAATCCAATACGCTCACGACCAAACACAATAGCTATCTTGCCTTTATACGCTACAACTTTCTCTGCGCATTCTCGAGGCTCGATCAATGTATTTTGTAAATGACGTAAGCGAGCACTTGTTCCAATTACCAAAGAGCAATCATCGACGGCTTCATCAAAACTATCGACAACCCTAGCATTTTTTACAATATTTTCTGCGCCAGCTGAAAGGGCATAAGATTGTTCATCAACAGATTTAGGTGAAACAAGACAAAGCTGGGTCAATCCCATCGTTTTCATTGCTCTAGCCGCAGAACCAATATTACCACTGTGCGAAGTTTCAATTAAAACAATACGAATATTTTCCAACATAATGATACCCGACTAAAATTTAAGGGTATTCTACCACAATAACCGCTAAAAATAGTCAAGAATTTAAGCAAATTAAAGAAATTTAAAATATTAGAGATGAATAATAAAAATGGTGGGTTGTGAGAGACTCGAACTCTCGACTGACGGATTAAGAGTCCGCTACTCTACCAACTGAGCTAACAACCCAACTGGACAACTAAATCAGAGAGTGGTGGGTCGTGAAGGATTCGAACCTTCGACCAACGGATTAAAAGTCCGCTGCTCTACCGACTGAGCTAACGACCCACTGTACTAATGGATTTATGATAACGCATTTGCTCTAGAATCGAAAGAATAAATTCATTCGTTCAAGCTAATTGGTTAAATTACAAACGATGAAAACAAAACAGAATCCAATAAAAAATGGATCCTGTTTTTCAAGTATTAGAAATACTAAGAATTAGTACGCTAACACTGCACGACGGTTTTTAGAATATGCAGCTTCATCATGACCTAATACTGCAGGTTTTTCTTCACCGTAAGATACTGTGCCTAATTTACCAGCATCAACACCTTTACCAGCTAAATAACCTTTAACTGCATCTGCACGACGTTGGCCTAATGCGATGTTGTATTCTGGTGTACCACGTTCATCAGTGTTACCTTCTACTAATACTTTAGCAGCTGGCGTTGCATTTAAATATGCAGCGTGCGCATCTAAGATTTGAACGTATTCACCAGTAATGTCATATTTATCAAAACCGAAATAAACGGTATTGTAACGTTGTTGAAGATCAGCAACAGAGTAACCGCCAAAAGTTTGAGCAGCACCATTGCCTGCAGCATCGTTGTTAGATGAACTACAAGCTGCTAATGCAGCTACAGAACCTGCAACTAATAATGATTTAACAAATTTGTTCATTAGATTTCTCCTAAATGAGTTTTTTATTTAGTTAAGTATGGAGACCAAGCTGGAAATTTAACTTGACCATCACTTCCTGGAAGGCTCGCCTTAAAGCGACCATCTGCAGAAACCAATTGTAGCACCTTTCCTAAGCCCTGTGTAGAACTATAAATAATCATAATTCCATTTGGAGAGAGGCTTGGACTTTCGCCTAGAAAAGATGTACTAAGTACCTCTGAAACGCCCGTTGTGAGATCTTGTTTAACTACATTATTGTTACCATTAATCATCACAAGTGTTTTTCCATCTGCACTAATTTGCGCGCTGCCGCGACCACCCACTGCTGTTGCACTACCTCCGCTTGCATCCATTCGATAAACTTGTGGCGAACCACTTCTATCGGATGTAAATAAAATTGAATTTCCGTCTGGCGACCACGCTGGTTCAGTATTATTACCCGCACCACTCGTCAATTGAGTAGGTGTACCGCCATTTGCTCCCATAACGTAAATATTCAGAACACCATCACGAGAAGAAGCAAAAGCTAAACGAGAACCATCTGGCGAAAAGGCTGGTGCGCCATTATGCCCTTGAAAAGATGCCACTACTTTACGTGCGCCAGAATTTAAATCCTGTACAACAAGTTGTGATTTTTTATTTTCAAACGATACATAAGCCAAACGCTGGCCGTCTGGAGACCAAGCTGGAGACATAATTGGTTGGGCACTACGATTGACGATAAATTGATTATAGCCATCATAATCTGCTACACGAACTTCATAAGGTTGCGAACCGCCATTTTTTTGCACAACATAAGCGATACGAGTTCTAAAGGCACCACGGATCGCAGTTAATTTTTCAAAAACTTCATCACTCACAGTATGCGCGCCATAGCGTAACCATTTATTTGTCACTGTATAGCTATTTTGCATTAATACAGTCCCTGGCGTACCTGATGCACCAACCGTATCAATTAATTGATAAGTAATACTATAACCATTACCCGATGGAACCACTTGCCCAATTACAATTGCGTCAATTCCAATATTCGACCAAGCCTCAGGATTTACCTCTGCAGCTGAAGTTGGGCGTTGAGGCATTTGAGACACCGCAATAGGATTAAACTTACCACTGTTACGTAAATCATCTGCAACAATTTTACTAATATCTTCTGGTGCAGAACCAACAAATGGCACGACAGCAATAGGGCGCGCACCATCAACCCCTTCATCAATGACAATGCGTACTTCATCGCCAGCGAATGCATTGCTTCCAACAGCAAGTACAATCGCTAATACGCTCACTAAACGTTTTAATAATTTCATTTTGTTACCTTTAAAATTTAACAATAAATTTTTCTAAAGAATTATCGAATATCAAAGTCAATAATTGGTGATTTATATTTTTCATAAATTTCATCTGATGGCGCAGCTGGAACTTTTTTCGTTCTAGCCACCGCACTTAATGCAGCTGAACAAATATCATCAGAGCCTGAAATTTTTTGATACCCCAAGATTGTGCCATCTCGACCTAATTGAATTTTAATACGACAAACCTTTCCTGCAAAATTTGGATCTTTTAAGAAACGACGTTGAATCTCTTTCTTAATTACACCTGCGTATTGATCCCCAACCTTACCACCATCGCCAGAGCCAAGTGCAGCACCGCTACCTTGAGTTCCACCTTTATTTGTGTTTCCCCCTTTAGATGCACTACCGCCACCAATATCTCCGCCATTTAAGAAATCATCTAGGCTTGCTTGATCTGCTTTACGTTTCGCTTCCGTAGCAGCTTTAGCTTCTGCATCAGCTTTTGCTTTTGCCTCTGCTGCCGCTTTCGCTTTTGCCTCCGCTTCAGCCTTTGCTTTAGCTTCAGCAGCGGCTTTTGCCTTAGCTTCTGCCTCTTGTTTTGCTTTTTGAGCAGCAATTTCTGCTGCTTTCGCTTTAGCCTCTTCTTCAGCTTGTTTTGCCGCAGCAGCTAAACGTTTAGCCTCTGCATCTGCTTTTAATTTTGCAGCTTCAGCCGCTTGTTTAGCCCTAGCCTCTTCAGCTTGCTTCTGTTTTTCCAACGCTTCTTGACGAGCTTGCTCTTGTTGTTTTTTTATTTCTTGCTGACGTTGCTGTTCTTGCTGACGTTTTAACTCTTCTTGTCGTTGAACTTCTTGTTGATGCTTAATCTCTTCTTGATTAGGCTCAGGTGGTTTTTCTTCCACAACAGGTTCTGGGCGTTTTTGTTTATCCGCTTGCCCTTTTTTTTGTTGTTGAATACGCCCCCATTCCTGAGCAGCCGTACCAGTATCAACAATCACTGCCCCTATTACATCTCCTTCACCTTCTCCACCACCCATAATTTCAACGGTGTGATAAAATGAACTTAAAATCAATAAGCCAAACAAGATAAAGTGCAAAAGGATAGAAATAGCAAAAGCATTGATTCCTTTCTTTTGTCGATTATTTTGCACGTGTTACCTACTTAGCTAAATGGGATTTGTCATTAAACCTACAGATTTAATGCCTGCAAGATGAAGTAAATTCAATGCCTTAATCACTTCTTCATAAGGCACTTCTTTAGCTCCGCCTACTAAAAATAGCGTATTATTATCCTTATCAAATTCCTGTCTAGATAATTGAGTAACCATTTCTTCTGTTAAACCTTCTTGACGTTCTCCGCCAATAGAAATCGCATATTTTCCAATACCTGCCACTTCAAGAATGACGGGTACTTTATCTTCATTAGAAACCTCTTGGCTTTGCACAGAATCAGGCAATTCAACTTGAACGCTTTGACTAATAATAGGGGCGGTTGCCATAAAAATTAACACTAAAACTAAAAGCACATCTAAAAAAGGCACAATATTAATTTCAGATTTAATTGCTTTACGCTGACGACGAGCCATATATTCCTCTAAAATTTTAACTTATTTTTACCGCACTTTTTCTTCAAAGTGCGGTCAATTTTCCCTATTTTTAGTGAGGGGCTTTACCAAAGGCTTGACGGTGTAAAATCGTCGTAAATTCATCAATAAAGTTACCGTAATCTTGTTCAATGGCATTCACTCGTAAGCTTAAACGGTTATAAGCCATTACTGCAGGAATTGCGGCAAATAAACCAATCGCAGTGGCAATCAAGGCTTCGGCGATACCCGGTGCCACCATCTGTAACGTTGCTTGTTTTGCACCACTTAATGCCATAAAAGCGTGCATAATTCCCCAAACAGTGCCGAATAAACCAATATAAGGGCTAACAGATGCCACTGTGGCTAAAAATGGAACTCGATTTTCCAAGCTTTCAATCTCACGGTTCATCGCAAGATTCATTGCACGCATTGTGCCTTTAATAATCGCTTCAGGTGCGTCTGGATTTACTTGTTTTAAACGTGAAAATTCTTTAAATCCCACGCAAAAAATTTGTTCGCTGCCCGTTAATCCATCGCGACGATTAGATAGCCCTTCATAAAGTTTATTTAAATCTTCTCCTGACCAGAAACGATCTTCAAACGTACGCGCTTCTTTTAAGGCATTCGTTAAAATACGGCTACGTTGAATAATAATTGCCCAAGATATGATTGAGAAAGAAATCAAAATCACAATTACCAGTTGCACAACAATACTTGCTTTTAGAAAAAGATCTAAAAAATTCAATTCTGCAGTCATTGCATACTCCGAAAAATTATTTTAAGTGATGAAACGCCGCTTTAACTTCTTTGGGAAACGCCACAGGTTTCATCTTGCCTAGATCAACACAGGCTACTTTAACAGTAGCCTTTGATAACATCAGGGTGTTGCGCATCAGTCTCTGTTCAAAAAGGATTGTAGCTCCTTTTACTTCTGAAACCTCTGTTTCCACCATAAGTAAATCATCCAATTTTGCTGCCACGCAATAATCAATGGCGAGCGTTTTGACAACAAATGCGAGTTGTTGTTCCTCTAGTAAGGTTTGTTGCGTAAAATTTAATGTACGCAAACATTCTGTTCTTGCTCGTTCAAAAAAATGCAAATAGCGAGCGTGATACACTACGCCACCTGCATCAGTATCTTCATAATACACACGAACAGGAAAAGAAAAGCAATTATCCAACATATTCTCACCCGATTGGTCGCAATAAACCCTGTATTCTAGAACCAGTTTTTGGGATAAGCAAGCTATCTATGAAAAAACTCAATAAGATTTTATTCATTTTAAAACATCTAAAATTTTTACCGCACTTTTAGTCTGACTAGCAAAAGATAAGGTAATGACAAATCATTTTTGACCTTTCTCATTGAGCAAAATCTATTCAAAACATAACCGTTCTTTAAAAATAGCCTCTATGTAATCTTAAGCCACCAGTATTTTTATTCTTGATATTTAGCGTTTCTATGCGACAATCTTTGCGGTTATTTACTTTAAAAATATGTTTTACTAGATGGATTACGAAAATCAAATTGCCAATATTTTCTCACTAAATGGCGAATTAAGCCAAAATATCAAAGGTTTTCGTCCTCGAGCTGAACAACTTGAAATGGCACATGCTGTAGGTAAAGCAATTCAAAATAAATCTTCTCTTGTAGTTGAAGCTGGAACGGGGACAGGAAAAACCTTTGCATATCTCGCGCCTACTTTAGTTTTTGGTAAAAAAACCATTATTTCTACAGGATCTAAAAATCTTCAAGATCAGCTTTTTAATCGAGATCTTCCAGCTATTAAAAAAGCCCTTAATTTCACGGGAAAAATTGCGTTGCTAAAAGGTCGGGCAAACTATCTTTGTTTAGAGCGTTTAGATCAAGTGATTGCTCAAGGTGTGCTTGGAGATAAGTCTGTTTTAGCTGAATTAAGTAAAGTACGAAAATGGAATAATAGTACTAAAACAGGCGATTTCACAGAATGTATCGAGCTTGCAGAAGATAGCCCAATTATTCCTCAACTGACGAGTACAGCTGAAAGTTGTTTAGGCACCGATTGCCCTAATTATTCAGAATGTTATGTAGCAAGTGCGCGTAAAAAAGCATTAAATGCTGATTTGGTTGTAGTTAATCATCATTTATTTTTTGCTGATATGGCTGTGAAAGAAAGTGGTTTTGGCGAACTTATTCCAAATGCAGAAGTGATTATTTTTGACGAAGCTCATCAGCTGCCAGATATTGCCAGTCAGTATTTTGGTCAATCTTTAACATCACGCCAGCTTTTTGATTTATGCAAGGATATTAATATTGTCTATCGCACAGAACTTAAAGATATGCAGCAGCTTGGCACAACATCTGATACCTTACTGAAAGTGGTACAAGATTTTCGTTTATTACTGGGTAATGGGAGTAATGTTCGAGGAAATTGGCGTGAGCTTTACAGGCAAAGTGCGGTAAAAAAAGCCTTTGAATTATTACAAGAGAAAATAGATTTTTTATCTGAAGTAATTAAATTAGCACTTGGTCGTTCCCAAACTTTAGACAGTATTTTTGAGCGTGTTGAGTCCATTAAAATCCAGCTCAAACGTTTATCAGAAACAAATATTGTGGGTTATTGTTATTGGTATGAAGGAAATGGTCGCCAGTTTGGTTTACATATTACGCCATTGACAGTGGCCGATAAATTTGGTGCTCAGCTCGAAGCGAAAGAAGCCGCTTGGATATTCACATCTGCGACATTAGAAGTGGGGGGAACTTTTAATCATTTCTGCCAACGTTTAGGCATTGAAAATGCGACACAAAAAATTTTATATAGTCCCTTTAATTATCCTGAACAATCTTTGCTTTGTGTGCCTCGATATTTGCCGAATACCAATCAAGTGAATACATTAAATTCACTAGGCGAAATGTTATTACCCGTGATTGAAGCAAACAAAGGGCGTTGCTTTGTTCTTTGCACTTCTTATTCAATGATGCGTGGTTTAGCTGAATATTTCCGTGAAACAAGTCATCTTTCGATTTTATTACAAGGCGAAACCTCAAAAGGCAAATTACTCGAACAATTTATAAAAGAAACGCATAGCGTTTTGGTGGCAACTTCTAGCTTTTGGGAAGGTGTAGATGTACGCGGCGATGCACTTTCTTTAGTCATTATTGATAAACTTCCCTTTACTGCACCAGATGAGCCTTTGTTGAAAGCTCGCATTGAGGATTGTCGTTTACAAGGTGGCGATCCATTCAATGATATTCAAATTCCTGAAGCGGTAATTACCTTGAAACAAGGCGTTGGACGTTTAATTCGTGATATTACAGATCGTGGCGTTGTGATTATTTGTGATAATCGATTAGTGATGCGCAATTATGGCGAAACTTTTTTGAAAAGTTTACCTAACTCAAGTCGTACCCGTGATCTCAACAAAGTGATACAATTCTTACAAAATAAGTAAACGAGAATAAGAATGCAAAATTTAACTTTATTGGCGTTGGACACCTCTACTGAAGCCTGTTCTGTCGCTTTATTGTATCGTGGTGAGAAAACACATATTAATGAACTTGCCCAACGCACACACACTAAACGAATTTTACCTATGATCGATGAAATTTTGGCAAATTCGGGTTTAGGTTTAAATCAAGTTGATGCTTTAGCTTTTGGGCGTGGGCCTGGTAGTTTTACTGGTGTTCGTGTTGGTGCTGGGATTGCACAAGGTTTAGCGTTTGGTGCGGATTTGCCTGTCATTCCAATTTCAAATTTAACCGCAATGGCTCAGGCAGCATTTGAATTACATCAAGCAGAAAATGTTGTTGCCGCGATTGATGCGAGAATGAATGAAGTCTATTTTTCTCAAGTAGTGAGAGAAAAAGTGCGGTCAGATTTTGGGGAATTTTTTCAATGGCGAGAAATCATTAGCGAACAAGTTTGTTCTCCAGAACAAGCGATTAACCAGCTTCAAAATGATAACGCATTTAGAGTCGGAACAGGCTGGGCTGCTTATTCTCAATTTACTGAAAAAAATCTAACTGGCTCAGATATAGCATTGCCTAATGCCTTATATATGTTAGAACTTGCGCAGGTAGAATACTTGCAAAAACACACAATTTCAGCTTTAGAAATTGAACCGATTTATTTGCGCAACGAAGTTACTTGGAAAAAATTACCAGGGCGTGAATAAGTTTAAATAACTGGAGGATAGAAAATGAAAGGAAAAATCACCTTATTTTTTACCGCACTTTGTTTCGGATTAACGGGCTGTATTGCACCACCAAAAGGGTTAGAAAAAGAGCGATTCTCAATTAATTCCTATCGCGAGATTTCCCCTCAGGATTTGACCTGTCATTGTAAAACAGTTCGACTTGGAGGAAAAATTGTCAATACTACCGTTTTAGCAAATCAAACAAAAATTGAAGTGTTAAGTTTACCCGTATCATCAATTTCAGCTAAACCATTTGTTGAATTGCAATCCGATGGTCGCTTTATCGTGTATTTCAACGGTTTTGTTGAGCCTGAAAATTTAAAAGAACGTTATATTACTGTAGGTGGTCAATTAGCTGGAACAGAGAAAGGCAAAATAGAACAAGCTGATTATACTTATCCTGTTGTTCAAGCGGATAAATACCGTATTTGGACACTCAGTACCACCTATGATTATCCAACAGATGATTGGGATGAAGATGATGATTGGGGATTTTTTAGATGGAGATATCGCCCTTGGTATGTTCAGCCTGAAATTCGCTATTATTTGAATTAATGATAAAATCTTAAAGATTTTCCAACAAATTAGGATAAAAAATGGAAAAAATTTGGTTTCAAAATTATCCAGAAGGTTCTGAAAAATTTCTAGATACCTCAAAATATGAATCTATTTTGGATATGTTCGACAAAGCAGCGCGCGAACATCCAGATCGCCCCGTTTACATTAATATGGGGCAAGTACTTACTTTCCGTAAATTAGAAGAGCGCAGTCGTGCATTTGCCGCATATTTGCAAAATGAATTTAAACTTCAACGTGGCGATCGCATGGCATTAATGATGCCAAATTTATTGCAATATCCTATCGCACTTTTTGGTATTTTACGGGCTGGCTTAATTGCAGTAAATGTCAATCCTCTTTACACACCGAGAGAATTAGAGCTCCAGTTGCAAGATAGTGGTGCGGTAGCGATTGTCGTGGTATCAAATTTTGCTTCTACCTTGGAAAAAGTCGTTTTCAATACCAATGTCAAACACGTTATTCTTACCCGAATGGGCGATCAACTTTCTTTTGGTAAACGTACTTTAGTCAATTTCGTCGTGAAATATGTGAAAAAACTCATGCCGAAATATAAATTACCGCACGCAGTAACATTCCGTGAAGTATTGAGTATTGGTAAATATCGCCAATATGTTCGTCCAGAAATATCGCGTGAGGATTTAGCCTTTTTACAATATACTGGCGGCACAACTGGTGTAGCGAAAGGCGCAATGCTGACGCACAGAAATATTATAACTAATGTATTCCAAGCAAAATGGATTGCAGAGCCATTTATTGGCGATCATTCTCGCACTCGTTCAGCTATTTTAGCCTTGCCTCTTTATCACGTATTTGCCTTAACCGTAAACTGCTTATTATTTTTAGAGTTAGGTGTCACGGCGATCTTAATCACCAATCCGAGAGATATTGAAGGATTTGTGAAAGAGTTGAAAAAATACCGTTTTGAAGCAATCACTGGTGTGAATACCTTATTTAATGCGTTGTTAAATAATGAAAATTTCAAAGAAGTTGATTTTTCTGCGTTGAAACTTTCTGTGGGTGGCGGTATGGCTATTCAACAGTCTGTAGCAACACGTTGGCACGAATTGACGGGCTGTAACATCATTGAAGGTTATGGAATGACGGAATGTTCGCCATTAATCGCCGCTTGTCCGATTAATGTTGTGAAACATAATGGTACTATTGGTGTGCCAGTGCCAAATACGGATATAAAAATCATTAAAGATGATGGCGCTGATGCAAAAATTGGCGAAGCTGGCGAATTATGGGTGAAAGGCGATCAAGTAATGCGAGGTTATTGGCAACGACCAGAAGCAACCAGTGAAGTGTTAAAAGATGGTTGGATGGCAACTGGCGATATTGTCATTATGGATGAATCATATAGCTTACGCATTGTAGATCGTAAAAAAGATATGATTTTGGTTTCTGGCTTTAATGTCTATCCAAATGAAATTGAGGATGTCGTTATGCTTAATTACAAAGTGGCGGAGGCTGTGGCAATTGGTGTTCCTCATGAAGTTTCTGGCGAAACGATAAAAATCTTTGTGGTGAAAAAAGACGATAGCTTAACTCGTGATGAACTTCGCAACCATTGTCGTCAATATCTCACAGGCTATAAAGTGCCAAAAGAAATTGAGTTCCGAGACGAACTACCAAAAACCAATGTTGGCAAGATTTTACGTCGGGTTCTACGCGATGAAGAGATCGCAAAACGTGTAAAACATTAATATCAAAATGGGATAGCAATATCCCATTTTTGTTCTTTTTAAATAAAAAATCACTATGATAAAAGAATGTCAAAATCCACCGCACTTTAGGGTCATTGCGGATAATGCTGCGCTATTAGAAGTTTGTAATTTAGCCCAACAGAAAAGTGCGGTCGCCTTAGATACAGAATTTATGCGTGTTTCCACTTATTTTCCTAAGTTGGGATTAATCCAACTTTATGATGGCGAGCGCGTCTCTTTAATTGATCCTTTAGCGATTACGGATTTTTCTCCTTTTATCGCATTGTTAGCCAATCCTAAAGTATTAAAAGTCTTACATTCTTGTAGTGAAGATTTATTGGTTTTCTTACAAGAATTTGATCAGCTTCCACGCCCAATGATTGATACGCAAATTATGGCGCGATTTCTTGGGCTTGGCACATCCGCAGGCTTGGCAAAATTAGCACAACAATATTTAAATGTAGAAATCGATAAAGGCGCAACTCGCACCAATTGGATCAAACGCCCCCTTTCTGATATTCAACTTCAATATGCCGCAGGCGATGTTTGGTATTTGTTGCCACTTTATCATATTCTTGAAAAAGAGTTAGCTAAAACACCTTGGGAACAAGCAGTAAGAGATGATTGCGAACTTGTTCTTGCTAAAACGCATAAATTACAAGAGCGAGATTCAGAAAAAGCGTATTTAGATATTCCAAATGCTTGGAAATTAAATCCATTAGAACTGTCTCGTTTAAGAATTTTGGCACAGTGGCGACAAAACGTGGCAATAGAACGTGATTTAGCACTTTCTTATATTGTGAAATCAGAACATCTTTGGAAAGTGGTAAAGAATAATCCACGTAATACATCTGAAATGTTAGAAATGGGATTAACTGAAAATGAAGTGCGTGTGCGTGGTAAAAAGATTTTACAATTACTTGCTCAAGCAAGACGTGTTTCTTCTGACGACTATCCAAAACCTATTGAACGTATTTCTGAAGATCCTCGTTATAAAAAAACAATTCAATTATTACAAGAAAAAGTGAATAGCCTAACACCAGCAGGTTTAACCCCTGAAATCGTTGCAAGTAAACGCACTTTGGATGAATTAATTAAATGGGTTTGGAAATATGATTGTTCTCAAAATAAACTACCAGAGTTGCTGATTGGATGGCGAAAACCTATTGGTGAAAAGTTAGTTGATGAACTTAGGTAAATATACAAAAAGCGTTGGGCAAATAGCTCAACGCTTTTCGTTTTTACTCGTAGAGTTTTTTCACTTGTTCAGCTGTCATTACTCGCTGGTATTTACTAAATTCTTTTGCCATATAGTAAGCACCAAAATTTGTTAGGTGATCTTGATCCCCATACAAGTATTTTCCTTCTGCCATAACGCTATCTTTTGGTAAATACTGTTGAGCATCTACCCAATAAACATTAGGAATATCTTTGACTAAATCATGAATAATTTTGTTACTCGCATCAATATCGCCCATTCTACGAATTGGTTCCAAATATTTTTCAAGGCCATATTTTTCTAGTAAATATCCTCGAACAGGAGATCTACTAATAGAACTGTTATTTGCAAAGATATAAACTGATTTTGATTTAGCCAGTAATTTTACAGTTTCAACAAAGCGAGTTTTGAAGTTATCAATAAAGGAAGCCTGAGCGTTAAATCGGGGAACAGGTTGTCCTCCCATTCTTAAATCATAAAATCCAGAAATAAAAATAGCTTTATATTTAGGTGAATTAATCTCATCAAGTAACCCTTGACACTCAGGTGTTATTTTATTGTTTTTATCCACTAAAACAAAACAATCCTTCCCATCAGTTATGCTTAAAATAGTTGACTTCCATCCTTCTTGCTTACCAAGATATTTTAAAAAATAAGTAAGATGACCAGCATGAGAATCCCCTATTGTTAAAACTGTAGTTGGGAAGTTATTCTCTAAATTAACAGATAAAACATCTTGTTCAATATGTTCTTTTTCTTTTCTAATCTGTTTTCTTTCATAAGTGTTATAACCAATAATAAAAAGAGATGGAATTAGATAAAGATAGATAAATGCCTGTTTAAAGTTTAATTTGGATTTTCTTATAGGTTGCTCAATTAAATAATAACTTGTGATAGAAAAAATAATAGTTAATATAACAACAATTAAAACTGTAATGCCTTGAATCTGCTTGCTTCCAGTAATGTAATAAGCAAACGCAATAAAAATCCAATGATATAAATAAAGAGAATAAGAAATTTTTCCAATAAACACTATTGCTTTATTAGATAAACATAATTTAACGATGTTATTTTGTGATGTGGTATGAATAATTAATGCTGTAAAAATACAAGGAAGAATTAAAGTAACACCTGGAATAAATGCAATATCATTATTCATTAAAAATAAGCAGGAAAATAATAGTAATGTACTTAATATTGCAATAACATTGCTTGCTTGCTTGCTTGCTTGCTTGCTTGCTTGCTTGCTTGCTGAAAGATTATGATAAATTGCTAACAAAGATCCTACAAGTAATTCTGGAAATCTTAGGTTAGAGAGATAATAAATATTAGGCTGATGCAATACTTCTTTGTAAAAATTAGCTGGAATAAAAGAGGTGGCAAGTAAAATAAAAAACAAAATTAGCGTTATAATAAATAATACTTTAATTTCTCTAAATTTTTTATAAGCTAAAATTAGGATAAGTGGAAAAATAAGATAGTATTGTTCTTCTACGGCTAATGACCAAATATGTAACACAGGATTTTCATTTGCGCTTAAATCAAAATAACCTTGTGTTAAACCTAAATAGAAATTAGATAAGAACGCAATGGCTAATTCAATGGTTTTTCTTAATTTATTAAAATCATTATAAATGAAAATAGCAGACGCAATGAAAGACACTAATGCCATCGCTGTAATAAAAGCAGGATAAATTCGTTTAATACGTCGAGTATAAAATTGTTTAAACGAAAAAGAATTCTGTTGAATTTCTGTGATAATAATACCCGTAATCAGAAAGCCAGAAATAACAAAGAAAATATCCACCCCAAGAAAACCACCAGATAACCAGTTTTCATTAAGATGATAAATAATGACTGAAATAACAGCAATTGCACGTAGTCCATCAATTTCTGGACGATATTTAATAGATGACATAATATTCCTTTTATAAAATATCAACCGCACCTTGATTTATGCGTCAAAAGTGCGGTTATTTTTTTATATATTTTTATACATTGAATCGGAAGTGCATTACATCGCCATCTTGTACGATGTAATCTTTGCCTTCTAAACGCCATTTACCTGCTTCTTTTGCACCGTTTTCACCGCTGAATTGGATAAAGTCTTCATAAGCAATAACTTCTGCTCGGATAAAGCCTTTTTCAAAGTCGGTGTGGATTACTGCGGCTGCTTTTGGTGCGGTTGCGCCAACTGAAACTGTCCAAGCTCGTACTTCTTTTACGCCAGCAGTGAAATAAGTTTGAAGATTTAAAAGCGCATATCCTGCACGAATTACACGGTTCAATCCCGGTTCTTCAATGCCTAAATCTTGTAAAAACTCGACTTTTTCTTCATCATCAAGTTCTGCAATTTCAGATTCAATCGCTGCACATACTGGAACAACAACCGCTCCTTCTTTAGCGGCAATTTCACGAACGAGATCTAAATATGGATTATTTTCAAAGCCATCTTCATTTACGTTTGCGATATACATTGTTGGTTTTAACGTTAAGAAGTTGTAACTCTTGATTGCTTGCAATTCTTCTTTATCTAACCCAACAGAACGAATCATTCCTGCATTTTCCAGCACAGGAAGGATTTTTTCCATTACGGAAAGTTCAAATTTAGCTTCTTTATCGCCACCTTTTGCACGTTTTTGTAAACGTTGGATTGCTCGTTCACAACTGTCTAAGTCTGCTAAGGCTAATTCAGTGTTGATAGTGTCAATATCATCAAGTGGGTCAATTTTCCCTGCAACGTGTACAATGTCATCGTTTTCAAAACAACGCACTACGTGACCAATTGCATCGGTTTCACGAATATTTGCTAAGAATTTATTACCCAAGCCCTCGCCTTTGCTAGCACCTGCAACTAAGCCTGCAATGTCCACAAATTCCATCGTGGTAGGTAATACGCGTTCAGGTTTAACGATTTCTGCCAATGCATCTAAACGCGGATCTGGCATTGGCACGACACCCGTATTTGGCTCGATAGTACAGAATGGATAGTTTGCGGCTTCAATACCTGCTTTAGTGAGTGCGTTAAAAAGAGTAGATTTGCCAACATTTGGCAATCCCACAATACCACATTTGAATCCCATAATTTTTCCTTATTTTGAGTAAAACGGTTGTAAAACTAACCGCACTTTTAAATTTTGAAACTGTTTAAACGATTGGTCGCTTTGACCATTCCATCTTTGAAAATCATTTCTACACAATCAGTCGCTTCATCTAGCACTTTTTCAAGTGCATCGCGATCTGACGGTAATGGTTTATTTAAGACGTAACCTGCCACTAAATCACGATGACCCGGATGACCAATGCCAATGCGTAAACGGTAGAAATTATTGTTATTGCCTAGTTGAGCCACAATATCTTTTAAGCCGTTGTGCCCACCGTGCCCGCCACCTTGTTTGAGTTTCGCTGTGCCAGGTGGTAAATCTAATTCATCATGAACCACTAAAATTTCTTCAGGTTTAATACGGTAAAAACTTGCCAATGCCCCAACTGCTTTACCGCTTAAATTCATAAAAGTTGTTGGCACTAAAAGGCGAACTTCTTTTCCATTCACTAAAGTGCGGGCAGTTTTTCCGAAGAATTTACTTTCCAGATTTAGTGAAACGTTAAAACAACGTGCCAAGCGTTCAACAAGCCATTCGCCAGCATTGTGGCGTGTATCGGTATATTTATCGCCAGGATTGCCTAAACCAACAATGAGTTTTATTTCTGACATTTTTATTTGATGATGTAAAAAATGGTGGCGTATTGTAGCGAAAAAGCCTTAAATTCTCAATCTATAACGCTAAAACAAGCGGCTATAATTGAGGGAATTTATTGCGCGTGATTTATCATTAAAAGTCACCGCACTTTTCCGTTATAATGGTTAAAATTTTTTAATGAAGAAGTAAAAATGAATCAGATTAACATTGAAATCGCTTATGCTTTTCCCGAACGTTATTATTTGAAATCTTTTCAAGTTGATGAAGGAATCACCGTGCAAACGGCGATTACGCAATCAGGGATTTTAAGCCAATTTCCAGAGATTGATTTAAGCACAAATAAAATTGGGATTTTCAGTCGTCCAATAAAATTGACTGATGTATTAAAAGAGGGCGATCGTATTGAAATTTATCGCCCATTACTTGCTGATCCGAAAGAAATTCGCCGTAAACGTGCAGCAGAACAAGCTGCCGCTAAAAATAAAGAAAAAGGAGCTTAAAAATGACCGCACTTTCATCTGTTGATTTTTGTTTACCTGAACATATCACGCCAGAAATTTTTCTACGTGATTATTGGCAGAAAAAGCCACTTGTAATTCGTAACGGTTTGCCTGAAATTGTTGGGCAGTTTGAGCCACAAGATATTATTGAACTTGCACAAAATGAAGATGTTACCGCTCGTTTAGTGAAGACATTTTCTGATGATGATTGGAAAGTTTTTTTTAGCCCTTTAAGCGAAAAGGATTTCCAAAAGTTACCAGAAAAATGGTCGGTGTTAGTTCAAAATTTAGAGCAATGGTCGCCTGAATTAGGACAACTTTGGAACAAATTTGGCTTTATTCCTCAATGGCAACGTGACGATATTATGGTGTCTTACGCGCCGAAAGGTGGCTCTGTTGGTAAGCATTATGATGAATATGATGTATTTTTAGTGCAAGGATATGGTCATCGTCGTTGGCAAGTGGGTAAATGGTGCGATTCAAGCACTGAATTTAAACCAAATCAATCGATCCGAATTTTTGATGATATGGGCGAATTAGTCATTGATGAAGTAATGAATCCAGGGGATATTTTGTATATTCCAGCCCGTATGGCACATTATGGCGTGGCTGAAGATGATTGTTTAACCTTTTCTTTTGGCTTGCGTTATCCAAATTTAAGTAATTTGATTGATAGCGTAAGCAAAGGTTTCTGTCATCAAGATCCAGATTTGAATTTAAGCGAATTTGATTTACCGCTACGTTTAAGCCAGTCTGTACAAGCTACAGGTAAACTTGCAGATGAAAATATTCAAGCAATGAAACAGCTTTTATTAGATAAATTGGCTAATTCTGAAGCTTTTGATACGTTATTTAAACAAGCTGTAGCAAGTGCGGTGAGTTCTCGCCGTTATGAGTTATTAGTTTCGGATGAAATGTGCGATCCAGATGAAGTGCGGTCAATTTTAGAAGAAGATGGCGCATTCCTTTCTCAAGACAACAATTGTAAATTGCTTTACACCGAAAATCCGTTGCGAATTTATGCGAACGGCGAATGGTTAGATGAGCTTAATGTGATTGAGAGCGAAGTATTAAAACGCTTATCTGACGGCGAAAGTTTAGATTGGGCATTTTTATCAAGTTTAGTGAATAAAACCGAAGATCCTAAAACCTCAATGGATTTGCTGTTAGATTCAATTTGTAACTGGGTTGATGATGGTTGGGTGTTAATTGAATAATATGTCAGACAATATTTATTCTGTCTCTCAACTGAATTCTGCCGCACGTCAGATGTTGGAGGGGCATTTTTCCCAAATTTGGCTAACGGGGGAAATTTCCAATTTTACCCAACCTGTGTCTGGGCATTGGTATTTAACGCTGAAAGATAAAAATGCACAGGTGCGTTGTGCGATGTTTCGTATGAAGAATTTGCGTGTTGCTTTTCGTCCACAAAATGGAATGCAAGTGCTTGTGCGTGCCAATGTGAGTTTATATGAGCCTCGCGGCGATTATCAACTTATTATTGATTCTATGCACCCAGCTGGCGAGGGCTTGTTGCAACAGCAATTTGAAGCGTTAAAAATGAAGTTGGCTACGGAGGGATTGTTTGCTCAAAATCTCAAGAAAAATCTACCGCACTTTAGTAAGGCGGTAGGGATTATTACTTCTTCTACAGGTGCGGCATTGCAAGATATTTTGCATATTTTGGCACGCCGTGATCCAAGTTTAAAAGTTGTTATTTATCCCACTGCGGTTCAAGGCAAAGAGGCGACAGCAGAAATTGTGCAAATGATTGAACTTGCTAATGTGCGACAAGAAGTGGATGTATTAATTGTGGGGCGTGGTGGTGGTTCATTAGAAGATCTTTGGTGTTTTAATGAAGAAGAAGTAGCGCGAGCGATTTTTCGTTCAACCTTACCCATTATCAGTGCTGTGGGACACGAAACAGATGTGACGATTGCCGATTTTGTGGCAGATCTTCGTGCACCGACCCCTTCCGCTGCGGCTGAGTTAGTTAGTCGTAATCAAGATGAATTATTGCAACAACTTCGCCATCAACAGCAACGTTTAGATATGGCATTTGATCGTTTATTTACGCGAAAAAGCCAGCGTTTGAAACAGCTAACCTTAAGATTACACAATCAACATCCGCAGAATCAGTTACGCGCTCAACAAGCGAAAAATGAACAGCTTACGCATCGCTTGCAACTTGCAATGTTGCGTCAGTTTGAAAATACACAACAAAAATTTACCGCACTTTCTTCTCGTTTGAAGCAAAATCCATTGCCATATCGAGTGCAACGTCATCAACAACGCTTAGAACAACTTCAAGTGCGGTTAAATTTTTGCGTAAATCGCCAAGTGACGGAGCGTCAAAATAAACTGGCAACGTTATGCGGAAAACTGGACGGTTTAAGCCCGTTGAAAGTTTTGGCAAGAGGTTATTCCATTGCGGAAAACCCACAAGGTAAAGCCATTGTTAGTGTAAAAGATGTCAATCAAGGGGACTTAATTACAACTCAAGTGGCTGATGGAAAAATTGTGAGTAAGGTTTTGTAAGATACTTATTTTGTAAAAACGGAGTAAAACATTATCTTACGAAAAAAGAATACCGTGATTATTGATAAATTATCACGGTATTTTATTTTGTGACTCACTTCAAACTTTCAACAAAAAGTGGAAACCTTCTATTTTTTTTGTAGTCTTTTAAGCGTATGATTTTGCGTTCAGTTTTGGAGAAAACAGATGTCAGAAATTCAACATTTTAGCCAACAAGATATAGAAATATTGGGCGAACAAACTTTGTATGAAGGTTTTTTCACGCTTAAACAAATCCAATTTAAACATAAACTTTTTGCTGGAGGGCAAAGTGGCGTCGTAACCCGAGAATTACTGATTAAAGGTGCCGCCTCAGCAGTTATCGCTTATGATCCAAAAGAAGATTCTGTGATTTTAGTCGAACAAGTTCGTATTGGCGCGGCTTATCATCCAGAATCTAATCGTTCGCCTTGGTTACTCGAATTAATTGCGGGTATGGTGGAAAAAGGCGAAAAGCCAGAAGACGTTGCTTTGCGTGAGAGTCAAGAAGAAGCGGGAATTCAAGTCAAAAATTTAACGCATTGTTTAAGTGTGTGGGATAGCCCAGGTGGCATAGTGGAGCGAATTCATTTATTTGCAGGCGAAGTGGATAGCTCACAAGCAAAAGGTATTCACGGTTTGGCTGAAGAAAATGAAGATATTCGAGTACAGGTAGTAAAACGTGAACAGGCGTATCAATGGATGTGCGAGGGGAAAATTGATAATGGCATTGCAGTGATTGGATTGCAGTGGCTTCAATTAAATTATGCTCAGTTACAACAAAGTTGGAAATGTAGTTAGGGGGCATTAATGAAAAATACGTTTGTTTATCAGGCGGAAAAGCCTGTTATTAAATTATTACAAATTACGGATCCCCATTTATTTAAAGATGAAAGTGCGGAATTATTGGGGGTCAATACACAAGCAAGTTTTGCTCAAGTATTAAAGGAAATTCAGCAAGAAAATAACCAATTTGATGTGATTCTTGCTACAGGCGATCTGGTGCAGGATAGTAGTGATGAAGGTTACACTCGTTTTGTAGAAATGATGAAGCCTTTTAATAAACCCGTATTTTGGATTCCAGGAAATCACGATTTTCAGCCTAAAATGGCAGAATTTTTAAATCAGCCTCCAATGAACGCGGCAAAACATCTTCTATTGGGCAAGCATTGGCAAGCTGTATTGTTGGATAGCCAAGTTTACGGTGTACCACACGGACAACTAAGCCAGCATCAACTCGATTTATTAAAAGAAACCTTAGAAAAAAATCCTGAACGTTATACGTTGGTTGTATTACACCATCATTTATTACCAACTAATTCCGCATGGCTTGATCAACATAATCTTCGTAATTCTCACGAATTGGCAGAAGTGCTTGTGCCTTTTACTAATGTGAAAGCTATTTTGTATGGGCATATTCATCAAGAAGTAAACAGTGAATGGAATGGTTATCAAGTGATGGCAACACCAGCAACTTGTATTCAATTTAAACCTGATTGCCAGTATTTTTCTCTTGATACCTTACAGCCTGGTTGGCGTGAAATTGAGCTACATTCAGATGGTTCAATTCGTACCCAAGTGAAACGTATTCAGCAAGCGGAATTTTTGCCGAATATGCAAGAAGAGGGATATTAAATTTTGTGGAGGTTTTAGAAATCACTTTCATAATAAGCATTTTTAAAACGTCCACTATTCTAACCCAACAAAAGTGCGGTCGAGTTTCTCATTGTTTTTAACGATTCGCCAGTTCAAAAATCATCGCTTCTGCTTGGCAACTAAAAGTGAAAGAAGCATTTAATTGAACGCCGTTTTCAACTGCCACGATTTCGCTTTTAATTTCGCAAGGATCACTTTCTGTATTGCGCGCTTTCTTTGTTAATCGTTCAAGCGCTGCATTGGCATCAGCTTCTGTGTTATAAACTTGATGTACTTCTACGCTACAGTCAGAGCCATCAATAATTGTGCCTACATCAACACAGCTACAAGTTAAGGATTCTTCTGCTTTGCATTTTACGGTCATTTTCTTTTCCTTATATGAATATTTTGGTGCATTTTATCATTTTTCTTGTTCCCCATAAATGACAAAAATTGAACAAAACAATCCATTAAATGCAAAAAGCTCCTGCTAACTAGTCGTAGCTCTAATAAAAATAAGGAATAGAGTTGCACTCAATAGATTCGGGCTTTATAATTGCCCAGATTTTTATTTATAACAAAGGGTTCCAAATGAAAAAATTTAATCAATCTCTATTAGCAACTGCAATGTTGTTGGCTGCAGGTGGTGCAAATGCGGCAGCGTTTCAATTGGCGGAAGTTTCTACTTCTGGGCTTGGTCGTGCCTATGCAGGTGAAGCGGCGATTGCAGATAATGCTTCTGTCGTGGCAACTAACCCAGCTTTGATGAGTTTATTTAAAACGGCACAGTTTTCCACAGGTGGCGTTTATATTGATTCTAGAATTAATATGAATGGTGATGTAAATGCTTTGCTAAAAAGTGGTTCAATGAACTTAACAAAGTACGGCTCAGCTTCAGCGCGTAATGTTGTTCCTGGTGCTTTTGTGCCAAATCTTTATTTCGTTGCGCCAATGAATGATAAATTCGCGCTGGGCGCAGGAATGAATGTCAATTTCGGTCTAAAAAGTGAATATGACGATAGTTATGATGCTGGTGTATTTGGTGGAAAAACTGACTTGAGTGCTATCAACTTAAATTTAAGTGGTGCTTATCGAGTAACAGAAGGCTTGAGCCTAGGTTTAGGGGTAAATGCGGTTTATGCTAAAGCCCAAGTTGAACGGAATGCTGGTATTATTGCGGATAGTATTCAGGATACCCAAATAAAAAAAGCACTCACAACAGTAGATCCACAAACAAAAATTCCTAACTATTTGACCTCTAAAGACAAATCTGTTGTGTCATTACAAGATAGAGCCGCTTGGGGCTTTGGCTGGAATGCAGGTGTAATGTATCAATTTAATGAAGCTAACAGAATTGGTTTAGCCTATCATTCTAAAGTGGACATTGATTTTACTGACCGCACTGCCGCTAGTTTAGGAAAAAAGGATATCGTGGCGGGGAAAACAGGTAATTTAACCTTTACATTGCCAGATTACTTAGAACTTTCTGGTTTCCATCAATTAACTGACAAACTTGCTGTGCATTATAGTTATAAATATACCCATTGGAGTCGTTTAACAAAATTACATGCTAGCTATGAAAATGGTGAAAAAGCTTTTGATAAAGAATTACAATACAGTAATAACTCTCGTGTTGCATTAGGGGCAAGTTATAATCTTTATGAAAAATTGACCTTACGTGCGGGTATTGCTTACGATCAAGCTGCATCTCGTCATCAGCGTAGTGCTGCAATTCCAGATACCGATCGCACTTGGTATAGTTTAGGGGCAACCTATAAATTCACGCCGAATTTATCTGTTGATCTTGGCTATGCTTACTTAAAAGGCAAAAAAGTTCACTTTAAAGAAGCACAAGAAGCTGCAAATGGCCAAATAATAACAACCGCAAATTACACTTCTCAAGCACATGCAAATCTTTACGGTTTGAATTTAAATTATAGTTTCTAATCCGTTAAAAAATTTAGCATAATAAAGCACACTTCCACACCAAGTGTGCTTTTCTTTTTATAAAACAAGGCGAAAAATGACCGCACTTTATTACACTTATTATCCTTCACCCGTCGGGCGGCTTTTGATTTTATCTGACGGCGAAAGCATTACACATATTGATTTTGAAAAAGAGCAATATGCGCCTAATCCAAAATGGCACAAGCAAGATGAATTGCCTGTTTTTCAAAAAGTGCGGTTAGCTTTTGAACGATATTTTAATGGGGAAATTGAGCGGTTTGCAGACATTCCCTTAAAACCAGAAGGCACCGCGTTTCAACAAGCCATTTGGCAAGCCTTGCGAGAAATTGCTTATGGCGAGCTTTCAACTTATGGCGAGCTGGCGTTACGGATTAATAATCCTAAAGCTGTTCGTGCCGTGGGCGGTGCGGTAGGCAGTAATCCCATTAGTATTATTATTCCTTGTCATCGCATTTTAGGTAAAGATCGTACTTTAACTGGTTTTGGCGGTGGCTTAGAGGCAAAACGTTTTTTATTGCAGTTAGAGAAAATTCCTTATATTGATAAAGGCACTGAAAACACGAAGCCACGCTTTTTTAAGAAATATCACGAATGATTCCACAAACCCTTGAACAATTGCTTTCCCAAGCACAATCTATCGCTGGCTTAACTTTTGGAGAGTTAGCGGATGAACTGCATATTCCTGTCCCACCTGATTTAAAACGTGATAAAGGCTGGGTGGGAATGTTATTAGAGCACGCTTTAGGTGCAACGGCAGGGAGTAAAGCCGAACAGGATTTTTCCCATTTAGGTGTTGAACTTAAAACATTGCCGATTAATGCGGAGGGTTATCCGCTTGAAACCACTTTTGTGAGCCTTGCTCCATTGGTACAAAATTCTGGGGTTAAATGGGAAAATTCTCACGTTCGTCATAAACTTTCTTGTGTACTTTGGATGCCTATTGAAGGCAGTCGCCATATTCCATTGCGTGAACGCCATATCGGTGCGCCAATTTTATGGAAACCAACCGCTAAGCAAGAACGTCAATTAAAACAAGATTGGGAAGAATTGATGGATTTAATTGTACTTGGCAAATTGGATCAAATTACCGCTCGAATCGGGGAAGTTATGCAACTTCGCCCGAAGGGGGCAAACAGCAAAGCCATTACAAAAGGCATAGGAAAAAATGGCGAAATTATAGAAACCTTGCCTTTAGGTTTTTATCTAAGAAAAGAATTCACCGCTCAAATTCTGAACGCATTTTTAGAAACAAAGTCGCTTTAACTTGATTTTAAAACACGTCAAAAACACGGAAAAAACCGACCGCACTTTTTAGCTTGTTGCCGTAAAAAATTAAAGGGATTCTATTTCGTTCCCAAGGTGGTACGCTTAATTCTTGCCAGATTTTTTTTATATCTTCTCTTGGGCGTTTCGGATGATGTTTCACTTTGCCCGAATAGCCAAAACGAATAGAAATAGGCAAGTTCGTTTTTTCCAGCGTAACAGAGTAATCCTGCCAGTAGAAAATCAGATTATGTTCATTTTCTTGAATTGTGAGATTGCCTAAATCATCAGGTAAATTTAGCGTATTTTGTTCTAATTTTAGGCAGTATTTGGTTAGATCAGAAAACGGCTTAGTTAAATATAAACTATCTTGATAACGTCGAATGACTTTATTTACAAGCTGAAATTGAGGATTTGCCTCTTCTTTTGCAAAAATGACATCATTAATAAGCTGTGTAAGCTGACGTTTACTTGGCATTTCAAGTTGGTTTTCGGCAAGCCACATACGCAAAAGTGCGGTCTGTTTTGCGAGAGAATATTTGCGGAACTGGCACAGTTTAAATTGGTTTTTTATTTGACAATGTTCTGTAAAAATTTCGCTCAATAAATCATTAATTAGCTGTTGTTGCTCAAAACAATGTTGTGCGGAACGTTGCACGGCTAAATCAAAATAAGCCCAGCGTTCACGTAATTTTGGCAAAATTTCATTGCGTAAGAAATTACGATCGTATCGATTATCCTCATTACTTTCATCTGTAATCCAGTTGAGTTTTTCTTTTTGTGCGTAATTTTCTAACTGGGTGCGAGTAAAACCTAACAAAGGGCGTAAAATTGGCATGCCGAACAATACACTTTGTTGTTGCATTGCGCCTAAGCCTTGTAGCCCACTGCCACGTTTTAGGGCTAAGAAAAAGGTTTCAGTTTGATCGTTTAGATGATGCGCTGTGACCAGCATTTCTTGTGTTTGAAGATGTTTTTTTATGGCTTGATAGCGTGCTTCACGTGCACCAGCCTCAATGCCATTGGTTTTATCTACTTGTACTCGCTCGATAATCAATGGAATTTGCAATTGATCGCACAAGTCTTGGCAGTGTTTAGCCCAACAATCTGCGTTTTGGCTTAATCCGTGATGAATGTGGATTGCTCGTATAGATAAAGGCGGTAAGTGCGGTTGTTTTTGACGAAGTTTTGCAAATAAAGAAAGAAGTACAGTGGAATCCAAACCACCACTCAAGGCAATAAGAAATGCTTGAGCGGTGGTTTGTTTGAGTTGTTTTTCAATGTCTGAAAGTAAATCCATTAGGCAACTTTTTCAGCTTTATAATGGCTGCTTGGATTGAGGATTTCAAAACGTGCAGCAATGGTTTGTAATTCGTAAGAACCTAGTTCAAAGGTGGTTTTCATTACGCCTGCTACTTCATTATTCATGGCTTCAAAGGCTTCTACGTCAGATTTTCCATTGAGTAAATTTGCTAAGAATGTCCCTGCGATTAAATCGCCCACGCCCACTGGTTCAAAATTGAATTGATAAAGTGGACGGCTTAAATGCCAAACACCTTCAGGGGTTGCCATAATAATTTCAAATGTATCAGGATCATTGATTTTACCCGCACTGCCTAAATGTTTAACGAGAACTTTCTTCACGCCTTTTGCAATCAACGCATTCACTGCTTTTAACACATCATCAAAGGTATTAATTGGGAATTCTGTGAGCTGACGCAATTCATGCAAGTTTGGCGTCATAATGTCTGCCACTGGAATCGCTTTTTCAATAAGAGCCTCGCAAACACCATTGGCAACCACGCAGCTTTTTTTCGGATGTGGCATTACAGGGTCGCATAAATAAAGCGCATTTGGGTTACGCAGTTTGATTTGCTCTAAAGCAAAAAGAATTTGATCGACTTGTTCCGCAGAACCTAAGTAACCAGATAACAAGGCATCACATTCCTGTAGTTTTTCAATGTTATCGAGCCCAGTTACAATTTCTCGGATTTGTTCTTGTGGAATGACCATGCCTGTCCATTTTCCATATTGAGTATGATTAGAAAATTGAACGGTATTTAATGCCCATACATCTACGCCTAATAACTGCATTGGAAAAGTCGCAGATTTGTTACCTGCAAAACCATAGACCACGTGGGATTGGATTGAAAGTACGTTTTTCATTGTGTTTTCTCCTTTGTTGTATATTTAGATCAAAAAAGAGCGGCAAAAATCACCGCTCTTTTAGAATGTTAGTTAGCAATAACCGTAAGACATTAAACGTTCATAGCGTCTATTTAATAATTCTTCTTTGCTTAGTCCGTCAAGCTCTGCTAAATCTTCTTTTAAACGAAGTTTTAAGTTTTCAGCTATTTCTAGATAATTACGATGCGCACCACCTAAAGGTTCTTGCACAATGCTATCGATGAGATTTAATTCTTTTAAACGGCTTGCGGTTAATCCCATTACTTCTGCTGCTGTTGATGCCTTTTCCGCACTTTTCCAAAGAATGGAAGCGCAGCCTTCTGGCGAGATCACAGAATAAGTGGAATACTGTAACATATTCACTTTATCGCCCACGCCAATAGCTAACGCACCGCCCGAACCGCCTTCGCCAATAACAGTACAAATAACAGGAACGGTAAGTTGTGCCATTTCGCGTAAGTTACGGGCGATAGCTTCCGCTTGACCACGTTCTTCAGCACCGATACCAGGATAAGCCCCTGGTGTGTCAATAAATGTGATAATTGGCAATTTAAAACGTTCAGCCATTTCCATTAAACGTAACGCTTTACGATAGCCTTCAGGTGCTGGCATACCAAAATTACGTTGTACTTTTTCTTTTACAGAACGACCTTTTTGATGACCGATAACCATCACTGGACGACCATCTAAACGCGCCAAGCCACCAACAATCGCTTTATCATCAGCAAAAGCGCGATCCCCTGCAAGTTCTTCAAATTCCGTAAAAATATGTTCGATATAATCTAATGTATAAGGGCGGTTTGGATGACGCGCCATACGTGAAACTTGCCAAGCATCGAGGTTGGCAAAGGTTTTTTTAGTGAGTTCGTTACTTTTCTTTTGTAAGCGTTTGATTTCATCAGTTAAATCAACTTTATCATCTGATGCTGCTCGTAATGCTTCAATTTTTGCTTCTAATTCGGCAATCGGCAATTCAAAATCTAAATATTCTTGGTTCATTTTGTTATCCTAAAAAGACCGTAAAAATCGACCGCACTTTATCAAGAATTAAACTGTGGCGCAAATGGTTTTCACTGGTTGGGCAAGCTTATAATCGCTCTTTTTTGAAGAGTGATAAGACAAATAAAAACGCGGAACAAATCACAACGGAAGGCCCAGCAGCAGTATCATAAAAGGCTGATAATATTAATCCACCTATAATCGATAACATACTCATAATAATCGCCCAGCCCACCATAGATTCTGGCGTTCTCGCAAAGCGACGAGCGGTTGCCGCAGGGATTATTAATAAGGATGTGATAATTAATGCCCCGACAAATTTCATACTCAAGGCAATAGTCAATGCGGTTAATATCATTAAAATAAAACGCATTTTTTTGATATTAATACCTTCAACTTGCGCGAGTTCTGGCGATACGGTGGTGGAAAGTAAGGATTGCCAAAAGTAAATTAATGTTGAAAGCACAATTATCACGCCAATCCCGATATAAATTAAATCCGTATAATTAATTGCGAGTAAATCCCCAAATAAATAATTCATTAAATCTACCCGTACATTCCGTAATAATCCTACGGTTACAACCCCGAGAGATAAACAGCTATGGGCGATAATGCCGAGCAAGGTATCAATAGAAAATTGCGTATTGCTTTCTAACCACACCATTGCGATAGCAAGAATTAAGGTAAGCACCACAATCGCAATGTAAGGATTGACTTGTAAAAAAATACCTAATGCTACACCGAGCAAGGCAGAATGAGAAAGGGTGTCGCCAAAATAAGCCATTTTCCGCCACACCACAAATACGCCAAGTGGCGCGGTAATAAGCGAAAGCACAATGCCTGTTAAAAGGGCAGGAAATAAAATTTCAAACATTATTTATCCTTATTTTGACAATGCACTGCTGATGAATTACAACCGCACACATCGCCGTGCAAGGTGTGATGATGATTGTGATGATGGGTATAAAAGCCGACATTTTGTGCGATCTGATTTCCCCATAAACGCATAAATGTTGGATCATTTGAGAGAACATCAGGCGTACCTGCACAGCAAATATGTTGGTTAATACACAATACTTCTTTACTATCCGCCATCACAATGTGTAAATCGTGTGATACCATCAATACGGCACAATTTAATTTTTGTTGGGTTTGATGAATTAGCTGATAAAGCTCTGCCTGCCCAGTAATATCTACGCCTTGAGTGGGTTCGTCTAGCACAAGTAAATTTGGTTTATTCAAAATTGCACGCGCCAATAATACGCGTTGCATTTCGCCTCCAGACAGTTTTTGCATATTATTTTTGCGTAAATGTGAAATCGAAAGTTGCTCAAGTGCGGTGGATATTTCTTGGGTTTTAATGCCTTTTTTTAGCGAAAGAAATCGCTCAACCGTAATAGGCAAACTATGATCCAAATGGATTTTTTGTGGTACATAACCAATGCGAACATTTTTACTATAAATGACTTCGCCAGAAGTGGGTATTTGTAGTTTTAATAAGGTTTTTAACAACGTAGATTTGCCACCACCATTTGGCCCCACAATGGTAATAATAGAATTGGGATAGATATTTAAATTAATATCTTGCAGAGCGGTTTTTTGTGCGAAAACCACATTGATATTTTTTAATTGAATGAGCGGTTGTGGATTTTGCTCGTTGCGAATGGCTGTGATATTCATAAAATCGCCGTGTTTTCAACAATGGTTGGGGAAAATAACGCATTTTTATAGAATTCTCAAGATTTTCTATCCAATGTCGAATATTTAAGCATTTGAATAATGCTTTTTCCATAGGAATGAATTTTCTTTATAATCTGTAGTCTGAATGCTGAAAACTTTTTTATTTTAGGGATGCCAGTGCAACACGTAAAATTAGCTCGAGATAGACGAAAAAAACGCGCATATATAAAAGTAGGCGTGTTTTTTGTTGCTATTCTGCTTATTTTGACAGGCATTTTACTTACAATAAAAGACAAATCTGAAGAAAATCCCATATTTTCCACCTCTGACAGTGGGGAATATCACGAGTTAAATACATCGCCAAATAAAAATTCCACCGCACTTCAACCTGATGAAGATGCCACCTCTTATGATGATGAACTGCAAGCAAAAGATGATGAAGTTGATGAAGTAAAACTATCTTCAGATGATCTCGGTACTTTACCTCAACACGCACAAGACGCACTCAATGGTTTATTAGACGCAGCCGATCAAGCCATAAGAATTACTGATCAATTTAGCTATACGGTAACCGAAGGGGATACGTTAAAAGATGTTTTAGTTTTATCTGGTTTAGATGATTCATCAGTACAACCGTTGATTAAGCTTGATCCCGAATTAGCCCACTTAAAAGCAGGTCAGCAATTTTACTGGATTTTAAATAAAAATGATAACTTGGAATATTTAAATTGGCTGGTTTCTGAAAAAGAAGAACGTATTTATGAACGTCTCGAAGATGGGAAATTTAAACGCCAAGTTATTGAAAAGAAAAGTATTTGGCGAAAAGAAGTATTAAAAGGCGAGATTCAAAATTCTTTAAATAGTAGTTTAAGAGCACAAGGTCTTGATACGCGACAAATTAGCCAACTTAGTAACGCCTTACAATGGCAAGTGAGTTTACGAAAACTAAAAAAAGGCACTCAATTTGCCATTTTAGTTTCTCGTGAATATTTAGGCGATAAACTTACAGGTCAAGGTAATGTTGAGGCGTTACGTATTTCATCTGGTGGTAAAAATTATTATGCAGTGCAAGCGGCAAATGGTCGTTATTATAATCAGCAAGGGGAAACTTTAGGCAAAGGTTTTGCTCGTTATCCATTGCAACGCCAAGCGCGAGTTTCCTCCCCTTTTAATCCAAATCGTCGCCATCCAGTAACAGGACGTGTTCGTCCCCATAAAGGCGTGGATTTCTCCGTTTCTCAAGGCACACCAGTTATTGCACCAGCAGATGGCACAGTTGAAAAAGTCGCTTATCAGGCTGGCGGTGCAGGACGTTATGTTATGTTGCGTCACGGGCGTGAATATCAAACTGTTTATATGCATTTGAGCAAATCCCTAGTAAAAGCAGGGCAAACAGTTAAAAAAGGCGAACGTATTGCACTTTCTGGTAACACGGGGATTTCTACGGGGCCGCATTTACATTATGAATTTCATATTAACGGTCGAGCAGTGAATCCTCTTACTGTTAAATTACCCGGTACTAGCAGTGGTATGACTTCAGCTGAACGGAAACAATTCCTTGTTCGTGTTCGTGACGCTGAAAAAATGTTAAAACCTTAGCGATATTGCGGTCAAAAATGGTCGCATTTTTACCTTATGTAAAATAATATTTACACTTTGTTGTAAAGAAATTATCATAGCCATATCTTAATTATCTCCATTCCCTGAATATGACGATTTCTAAATTTAATCCACAAAAACCTTTCGAGTGTTTTATTGTACAAAGTGAAGCGATGAAAAGTGCGGTAGAAAACGCGAAACGTTTTGCTATGTTTGATGCGCCTTTGTTAATTCAAGGCGAAACGGGGAGTGGAAAAGATTTGTTAGCGAAAGCCTGCCATTATCAGAGTTTGCGTCGCAATAAAAAATTTATCGCAGTAAACTGTGCTGGTTTGCCTGATGAAGATGCGGAAAGTGAAATGTTTGGTCGAAAAGTCGGAGACAGTGAAACCATCGGTTTTTTTGAGTACGCTAATAAAGGGACGGTTTTACTCGATGGCATTGCCGAACTTTCATTAAGTTTACAGGCTAAATTATTACGTTTTTTAACGGATGGATCTTTCCGTCGAGTAGGCGAAGAAAAAGAGCATTATGCAAATGTGCGCGTGATTTGCACATCACAGGTTCCACTTCATTTGCTTGTTGAGCAAGGTAAAGTACGTGCTGATTTGTTTCATCGCTTAAATGTTCTCACTATTAATGTGCCTGCATTACGAGATCGCATGGCTGATATTGAGCCACTGGCACAAGGTTTTTTACAGGAAATCAGTGAAGAATTAAAAATTGCAAAACCAACTTTCGATAAAGATTTTCTTCTTTATTTGCAGAAATATGATTGGAAAGGGAATGTTCGAGAGCTTTATAACACTCTTTATCGTGCTTGTTCGTTAGTACAAGATAATCATTTAACTATCGAAAGTTTAAATCTTGCTCTGCCACAAAGTGCGGTGATTTCTTTGGATGAATTTGAAAATAAAACCTTAGATGAAATTATTGGTTTCTATGAAGCACAAGTCCTAAAATTATTTTATGCTGAATATCCAAGCACGAGAAAATTGGCTCAACGTTTAGGCGTTTCCCATACTGCCATTGCGAATAAATTGAAACAATATGGAATTGGAAAGTAGTTTTCACATTTGAGATGAAAAAAGTGCGGTCGAAATTTCCTGAGAATTTTCAACCGCACTTAATAAATATTAATTACCCATTAATGGTATTGTGATTACTCTGCTTGAGTTTCCACGTTTTCAACTGCTTCTGTTGGAGTAGTATGATGATTGTTATTGTGATGGGAAACTGAACGAGCAGGCACAACCGTTGAAATTGCGTGTTTATATACCATTTGATTCACGGTGTTTTTTAATAAAATCACGAATTGATCGAATGATTCAATTTGACCTTGAAGTTTGATTCCGTTTACAAGGTAGATTGATACAGGAATGCGTTCACGACGAAGCGCATTTAAATAAGGATCTTGTAAAGATTGTCCTTTTGCCATTTTGCTATCCTTTGTTGTCGTTATTATGAAATTTGTTGATAGAAACGAGTTGTCTCCGTGTGTAAGTGTAGCAATAAACAGAAATATTGTCTATTTGCTTTCCCGCAACTTTTGCAAAATTGCTTTCATTTGATGATCTAGTGACGCATTGAAACGTAGTGTTTCGCCATTTTTAGGGTGTTCAAACCGAATTGAAAAAGCGTGCAAAAACAAACGATTTAATCCTAATTCATTCATTTGTTTATCAAAATCTTTATCGCCGTATTTATCATCTAATGCAATAGGATGTCCTGCATATTGTGTATGCACACGAATTTGATGGGTTCGCCCTGTGACTGGTGAAGCCTTCACAAGCGTAGCATTTATATAGCGTTCTTCAATACTAAAGCGGGTTTCAGATGGTTTTCCTTGCTCGCTGACACGCACAATGCGCTCCCCGCTAGATAATTCATTTTTCAAAAGAGGGGCTTGAATAACTTTTATATGGGATTGCCATTGCCCACGTACTAACGCTAAATAATCTTTTTGAACGGTTTTGACACGAAGTTGTTCGTGCAAATTGCGTAATGCTGAACGTTTTTTCGCAATTAATAAAATGCCTGATGTATCGCGATCCAAACGATGAACCAGCTCTAAAAAACGAGCTTCTGGGCGTAATGCTCGTAAGGCTTCAATCACACCAAAATTTAAACCACTGCCACCGTGTACCGCAATTCCTGAAGGTTTATTTAAAACAATCAAGCAATCATCTTCAAACAAAATTTGGTTTTCAAGTGCGGCAACTTTATTGAGATTTTTTGAAATCGGCGCATCATTTTTTTCTGCGACACGCACAGGTGGAATGCGTACAACATCGCCTGTTTGCAGTTTATATTCTGGTTTAATTCTGCCTTTGTTTACTCGCACTTCGCCTTTACGCACAATGCGATAAATTAAACTTTTGGGTACACCTTTGAGTTTTGCTAATAAATAATTATCAATTCGTTGTCCACTTTCATCTTCACTAATTGTCAGCATTTTTACCGATGAATTAATGATTTTTTCATTTTGTTTTGTCATTTTTTTTCCTTTTGAAAATCGCTGCAAATCATATCATAAAGGCACTATAAACGTAATATGAACGTCACTCTATGAACGCAAATTCGCCTTGCTAATTAATCGTTTTCTATGGATAATAGAACGTCTTTTTGTGCCTAAGAATTTGCGTAAAAAAGAATAAGTTTTGTTGGTGAAAACTCAATGCAGCAATTGGCATAAGACATTGATAATCAACATTTTTCTTAAAATAAATCAGCCGTTTGCAACGCGTGCGGAATATCGCGTTGTTTTATCAAGCAAATATTTATGCTTAATAACGTTATCAATGCACCCAGCAACATACAGTCGTGAGATTGACTGGCGCGAGAAACACGAGGTCGATAACGAAGCAAAGTGCGGTTTATTTTGAGGTTTTTTTTAAATATTTAATAAGAGAATTGACAATGAAAAGAATGTTAATCAATGCAACTCAAAAAGAAGAGTTGCGTGTTGCGCTTGTCGATGGACAACGCCTTTTTGACTTGGACATTGAAAGTCCAGGACACGAACAAAAAAAAGCGAATATCTACAAAGGAAAAATTACTCGCGTTGAGCCAAGCTTAGAAGCGGCTTTTGTAGATTATGGTGCAGAACGTCACGGTTTTTTACCTTTAAAAGAAATTTCCCGTGAATATTTTCCTGATGATTATGTTTTTCAAGGTCGTCCGAATATTCGCGATATTTTGACTGAAGGACAGGAAGTTATCGTTCAAGTTAATAAAGAAGAAAGAGGAAACAAAGGTGCAGCCTTAACTACTTTTGTTTCTCTTGCTGGCAGTTATTTGGTGCTTATGCCGAATAATCCACGGGCAGGAGGAATTTCTCGCCGTATTGAGGGCGATGAACGTACTGAACTAAAAGAGGCATTAAGTTCATTAGATGTGCCTGAAGGTGTAGGCTTAATCGTCCGTACTGCTGGTGTGGGAAAATCGCCAGAAGAATTACAATGGGATTTAAAAGTATTATTACATCATTGGGAAGCGATCAAACAAGCTTCACAAAGTCGTCCAGCACCTTTCTTGATTCACCAAGAAAGTGATGTGATTGTGCGCGCTATTCGCGATTATTTGCGTCGTGATATTGGTGAGATCCTGATTGATAGCCCAAAAATTTTTGAGAAAGCGAAAGAGCATATCAAACTTGTGCGTCCTGATTTCATCAATCGCGTGAAACTTTATCAAGGCGAAGTGCCACTTTTCAGTCACTATCAAATTGAATCTCAAATTGAATCCGCATTCCAACGTGAAGTGCGTTTACCTTCTGGCGGTTCAATCGTTATTGATGTAACTGAAGCATTAACCGCCATTGATATTAACTCCGCACGTTCTACTCGTGGTGGCGATATTGAAGAAACGGCATTAAATACCAATCTTGAAGCGGCAGATGAAATCGCGCGTCAATTACGCTTACGTGACTTAGGTGGATTAGTTGTCATTGATTTCATTGATATGACACCAATTCGCCATCAACGTGAAGTAGAAAATCGTATTCGTGATGCGGTTCGTCCAGATCGCGCCCGTATTCAAATTAGCCGAATTTCTCGTTTTGGTTTGTTAGAAATGTCACGTCAGCGTTTAAGCCCATCATTGGGCGAATCTTCGCACCATATTTGCCCTCGTTGTCAAGGAACAGGCAAAGTGCGTGATAATGAATCTCTTTCTTTATCTATTTTGCGTTTGCTGGAAGAAGAAGCATTAAAAGAAAACACCAAGCAAGTGCATACCATTGTGCCAGTACAAATTGCCTCTTATCTTCTTAACGAAAAACGCAAAGCAATCAGTAATATTGAAAAGCGTCATAATGTCGATATTATTGTTGCCCCAAATGAAGCAATGGAAACACCGCACTTTAGTGTTTTCCGTTTACGTGATGGCGAAGAAGTAAATGAATTAAGCTATAACTTAGCGAAAATTCACTGCGCTCAAGATGAAAATACTGAAGAATCACTGGTTTCTCGTAATGTGGAAACAACCGTTGTTACTGAACAACCAGCGGTTGAAAGTGCAGTAGTTGCGCTTTCTATTTCAGAAGCAGCCCCAACGCCAGTTGAGCGTAAATCAAATGAACCCTCTTTGTTAGCTAAAATTATTGCGAAGATTAAAGGTTTATTTGCGACTAAATCTGAAGAAAACAAACCAAAAAATAACCGCACTTCGCGCAATCCTAATCGTAATCAACGCCGTTCACAGGATCGTCGTTCTTCTCGTCGTCCACGTTCTGAAAATAACGAAACAGAAAGAACCGAAGAACAGGTTCGTAATGTCCGTGAGCGTAATCAACGCCGTCCGCGCCGTAACTTAGTGGAAGAAAGTATCGCTGAAAGTGCGGTAAATTCTACACCTGTTTTTGAGGCTAAAGAAGAAAGAACTGAGCCTGTAACTCAACGCCGCCAACGCCGTGATTTACGTAAACGCGTGCGCGTTGAAGATAATGAAACAGTTGTTGAAAATAACTTCAGCACGACTGAAAAAATGCCAGAAGTGGATGTAATTACGGTTCAAAATAATGATGAAAAACCCGTTCATCAGAACCAACGTTCTGAACGTCAAGAGCGTCAGCGTCGTACTCCACGTCATTTACGTGCAGCGAATAATCAGCGTCGTCGCCGTAATCAAGAGCCAAAATCGCCAATGCCATTATTTGCTGCGGTGGTTTCGCCTGAATTGGCAAGTGGCAAGGCTTGGATTGATTATTCAACGGTAAATCTGCCAAAAGAAAATCATTTCTTATCTGTGGATGAATTGCTTGAGCAAGAGAAAACTAAAAAAGGGTTTATCACGCCAGCAATGGGAATTGTCGTTGAAGAAAAATCCCCTGATGTAAAACCTGCATTAGATTTTATTACTCAACCAGCTAATGAATCGGTACAGAAAAAAGTACAAGAATCTTTAGACCGTTTAAGTTCATATAAACCTCAAGAAGTTGTTGAATCTATTGATCCAGCAATTAATGTAGATGAACCTGAAACGCTCGAGAAAGTATCAAAATTTGTCCGCACTTATGAATTTAATGGACGTTTAGGTACAATTTCTTCAGTACCCCATACAAAAGCGGAGATGACTTTAGCGAAAGCAAATGATGAAATGCCAGAGGCTTTCCCAATTAGGGCTTGGCAGGATTCTCGTTATTATTTCTATGGAAAAGGTGCGGCAGGACATCATTGTGCAATTAGCCACGTTTATTCTGAACCAACCCGCGCAAAATCAGAATAATCAAAAATAAAAATAGAATTGACGTAACCAAAATTACGTCAATTCTTTTTATTTTATAAATACAGTTTGATTGAAAGCATAAAAAACCAATCAGTCAAATTTTGCTGTTATTTTATGCTTTAATTAAAACATTTTTACTTATATTATAAAACAGAGTAAGTTGGGCATGTTGCTACCAGCGGTTACACAAAAGATGAATTTACAACAAAACTTACATTTAAGACTAACAATATGCCAATAGGCGGAGATGTGAAGGCGGATCAGGAAACATCAGGTTCTAGAAGCATAAAACGCATTGGCTTTGGTTTTATTGGTGGTATTGGCTATGACATTACACCGAATATTACCTTAGACTTAGATTATCGTTATAACGATTGGGGACGCTTAGAAAACGTGCGTTTTAAAACTCACGAAGCCTCTTTCGGTGTACGTTACCGTTTTTAATTAAACAAATTTAGTTTTCTATTTAAGCGGTCAAATTCTTCTCATTATTTGCAAAATGAGGGAAAAATTTGACCGCTTGTTTTTTCTTGAAAAGAAGCGTAAACTTCATGCAATTTTTAGTCGGGGTGCCGAAAGGCTGAGATGATACCCGTGAACCTGAAACAGTTAGCACTGACGTAGGAAACTAATATGCCACATATTCAACCTTTCTCTATCACGATTTTATCCTGTTTATTTTTCCAATTTTCTACATTTTATTACATCCGCTAATTGCTCACAGTGAATAGCGGGCATTTTTGTTTATTTTATATTCAATACAAGGAATGCTTATGCAATCAATTTATCTCTCCAAAATCCGTGAGCAGAATCCGCTCATTCATAACATCACCAACATTGTGGCAGCAAATTTTAGTGCCAATGGCTTGTTGGCATTAGGAGCTTCGCCTTTGATGTCGGCGAATATCGAAGAAATGCAGGAAGTACCGAAAATCAGTCAAGTATTGGTCATTAATATTGGTACGCTGATTGGTAAAGATCGGGAGGCAATGTTGCAGGCAGGAAAAACGGCAAATGAGGTTGGAATTCCTGTAGTGTTAGATCCTGTTGGTGTGGGGGCAACGAGCTATCGCCGTGAGACCATTCGCCAATTGCTGGCAGAAGTAAAATTCGCACTTATTCGTGGTAATGCAGGTGAACTGGCTGCCATTGCAGGCGAGACGTGGCAGGCAAAAGGTGTAGATGCAGGGCAAGGCGAAGTGGATTTAAAAGCCGTTGCCGAGAAAGTGGCTCAACGCTATGGCTGTACGGTGTTGATTAGCGGGGCGGTGGATATTGTCAGCGATGGCACACAAACTGCGACCGTTCACAACGGCACGTCATTGTTCCCGAAAGTTACGGCTTCGGGCTGTTTATTGAGTGCCGTGTGTGCTGCATTTTTAGCGGTAAGTGAAGGGAATTATTTTTCTGCGACATTAGAAGCCTGTGTAGCATACACCATTGCAGGCGAGTGTGCGGCGCAAGGCTTAACCACACAAGTGGGACAGTTCCAAATCCGTTTGTTGGACGAGCTTGCTGCACTTTCCCCTGAAACCATTGGACAAAGAGGGCGCATTAATGAGTAATGTGAAACAAGTTTTAACCATCGCAGGGTCAGACAGTGGCGGTGGTGCAGGCATTCAAGCAGATCTTAAAACCTTCCAAATGCGCGGCGTGTTTGGTACATCAGCAATCACGGCAGTTACGGCACAAAACACACTTGGCGTATTTGATATTCACCCTATTCCACTGAAAACAATTCAAGCGCAACTGGAAGCGGTCAAAAATGATTTCCAGATTGCAAGTTGCAAAATTGGTATGTTGGGCAATGCAGAAATTATTGAATGCGTTGCAGATTTTCTTGCTGATAAACCTTTCGGCACGCTGGTGCTAGATCCTGTGATGATCGCCAAAGGTGGTGCACCCTTATTGCAACAGCAAGCGGTGAGTGCGTTAAGCCAAAAATTGCTGCCGTTAGCGGATGTGATTACACCCAACATTCCCGAAGCGGAAGCATTAACGGGGATTGCGATTGTGGACGACATCAGTATTCAACAAGCCGCAAAAGCGTTGCAAAAACAAGGAGCGAAGAATGTGATTATTAAGGGCGGACATTCGCTCAATTCGCAAAGTGAGCTGTGCCAAGATTGGGTTTTACTTGCAGATGGTCGTCATTTTACTTTGCAAAGCCCCCGTTTCAACACGCCGCATACACATGGTACGGGCTGTACCTTTTCTGCCTGTTTAACCGCAGAGTTGGCGAAAGGCGAACCGTTACAAAGTGCGGTAAAAACAGCGAAAGATTTTATTACCGCTGCGATTTCTCACCCGTTGAATATTGGGCAAGGACACGGGCCGACAAATCATTGGGCTTACAGTCGCCTTTAAGGATTGAAAGATGAAAAATATTCAAAAAATCTTACCGCTTTACTTTGTGGCAGGCACGCAAGATTGCCGTCATTTGGGCGAGAACTTATCAGAAAATTTATTATTCGTGCTTAAACAAGCGTTAGAAGGCGGAATTACCTGCTTTCAATTTCGGGATAAAGGCAAATTTTCGTTAGAACATACGCCCTCAGCACAGAAGGCACTGGCGATTAATTGTCGTGATTTGTGCCGTGAATATGGCGTACCCTTTATTGTAGACGACAACGTTGATTTGGCGTTGGAAATCGAGGCGGATGGCATTCACGTTGGGCAAAGCGATATGCCTGTGCAAGAGATTCGAGCTAAAACAGATAAACCGCTAATTATTGGTTGGTCGGTGAATCGTTTAGACGAGGCAGAAATTGGGGAAAATTTAGCGGAAATTGATTATTTTGGAATTGGCCCGATTTTCCCAACGCAATCAAAAGAGAATCCGAAACCAACACTAGGAATGGCGTTTATTCAAACTTTGCGAAATGTGGGCATAACTAAACCGCTTGTGGCAATTGGTGGGGTGAAATTAGCTCACGTTAAAACCTTACGAGAATTTGGGGCGGATGGTGTGGCAGTGATTACTGCAATTACGCACGCCGATAATGTGCAAGCCGCAACAAAAGCATTACGGGAGGCAAGTGATGAATACGCAAAATAGTTTAAAGCAAGTAGCAACAGCGACGATGGTCGGCACTGCAATTGAGTATTTCGATAACTACATTTACGCAATGGCAGCGGTATTGGTATTTAACCATCAATTCTTCCATGCCGCAGATCCACTTTCAGGGCAGATTGCGGCACTTTCCACCTTAGCACTCACTTTTATTGCTCGCCCTTTGGGAGCAATATTGTTCGGGCATTTCGGTGACCGTTTCGGGCGGAAAAATACTTTTGTGATGAGCTTGCTGTTGATGGGCGTTTCCACTGTGGTTATCGGTTTGTTGCCAACCTATGACAGCATCGGTATTTGGGCGACAATTTTGCTCTGTTTATGCCGTATTGGGCAAGGTATCGGTTTAGGCGGAGAGTGGGGCGGTGCTGCGTTAGTTGCGGTTGAAAATGCTCCAGAAGGTAAACGTGGTTGGTATGGCACTTTCCCACAATTGGGAGCCCCGCTTGGCTTGTTGTTGGCAAATGGCGTATTCTTAGGCATTACGGCAATTTTCGGGCAAGAAGCTATGACTGAATGGGCGTGGCGGATACCGTTTTTATCTTCCATTATCTTAGTGGCAATTGGCTTATATGTTCGCCTAAAACTGACTGAAGCCCCGATTTTCCTCGCGGCACTTAACAAGCCAAAACCTAAACGCTTACCAATGTTGGAAGTCATCACTACTTATTTCAAGCCGTTTTTCTTAGGAATGTTGGTTTGCATTGCTGGCTATGTGCTGTTCTACATTATGATTGCCTTTAGCCAAATTTACGCCAAATCTGCTCCAACGGTTTCAGAGGCAGGATACGCAATGGGATTAGGATTTTCCCCGCAAATTTTTACCGCTTTATTGATGGCAAGTGCGGTTTCTTTGGCTATTACCATTGCCGTTTCGGGCAAATATATCGACAAAGTTGGTCGCCGTATTTGGCTCATTTGGACAACTGTTGGCGTTGCGATTTTTGGTTTATCCTTGCCGTTATTTCTCGAAAACGGTACAACTACCAGTTTGTTTTGGTTTTTATTCATCGGTATGGGGTTAATTGGAATGGGCTATGGACCATTAGCGAGTTTTTTACCTGAACTCTTCCCTACTCACGCCCGCTATTCAGGTGCTTCTTTAACCTATAATATTGCAGGTTTATTCGGGGCAAGTGTTGCGGCAATCATTGCCTTACCGCTGAATGCTCACTACGGCTTAAAAGGTGTGGGGATTTATTTAACCCTAAACGCTGTGTTGAGCTTGATTGGATTATGGTTTATTTCAGAAACGAAAGATAAATTACTATCCTAAGATTTGAGGAATTAAATACAACCTATTAAGCGGTTAAATTTTACATAAAATTCTACTAAGAATTTAACCGCACTTTCCTTTACAAGCCAAATATTTTCTCTACAATACCCCACCTAACGATTTACCTTGAGTAAATCCCTGACCTGAAATCAGACAAAAGAGAATATTATGACAACCCAATTCAAACCAGAATTACTTTCCCCTGCAGGCTCTCTTAAAAATATGCGCTATGCGTTTGCTTATGGTGCAGATGCGGTTTATGCAGGCCAACCTCGTTATAGCTTACGTGTACGCAATAATGAATTTAATCACGCCAATTTGAAAATCGGGATCGATGAAGCCCATTCCCTTGGCAAAAAATTCTATGTAGTGGTAAACATTGCACCCCATAATTCCAAACTCAAAACTTTTATTAAAGATTTACAACCTGTCATCGATATGAAACCAGATGCTTTAATTATGTCTGATCCAGGCTTAATTATGTTGGTGCGTGAAAATTTCCCTAATATTGATATTCATCTTTCTGTGCAAGCCAATGCGGTAAACTGGGCAACAGTGAAATTCTGGAAACAAATGGGATTAACTCGTGTGATTTTATCGCGCGAACTTTCAATAGATGAAATTGCTGAAATTCGCCAACAAGTGCCAGATATTGAACTCGAAATTTTCGTACATGGTGCGTTGTGCATGGCGTATTCTGGCCGTTGCTTACTTTCTGGCTATATCAACAAACGCGATCCAAATCAAGGCACTTGCACCAATGCTTGCCGTTGGGAATACAAAATGGAAGAAGGCACGACGGATGAAATAGGCAACATCGTGCCGAAAATCGATCCTGCTCAACAAATCGAAGTGAAAAATGTAGCACCAACCTTAGGCGAGGGTGCGGTAACGGATAAAGTCTTCCTTTATACCGAATCACAAAAGCCTGACGAACAAATGACAGCGTTTGAAGATGAACACGGCACCTACTTTATGAATTCAAAAGATCTACGTGCCGTACAACATGTAGAAAAATTGACCGCACTTGGTGTGCATTCTTTAAAAATCGAAGGCCGCACTAAATCATTTTATTATTGTGCAAGAACGGCTCAAGTTTACCGCAAAGCAATTGATGATGCAGCCGCAGGCAAACCATTTGATGAAAGTTTAATGGATACGTTGGAATCCCTTGCACATCGTGGTTATACCGAGGGCTTCTTACGCCGTCATACGCATGATGAATACCAAAACTACGAATACGGTTATTCTATTTCTGATCGTCAGCAATTTGTCGGTGAATTTACGGGTAAACGTAACGAACAAGGTATGGCAGAAGTAGCAGTAAAAAACAAATTCTTACTTGGCGACAATGTAGAAATGATGACGCCACAAGGCAATATTAATTTCAAAATTGAAAAAATGCTAAATCGTAAAAATGAAACGGTTGATGCAGCACTAGGCGATGGGCATTTTGTATTCTTAAATGTACCACAAGATATTAACTTAAATTACGCTTTATTAATGCGTAATTTAGTTAATACCAATACAAGAAACCCACATTGCTAGTGTGATATAAAACAGAATTTAAATCATACCTAATTAAACATTACTGTTACTTGGCTTGCGTCGTTTGCCGATATTTTTTGTATCCTTATGACGCAATTTTACTTTTTTCTTTGCCTCTGTTTTTTTCTTTTCTTCACGTTTTTCTTTAATACGAGCCTTTTGTTTTTTGCTGACCGATTTCACTTCGCCATCTTTTGGTGGCTTAGTACGAGGTTCTAAACCTGCTAAAATGCGCGCCTTTAAAATTTCCTCGGTATAGCGTTTGATTTTACCAAGTAACTTGTAATCATGGGCTTCGACAAAAGAGACTGCCGTGCCTTTTTTGCCAGCTCGTGCGGTACGTCCAATTCGATGCAAATAAGTATCCGCACTATAGGGCAAATCAAAATTCATCACGTGGCTTACATCATCAATATCAATACCACGTGCAGCCACATCTGTTGCAACCAATACCGTCACAATACCTGATTTCAATTTATCAATGGCATTGTTACGTTGAGTTTGTGCCATTTCGCCTTCTAAATATGCGGAACGAATGCCTCGTTTACGCAATGTTTCAGAAAGTTCACGCGCATCTTCACGACGGCGAACAAACACAATTCCACGCGTCACTTCTTCAGTTTCAATAAAACGTGCGAGCAATTTGATTTTGTGTTCATTGCTGTCTGCGTGATAATACCATTGGTTGATTTTTTTTCTTTCACGGCGACTTGGTTCCGCATCTACTTTCACAGGATCATTCAACAAACGCTCCGCAAAATCGACCAATAACTCTCCTTCTAAGGTTGCAGAAAACAACAAAGTTTGTTTCCGCCAACGGGTTTCAGCTGCAATTTTTTCCGCATCTTGCCCAAATCCCATTTGTAACATTCTATCGGCTTCGTCAAAAATCAGCATTTCAACGGAACGGCAATCAAAATTTTCTTCCTTAATGTATTGCAATAAACGGCCTGGCGTAGCCACCACCAAATCTTGATTGGTATTGAATACATCACCGTGATTTTGATACGCCACGCCACCTGTAATTGTCGCAATATTTAAATGGGTGAACTGCGCTAATTCTTCCGCTTGTTCAGCCACTTGCATTGCCAGTTCGCGGGTTGGTGTTAATACCAAAATACGCGGTGGGCCTGGTTTACGACGCGGATAATCCAATAAATGTTGTAGCGCAGGTAATAAAAAAGCAGCCGTTTTCCCTGTTCCCGTTGGTGCAGAGCCTAATACATCACGCTCTTCCATTGCGGCAGGAATGGCTTCCATTTGAATAGCTGTTGGGCGGGAATAACCTTTTTTCTCAAGCGCCTTTAAAAGCTCAGGAGAAAGATCGAATTGTTCAAATTGGGATAAATTCATTATTGTGCGGTTCTTTGTTAAAATTGGCGAGGATTATACCTGAAAGTGCGGTCAATTTACGAAAAATTTATGAACGGATTTACCTTTAAACAATTCCATATCAATCAAGATTCTTGTGCCATGAAAGTCGGCACTGATGGCATTTTGTTAGGTGCTTGGGCTGATGTAAAGCATTGTAAAAATATTTTAGATATGGGCTGTGGCACAGGATTATTGGTGTTAATGTTGGCACAACGAACTGAAGAAAACTGTCAAATTCAAGCGGTTGAGTTGGATCCCATTGCAGCAAAACAAGCACAAGAAAACATCAATAATTCAGTGTGGAAAAATCGCATTCAACTTACTCAAGCGGATATACAACATTTTTTACAAACCACTGAACAAACCTTTGATTTAATTGTGGCAAATCCACCTTATTTTGAACAAGGTATAGCTTGTAAAAATGAAGAACGAGAATTGGCTCGTTATACCAAGCAAAGCCACTTAAATTGGTTAGAATGGGCTGCAACACGCTTGTCGGAAAATGGGAAAATAAGTTTTGTTTTGCCTTATGAGGCAGGCAAAACGCTCACAAAATCCACCGCACTTTTTTGCATAAAACAGACCAATGTCATCACTAAAATAGGAAAAACGCCCCAGAGAATGTTGCTTACCTTTGCCAAACAACCCGAAGTTTTAATGCAAGATCAATTGGTGATTTATGATGCGGATAATCAATACACTGAAGCATTTATTGAATTGACTAAAGACTTTTATTTGAAATTTTAAAGGGGAAATCATTTTCCCCTTTAATCATACACTATCTAAAATACCACTTCGCTAACAACACACCCGCATTCACTGCAATGTTTAAGCCTGATTTAATTGGGCTTGCGAGCGTTAAACGCACTTGTGTGTCTTCTGGCGTCGCTAAACTTTCCGTAGAACTTTCACTTAGCACAAAAACCACTTTATTTTTTAACCGCACTTTATCCAATGGGTCGCCTTGTTTATTGTGCGATACGTGAATAATTTGATAGCCTGATTTACGCAATTGCATTAAAGCTGAATCAATATCATCCGTTTCTAACACACGAATATATTCTGCGCCACCTTCTGCTACACGCATAGAGGCTCCCGAATACAGATTTTCCACATTATCGGCGACAATATTTTTCACGCCAAAATAAGCACAAGTACGCAATACACCTCCGATATTTTGTGCATTATTCACGTTGTCTAATAGCACTAAACAATCCTCGTTACGAGGAATATCCAAATATCCTTGCAACGTGAAAGCACGCGGTTTCTTCACTAATAAGCAAATGCCACCGTGATGTTCTGTTCCGCTCACTCGGGCTAATTCTTCACTATCTACAACGTGATAAGCCTTCTTGTTTTCGGCTAAATAACTCAATACCTCGCCAATTTTGTGTGACATTTGCACGGTTGCCCACAATCGAACAATACTTTCAGGACGTTCTGCAAATAAAGCTAAACAGGCATTTTCACCGTAAACCTTCATTTCTTCCGCACGGTTTTTCTTAATTTTTTCAGGTGCTCGTGGAGAAAGTGCGCCAGTTTTCTTTTGTTTTATAAGCCGTACCCGTACTTTTTATCATCACTTGAACCTTAGGTTGTTCTGTATTTTTATTTGATGGCGCGCGAGATAAAGAGAGTTGCGTAATTTTAGTTTCTTTCACTTCTTGTTTATCACGAGGAAAACGAGATTTTTCGTTTCTATTTCCATTAAATTTATCATTAAAGTGCGGTCGATTTTGGCTTGGTTTTTCTCTGTACTTTTCCCCCACTGAGCGTTCTTGAAAGGTTTTGCCTGCGGATTGAAAAGACGGTTTGCGTTTGTCGTTCATAGGGTTTCCCTGAGTAAAAATGAATATTTTTTAGCCAAAAAATGCTAAAATTTGTGAGCATTATAACGAAAAAAAGCCTTTTTTCTATTAATAAGCACGTGAAATATTGTAAACTAGTGCACTAGTCTTTAATCACGAGATGGATTATGTTAATCAATAAAACCAAACGAGCTGAACAAAATTTAAATAATTTGCCATTCCTTGCCTTGCAAGCCGAGCAAATTGAATTTTTGGGTAGCCCGGCTGAATTTAAAACTCAAATTATTGAATTAATCAGAAACGCAAAAAAACGTATTTATGTCACCGCACTTTATTGGCAAAAAGACGAAGCGGGGCAGGAAATTCTCGATGAAATTTATCGCGTGAAGCAAGAAAATCCACACTTGGATGTAAAAATTCTCATAGATTGGCATCGCGCACAACGCAATTTATTAGGAGCGGAAAAATCTGCCACTAATGCAGACTGGTATTGCGAGCAACGCCAAACTTATCACTTACCTGATGATCCAAATATGTTCTTTGGCGTGCCAATTAACACACGCGAAGTTTTTGGTGTATTGCATGTCAAAGGCTTTGTATTTGATGATACGGTGCTTTATAGCGGTGCAAGTATTAATAATGTCTATCTTCATCAATTTGAAAAATATCGTTACGACCGCTATCAAAAAATCACTCATGCCGAATTAGCTGATTCAATGGTAAATTTCATCAATGATTACTTGTTAGATTTCAGTGCAGTTTATCCACTTGATGTCGCCAACCGCCCTCGCACCAAAGAGATCCGTGGCAATATTCGCGCTTATCGTAAAGACCTTGCTCAAAATGGTGAATATTCATTAAAAAATGCGGTGAAATTACCGAATGTTTTAAGCGTATCGCCACTGTTTGGCTTAGGCGCATCAGGCAATGAATTAAATCAAGTAATTGAAGATTTATTCTTGCAAGTGCAAGAAAAATTGGTGATTTGTACGCCATATTTTAATTTCCCACGCACATTGCAACATAAAATAGCAACGTTATTGGAAAACGGTAAACGAGTAGAAATTATTGTTGGCGATAAAGTCGCAAACGATTTTTACATTCCACCAGAACAACCATTCAAAATGGCGGGGGCGTTACCTTATCTTTATGAAAGTAATCTTCGCCGTTTCTGTGAAAAATTTGAGACTCAAATTGAAAATGGTCAGCTTGTGGTGCGTTTATGGCGTGATGGCGATAATACCTACCACTTAAAAGGTGTGTGGGTAGATGACCGTTATATTTTATTGACGGGCAATAATCTTAACCCTCGAGCGTGGCGTTTGGATGCAGAAAATGGCTTATTAATTTACGATCCACAACAACAGCTTTTAGCCCAAGTGGAAAAAGAGCAAAACCAAATTCGCCAACATACAAAAGTATTAAAACATTACTCTGAATTAGAAGAATTAAATCAATACCCAGAACCAGTGCAAAAACTTTTGAAAAAATTTGCACGGATTAAAGCAGATAAATTGGTGAAAATGATTTTGTAATTATAAGAAAAGTTTTATGTTTTTTTCTTAAATTCGCTTCCAGTATTAATCTGATAAATTTTGTGGCAATCGTTCTAAAATGGCTTTCCAATAGGTTGAAGAACGTAAATTATGTTTACGGATGCAATCCACTACTGCATCTGCATTTCCCTCAAGACAAATTTGTTGCATTTCTAAATAAAATTGCTTTGTTAATTCACGGTGTTTTTTTTCTTTAAAAAATAACAACCCTATTCGCTGATAAACGCCTTTTAAACTATTGAAAATTAAACGATAAAAGGGTTTGTTGGCAACAACAGTGAATTGACGAAATAATTGGTAATCAAATTCTGTGTAATCTTGTGCTGTGTTTTGTAATTGCTCTAATTCAGCAAAAAGTGCGGTTGATTTTTGAGGAGAATTCTTTACTGCTTCATAAATGTAAGATTCCGACATTTTACTACGTAAAGAGAGCATATTATCAATAATTAAGGGCGCGGACTGCATATCCAAAGCAATTAGGGTTTCAATAATATTCGGCCCTGCAGCATCCCAAATATTATTTACTTTGGTAGGTTTGCCGTGCTGAATTGTTAGCCAACCATCACGAGCCAAACGTTGTAAAACTTCACGTAGGGTGGTGCGAGTTACACCAATCTTATCGGCTAAATCACGTTCTGATGGCAAATTACTGCCCGAAGGAAAAACATCTTGCCAAATACTCTTTACAATATATTCCTCTGCTAAAGCTGCTGGACTTTGGGCTTTTAAAATGTCGTTATTGTTTTGCATTACAATTAAAAATCAGATAAAAATCAAAAAAAATGCAATTTTATAAAAAAATTACTTGGTTTTTATTATCCTTTAAAGGGGGATATATTACAATGTTCGCGTGATAAAAATAATGGAGTTCACTATGACAAACATTCAGGCTTTTATGAAAAACTTTCTTGGGGCAAGTCCAGAATGGTACAAACTTGCCATTGTGGTTTTTCTTATTATAAATCCAATTGTTTTCTTTTTTATTAGTCCTTTTATTGCGGGTTGGTTACTGGTTGCAGAATTTATTTTCACATTGGCAATGGCATTAAAATGCTACCCTCTTCAACCGGGTGGTCTATTAGCAATTGAAGCTATTATTATTGGAATGACAAATGCCAAACACGTCAAAGCAGAAATTATGGCAAACTTTGAAGTGATCTTGCTACTGATATTTATGGTGGCAGGTATTTTCTTTATGAAACAATTACTGCTTTATGTATTTACTAAATTACTTGTCAAAATTCGTTCTAAAATTGCACTTTCTATTGCCTTTTGTTTTAGTGCTGCTTTTTTATCGGCTTTTCTCGATGCTTTAACGGTTGTTGCTGTTATCATTAGTGTCGCAATGGGATTTTATGGTGTGTATCACAAAGTTGCATCAGGCAATAATTTAATTGATGTGGTTGATATTTCAGACGATGGAAAAATTATTGAACAACAGCACGAAATCTTAGAAAAATTCCGTGCATTCTTACGTAGTTTAATGATGCATGCAGGTGTAGGAACTGCACTCGGTGGTGTAATGACCGTTGTTGGAGAACCGCAAAACTTAATTATTGCAGAACAAGCAAAATGGAACTTTATGGAATTTTTCCTCCGTATGGCACCCGTGACTATTCCTGTGTTTATCTGCGGATTACTCACTTGTTTCTTGGTCGAAAAATTCAAATTATTTGGTTATGGCGAGAAATTACCAGACGAAGTCTGGAAAATCTTATCAGATTTAGATCGCACTAATTCAGAAAAAATGTCTAAACAAGATAAAATTAAATTAGGTATGCAAGCGTTAATCGCAATTTGGTTAATTCTTGGATTAGCATTCCATCTTGCCGCAGTCGGTTTAATTGGTTTAAGTATCATCATTTTTGCTACGTCTTTCACTGGTGTGACGGATGAACATACTATCGGTAAAGCCTTTCAGGAATCTTTACCCTTTACTGCATTGCTCGTTGTATTCTTTTCTGTTGTTGCAGTAATTATTGATCAAAAACTTTTTTCACCAATTATTCACTTCGTTCTTTCTGCGGAAGAAAATACACAACTTGCTTTATTCTATTTGTTTAATGGCTTGCTTTCTTCTATTTCTGATAATGTATTTGTTGCAACGGTTTATATTAATGAAGCTAAAGCTGCGCTGACAAATGGAGTAATTGCACCGCATCAATTTGAATTGCTTTCTGTTGCCATTAATACAGGTACAAACTTACCATCAGTTGCAACACCAAATGGACAAGCTGCTTTCTTATTCTTATTGACTTCATCAATTTCGCCATTAATTCGCCTTTCTTATGGCAGAATGGTTTATATGGCTTTACCTTACACGATTGTACTTTCAATCATTGGTTTACTAGCTATTGAATTTATTTTACCAGCTGCCACAATTTGGTTAGCAAGTTTAGGTTTAATTTTGCCAATTTAAGGAGAGAAAATGCTCGCACTATTAAAACAATTTTCCGAAAAACGTTTTGTGTGGTTTTTATTGGCTTTTTCAAGTTTATCCTTAGAATCCACCGCACTTTACTTCCAATATGGAATGGGCTTACAACCTTGTGTGCTCTGTGTTTATGAACGTTTAGCAATGATTGGCTTATTTGTAGCGGGCATTATTGCTTTATTTCAACCTCGCACTTTCATACTTCGATTAATCGCCTTGGCTTTAGGTTTATTCAGCAGTATTAAGGGCTTATTGATTTCATTTCGTCATCTTGATTTGCAAATGAATCCAGCTCCTTGGAAACAATGTGAGTTTATTCCAAATTTTCCCGAGACTTTACCATTTCACCAATGGTTTCCATTTATATTTAACCCAACTGGCTCTTGTAATGAAAGCCAATGGTCATTATTTGGTTTAACGATGGTGCAATGGCTAGTGGTTATTTTTTCACTATATGTGGTTATTCTCACATTATTGTTAATCGCACAAGTGATTAAAACACGGAAACAAAGAAGATTATTTAACTAAAAAAATACGGTGAAATTTCACCGTTTTTTTTATTACATTAAAATCAACCGCACTTTATTCAACGGTAACTGATTTTGCTAAGTTACGAGGTTGATCTACATCAGTGCCTTTAATTAAAGCCACATAATAAGAAAGTAATTGCATTGGAATGGTATAAAAAATCGGTGCAACAATATCATTGACTTTTGGCATCGTGATGATTTTCATTCCTTCACTTGGCGTAAATCCTGCTTCTTTATCGGCAAATACGTATAATTGACCACCACGAGCTCGCACTTCCTCAATGTTCGATTTTACTTTTTCTAATAATTCATTATTTGGTGCAACGACAATCACTGGCATATCAGCATCAATTAACGCTAATGGCCCGTGTTTCAATTCTCCTGCCGCATAGGCCTCAGCGTGAATATAAGAAATCTCTTTCAATTTCAAAGAAGCCTCTACCGCAATTGGATAAAACGCACCACGGCCTAAGAAAAGTGCATGATGTTTTTCAGCAAAATCCTCTGCTAAAGCTTCAATTTCTGAATCAAAGGCTAATGCTTTTTCAATTTCAGCAGGTAAAGATTGCATTGCTTTGATAATCTCACGTTCTTTTTCTACAGAAATATGACCTTTAACTTTACCAAGTGCCGTTACCAGCATTAATAATGCAGCGAGCTGTGTCGTAAATGCTTTTGTCGATGCCACCCCAACTTCAACACCAGCACGAGTCATAAATGCAAGATCTGATTCGCGTACGAGCGAAGAGCCAGCAACATTACAAATTGTTAATGCCGCCATATAGCCTTTTTCTTTCGCTAAACGAAGTGCAGCTAAAGTATCGGCTGTTTCGCCAGATTGAGAAAGGGTAATCAATAAGCTATTTGGACGGGTAACAAATTTGCGATAACGAAATTCTGATGCAATTTCAACATCACAGCTCACTCCAGCTAAAGATTCAAACCAATAACGCGCCACCATACCTGCATTATAAGATGTACCACAAGCAACAATTTGAATATGCTCAACTTTTTCTAAAATGCCTTTTGCACCATTACCGATTGAATCAACAATCACATTTTCGTGATTAATACGCCCTTCCATTGTATTAATAAGTGCGGTTGGCTGTTCGTAAATTTCTTTCTGCATAAAATGACGGAATTTGCCTTTCTCTGCCGCGTCATTTTCAAGATTAGACTCGTGAATTTCACGTTTAGCCTTATTACCGTGAGTATCATAAATATCAACTGTACGACGTGTAATTTCTGCAATATCTCCTTCTTCTAAAAAGATAAAACGACGGGTAACACTTAAAAGTGCAAGTTGATCTGAAGCTAAGAAATTTTCACCGATACCTAAGCCAATCACAAGTGGACTACCAGAACGAGCTGCCACTAAATGTTCAGGATGACGGCTATCCATTACCACCATACCATATGCGCCCGTGAGTTGTTTTACCGATTTCTGCACAGCCTCTAAAAGGGAATCCGTGCTACGCATTTCCCATTCAACGAGGTGAGCGATCACTTCAGTATCGGTTTGTGATAAAAAGACATAACCACGAGATTTTAATAATTCGCGAAGTTCTTCGTGATTTTCAATAATACCGTTATGTACTACAGCAAAAGTACCTGATGAATGCGGATGCGCATTAGTTTCTGATGGTTCGCCGTGAGTTGCCCAGCGGGTATGTGCAATTCCCGTTCCACCAATTAATGGTTTTTCTGATACGGCTTCATCTAAAGCTTTAACTTTGCCTAAACAACGAATACGTTGTAATTCATTTTGTTTATTGATTACTGCAACACCAGCTGAATCATAACCACGATATTCTAAACGATGTAAACCATTAATTAAGATTTCCGCTACATCTCGTTGCGCTACTGCACCGACAATACCACACATAAGTTTTCCTTATTTATTCTATTACTAAGTTTGTTTTTACATTTGCCACGCGTTTACACAATAAAAAAACCCTGCGCAATCGACAGGGCTTCATTTCATTGATGTTATCAATTATTTGATTGCATCTTTTAATGCTTTACCAGATACAAATGCTGGCACTTTAGATGCTGCGATTTGGATTTCAGCACCAGTTTGTGGGTTACGACCAGTACGAGCAGCACGTTCATTTACTTTAAATGTACCGAAACCGATTAATTGTACAGGCTCACCTTTTTTTAGGCTTGCAGTAATTGCATCTAAAGTCGCTTCTAACGCTGCTTTAGCTTGTTTTTTGTTTAACTCTGCAGCGTTTGCAATTGCATCAATTAAATCTGTTTTGTTCATAAATTTGTACCTTCTGTTAAATAAAAAGTTTGATTCTTTAAAAGTATCTTTGCGAATTTGTCGCAAAAACTGTGCAAAGGATAATCTAACTTGAGATGAATTAAAAGCATGATTTATAAAAATTGTGACAAATCTCACGTTATTGATGAAATTCTATACCAATGTTAGATATACCCTCAGTCCGAATTTCATTTTTTAAAGCTAAAATTAATTCAATATCACGTTTTTCACATTCTTTAAGCAAACGATAAACTTGCCATTGCACATCAAGTTCTGTTTGAATATCTTCATTTTCTTTTAGCTTACTTTCTGACCAATCTCGTCCAGTTTCTGTTTCCAATAATGCCCTTATTGTTCCCAACGAAATTAAGCTTATTTCCACCGCTTTTTCTAAGGTTTCGCCCGCAATAATGGCGTGTAAAATTTCAGCTAAAGCCTGACAGGCATCTAACGCTGGCACAACACCAAAACTATCATAATCATTCACATCAGGAATAATGCTTTCTAATTTCTCCAACTGATTTTCAAAGTTGATTTTGACATCTTTAATTGTTAAATATTCCCACACCAAATTGAGAATATTTTGATACGTTTTGGCTTCCGCACTAAGCTCGTTCATTTGACAGAACAATTTAAAATTTGGTGCCATACGTTCACATAAAGCAGCCATAAAAGTAAGATGTTGCCAACTTTCTAAGTTTTCTAAGCGTTTATGAATCGGATTTCGCATCTTATTTCCTTAATTCGTAAGAGTTGGAATATTTATTAATCGCATTTATGTTCCGCTTTACAAAGTTCAAGCGTCACATGAATTAATTTGCGAGCGATAGTACCCGTTGGCGGTAATTCTGGCAAGGGTTGATCATAAGAAAACCATTGTGCATCGTGAATTTCACTTTCCTGCAATGTTATTTCTCCGCTTTCATAATCAGCCAGAAAACCGACCATTTGAGAATTTGGAAATGCCCAAGGTTGGCTACCGAAATAACGAAGATTTTTTATTGAAATCCCTGTTTCTTCAAAAACCTCTCTCTGCACTGCTTGTTCAAATGTTTCCCCTACTTCGACAAAACCTGCAAGCGTCGTGTATATTCCTCCGTTAGGACTATAATGTCGCTTATGATTTGCCAATAGAATTTCGTGACCACGACGAACCGCAACAATAATTGATGGGCAAATCACAGGATAAGTTTGATACCCACAGTGAATACATTGCACTGCAAGCTCTTCTTGAATTTGTTGTGTTTTATGACCGCACTTTCCACAGAATTTATGGGTTTTCAGAAAATGATTAATTTCCACACCTCGGCTTAATATATGGAATTCATCCTCTGGCAGTGAAAGCAAGTTACGCAAACTCACATATTCTCGTTCATCACTTTCTTGCTCAGCCACAAGCCACAACGGATGATTTTTCCATTCTCCAATTTGCATTGCCTGTAATCCTTCCAAATCAATATCTTTAGCGATACCAAAAGGCAATTCATTATTCACTAAATACAGATTAGAACCTTGTGTAAGCAACCAATAACCAAAATCATCTTGTTGAAGTATTTTCATTTTTTCTCCATAAAAATAACCGCACTTTCAAAAGTGCGGTCATTATAAATCTTCTTTTATAACTCACTAATAATAAGAATGTTCGCCACGTTGATGCTCAGTTATATCTTTTGCACCTTTTAATTCATTCGGGAATAAGCTAACAAGTTGTTTTTCTACGCCATCTTTTAACGTAACATCCACCATTGAACAACCGTTACAGCCACCACCAAATTGTAAAACTGCGTAACCATCTTCAGTAATTTCAATTAAGGTTATACGTCCACCGTGATTTGCAAGCTGTGGGTTAATTTGAGTTTGAATTACATATTCAACACGTTCAATTAATGGCGCATCATCAGCCACCTTACGCATTTTGGCATTCGGTGCTTTTAAGGTCAGTTGCGCACCAAGCTCTTCGGTAACATAATCAATTTCTGCTTCTTCTAAGAAAGGCAAACTCACTTCATCAATAAATGCAGAAAAAGTATTATATTTCATTTCAATATCGCTTTCTTCCACGGCATTCGGGGGGCAATAAGATACGCCACATTCCGCATTAGGCGTACCTGGATTAACCACGAAAATACGAATATTCGTTCCTTCTTCTTGCGTGTCTAAAAGTTTTCGAAAATGCGCTTGTGCGGCATCAGAAATAGCGATTTGCTGGGTTGCTTGTTCCATAATTATGTCCTAAATACTTGAGAGAAAGTATCGGGAATAATACGCTTATCGCGCTTTTTTTTCCAGTGCTTTATATTAAGCTCGTGCCAGCCCCCACACTTGAATCTCCTCCACACCTAATTTTCGCAACAATTTTGAGATTTCATTGAGTGTAGAACCAGTAGTAATCACATCATCCACCAATGCTATACGACGATAAGGAAACTCATTTTTCAAAACAGCAAGAGAAAAGGCATTTTTTAAATTCTGACGACGATCTTTTGCACTCAAACCACGTTGAGCGTGGGTGTGTTTCACACGCTTTACGATATTGTTCAAATTAGGAATATCCAGCCAGCGACTTAATTGCCGAGATAATAAATCAGCCTGATTATAACCCCGTCGCCACTGACGAAAATGATATAAAGGCACTGGAATGATTGCCTCTGGCAATTTAAGTTGATGCGTTCGTTTAGCATCACGCACCGCAAGATATAAAAGCCGAGCTAAAGTGCGGTCAATCCAAAATTGATTTTGAAATTTAAAACGCTGAATCAATATCGAAAGAGGTTCAATATAATGCCCAATAATGACCATCTTATCCCAACTAGGTTCTTGTTTAAGACAATTACCACAATGCTGCGCATAATATTGCAATTCCGAACCACAATGACCGCAATAAGGAAAAGATTTAATTTGTTTTTGGCAACCTGAACATAGCCCATTTTTTGCAATATGAAGATTGCCACGACAGTGGATACAGCGAAAATTAAAAAAATTCATCGTCTAAAAAAGTTATTTTTTCCCCGCACTTTTTTGTTTCAACGCCTCTAACGTTTCTCCTGCTTTTAAAATATGCGGCGTGACGAAAATCACGAGCTCACGTTTTTGATGTCGTTCACTTTCTTTGCTAAATAATCGTTTAATAACAGGTATATCGCCAAGCAATGGCACTTTATCTTCGCTTTTCGTGATTGTGTCGTGAAATACGCCGCCAAGCACAATGGTTTCCCCATCTTTGGCAAAAACCTGAGTATTAATTTCTTGTTTATCAATAGAAACCACCTCATTTTGTCCATAAGCGACACGAGAACCAGGGGAATTTTGACTTACCAATAAATCAAGTAAGATATTGTTATCTTTAGAAATATGTGGCGTCACTTCCAAACCAAGTACTGCCTCACGAAATTCCACAGATTGCGTATCGTTACGAGTATTACTCACGATGTAAGGAATTTCTGTCCCCTGTTTAATGCTCGCACTTTTCTTATTGGTAGTGAGTAAGCGAGGACTTGCAATAATTTCTACATTATTTTCACGCTCCAACGCACTCAATTCTAAATCAAGCAATCGCCCATTAATTTTCGCGACTTGTAATGCTATAGAGCCAGCAGGTGTCGTCGTTGTCGCAAAATTTACATTAAGATTATCCGCAATATTTTCAAAGCTATTGCCTGTAAGGCTGCCCGCAACTCGTCTTGCATTTTCAGTTGGATTAAAAATCCCCCACCGAACGCCAAGTTCTTTCAAACTCTCATCCGTAATTGTCACAATTCGTGCTTCAATAGCGATCTGTTCAATAGGCTTATCCATTTCAGCAATCAGTTTTTTGATATTTTGCACAAAACGAGGTTCATCCTGAATAACCAGCAAATTACTGCGATCATCAAAGGTAATGCTCCCCGCAGGAGAAAGCAAAGATCCACTTCCTGTTGTTAAGGATTTCATTAATTCAGAGGCTTTAGCAAAATGAAGTTTTATCGTATGACTCACTAAGTGCGGTTCATTTGTCGCAAGATTTCCTGCAACTTCACCTTTGCCAGATTGACTGCCGTTTAAATAATAAATCCCATCATCTTTATTCAAAGTAAGATGCTTACTTTTTGCGATTATTTTTAGCAAACGTGGCATATCAATATTGTTTAATTTCAAAGAGATCTTGTTTTCCAATATATCTCCAATCACTAAATTCACATCTTGTTGAAAAGCTAATTGCTCCAGTGTTTGAGCTAAAGGTGCTTGCGATAAACGAATAAAAAAACGTTCGTTATCTGTTTTAGGATTAGCAAAAACGATTAATGGCAAACAAAAATACACTAAAAAACAACCGCACTTTAAAAAATATTTCTTCATAATCTTCCTTTAAAAACTTAATTTTTTCCATTCACTACTATCACATTGCTCTCCTAGCTTGCGCATAAATTGAACATTGTTTTGGTTGATTTTTTCTACAATATAGCCCTCTTGAGCCACATCAACGCCCTCTAAAACGCTGTAAACTTGCAAACCTTGATCTTGCAATAAGGCAAAGGCTTTATCTTTAGAAATCACTACGCCCACCAATTTTAAAGCGTTCAAAGGAATTTCAGCCGCTTGGCGATTTTCATCCGCTCCGCATAGATTATTAGGTACATCTGAGGAAATTATTTCTGTCTGTTCCATTACTGTTTGTGCGTTATCAAACTGAGAACGGTTACGCTGTGTTTTATCGAAAGGATCTTGTCCCCAAGTGCAATTTATAAAAAGCAATGCTGTTAGGAAAAACCAATACTTCATTTTGTCTCCCTATCTAACTGAAAAATAATCTCGGTTTGCAATGGGTTGTCTTCGGGTTTCATAAATTGCAGCCGACTTACAGAAAGCTGTGACGTATTAGCCAAAAGTGCGGTTAAAAATGTCTTCGTTTTCTCAAAATGACCTGTAAGCTGTAAATGCAAAATAGGCTGCTGCCCCATTTCCCAACGTAAATGCTGAGATAAACCGTTGCGTGCAGCTAAACGTTGAATTTGTTTATTCAAAGGAATAATTTGTGGAGAAAGTTTTCGACTTTCCGATTGCTGTTGTAAAGAGGTTAAAATTTTCTGTTGATGCAACAATTCTGAACGTTTCACCGCTAACTCATTTTCAATTTCATGGAAACGTGAACTCCCCTCGATATAATCTAAAACGGGGCGAAAAATCACCGCACTTAATAGCAATAAAAAGGTTAAACCGTGCACATAAAAAGGCTGACTTAGCCATTTTCCAAAAGGAGTCAAAGGATCGTTAAAAAAAGCTTTCATTTTTCCGCCCCTTGTTCCACATCAAAGTGAAAAAACAATGTATCTTGTTCAGGTTGAACCTGACTTAATTTCACATTGGGAAAATGTTTCTTTAAAAATTGATGAATCAGTTCAAATTCTGTTTGATCTTGTGCGTTACCTTCCAAGCTTAAGTTATTCGCATCTTGTTTAAATTTATTCAGTTCTCCTTGTTGAAAAGGTAATTCACTTAGCTGTTGTAAACTCTTTTTTACTTGCTCGTTGGGAATAGATGTCAAAACTTCACCAACTTTCACCGCACTGCGTAACTGATCAATTCGCATCGTAGTTTTATGAAGCTGTTGATTAAGTTGTTCAAACGACTTTTGCTGTGCCTGCAAATTTTGTTTCTGTTGTTCAATCAAATTGCTAAAAGCCAACATTAAATTAATAGCAAGCAAGATAAATAAAGCGATATAAAAAGCTAAACGACGTAAACGCTTTTGATGTTGATAAGTACGCCAAGGCAATAAATTCATCGACATTTAACCACCCACTTTTTGTTGATGTAAATCTTTTTGCCATAGCGCGTTGCCAAGTGCAATAAAAGGGAGTTCTGTTTCTACTCGCTGCCAATTTTCTAGTAATGGTGTATGACTTGAGGGAATTTGATAAACAAAAACTTGTTCAAGTTGTCCTTCAAAACGTTCGGTAAATTGTTCATAAAGTGCGGTCAAATTTTCGTGAGATTGTAAAATTTGTGATTGCTGAGATCTTTCACAAATCGCCAAGCAATAGTCATCTTCTTGAAATAAAAATAAGGTATTTTCTGACCGCACTTGTTCATTCAACAAATACTGAAATGCACGCAAAATAGCATTTGACGCAACATCCAACACATTAATTTTAAATGGCTGAAAATCTTGCAAATAAGTTTGAGCAGTACTTTTACGAATTGCAGTAACCTCTAATCGAAAACCTTGCTTTAACGGGGTAGAACGATAATCAAACCACAATTCTTCTAAAAAAATAGGCAGCTCTTTCTCAATCACAAATTTACATTGTTGATGACATTCTTGTGCATTTAACACTTGTGGCAACATTAATACTTTCGACCAAGTTAAGTGAGCGGGAATGCTTGCTACAAACTGCAAAGGAAAGGTTTTCCCTTGATATTGTGTTTTTAGCTGTTGTAAAAAACGATTTTTAAAATAACGATCATTAACAAAGATTTGATAACTTTGTGGCTGCTCAAGATCATCAAACCACACAAAATCAAAATAACTCTGCTTACGATGAATGCCGATTTGTAAAGTGCGGTAATTTTTCAGGGAGAATTGCATATTCTTTCCTATTCTTTAAAGGCTGAATCTTTTATACTTAACAACCAAATCATAGGTCTCTTGACAAGAATATTCATTAACGAAGCGAGAATTTTACGATGCGGATCGCAAAATTAATATTAAACACCCTATTAACTTTATGTATTTTAGGTTTAGTAGCAGGCGGAATGCTGTATTTCCACCTAAAATCTGAATTGCCCTCAGTAGAAACATTAAGAACCGTTGAATTACAGCAACCAATGCAGATTTATACGGCAGACGGTAAATTAATTGGCGAAGTGGGCGAGCAACGCCGTATTCCAGTGAAATTAGCCGATGTGCCACAACGCTTAATTGACGCATTTTTAGCGACGGAAGACAGTCGTTTTTACGATCATCACGGATTAGACCCTATTGGCATTGCCCGCGCATTGTTTGTCGCAGTGAGTAATGGCGGTGCATCACAAGGCGCAAGTACGATTACTCAACAATTAGCGCGTAACTTTTTCTTAACCTCAGAAAAAACCATTATTCGTAAAGCTCGTGAAGCCGTGCTTGCCGTAGAAATCGAAAATACCCTCAACAAACAAGAAATCTTAGAGCTTTATTTAAACAAAATCTTTTTAGGCTATCGTTCTTATGGTGTTGCAGCGGCAGCACAAACCTATTTCGGTAAATCATTGAATGAATTGACCTTATCTGAAATGGCGATTATTGCTGGTTTACCTAAAGCACCTTCAACAATGAACCCGCTTTATTCACTAAAACGTTCAGAAGAACGCCGCAATGTGGTGCTAAGCCGTATGTTAGATGAAAAATACATCAGCAAAGAAGAATATGATGCTGCATTGAAAGAGCCGATTGTGGCGAGCTATCACGGTGCAAAATTTGAATTTCGAGCCGATTATGTCACTGAAATGGTGCGTCAAGAAATGGTGCGTCGTTTTGGCGAAGAAAATGCTTACACCAGTGGTTATAAAGTATTTACCACTGTACTTTCAAAAGACCAAGCTGAAGCCCAAAAAGCTGTGCGTAATAACTTGATTGATTACGATATGCGTCACGGTTATCGCGGTGGCGCGCCATTATGGCAAAAAAATGAAGCAGCTTGGGACAATGATCGCATTGTCGGTTTTCTACGCAAACTACCTGATTCAGAGCCATTTATTCCTGCGGCAGTGATTGGAATAGTGAAAGGCGGTGCTGAAATATTGCTTGCCTCTGGAGAAAAAATGACCTTATCAAGCAATGCAATGCGTTGGACAGGCAGAAGCAATCCTGTGAAAGTCGGCGAGCAAATTTGGATTCGTCAGCGTGCTAATGGGGAATGGCAATTAGGACAAATTCCCTCAGCAAATTCAGCATTAGTTTCTCTTAATTCAGATAATGGCGCGATTGAAGCAGTGGTGGGTGGCTTTAGCTATGAACAAAGTAAATTCAATCGAGCCACACAATCTTTAGTTCAAGTGGGTTCTTCTATTAAACCATTTATTTACGCGGCAGCATTAGAAAAAGGCTTAACGCTTTCAAGCGTATTACAAGACAGCCCGATTTCTATTCAAAAACCGGGACAAAAAATGTGGCAACCGAAAAACTCGCCTGATCGTTATGATGGCCCAATGCGTTTACGCGTAGGATTAGGTCAATCCAAAAATATGATTGCTATTCGTGCGATCCAAACGGCAGGTATTGATTTCACAGCAGAATTTTTACAACGTTTTGGCTTTAAACGTGATCAATATTTTGCAAGTGAAGCCTTAGCACTTGGCGCGGCCTCTTTCACACCATTAGAAATGGCGCGAGCTTATGCCGTGTTTGATAATGGTGGCTTCCTCATTGAACCTTATATTATTGAAAAAATTCAAGATAATACAGGAAAAGAATTATTTGTCGCAAACCCTAAAATTGCTTGCATTGAATGTAATGATATACCTGTAATTTATGGCGAAACCAAAGACAAAATCAACGGCTTTGCCAATATTCCTTTAGGCGAGAATGCCTTAAAACCAACAGATGACAGCACCAATGGCGAAGAATTAGATCAACAACCTGAAACTGTACCTGAACTGCCAGAATTACAGTCAAATTTCACCGCACTTAAGGAAGATGCAATTGATTTAATGGCTGCTGCAAAAAATGCTTCGTCGAAAATAGAATATGCACCACGTGTCATTAGTGGCGAACTTGCTTTTCTCATTCGTAGTGCCTTAAATACGGCGATTTATGGCGAACAAGGTTTAGACTGGAAAGGCACCAGCTGGCGCATTGCACAAAGCATTAAACGTAGCGATATAGGCGGTAAAACAGGTACTACCAACAGTTCAAAAGTGGCTTGGTATGCAGGATTTGGTGCAAACTTAGTCACTACAACTTATGTCGGGTTTGATGATAACAAACGTGTACTTGGGCGCGGAGAAGCGGGTGCGAAAACAGCCATGCCAGCTTGGATCACTTATATGAAAACGGCTTTAAGTGATAAGCCAGAACGTAAATTGCCACTGCCGCCAAAAATTGTGGAAAAAAGCATTGATACTTTGACAGGTTTGCTTTCTCCAAACGGTGGACGCAAAGAATATTTTATCGTGGGAACAGAACCAACTCGAACCTATCTTTCGGAAATGCAAGAGCGTGGTTATTACGTTCCTACAGAGTTACAGCAACGCTTAAATAATGAAGGCAATACGCCAGCGACGCAACCACAAGAACTCTTCTAAAAATGACCGCACTTTAGTGTGAAATCGAGCGAGTCAATTGGCTCGCCTTCGTTATTAAACAAAGGATATATTATGCTGAGTTATCGTCACTCATTTCATGCTGGCAATCATGCCGATGTCTTGAAACATATTGTTTTAATGCTCATTTTGGAAAATCTTAAACTCAAAGAAAAAGGCTTTTTTTATTTGGATACGCACTCTGGCGTGGGGCGTTATCGTTTATCCTCAAATGAATCAGAAAAAACGGGGGAATATAAAGAAGGTATTGGACGCCTGTGGGATCAAACAGATTTACCCGAAGATGTTGCTCGTTATGTAAAAATGATCAAAAAACTCAATTATGGTGGCAAAGAACTACGTTATTACGCAGGTTCTCCATTAATTGCCGCGGAATTATTGCGCCCACAAGATCGGGCGCTATTGACCGAGCTTCATCCTAGCGATTATCCAATACTTCGCAATAATTTTAGCGACGACAAAAATGTCACCGTAAAATGTGACAATGGCTTTCAACAAGTCAAAGCAACGCTTCCGCCAAAAGAACGCCGAGGCTTAGTACTCATCGATCCGCCTTATGAATTAAAAGATGATTATGATCTTGTCGTCAAAGCCATTGAAGAAGGTTATAAACGTTTTGCCACTGGCACTTATGCGATTTGGTATCCTGTTGTATTACGCCAACAAACTAAACGTATTTTTAAGGGCTTAGAAGCAACGGGAATTAGAAAAATTCTAAAAATTGAGCTCGCTATTCGCCCTGATAGCGATCAACGAGGAATGACCGCAAGCGGTATGGTGGTAATTAATCCACCTTGGACATTAGAAACCCAAATGAAAGAAATTTTGCCTTATCTCACAAAAACATTAGTTCCAGAAGGTACTGGAAGCTGGACTGTCGAATGGATTACACCTGAATAACCATATCTTCCCATTCTAAACCCCACTAAATTTCACCGCACTTTATAGCTTAAAAGTGCGGTAAGATTTTCTAAGATTTTAAATAAATCCCACAGTTCCCAAAAGCCCATTTTTTCGCTAGAATGCACGCAATTTTTGACTTAATAAAGGATAACATTATGTTTGGAAAAGGCGGTTTAGGCGGCTTGATGAAACAAGCCCAACAAATGCAAGAAAAAATGCAAAAAATGCAAGAAGAAATCGCGCAACTAGAAGTAACAGGTGAATCTGGTGCAGGTTTAGTGAAAATCACAATTAATGGTGCACATAACTGCCGTCGCATTGACATTGATCCGTCTTTAATGGAAGACGATAAAGAAATGTTAGAAGATTTAATCGCAGCTGCTTTTAATGATGCGGTGCGTCGTGCAGAAGAATTACAAAAAGAAAAAATGGCATCGGTTACCGCTGGAATGCCATTACCACCAGGAATGAAGTTTCCGTTTTAATCGAACACTTGTCTTCCCCTGCTTGCGGGGGAAGGTGTCGCAAAACGACGGAAGAGGGTTCCCCCTAAGCCTTCGGTAGCTTCCCCCGTAAATAGAGGGAGCGGAAAGTAGCCTTATATTTCATCTCAAATTATGCAAAGCAGCCCACTTTTAGAACACCTTATTGAAAACTTACGTTGTCTTCCAGGCGTAGGGCCTAAATCTGCGCAACGTATGGCTTATCATCTTTTACAACGTAATCGTAGCGGTGGAATGAATTTAGCTCGAGCACTCACAGAAGCCATGTCTAAAATTGGCCATTGTTCACAATGTCGAGACTTTACGGAAGAAGATACTTGCAACATTTGCAATAATCCACGCCGTCAAAATTCAGGTTTGCTTTGTGTCGTTGAAATGCCAGCAGATATTCAAGCGATTGAGCAAACAGGGCAATTTTCAGGACGTTATTTTGTTTTAATGGGACATTTGTCTCCACTTGATGGTATTGGACCTCGTGAAATTGGCTTAGATTTACTGCAAAAACGCTTAGTAGAAGAATCTTTCCACGAAGTGATTCTTGCAACAAATCCAACTGTGGAAGGCGATGCAACAGCAAATTACATCGCTGAAATGTGCCGCCAACACAATATCAAAGTGAGTCGTATCGCTCACGGTATCCCTGTCGGTGGTGAACTGGAAACTGTGGACGGCACAACGCTTACTCACTCTTTTCTAGGTCGTCGTCAAATCGACTAATCTTCTCATACCATTATGCGTTTATTTATCGCCGAAAAACCAAGCCTAGCTCGTGCTATTGCTGACGTGCTCCCTAAGCCTCATCAACGTGGGGATGGTTTTATTAAATGTGGCGATAATGATGTGGTAACTTGGTGTGTAGGGCATTTGCTCGAGCAAGCAGAACCCGATGCCTATGATCCTAAATTCAAACAATGGCGTTTAGAACATCTCCCTATCATTCCTGAAAAATGGCAACTTTTACCGCGAAAAGAAGTAAAAAAACAACTTTCTGTGGTAGAAAAACTGATCCATCAAGCGGATACACTTGTTAATGCAGGAGACCCTGATAGAGAAGGACAATTACTTGTAGATGAAGTGTTCAGTTATGCCAATTTATCTGCCGAAAAACGCGATAAAATTTTACGCTGTTTGATTAGCGACCTAAATCCAAGTGCGGTAGAAAAAGCGGTTAAAAAATTACAACCTAACCGTAACTTTATTCCTCTTGCCACATCTGCACTCGCACGAGCCCGAGCTGATTGGCTTTATGGCATTAATATGACCAGAGCCTATACCATTCGTGGCAGACAAACTGGCTATGATGGCGTGCTTTCGGTTGGACGAGTGCAAACCCCTGTGCTAGGTTTAATTGTACGTCGAGATTTGGAAATTGAACATTTCCAGCCCAAAGACTTCTTTGAAGTACAGGCTTGGGTTAATCCAGAGAATAAAGAAGAAAAAACTCCAGAAAAATCAACCGCACTTTTCAGCGCCTTATGGCAACCTAGCAAAGCTTGCGAGGATTACCAAGATGATGACGGCAGGGTGCTCTCTAAAGGATTAGCAGAAAACGTTGTAAAACGTATTACAAATCAACCAGCAGAAGTCACCGAATACAAAGACGTTCGTGAAAAAGAAACGGCGCCTTTGCCTTATTCTCTTTCTGCGTTACAAATTGATGCAGCAAAGCGATTCGGTATGTCCGCTCAAGCCGTATTAGATACGTGCCAACGCCTATATGAAACTCATCGTTTGATTACTTATCCGCGTTCTGATTGTCGCTATTTGCCCGAAGAACATTTTGCTGAACGACACAATGTATTAAATGCAATTTCAACCCATTGTGAAGCTTATCAAGTCTTACCAAATGTCATTTCAACTGAACAGAGAAATCGCTGTTGGAATGATAAAAAAGTAGAAGCTCACCATGCAATCATTCCAACTGCCAAAAATCGTCCAGTAAATCTAACACAAGAAGAACGTAATATTTACAGCCTTATCGCTCGCCAATATTTAATGCAATTTTGCCCTGACGCAGAATATCGTAAAAGTAAAATCACATTAAATATCGCTGGCGGTACTTTTATAGCTCAAGCACGAAATTTACAAACGGCTGGGTGGAAAGAATTGTTAGGCAAAGAAGACAACACAGAAAATCAAGAACCCTTATTACCAATAGTAAAGAAAGGACAAATTTTGCATTGTGAACGCGGAGAAGTGATGAGTAAAAAAACTCAGCCGCCAAAGCCCTTCACGGATGCAACCTTGCTTTCAGCAATGACGGGCATTGCGCGATTTGTGCAGGATAAAGAACTCAAAAAAATTCTGCGAGAAACCGATGGATTGGGTACAGAGGCTACTCGCGCTGGCATCATTGAATTACTTTTTAAACGCGGTTTTTTAACAAAAAAAGGGCGAAATATTCACAGTACAGAAACTGGAAGAATTTTAATTCAGGCATTACCAGATATTGCCACCCAACCAGATATGACGGCTCATTGGGAATCGCAACTCACAGACATTAGTCAAAAACAAGCAACCTATCAACAATTTATGCATAACTTAAATCAAATGTTGCCTGATTTAGTCCGTTTTGTAGATCTTAATGCATTAAGACAATTAAGCCGCATTAAAATGATTAAATCCGATAGAGCGAAACCTAAAAGTGCGGTAAAAAAATCGAGTAAATCAAACGGTAAAACTGATTAAAGTTAAACCAATTAATATTTTTTTTATGCAAAGCACTTGCGAGAAAATTGAATTTTCTATAACATTCACGACCAGTTTTCTTGCAAAATTGCAAATTAGAGAGAAAAAATGTATCAAGTTCTTTTATTTATTTATGTTGTTGTCGCGATTGCCTTGATCGGGTTTATTCTCGTTCAACAAGGTAAAGGGGCGAATGCGGGTGCATCTTTTGGTGGTGGTGCATCAGGTACAATGTTTGGCTCTGCTGGTGCAGGTAACTTTTTAACACGTACTAGTGCGATTTTAGCAACCGCATTTTTTGTTATTGCCCTTGTTTTAGGTAATATGAATTCACATAAAGGCAATGTTCAAAAAGGTGCTTTTGACGATTTATCACAAGCTGCAGAGCAAGTTCAGCAACAACAAGCAGCTCCAGCGAAAGAAAATAAAAATAGCGACATCCCACAATAAAATAGGGTTAGCATAAAAATTAAAGCTCTGGTGGTGGAATTGGTAGACACGCTATCTTGAGGGGGTAGTGACCACAGGTCGTGCGAGTTCAAGTCTCGCCCAGAGCACCAAATTAAAAATATACAGCACTAAAAGCATTACAAAGCCTTGATTCTACTGAAATCAAGGCTTTTTTATTCCCTATACTCCACTATAAAATACTATCGAACCTTAGAATTTTAGTAATAGACTTAATAATATATTCACGCTAAGGCAAAAAAATCTATTACTAAAACAGCATAGAGACTTGTAAATACTAGGATTATCGCCTAGTTTGTTATATTACTACGTAGGGCTATTTTATGGCATACTTAACAAATCCGCTTTCTGACACCCAAATTAAAAAAGCAAAACTGAAAGAAAAAGATTGCTCCTACTTTTACAAACGATTCACGAATACATCCATAACTAAAAGGACTAAGCCCTGTAGATTACAGAGCTTAGTCCTTGATTTCATAGTCTAACTTTTTCAATGAAAATTATTTTTTACATTCAAAGTGCGGTATTATTCCGCATTGTTTTTCGATTTAATAATGGCGTAAACCACACCTGTTGATAAAGCACCAATCGCAATTGCACCAAGATATTTCAATGGCTCAGATACAAATGGAATGACAAATAATCCGCCGTGCGGAGCTTGTAAGGTAATATTTAATCCCATTGAAATCGCACCAGCCACCGCACCACCAATCACAGAGCTAATAATGACTCGAATTGGATCTGCTGCCACAAATGGTAATGCACCTTCAGAAATAAAACATAAACCAAGAACAAATGATGCTTTCCCCGCATCGCGTTGGCTAACGGTAAATTTATTGCGAGCAATCCAAGTCGCAACTGTCATACCAATTGGAGGAACCATACCCGCCGCCATTGCCGCAGCCATTGGTGTATAAACTTGGGAAGCAATCAATCCAACCGAAAAAGTGTACGCTGCTTTATTTACTGGTCCGCCCATATCGATACACATCATTGCGCCGATAATTGCACCTAACACAATCGCATTCACTTCGCCCATTGAAGTAAGCCAATTACTTAGCTCTTTCATAATTTCAGCCACTGGTGGATTGATGAGGTAAATCATCGTCAAACCAACAATCATCGAACCTAAGAGCGGTAAAATTAAAATCGGTTTTAATGAAGTCAGACTTGCTGGCAATCGAATAATCACATTTAGCCCTTTCACCACATAGCCCGCTAAGAAACCTGCAATAATACCGCCAAGAATCCCTGCACCCGCTTCACTTGCCAGCATCCCTGCAATCAAACCAACTGCAAGTCCTGGACGATCAGCGATAGAAAATGCAACGTAGCCAGCAAACACGGCAATCATTAACTTGAACGCCACACCACTACCGATATTTATCAACATATTTGGAAGATCTTGAAAAACTCCTGTATTTTCAATTACATTAAAACTAAACATAAAGGAAATCGCGATCAACAATCCACCAGCAACCACTAACGGTAACATATGAGAAACACCAGTCATTAAGTGTTTGTACACACCTTTTTTCTCACGGCTTTCTTCTTTCGTTCCCGCATTATTTCCACCATCAAAAATTTTGGCCTCTTTAAATGCTTTATCAAATTCTTGATCGGTTTTCTTCAAGGCTAAGCCTGTTGAAGTGCGGTACATTGGCTTACCTTTAAATTTATCTAAAGGCACATCAATATCTGCTGCAACAAATACCAAATCAGCCGCTGCGACTTCTTCTGCAGTAATTTCATTGCCAGCCCCAACTTGACCACGGGTTTCAACTTTTACATTCCAACCTTGCTTTTTCGCATAGGCTTCAATCGCTTCAGCCGACATAAACGTATGTGCAACGCCTGTTGGACAAGCCGTTACCGCAACAATATTTTTTACACCAGAAACACCTGTAAAAGTCACCGCACTTTTCGGTGCAACATAATCAGCCCCATTGGCTAAAGCGTTTGCCAACGTGACCTCAGGAGAAATCATGGCGATAGCTTCGCCGATAATAAAGACTTTTTTACCGACTAACGCAGGGTTATTTGGTAATACAGAACCAAATACAAGAACAAGATCTGCTTCGGTTGGTGTTTCTACAATAGAGACATTTGCTTTTTGTGCAACTGCTCGAAAAACTTCATGTAATAAATAGGCTTTCGCATCGCCTACATTAGCTGATTGGGTTAAAAATAACTTCATACTATCCTTCAATCATCGTTATTTGTACTTTTTCTAAAATGGGGTCAAGTAAACTCAAATCACTCACACCGACGTTACTCTGAGATACCGCAAAAGCGGACACAGCCGTAGCAAAAGCTAAAGTTTCTGTTTTCGATAAACCTTTTTCAAAACCATAGATTAAGCCTGCTACCATGGAATCGCCCGCCCCAACGGTACTCACGACATTTTCACATTGTGCTGGTTCGGCTTTGAGCACGCCTTCATTATTAATCCATAAAGAACCTTTTTCGCCCATTGAAATAATCACGTTTTCAATGCTTTCCGCTTTAAGTTGCTGTGCGGCGGCAATCATTTCTTCAAGACTATTTAATGGATGACCAACCCAAGTCTCAAATTCTCGATGATTAGGTTTTACTAGCCAAGGTTTCGCTTTTAATCCAGCGGTGAGTGCAGCATTGCTACTATCAAGCACCACTTTTACGCCAGCTTGGTGAAGCTGATTTAACCAATCAGCAAACAATTCAGGAGACACACCTCGAGGTAAACTGCCACACACTGCGACAATGTCATAATTTAAACAATAAGCCAAAGAATCCGTCACAAATTGTTGCCAAACTTGTGGGCTTATTTGATATCCCAAGAAATTTAAGTCTGTCACATCCGCTTCAGTCTCGGTAATTTTTACATTGATACGCGTTTTGCCATCAACACGGTGGAATTTATCTTCCAAACCGTGCTGATTAAACATTTGCCCGAAATCAGCTGAATTATCCTCGCCCAAGAAACCACCTACTACAACATCAACGCCTAAATCTTTTAGTACTTTTGCAACATTAATGCCTTTTCCTGCAGGAAATAAGCCCAGCGTTTCTACCGTGTTTACTTCGCCAAGTTGAATACGATTTAAACGCCCGACTAAATCATAAGCGGTATTTAAGGTAATTGTTACGACGTTTGCCATACTATTCCCCTAAACCCGATTCGATTACAGCACCGATTCCGTCAATAGCTTGTTGCGCTTCATCGCCCGTCGCAACAAAACGTAAACGAGTCCCTTTCACTACGCCTAATGCCACAATTTTCATCAAGCTTTTAGCACTGACTAATTGAGAATTACGATCAAGATTTTGAACTGCTACGGAAGCATTATATTTCTTCACTTCGTTTACCAATATCGCACTTGGGCGAGCGTGCAAACCTTGCTCATTTTTAATCACAAATACGGCTTCAATGGCATTTGCCGGCAAATTATCATCTTCTGTTACCGCAGATGTGTGAATTTGATCGCCCATAATCTCAATGGTATCTGGTTCAGACGGTGGCACTGCCGAAACATTCTCGCCCAAGCCATTGGCTATCGCTTTGCCCAATGATTCAATCGCTTGTTTGGCATCTTCTCCTTCAGCCACAAAACGTAAGCGATGTCCTTGCGTTACACCGAGCGCAACAATCTTCATCAAACTTTTTGCACTCACGACTTCACTTTCACGAGTAAGATTTTGCACAGTAATTTTAGAAGTGAATTTTTTCACTTCATTAACCAAATTTGCACTTGGGCGCGCATGTAAACCGTGTTCATTACGAATTGTAAAAGTTCCTACAACTGCACCTTCTACAGATTGAGTTTCAACATCACACGCTAAACCCAAAAGTGCGGTCAAAATTTCTGTTGAATTACCATTGAGCAAGGTTGTTTGAACCTCATCATCTAATAAACGCGCTAAAGTTGGATTAATTTGATCACTGACAGCTGCAACAGTTATCACGCCTTTTACGGCTTTGCCATTGTGGCTAAAGATCGTTTTGGCACGACTAAATGCTAAGGCATTTTTCACATTTCCTACGACAGAATCCGTTACCCATAATCCTTTGCCAAGCGGTAATGCCGCATTATTAATCACTTCAGAAATAAAGCGATTTTCCACCGCACTTTGCACTTGTAATTGCCCTGCATTAATCGCGACTAAAGTTAATAAACTTTGGGTATCTACGTCTAAACTGATATTGGCAGCAGGAATTTCAAATGGCTCAATTGTCTCACCCATTAAAATCGCACGAAATTCAGCCACATCGGTTATTTTTGCTAATTTCGCTGCGGTATCTTCATCGCTCAAAACCTGAGTAAGTTGGCGTAACAAAGACAAATGTTCATCAGATCGCGCCGCAATACCAATCACGACATAAGCAATATTGCCCTCGCCCCATTCTATGCCTTGAGGAAATTGAAACACTTGCACACCCGTTTTCTTTACCATCGAACGAGTATCCAAGGTGCCGTGAGGAATCGCGATACCATTGCCTAAAAAGGTTGAGGTTTGCAACTCACGCGCTAACATTCCTTGCAAATAACCATTTTCCACATTGTCTGCTTCAACTAATGCGGACGCTGCCATTTCAATTGCTTGTTGTTTATCCGCTGCGTTAGCATTTAAATGAATGTTGCTTTCCGAAAGTTCTAACATTCTTGCTCCTTAATAATTTAAAAAGAAAGCTGCTGGTAAAATAAATCGACCAGCAGCTTAGAAAAACAATTATTTAGATATACAGGCTTTCAGCAGTGCTTCACTACCTTGCACAATATATTCATCATTTTCGCCTCGCGCTTTGCCTTTTTGTAAATCACGCATCGCATCATAAATACCTTGAGCCATACTTTGCGAATCCACTTTTTCCCAACAATTTGCACTCAAACGTTTAAGGTTAGCTTGCAATGCTTCCGCATGTAACACACCGCTATAATAAGCATATACATCAGAATCATGGCCGCCTGTATAAAGTTTATCCTGAATTTGTTTCACAGGAACTAAAATACGACCTAAATACCAGTCATTCGCACCACTTGCAAAATTATCTACAAAGAAATTTTCATTCACACGACCTTTATATGTCGCCACAGTCGCTTCATAAGCTGCTGCATAGGATTTCTGATCGATTTTATCTTTATCTAAATCAATCACTTTTTTATCGTTCCCCATAAATGGAACATAATTAGTAATAGACGACCAAGAAGAACAACCTGCCAACATTAACACAAAAAATAAAACAGAGATTTTTTTAAACATAGTCATACCTAATTGAGAATCAACAAAAACGCAGCCATTATACTGGCTGCGTGGGATTAAGCAAGGAAGCCTATAAGCCCCATTTAAACAAATGCTTAACTTCGTATAAAGTCAGTGAAGTCAGACCATTGCTCAATACGAAAAGCACGAATATCTCGTACCGACTGAGAAATCCACGCCAACTGTTTTAGCGAATTCATTGCCTGAAAAAGGTTTGCCATATCTTCATTTGTATTGGTATATAAACTTCCTTGTGTTCTAACAAAACCAAATTTTGCTAAAACCGCACCAATGTCTGTATAAGCCTGCTGAACACCTTTTGGATGATGATCTTGAGTATCTTTTACAACTAAATCAAAAGCAATTGCGTACATAGTTTTCCTTATTCAGCTTCGGGATCTTCAAGTAAGTGAGATAAGCGATAAATATCTTTTTCTCCAGATTGTAACAATGTGATATTTACCAACGCATCTCCATCTGGCAAAAATTCCGCAACCTCGCCAACCACATAAGGCACGCCAAATTGCCCAAATTGTTTAATACAGCCTGTTGGAATTTGTTGTCTTAGTTCCATATTTAACCTCATATTTTTATGGTTTTATAACATAATTTTGTAGAGAAATGGATAAAAATTTACCGCACTTCTACTCCTGCTCTTTTACTAAAGACACCAAAATCTGATCGATTTTAAAGTTTTCTGTATCAATCACTTCAAACTTGTATTTTCCGTAAACCACAGAATCGGTTTTTTTCGGGATTTTACGTAACATATACATCATAAAACCACTGATGGTTTCGTAGTTTTCTTCATCGGGAAAATAAGCAATATCTAATACTCGAGTAACTTCTTCTAATGGCGTTGCACCATCAATCAGCCACGAGTTTTCATCACGGCTCACAATATATTCTTCTTCGTTAGAAACCAATTCCCCCATAACAATGCTCATCACATCATTTAGTGTAACAATACCCACCACAAGAGCATATTCATTCACAATAATGGCAAAATCTTCGCCAGTAGATTTAAACAATTCCAACACTTCGTAAAGAGAAAGCGTATCAGGCACAAATAATGCTTTACGGAGTAGTTTAGGATCTGTGAGCACCACATTTTCATTTTGCAAATACATTGTGAGCAAGGTATGGGATTCGATATAACCTAAGATTTTATCAAGGCCATTGTCACAAATCACAATTTTAGAATGAGAATTACGAGAAAGCGTATCCATGACTTCTTGGCGAGAAAAAGTGCGGTCTAAATATACGATGTTTTCACGGGTTGTCATGGTGGAAGTTACTGTACGGGCTTGCATATCGAAAATGTTTTCGATCAAATAATGCTCTTGAGTTTTCAACACACCAGCTTCCGCGCCTGCTTCAACTACGGCGAAAATATCTTCAGAGGTCATGCCATCTTCACGCACAGTAGAAATGTGAAATAGACGGAAAAAGACATTAGCAAGCGTATCAAATAACCACACAAGCGGTTTAAACAGATACATACTAAAATTCATAATACCCACAACGCGCAAAGCCACCATTTCAGGATAAGTAATGGCAATACGTTTTGGAATAAGATCAGCAAATAAAATAAACAAACAAGTCACTAATATAAAAGCGATTGTAGAGGCGGTTGGCTCAATCCAACTTCCTTCAAAAGAACGATTTAAAATATCTGCAATGTAAGGACTTAGTGCACTTTCGCCAATTCCCCCACCCAAAATCGCCACCATATTCAACAAAATTTGAACCACCGTAATAAAACGACCAGGATGCTCTTGTAATTTAAGCACTTGAAGCGCACGCACGTCGCCTTCGTTCGCAAGAGATTGCAATTTTAATTTGCGAGAACTCGCTAGAGAAATTTCAGCAGAAGAAACAACTGCGCTACTTAAAATTAAAGCCACAATTGCCAAAATAGTATGAAATAATTCCATAATCATTACTCAAAAATATAAAAGAAAACGACCGCACTTTGCGGCCGTTTGGGAGATTACTTGTCGCTGTCAAACCAGCCGCGAATAAATTGGATAGACAAAAATAATGTCGCCAGCAAGAATACATATAAAATCCACGAAACAATCGGATTGCTTGGTGTATCATCAGCAGTAATTTCTTTAATTGAGGTTGCATTACGATATTCATCTATCATCGTAATACGCCAACCATAGTATTTAATTTGCACAAGTTTGTTGTCATTGCCTAAAGCCTGCGCTTCAGCTTGTAAATTGGCTGAACCAAATTTGAAGTAGAACGGGAAACCCCAACGCGTATCTTCATTGCGATACACCATAATTTTGCCATCGTCATTTTGCGTATTGATATAATACACATCACGTGTTGGGCTATCAGCTGGATTCGATTTGGTGATTGGCCCATCTTTATCAACACGTTTAACTTCTACGCCAGTAACACGCGTCACATCGTAATGAGGAAATACATAATTCACCACAGAAAACATAAAACCGTGGAATAAAAAAACAACAATAAATAAGAAATATTTAAAAAACTTTCGCATACTTTTCCCTTGTCAGAACTGTGCATTTATTCTACACGAATTTTAAATAAACGCTCGAAATTTTTTGTAGTGATTTGAGCAAACTCCTCTGCAGAAACGCCTTTTAGGGTTGCCACGTATTCACAGACTTCTCTCGTATAAGCTGGTTGATTTTCTTTTCCTCGATAAGGCACTGGCGCAAGATAAGGCGAATCCGTTTCCACCAATAAGCGATCCATTGGCACATAACGAATAACCTCACGAATCGCTTCGGCATTTTTAAAGGTCACAATGCCAGAACAAGAAATGTAAAAACCTAAATCTAACGCTTTTTTCGCAAATTCCATGGTTTCCGTAAAACAATGAATAACGCCACCGCACTTTTCAGCATGGTGTTGGCGTAACATTGCAATGGTGTCATCGCCTGCCGAACGTGTATGAATAATTACAGGCTTATCTAATTGGTTTGCAATATCGATTTGGCTACCAAACACCGCTTGTTGTGCCGCTTTATTATCTGAGCTGTAATAATAATCTAAGCCAATTTCGCCAATCGCAATCACTTTCGGATCTTGCGCCAAACGCAATAAGCGTTCTGCGTCATAAGGTTCTTCTTCAAAATCCAGTGGATGCACACCGCAAGCAAGCGAGACATTATTAAATTCCCGTAAAGAGTCATAAGCCTGCTCAAAACGGCTTAAAGTCACACCAATGGCAAGCAAATGTTTCACATCACGTGCGCACGCTTTTTCCACCACATCCGCGATATTTTTATGTAAATTTTCATAATCCAACGCATCTAAATGACAGTGAGAATCAACAATAAACATAATTATTTTCCTAATTTGTACCTTGGGTAAATTGATAATTAACCCTTAAACACTTCTGTAACTAATCTGGTCAAGCCATCTAATAGCATCAATTCAACATTCACGCCATTAATCGTCAGCAAATCTGACCGCACTTTTTGCATAATTTTAATGGCTTGTAATAAACCAAGAGCAGTTTGCTCGTCGCTGAATTGTTCGATACCACGCCCGAGATCAGCCACTTGTCGATAGCTATTAATTTCAAGTTTCTGTTTTAAACAATCGGAAAGAAAAGCCAAAATCCAATCCACTTGCTGAACATAGCGTTCTTTATCAAACAACGGAAGTAATTCCAATGGCGAACGTCGGCGATAGAACACCCAAAATTGACGTAAGAAGTTTTTACGCTGTTCAATCAACCCTTGTTGTAACGTTTCTAAGGCTAAAAGCGGTCGTCCAAGATTCATCGCAAGTGCGGTCAAAATTTCCTGATTTTCTGCCGCACTTTCTGATTTCAACCAATCAACAGCCATTTGTTCATTAGGCACGGACAGATTCCACACTTGGCATCGACTGTAAATGGTTGCTAATAAACTAGCTGAACTATCCGTTTGAAGCAAAAAATAAGTATTTGGACGAGGCTCTTCCAATGTTTTCAATAACGCATTGGCAGCTGCTTCCGTTAAACGTTCCGCCCCTTGCACATACACTACTTTATTGCCGTTTTGTTGTGCGTGTTGAGCAACAATTTCATTAATATTGCGTACTTGATCAACGCCAATATCCTTACCGTCAATGGGGCTTAACTCGTGATAATCTGGATGGCTATGAGCTTGCATTAAATGACAATAATGACATTGACCACAAGGTTTATAACCTTGAGCCACACACATTATTTTCTGTGTAAGTGCATCAAATAAACGTTCTACACCTAAACCAGCATCCGCTTTAATCAGCACAGCATGATGCCCCAAACCTTCGTCAAAGGTTTGAGCAATTTGATGATAAATTGGCATTAGCCAAGGGTAAAGTGCGGTCATTTTTCGTTTGATTTCCACCAATTTTTAACCGCACTTTCGATATCAGCTTGCACAAGTTCAATACTCTGCTCTGCATTAATCATGACTGCTTTTGGATTATCTTTTACTAACGCTAAATAGCGAGCTCGAGTGCGATGGAAAAAATCCAAATCCATTTGCTCAATACGATCTAACTCGCCACGTCCACGAGCTCGTGCTAAACCGATGCTCGGATCTATATCCAAATAAATGGTGAGATCTGGCTCAAAATCACCTAATACGGTTTCTTTCAAAGTAAGCATAAAATGCGGGTCTAATTGACGTCCGCCACCTTGATACGCCTGAGATGACATATCGTGACGATCGCCCACCACCCATTTCCCTTGCATTAAGGCAGGTTTAATCACATTTTCCACTAACTGAATACGAGCCGCATAAAGCATTAATAACTCTGCTTTATCTGTCACGGGTTCTTCGGTTTCATGTTTGATGAGATCGCGTAATTTCTCAGCCAGTGGCGTTCCACCAGGTTCGCGTGTAAACACGACATCTTGAATACCAAGTTCATGCAAAACTCGCACAACAGACTGATGAGCGGAACTTTTCCCCGCACCTTCCAAACCTTCAATGACAATAAATTTTCCTTTCATATTTTCTTCCGCACTTTTATTTGGCATTTTTTTGGTTGCGATACCAACGTAAATATTCTTGCACCGCTTTATTATGTTCATTCAAATTTCGGGTAAATTTATGCCCACCAGAACCATCTGCCACAAAATAATAAAAATCTGTTTTTTCAGGGTTCGAAACAGCCTGTAACGAACTTTCGCTTGGCATAGCAATAGGCGTTGGCGGCAATCCATCAATCACATACGTATTATAAGGCGTCTTGGTTTCTAAATCTTTTTTGCGAATATTCCCATTGTAATTTTCGCCCATACCATAAATTACCGTTGGATCCGTCTGTAATTTCATTTTTGCTTTTAAACGGTTGATAAATACAGAGGCCACTTTTGCTCTCTCATTAGCAATACCCGTTTCTTTTTCTACGATAGAAGCCAAAATCAACATTTCATAAGGATTCGCTAACGGTAAATCCTCATCGCGCTCGTTCCAAGCCTTATTTAACGCCTTTTTCATTCTCTCTGCTGAGCGTTTCAGTAGCTCCAAGTCTGTGGATTTAGGCGTATAATTATAAGTATCAGGATAAAGCCAACCTTCCACATTTTTTAGTTCAAGATTTTGACCGACATCTGGCAAGTCAAGTAATGTGAAAATTTCTTCGTTACTCTTATCTTTCAAGGTTTGCACCAAGTGCGGTGCATTTTCGAGATCTTTTCGCCAATCCTTGAAGGTCTTTCCTTCAATCCATTTTACATTGAACTGCACTTCCTTACCTGAATTAAGCAAATCCAGTAAATCTTGCACAGTTTTAACATTCTCAAGAGAATAAGTCCCTGCTTTTATTTTATTTAGCTCAGGTTTCAACTTCAGCAAATAAGGTAATAATTTCCCATCAGCAATTAACTTTTCTTGCTCAAAAAGTGCGGCTAATTTTGAACCTGTTGTGCCACGTTCAATAGTTAAAAGTTGATCTGCCTGCACATTTACTGGTGTTTTTACAAATTCAGTCATTTTGTAATAAGCAAAACTCGCCACGCCCGCTAAAATCAAAATTAAAAGTAAAATCGCAATTAAAAATTTCTTCATAAGCTATAAGAAAGAGAAAATAAAAAACAACAAAAGGGGCAATTAAGCCCCTTTATTTTTGATACTTTGTTATTTATGAAAATACTGAATATTCGCTCTTTTACGCAATGCTTTAACCCAATCGTTCGTCGCATCTTGTAATTGAGTATTTACTAAACGTTCATATGCTTTTTGTGTGTAGGCTTCTGCTGTAAGATCGCCATCACGTACGCCAGTTACTTCCAAAATATGCCAACCAAACTCAGTTTTAAATGGTGCAGAAACCACACCTTGTTTACTTTTCACGACGGTTTGCGCAAACTGTGGTGCATAAGTTTCTGGGAACGCATAACCTAAACTACCGCCATTCGCACCCGATAAATAATCTTTAGAATATTTTAATGCGGCATCAGCAAAAGTTGTTTTACCTGCAATAATATCAGAACGAATTTTAGCTAATTGTTTTTTTGCTTGAGCATCATTTAACAATGGATTAAGTTTTAACAAAATATGGCGAACTTCATACTCTTTCCCCATAACTTTCTGTGCCGTACCCTTTTCTTTCGCTTCTTCTAACATTTTTTGACCGAGTGCGACAACTTCTTCACGCGTTACATCAATACTTTCTTGAATAGCTTTGTTACGTACAGCCCCCATTACCATTTGATTGGCAATTTGCTGACGGAATGTATTTAATGAAATGCCTTGGTAATCCAGTGCATCTAAAAATTGACCATAAGTTAAGCCATTTCTAGCCGCGGTGTCTTCCACAATATGATCAATTTCACGCGGATCAATTTTGACTCCCGATTCTTGAACTGCTTTTTGCACCAAAATATCATCAATAATTTTATCAATCGCACTTTGGCGATCACCTTTTTTACCCATATTGGCACGCACTTGACTTTCTAAAACAGGAATACCATCCACTGTCGCTACGACACGTTCCTCCGCTTGTGCCATAGAAGCGAAAGCGACACATCCCAAAGTAGCCAATAAAAAAGATTTTAGAATAAATTTTTTCATTTTCATCTCATCAAAAAAGAGTCCATAACGTTGGTTAGAGTAACAATTCTATTGAAGGTTCACAATAGATAAGATTTATTTCCCTAAGATAGCAACTTCGTAACAGCCATCTTGTTTTTCAGTTCGAACTTGTACAAGTTCATCACGGCTTGTTGGCACATTTTTACCTACGTAATCAGCACGAATGGGTAATTCACGATGACCACGATCAACAAAAATCACTAATTCAATTTTTGCGGCACGACCAAAATCAGTAAGTGCATCCATTGCCGATCGAATGGTTCGACCAGTAAACAACACATCATCAACCAAAATGACGGTTTTATCTTGAATATTCAAATATTGTGATGAACCACTATAAACTGGCATTTTATCTTCCTGATCAACCAAGGTTAAATCATCGCGATAAAAGGTGATATCCAGTTCCATTGAAGGTAAATTTATACCACTTAACTCTTCAACTCGACGTTGTAATAATTCTGCAATTTCCGCGCCACGGCGTTTAATCCCAACAATAACAAGATCATCTAAGGTTTGATGTTTTTCAATAATTTCGTGAGAAATACGCGAAATCGTGCGAAGAAAACGATCGTGGTCGATAATAATTTTTTCCATTTTTCCCAGCTTTATCAATAGTATTTCAATGCGCAAAGTATAAAGAAAATACGCCTAAAAAGCGACGGCATTTGCACCATTTTTCTTGTTCGTTATACTATCCAAAACATTCCATCAAAGGAAACCAAATTATGCGCTACTCCATTCAAGATTTTATTCAACTCATCGCCCAACTTCGCAATCCAAATGGCGGATGCCCGTGGGATTTAAAACAAAATTATGAATCCATGATTCCTTGCTTAACGGAAGAAACTTACGAAGTAATTGAAGCGATTGAGAAAAAAGACATACCAAATTTACGCGAAGAATTAGGGGATTTATTGTTACAAGTCGTTTTCTTCAGTCAGCTTGCTAGGGAAGATAAATACTTTACTTTTGATGATGTATTGCAAGATGTCGCTGAAAAAATTGTGCGCCGTCATCCTCACGTGTTTGGTGATGCAAAAGCGGGGGACGAAACAGAAGCCCTTTCCCGTTGGAACGAAATGAAAGCCAAAGAAAAACAAGGTAAAAGTGAAGAAACCTCTATTTTAGATAATGTGCCTCGTGCTTTGCCTTCTCTTATGCAAGCGGCAAAATTACAAAAACGTTGTTCAAAAGTAGGGTTTGATTGGGAAGAAATTTCCCCCGTATTTGACAAAGTGCGGGAAGAATTACAAGAAGTTCAAGCTGAAATTAACCGCACTTCGATTGAACAAAATAAAGTAGAAGAGGAAATCGGCGATTTATTGTTCGCAACCGTCAATCTTGCTCGCCACTTAAAATGTGATCCTGAAGATGCATTACGAAAAGCGAATTTAAAATTTGAACGTCGTTTTCGAGCAGTAGAACAAGCGGTTCAACAACAAGGTAAGCAAGTGAATAATGTGCCACTTATTGAATTAGATTTGTTATGGGATGAAGTGAAAAAACAAGAAAACTAATTGAAAAGTGCGGTAAAAATTTCTCTCATTTTTTACCGCACTTTCTTCGTTAAAGTTGCTGAATATCCAGTGCCATTTGGTCTAGCATTTCATAACGTTTACGATACATAGAACGTTTTTTACTTGCGATATCTTCTAATTGTTTGCGTTCAATATGCAAAGGTAATTGCCAATAGTTATGGCGATATTCTCCTTGGTTTTCTTGCCAAAATTCATCGTAATTAAACAAAATCTTACTGCGAGCAGAAAGACGGTATTTTCCTTGTGCTTTGTGCGGAATGCCCACTAACTCACATTGCCATTTTTCAGCAAGCATTTTGAACGCATTAACCAACATAAACATTGGTCGCATACCGTGTAATGCTTTCGTAGCCTGTTTCACAAGTTCTTGTGCATTGTCGCTTGAGGGGCCTTGAATTGAGGCGATAAGCAATTTATTCGGGCTTAAAAAAGTGAAAGACGCATCATATACTCGTTCGTTATTTTGATTGCGAATATTAATAGAAAAATATCCCTCAAAGGGATCGATATGATTGATACTCAAAGATAAACGCAAATCCTCTGTTAATTGGGTTAGCACGATATGTTGTTGAGCCAATAATTGTTGGCAAAGCGAACGCCCCATTTTTTCTTCTGCCAAACGTAAATTCTCAGTAATCGCCGTTAAACGTTCCGAGGCAGAAAAGCGTTTATCGCAAAAAGTAGTCAGAATTGTATTGATACGATAATAATCTTGTGTAAATAAAGGCTGCCATTGCGTTTCTTTATTAAGAAAATCCACTAATTGGTTACATTGCTTTTGATACAACCATTTATAGCCATAATAGCGTAATTTTTCCCGCACTTGTTTGAGAAAAGGACGATCCTTAGAATAAGGATACATTTGAACATAGGTGGGGAAAATAAAATGATTTTTCGTGGACATAACTCAATATTTTGTGAAATTTAATAAAATTTTTCGTTATTTTAGCCATTATCACTTCATTTGCCAAAATTCTTTTTTGTTTAAAACCCACTTTATAACTCAGATTTTGTTATAATCTTTTCCTTGAATTCCTTTTTCCCTACCCCAATATTTACCCAAATTATCGGAACGAAATTATAAGAGAGACCAATTATGGCGAAGAATACCCAACGTACAATGCCCGTATTGCCATTACGCGATGTTGTCGTTTTTCCTTATATGGTGATGCCACTTTTTGTAGGGCGCGTAAAATCAATTAATGCCCTTGAAGAAGCGATGAACGATGACAAACAGATTCTTTTGGTATCCCAAAGAGAAGCAGATTTAGAAGAACCGACCCCTGAAGATTTATTTGATGTGGGTACTATTGCTAACATTATTCAGTTATTAAAATTACCTGATGGCACAGTAAAAGTGCTAGTTGAAGGTCAAAATCGCGCGAAAATTAACAACCTTGAAGACGGCGAAAAGTACTTTTCCGCAAAAATTACCCCTATTGAAACCACTTATGGCGATGAAAAAGAGTTAGTAGTGGCAAAAAGTGCGGTGCTTTCTGAGTTTGAAAATTATCTTACCCTCAACAAAAAAGTGCCTACAGATATTCTCAATGCCCTTCAACGTATTGATGATGTTGATCGCTTAGCTGACACAATGGCTGCCCATCTCCCTGTAAGCATTCGCCATAAACAAAATGCGTTAGAACTCGCTAATGTGCAAGAACGTTTAGAATATTTGCTTGGTATGATGGAATCAGAGGCTGATATTCTCCAAGTGGAAAAACGGATTCGCGGTCGTGTCAAAAAACAAATGGAGAAAAGCCAGCGTAACTATTATTTGAACGAGCAAATTAAAGCCATTCGTAAAGAAATGGATGGTGGCGAAAATGAAGATACCATTGATGAAGTTGAACAACTGCATCAAAAGGTGGAAGCGGCAGGCATGCCAGCTGATGTACGCGACAAAGTAGAAAATGAATTACAAAAACTTAAAATGATGTCAGCCATGTCTTCTGAAGCAACGGTAATACGCAGTTATATTGAATGGATGATCCAAGTGCCTTGGCATCAACGTTCTAAAGTGAAAAAAGACATTGTTAAAGCACAGCAAGTTTTAGATACCGATCACTATGGTTTAGATCGCGTAAAAGAACGCATTCTTGAATATTTAGCAGTACAAGCACGTTTAAACAAAGTGAAAGGCCCGATTCTTTGTTTAGTTGGTCCTCCAGGTGTAGGTAAAACTTCTCTTGGTCAGTCTATTGCCAATGCTACTGGTCGTAAATATGTACGTATGGCATTAGGCGGCGTGCGTGATGAAGCAGAAATCCGTGGTCACCGTAAAACCTATATTGGTGCATTGCCGGGTAAATTAATTCAAAAGATGGCAAAAGTGGGCGTAAAAAATCCATTATTCTTGCTTGATGAAATCGACAAAATGGCATCCGATATGCGAGGTGATCCTGCATCAGCATTGCTTGAAGTATTAGACCCTGAGCAAAACACCACCTTTAACGATCACTATTTAGAAGTGGATTATGATCTTTCTGATGTGATGTTTGTGGCAACATCAAACTCTATGAATATTCCAGGCCCATTATTGGATCGTATGGAAGTTATTCGTCTTTCTGGTTATACAGAAGATGAAAAACTTAATATCGCAATGCGCCATTTATTAGCAAAACAAATTGAACGTAATGGTTTAAAGAAAGGCGAACTTACCGTAGAAGAAAGTGCAATTTTAGATATTATTCGCTATTACACACGTGAAGCGGGCGTACGTGGATTAGAACGTGAAATTTCAAAGATCTGCCGTAAAGCAGTGAAAAATTTATTGGTAAATCCAAAACTTAAATCTATCACGGTAAATTCAGATAATCTGCACGATTATCTTGGCGTAAAACGTTTTGAATTTGGTAAAGCTGACACGCAAAACCGTATTGGCGAAGTAACTGGTTTAGCTTGGACAGAAGTGGGCGGCGATTTACTCACTATTGAAACTGCCTCTGTTGTGGGCAAAGGAAAACTTTCTTTCACTGGTTCATTAGGCGATGTGATGAAAGAATCCATTCAAGCGGCAATGACCGTTGTGCGTGCTCGTGCGGATAAACTGGGTATCAATGCTGAATTCCACGAAAAACGTGACATTCACATTCACGTGCCAGATGGTGCAACACCAAAAGATGGCCCAAGTGCAGGTATTGCAATGTGTACTGCATTAATTTCTTGTTTAACAGGTAATCCTGTGCGTGCTGATGTAGCAATGACGGGAGAAATCAGTTTACGTGGTAAAGTATTACCAATCGGTGGATTAAAAGAAAAACTTCTTGCGGCACATCGTGGCGGAATTAAAACCGTATTAATTCCAAAAGAGAACGTTAAAGATCTTGAAGAAATTCCAGAAAACGTAAAACAAAATCTTGCAATTCACGCAGTAGAAACCATTGATGAAGTGCTTGGTTTTGCATTGGAAAATCCACCAGAGGGCATTGAGTTTGTTAAAGTGGAGGCTAAACCTAAAGCACCACGCCGTAAAGTGACGAGTAAATCAGAAAGAGCGGTCAATTAATTGAATGTTTTAGGGCTTGTGAAAACAAGCCCTTTTATTGATTTTAGAGATGATAATTTCATCTTTACACAAGGTTAATTTATACTTTTCCAAATTGAAAACTTGTTAATAACACAATGCCAAAACTTCCTCCACTTTCCCTTTATATACACATTCCATGGTGCGTTCAAAAATGCCCTTATTGTGATTTTAATTCGCACACACAAAAAGGCGATATACCAGAACAAGACTATATTTATCATCTTCTGCAAGATTTGCAGGCTGATTTGCAACGCTTTAAAGATTCTATTCAACAACGAAAACTCCATTCAATTTTTATTGGTGGCGGTACACCAAGTTTGTTCTCGGCAGAAAGCATTGCGTATCTCTTAAAAGAAATAAAAAAACAGATTGATTTTGAAGATAATATTGAAATTACATTAGAAGCTAATCCTGGCACGGTAGAAGCTGAACGTTTTAAAGGTTATGTATCTGCAGGCATTACACGAATTTCTATGGGGATACAAAGCTTTAATGATGACAAATTACGGCGTCTTGGGCGAATTCATAATGCAACAGAGGCAAAAAGTGCGGTCAATTTAGCGAAAGTTTCTGGACTAAAAAGTTTCAATTTAGATTTAATGCACGGCTTACCGAACCAAACGTTGGAAGAAGCTTTAGATGATCTTCGTCAAGCGATTGAGCTATCCCCTCCCCATATTTCTTGGTATCAGCTCACTATTGAGCCAAATACGATGTTTGCTTACCGCCCACCTAAATTGCCAGATGATGATGCGCTTTGGGATATTTTTGAGCAAGGTCACCAACTTTTAACGGCGGCAGGCTACCAGCAATATGAAACCTCAGCTTACGCAAAAACAGGTTTTCAGTGTAAACATAATTTGAATTATTGGCGGTTTGGGGATTATTTAGCCATTGGCTGTGGCGCACACGGGAAATTGACGTTTCCGAATGGCGAGATTACTCGCTTTTCTAAAACCAAACACCCGAAAGGTTATTTGCGTGGCGAATATCTTTACGAAGAAAAAAACGTGCAAGAAATTGACCGCCCTTTTGAGTTTTTTATGAATCGCTTTCGTTTGTTAGAAGCGGTACCCAAACAAGAATTTGAAGATTACACAGGCTTGTCGCAAAGTGCGGTAAAAAATCAAATTGATTTTGCCATTCAACAAAACTATATTGTGGGAAACGCTGATTCTTGGCAAATCACTGAGCAAGGCAAATTATTTCTCAATGAACTATTGGAATTATTTTTAACGGAAGAATAGCCTAGTCCTGAAATAACTTAGTCGTGAAATAACATTGCTTGAGAAAAACGTCCACTAAAAAATTATACTTGTTTATTAGATAGGCTAGTAATAAAGTAACGCAATCGTTTACTTATTGAAATAAGGAAAAGAAATGAATCAATTAGAAATGAAAAAACTCGCCGCACAAGCTGCATTGGAATATGTAAAAGCAGATACAATTGTTGGCGTGGGCAGTGGCTCTACTGTGAACTGCTTTATTGAGGCTTTGGGTACAATCAAAAATAAAATTCAAGGCGCAGTTGTGGCTTCAAAAGCATCAGAAGAATTATTACGTAAACAAGGGATCGAAGTATTTAATGCAAATGATGTTTCTAGCTTAGATATTTATGTGGATGGCGCAGATGAAATCAATCCACAAAAAATGATGATTAAAGGCGGCGGTGCGGCACTTACTCGTGAAAAAATCGTTGCGGCATTAGCGAAAAAATTTATTTGTATTGTAGATTCTAGTAAACAAGTGGATGTGTTAGGTTCGACTTTCCCATTGCCAGTTGAAGTTATTCCAATGGCTCGTTCACAAGTGGGCAGAAAATTAGCCGCACTTGGTGGTGCACCTGAGTATCGTGAAGGCGTGGTTACAGATAATGGCAATGTGATTTTAGATGTACACAACTTCAGTATTTTAAATCCAGTTGAAATGGAAAAAGAATTAAACAATGTTGCAGGTGTCGTCACTAATGGGATATTCGCGTTACGTGGCGCAGATGTTGTAATCGTCGGCACGCCTGAAGGTGCCAAAATTATTGACTAATTCATAATAAAAATCATAAGGAAGCAAATATGACAAACAAAGTTTCACTCGACAAATCAAAAATTAAATTTGTATTGTTTGAAGGTGTGCATCAAAGCGCACTTGATACGCTCCACGCGGCAGGCTATAGCAATATTGATTACTATAAAAAAGCACTGGATGGTGATGAATTAAAAGAAGCCATTAAAGATGCACACTTTATTGGCTTGCGTTCTCGCACCCATTTAACCGCAGAAATGATTGAAGCTGCACCCAAATTAATCGCAGTTGGCTGTTTCTGCATTGGTACAAATCAAGTGGATTTAAATGCAGCAAAAGCACGTGGTATTCCTGTATTTAATGCGCCATTCTCAAACACTCGTTCCGTCGCAGAACTAGTATTAGGCGAGATTTTATTACTTATGCGCAATGTGCCACAGGCTAATGCCGAAGTACATCGTGGTGTTTGGAATAAATCCGCGACTGGCTCTCATGAAGTGCGGGGAAAAAAATTAGGCATTATTGGTTACGGCCACATTGGTTCACAATTAAGTATTATTGCTGAATCATTAGGCATGGATGTGTATTTCTACGATATTGAAAATAAACTTCCGCTTGGTAATGCAAAACAGGTTCGTAGTCTTGAAGAATTACTTAGTTCTTGCGATGTGATTTCACTACACGTGCCAGAACTGCCCTCCACCAAAAACTTAATGAACGCAGAGCGTATTGCACAATTAAAACAAGGGGCTATTTTGATCAATGCTGCGCGTGGCACAGTAGTAGATATTGATGCTCTTGCTCAAGCCTTAAAAGACGGTAAAATTCACGGTGCGGCAATTGATGTATTCCCCGTTGAACCCGCTTCAATTAATGAAGAATTTGTCTCGCCGTTACGTGAATTTGATAATGTGATTTTAACGCCACATATCGGTGGCTCAACAGCGGAAGCACAAGAAAATATCGGTTTTGAAGTGGCAGGCAAATTTGTCAAATATTCAGACAACGGATCAACCCTTTCTTCGGTAAACTTCCCAGAAGTCTCTTTACCAGAGCACGAGGGAACAAAACGCTTATTGCATATTCATGAAAATCGCCCTGGTATATTGAACAAACTGAACCAAATTTTCGTCGAAGCCAACCTCAATATTGCCGCGCAATATTTACAAACTGACCCAAAAATTGGTTATGTTGTCGTTGATGTAGAAACGAATGATGCATCACCATTACTGACAAAATTGAAGGAAATTGATGGCACAATTCGTGCGCGTGTACTTTACTAAATACAAAAAAAGATCAGGTTAATGCCTGATCTTTTTTGCTTTCTTATTCAGTAATCGAATAAGGTAACTGCACTCGCTCTAACAGTATTTCATTACTCGGCAATCTAAATTGTTGCTCTGAATCCATGTCATTATTCATCACAACTTGCAACCATAAAACACCGTCTAAATTGACCGCACTTGTAATCGTGCCAGTCTTACGCCAATTGGCTTCAAGCTGCATTTCGATTTCACTGCCAATTTCCACTTCCTGCTGAGTTTGCGCTTTAAAAATAAACATTGCACGTTTGTTTGCCCCACGATATTTCGCACGTGCCACGGTTTCTTGCCCAATATAACAGCCTTTGGTAAAAGAAATTGCTTGCTCAACGACCTGTAAATTTAGTGCTTGTGGGATAAATTCATTTTGCGTTTGCGGACTTAAATTTGGCAATCCTGCTTGAATATCGGCTACTTCCCAAATTTTTTCATCGCCATTAAAATTCACGGGTAATTCAGTTTCATTTAATAAAATTGAACGCTGTCCATCAATTTCCAATGAAAAGTGCGGTGTAATTTTTCCACATTTTTCACCTATTACGCCGATGATTTGCCAATCACGTAAATCAAAACTCACTTTGGAAAATACCGCATATTTTTTCAAAGCATCCAGAGCACTTGGCAAAATATCTTTCTTAACGAGCAAAAAGAATTGTTCACTACTTACTTTAAACAAACGGTAAATTGCATTCATTTTACCTTTTGGGTCACAGTGAGCCGTAAGCGTCGTTGCGCCACTCGCTAATCGCACAACATCAGAAGTTAATTGCCCTTGCAAATATTTTTCTACATCCGCACCCTGTACTTCAATCAGTTGATATTGAGTAAGAGAAATAAATTGAGACATTCTGCTTTCCTATTCTAAATTCTGAATTTGCTCACGCATTTGTTCGATAAGCACTTTTAGCTCCACCGCAGAAGCCGTAATATCCGCATTAATGGATTTAGACGCAAGGGTATTCGATTCACGATTCAATTCTTGCATCATAAAATCTAATTTACGCCCAACTGCACCGCCTTTTTTCAAAATATTCGTGGTTTCTTTCACGTGCATTTGTAAACGATCGAGTTCTTCCGCCACATCAACACGTTGAGCGAGTAAAATCATTTCTTGTTCCACACGCTGTGGATCAAGATTAAGTTGAGCATCTTCAAAACGTTGCAATAACCGTTCACGCTGCCATTGTAAAACTGCTGGCATTTGTGACCGCACTTTATCCGCTTCCACTGCAATGGCATCTAAGCGTTGTTGAATAATATCGTTCAGTTTTTCCCCTTCACGACCACGCATTGCAATAAAATCGGTCAGTAAATCATCAAAGGCTGTCAATAAATCTTGACTAATCGCATCTAAATCTTGCTCTTGCGCTTCCACCACACCAGGATAACGCAACACATCTGTCAAATTAATTTCACCTTCTCCAGCTTGAGTTTTAATCCATTGCAAAGATTGAATCACTTGATTCGCAAGTTCTTTATTTAAATTCAATTCAGCATTTGTTTGTTTTTTTGTTTCAATACGCAAAGAACATTCAATTTTCCCGCGAGTAAGACTTTGACGAAGTTTCTCACGCAACGTGTTTTCTAATCCGCGAAATTGCTCGGGTAAACGGAAAAAGTTTTCTAAATAACGTTGATTGACGGAACGAATTTCCCATACCGCATCGCCCCAATCTTTTTTCACTTCAAGGCGTGCAAAGGCGGTCATACTGTAAATCATAAGCTCTCCTATTTTGTCTTAGCTTTGTCTTAGTTGATTCGCTAAGTATTTTAACGAGATGAACACAGAAAGGGAAAAGAAAAGTGCGGTAAATAATAAAGATATTTTGTATTCTGTTGTTTACACGCTGTAAATTATACAATACAATCATCGTAAATTTTACATTACACTATAAGGAAAAAAAAATGAACAAAACTGTTGGCAGCACACTTCTTGTTGCTGGTACGATGATTGGCGCGGGAATGTTGGCTATGCCACTCACTTCCGCTGGCATTGGCTTCGGCTTTACTTTAGTCTTGTTATTGGGGCTTTGGGCATTATTAACTTTTAGCGCACTTTTATTCGTTGAACTCTATCAAACTGCGGAAAGTGATGCAGGTATCGGCACACTTGCAGAACAATATTTTGGTAAAACAGGACGCATTATTGCCACAGCCGTGCTAATTATTTTCTTATACGCATTAATTGCCGCTTATATCAGCGGTGGCGGTTCACTACTAAAAGATTTATTACCAGAAAGTTTTGGCGATAAAGTTAGCGTCTTATTATTTACCGTGATTTTCGGTTCATTTATTGTCATCGGCACACATAGCGTAGATAAAATTAATCGCGTGTTATTTTTCGTTATGCTTGCTGCCTTTGCCGTGGTGTTAAGCTTAATGTTGCCAGAAATCAAATTTGATAACTTAATGGCGACGCCAATTGATAAGGCTTTAATTATCTCTGCAAGCCCTGTATTTTTCACGGCATTTGGTTTCCACGGTTCCATTCCAAGTTTAAATAAATACTTAGATGGCAATGTAAAAGCATTACGCTTCTCTATTTTGGTCGGCTCTGCCATAACACTTTGTGCTTATATTCTATGGCAACTATCCACGCACGGCTTGCTTACACAAAATGAATTTTTACAAATCTTAAAAGAAGATGCGACTTTAAATGGCTTAGTAAAAGCAACCTTCGCCATCACTGGAAGCAATGTGATCGCAAGTGCGGTAAAATTATTTTCTACATTAGCACTTATCACTTCTTTCTTAGGTGTGGGATTAGGATTGTTAGAATGTATTGAAGATTTACTAAAACGTTCATTTAACGTTACAGCAGGCAGAATTTCACTTGGTTTACTGACTTTTATTCCACCACTTGTTTTTGCATTATTTTACCCAGAAGGTTTTATTTTAGCACTAGGCTACGCAGGTCAAATGTTTGCATTCTACGCCGTAGTATTGCCAGTTAGCCTTGTTTGGAAAGCTCGTCGTGTTCACCGCAATTTGCCATATAAAGTGTGGGGAGGAAATCTGACTTTAATTATCGTATTGGTATTAGGCGTGATCATTACATCCATTCCATTTGCGATTCGTGCGGGTTATTTACCCTTTGTTGTAGGTTAAAAACAAACTAAAAATTTACCGCACTTTTTATCTAAAAAAGAGTAAATATTGTCCTAATTAATTTAGATAAAAATTTCAGACAAAACTTATCATTCATCTTATACAACAAAAAGGCTAAGTTCTAAAATTATAGAACTTAGCCCTTAAACTAAATGAAGTTCACTTCATCTATATTATACTTTCAATTATCGTCTTGTTTTCAATAGTTTTTCAGTGAGTTCATAAGCTCGAAGTTTTGCTAACTCTTTAGAAAGTTTTGCAACAAGTAAGTCGTGATCTACATCAGATCCGTGAGATACTATATTTTCTTCTGCTTTACGTTTTGCTTCGTGAATACGATCTGCATCTAATTCACTACCTCGAATAGCAATATCTGCTAATACTGTCACAATATTTGGTTGAACTTCTAAAAAACCACCAGAAACATAGATAACTTCTTCATTCCCATCTTTAAGAGTAAATTTAACAATCCCAGGCTTAATTGCTGTTAGCAATGGCGTATGTCCGGGCAAAATACCAAGCTCCCCTTCCACACCAGTTACCTGAATTTGTTTTACTTCACCTTCAAAGATTTTCTGCTCTGCGCTTACTATTGTTAAATTAAATGTCGCCATTTTGTTCTCCTTCAAATGACTTGAAGTGATTACATATTTTTGGCTTTTTCTAACACTTCATCGATTGAACCAACCATATAGAACGCTTGTTCAGGAATATGGTCATATTCGCCCTCTAAGATACCTTTGAAGCCACGGATGGTGTCTTTTAATGTCACGTATTTACCTGGTGAACCTGTGAAGACTTCTGCAACAAAGAATGGTTGTGATAAGAAACGTTCAATTTTACGTGCACGTGCTACCACTAGTTTATCTTCTTCAGATAATTCATCCATACCAAGAATTGCAATAATATCCTTCAATTCTTTATAACGTTGTAAAATACCTTGTACACCACGAGCAACATCATAATGCTCTTGACCAACAACAAGCGGGTCTAACTGACGTGAAGTTGAATCTAATGGATCAACCGCAGGGTAAATACCTAAAGATGCGATTTGACGACTTAATACAACTGTTGAGTCTAAGTGTGCGAAAGTTGTTGCTGGAGATGGGTCAGTTAAGTCATCCGCTGGTACGTACACCGCTTGCACAGAAGTGATAGAACCTGTTTTGGTTGAAGTGATACGTTCTTGTAACACACCCATTTCTTCTGCCAATGTCGGTTGGTAACCTACCGCAGATGGCATACGACCTAATAACGCAGATACTTCCGTACCAGCAAGGGTATAACGATAGATATTATCCACAAAGAATAATACATCTCGACCTTCATCACGGAATTTTTCAGCCATAGTTAAACCAGTCAATGCAACACGTAAACGGTTACCTGGTGGCTCGTTCATTTGACCATAAACCAAAGATACTTTATCTAATACGTTAGAATCTTTCATTTCATGATAGAAGTCATTACCTTCACGAGTACGTTCGCCTACACCCGCAAATACAGAGTAACCTGAATGCTCAATCGCAATATTACGAATCAATTCCATCATATTTACGGTTTTACCTACACCTGCACCGCCGAATAAACCAACTTTACCACCTTTTGCGAATGGACAAATTAAGTCGATCACTTTGATACCAGTTTCTAATAATTCCGTACTGTTTGATTGTTCTTCATAGCTCGGTGCCGAACGGTGGATAGCCCAACGCTCTTCTTCACCAATTGCTCCTTGTTCGTCAATTGGTTCGCCCAACACATTCATAATACGACCAAGTGTTTTTGTGCCTACTGGTACTTGAATTGGGTTATTTGTGTTTTCTACTTTTAAGCCACGTTTTAAACCATCAGATGTACCCAATGCAATACAACGAACTACTCCACCACCTAATTGTTGTTGCACCTCAAGTGTTAAACCTGATTCAACTTTTAATGCATCGTAAACTTTTGGCACTGCATCTTGTGGAAATTCAACGTCAATCACCGCACCGATGATTTGTACAATTTTTCCTGCTGACATTACCGTTCCTCTTTTCTTAAATCGCCGCCGCACCGGCTACGATTTCATTCAATTCATTTGTGATACTTGCTTGACGAGCTTTGTTGTACACCAACCGCAGATCATTAATTAAATTACCTGCATTATCCGTTGCTGCTTTCATTGCTACCATTCGAGCCGCTTGTTCTGAAGCTAAATTATCTACAACCGCTTGATAAATTTGGGACTCTAAATAACGAACTAAAAGGCTATCTAATAGTACTTTTGGTTCTGGCTCATAAAGATAATCCCAAGTCTGTTGTCTTTCATTTAAATGATCGTCTTTAGATTCTGGTAAAGGAACTAATTGTTGTACAACAGGCTTTTGCGACATCGTATTAACAAATTTATTGTATGCAATATAAACTGCATCAATTTCACCATTACGATAAGCATCAAACATTGTATTTGCCACACCAATTAACTCTTCTAGAACGGGCGTATCGCCTAAACCAGAAAGCTGACCTTTGATATTAAATCCAAAGGAACGGAAAAAACTAATCCCTTTTGAACCTATTAAGCCCAAATCTGTAGAAATATTTTGTTCTTTCCAATTTTTTATTTGGTTAAGTGTGGTTTTGAATAAATTAACATTTAACCCACCACACATCCCACGATCTGTTGAAATAACCAAGATACCGATTTTCTTCACTTCGCGCTCAACTAAGAACGGATGTTTATAACCGATACTTGCCTTAGACACATGACTAATAACGTTACGGATAGTTTCAGAATACGGACGAGATGCAGCCATACGATCCTGCGTTTTACGCATTTTCGAGGTTGCCACCATTTCCATTGCCTTAGTGATTTTTTGTGTACTTTGTACACTGGCAATTTTGGTTTTTATCTCTTTTGCACCTGCCATCTTATCTCTCCGTTACTACCAAGCACTATTCGCTTTAAAACCATCTAAAATACTTTTTAACGTATCTTTGATTTCATCATTATAGTTACCGGTTTTATTAAGCTCTTGCATAAATTCAGTGTGATTACGGTTAGAATAATCTAAAAGTGCGGTCTCAAAACTTGCAATTTTTGATAATTCCACGTCATCCAAATAACCAAATTCAACAGCAAACAATATAACCGCTTGTTCTGCAACAGATAATGGCGTGAATTGTTTTTGTTTTAATAATTCAGTTACTTTTTCACCGTGAGAAAGTTGCTTACGAGTCGCATCATCTAGATCTGATGCAAACTGTGCAAACGCTGCTAATTCACGATATTGAGCTAGCGCGGTACGAATACCACCCGCTAATTTCTTAATAACTTTAGTTTGCGCTGAACCACCAACACGAGATACCGAAATACCTGGGTTTACCGCAGGACGAATACCTGAGTTAAACAAGTTAGATTCTAAGAAGATCTGACCATCGGTAATAGAAATTACGTTGGTTGGAACAAACGCAGATACGTCACCAGCTTGGGTTTCAATAATCGGAAGTGCGGTTAAAGAACCTGTTTTTCCTTTTACTTCGCCTTTAGTGAATTTTTCTACATAATCTTCATTTACACGAGAAGCACGTTCTAGTAAACGAGAATGTAAATAGAACACATCACCTGGATAGGCTTCACGACCTGGTGGACGACGTAATAATAATGAAATTTGACGATAAGCTACGGCTTGTTTTGATAAATCATCATAAACAATTAACGCATCTTCGCCGCGATCACGGAAATATTCCCCCATCGCACAACCAGCATAAGGGGCTAAATATTGTAACGCTGCTGATTCAGATGCAGATGCAGCTACCACGATAGTATTTGCAAGCGCACCATGTTCTTCTAATTTACGCACGACGTTTGCAATAGTAGAGGCTTTTTGACCAATCGCAACATAGATACATTTAATACCTGAATTACGTTGATTAATAATAGCGTCAATTGCTAACGCAGTTTTACCCGTTTGACGATCACCGATGATTAACTCACGCTGACCACGACCAATCGGTACCATGGAATCGACAGCTTTATAACCAGTTTGAACAGGTTGATCAACAGAACGACGATCGATAACACCTGGCGCAATCACTTCTACTGGTGAGAAACCATCATTTTCAATTTCGCCTTTACCATCGATTGGCTGACCAAGCGTATTAACTACACGACCTAATAAACCACGACCAACTGGTACTTCAAGAATACGACCTGTACATTGAACTTCCATACCTTCCGCTAAATCTGCGTAAGGTCCCATAACTACAGCACCAACAGAATCGCGTTCAAGGTTAAGTGCCATCGCATAACGATTACCTGGTAAGGCGATCATTTCACCTTGCATCACATCGCTTAAACCGTGGATGCGAATAATACCATCGCTTACAGAAACAATTGTCCCTGTATTACGCGCTTCACTGACCACGTCGAATTGAGCGATGCGTTTTTTAATCAATTCACTAATTTCAGTTGAATTTAGTTGCATCTTGTATTCCTCTTATAATTGCAACTCGTTTGCGAGACGAGTAAGTTGCCCACGGCTACTTCCGTCAATCACAAAGTCTTCAGTACGAACAATCACACCAGCAATAAGTGCGTTATCCACGTTGCAATTTAATTTCACTTTGCGAGCTAATCTTTTTTCCATTGCAGCTGCAATTTTTTCGATTTGTGTTGCATTCAATGGTTGCGCAGATGTTACTTCAACTTCTGCAATAGCTTGGTGTTCCTCTACGTGATGTTTAAATTCTTCAAACACCGCAGGAATAGCACTCAAACGCTTATTTTCAGCCATTAACCGAATAAGATTTTGCCCATATTGATCCAATTGTTCGCCACAAATAGAAATTACTGTATCAGCTAATTTCTGTGCAGAAAGAGAACTACTTAAGTAAGCTTTTACCGTTTCATCTTCAGCTACGGCAGCAGCAAAACCTAACATTTCAGTCCATTTTTCGACCGCACTTTGTTCAATGGCAAAGTCGAATGCAGCTTTTGCATAAGGGCGAGCTATTGTAGTTAATTCTGACATAAGCTAAGCCTCTTATAACTCTGCAACTAATTTATCAATAATGTCATTGTTTGCCGCTTCATCAATAGAACGACCCACAATTTTCTCAGCACCAGCCACAGCCAATGAAGCCACTTTAAGACGTAATTCTTCTTGAACACGTTTACGTTCTGCTTCTACTTCAGCATAACCTTGTGCAATAATTTTTGCTTTTAGTTCTTCGGCTTCTGCCTTCACTTCGTCTAATACTTCATTGCGACGTTTATTCGCTGCATCTAAAATTTCTTGAGCTTGTACTTTTGCAGCTGAAAGTTCTTGTTCAACAAGATTTTTCGTATCTGCTTGCTCTTTTTTAGCTGCTTCAGCTGACGCTAAAGCGTTCGCAATTTGGCTTTGACGTGTTTCAATCGCATTAATAATTGGTGGCCAAACAAACTTCATGCAAAACCACACAAAAAGTGCGAATGCGATAAGTTGGCCAATCAATGTTGCATTTAAATTCACAACGTCCTCCTTACTATGCTTGTTTTACGTTGATAAGCAAATAAGGTGATTAGTTTAATAAACCGATGAATGGGTTTGCGAAAATGAAAAGTAATGAAATACCAACAGCAATCATTGCAATCGCATCTAAAAGACCAGCTACGATAAACATTTTAGTTTGTAAGCTAGATGCTAATTCTGGTTGGCGAGCTGATGATTCTAAGAATTTACCACCTAGAATAGCAAAGCCAATTGCAGTACCTAATGCAGCAAATGCAAGAAGAATTGATGCACCGATGATTGTCGCTGTAATTACAGTTTCCATAATTTTCTCCAATAGAAGTTAAGTTTTAGCCCTAGAGCCAGTTAATAAAAAACGATTAATGATCTGCTTTGTTATAAGCAATACTTAAATAAACAACCGTCAACATCATAAAGATGAAAGCCTGCAAGGTAATAACCAAAATATGGAAAATAGCCCAAGCAAGATGTAACGGAATCCCTAATGCTGCAATGGCCATATTAGCGGAATACATTACAGCGATAAGAATAAAGATCAACTCCCCTGCATACATGTTACCGAACAAACGGAAAGCAAGTGAAATTGGTTTAGCCAATAAAGTCACCGTTTCAAGAATAAAATTAACAGGAATAAACGCCCAATGATTGAATGGATGAAGCGTATATTCTTTAACTAAACCTTTGAATCCTTTAGATTTTATTGTATAAAAAAGAATTAAAAAGAAAACACAAATGGACATACCCAAAGTTGCGCTAATATCTGCTGTCGGCACTGCACGAAGATAATGAATACCGAACAAACCTGCAAATTGAGGTAAGAAATCAACAGGAATTAAGTCGATAGCATTCATGATGAATACCCAACAGAAAATTGTTAATGCAAGTGGCGCAACTACGTTACGTGGACCATGAAAATTTTCTTTCACGATTCCATTAACCCATTCCACAACAATTTCAACTAAGCATTGCATTTTTCCTGGAACGCCAGTTGTTGCTTTTTTCCCTACTCGAGAAAAAACAAATAGGAAAATAACCGCAGCAAGAATAGAAAAGAACAACGTATCTATATGAACATTCCAAAATCCATCCCCTGTTTTGAGAAAGGATAAATGGTGGCTAATGTATTCCGATGTTGTTTGTCCAGACATAATCGATCCTTTGTTCTGAAGAAGAATAACCCAAAGTTAAATTTTATTGAGAATAAGTGGAATAATATTATTCAGCACTAATGCCAATAAAAAACCAACAAAAAACGCAATAAAATTGATAACGAATAACCATTTGATGGCAATAATGATAAAAACCATCGTTAAAATAAACTTTATTGCTTCAGCACGATAAAGTGCGGTCAGTTTTGTTGAAAAATTTTGTTTTCTGTAAAAAATGATAAATATAAATGTACAAAAAGGCAAAAAGGCACTTAAAAAACCGTAGCTAAAATCTACCGCACTTTGGCGTTGCCATCCATAAATAAGCAAATAAAAAACTACAAGCAAAAGACTCTCAATAACAATAGCTTTTCTGTAGTTTTTTTTAGCGTGAGATAAAATGCGCGACATCACTTTTACAAAATAATTTTAGCCCGCCGATTATACCTTTGCTGGCTTTAGATTCAACTTAAAAACACATAAAAAGTGTTATATAAATCACACTTTTAGAAAATAATTTATCTATTTGTTACTTTTTAACGTAAAACGATTAAATGTCGTTCGCCTATAAGTTCAGGAACAGATAATTCAATCACTTTTTGAATAGTATATTTTTTATTCAATTCATTAATTTCATCTTCCTGATAAATCCCTTTTAATGCATAAAAATATCCATTTTCTTTTGGTAAATGATGGCACCAATCTGTCATATCTTTTAGTGAAGCAAAAGCACGGCTTAATACACCATCAAATTTATCTTCAGGTTGATATTCTTCTACTCGACTTAAAACGGGGGTTACATTAGTTAGTCTAAGCTCACGTATAGCATTTCGAATAAAACTAATACGCTTACCTAAGCTATCAAGGAGGACAAATTGTTTGGAAGGATTAATAATTGCCAAAGGTAAACCAGGCAAACCGGGCCCTGTACCGACATCAATAAAACGATCACCTTGTAAATAAAGACTTACAACAAGACTATCTAAAATATGTTTAACTAACATTTCTTGCGGATCACGAACTGACGTCAAATTATAAGCTTTATTCCATTTATTGAGTAAATTGACCAGATTAATCAACTGCTGAATTTGTTGATCACTTATTTTTATATTTGCTTGCGCAAGTAAACTGACTAATTTGGCTTTCATATTTATTATCTCTTTGAAAAATTACGCTATTTTACTTAAAAGTGCGGTAAATTTCCTTAATGTTTTTAGTAATTTGATGAATTATTTACCGAATCAATGTCCAGTTTTACACCATAAATTGAATGCACCTCCGCATAATTCATTTCAAAGGCTTTAATTGCTTCTGTTCAAGAACCAAAGAATGAATGTTCGCTAAAAAATAAGTTTGTTCTGCTTCAGGAATGGAAAATGGCATTAACTTGAGTAAATCTTGATGAATAGCTAAAACTTGTGGAAAAATGACCGCACTTTGCATTTCTTCGAGCATTTCTGAATAAAGCGAAGAAACACAACCTCCTCGTTCTATCCGACCTAAGCTGCAAGCAATGTGTAGCAGCATAAAATCCACTTGAGGCGTATTCACATCAACTTGCCAGTACTGAGCTAATCGATCTCGTAAACGAAATACCACATCAATAATAGATTGATTTATTTGCCTGCGAGTTTTCCAACGTTCTAGTTGCTTAAATAACCGCATTTGTTTTTGTTAGTTCAAAATTTGTTCGCTAATTTACCGCACTTTACTGAAATAAAACAGTGCATAGATCACAGTTTTGTAGCAAAATGGTAAAAAAATTTGTAAGGATGTAAAAATGTTAGATTACGAGATCTTCAATCCATATGAAGGATTGATTTTTGATATGGATGGAACTTTAATTGATACAATGCCCGTGCATGCACAGGCTTGGACAATGGTGGGAAAGAAATTTGGCTATGAATTTGATTTTCAAATTATGTATAACTTCGGCGGGGCGACGGTTCGAACTATCGCGGGGGAAATGATGAAAGCGGCGAATATGCCACTAGATCGAATTGAGGATGTGCTGGCTGCAAAACGTGAGTTGTCTTATCAACTTATTCCGACTCAATCAAAGTTATTGCCAACCTTTGAGATTGTTAAATCCTTCCATCAGAAAAAGCCGATTGCTTTAGGTTCTGGCTCACACCGTAAAATTATTGATATGTTGATGGATAAACTGGCTATCGCACCTTACTTTAATGCCATTGTCAGTGCAGATGATGTAAAAGAACATAAACCACACCCAGAAACTTTTTTACGTTGTGCGGAGTTAATTCAAGCAAATCCAAGTCGTTGTATCGTATTTGAAGATGCAGATTTAGGCGTGCAAGCAGGATTAAGTGCGGGAATGGATGTGTTTGATGTTCGCACACGAGAAATTATTTCGCCAAGATAATGGATATTTTTTCATTTTTTAGTGCTGATTTTTGGCAGGCTAATAGCTTATGCTTTATGTTTATCAGCGCGTTTTTGAGTGCAACAGTATTACCAGGTAATTCAGAAGTTATATTTGTTGCGCTTGCTGTACCTAAATTAATGTTAGGTTCTTTATTTAACGCAGATATATTAGCTCTAATATTGATTGCAACCGCTGGAAATAGCTTAGGAAGTTTAACCACTTACGGGATTGGACGATGGATGCCAAAATTCGATCCCAAAAATTACCGCACTTTATGGGCAATAAATCAGCTACGGCGTTATGGGGCGATTGCTTTACTTTTGAGCTGGCTGCCTGTAGTTGGCGATTTATTTTGTGCCATAGCTGGTTGGTTAAGATTAAATTTTGTAACGAGTAGTCTCTTTATCTTTCTGGGAAAAATGGTTCGTTATATTGCGTTATTGTTTTTGAGTACACCATTCTTATTATAAAATGAGCAAGAAAAAACCCCACAATAAATGTGGGGCAAATAACCTAAGGAACCAATTTTATTAAAACAACTGCAAGTTGCTTACACTATAAGACTAATACTTTATAAGAAAGTTCAAAATTTTTTAAAAATTTTCAAAATAAAAATTTTTGCATAAAAGAAACCCCACAATAAATGTGGGGCAATAACCTAAGGAACCAATTTTATTAAAACAACTGCAAGTTGCTTGTTCTATAAGACAATGAACCTTACTATAAAGTTCATTAAAATTTGTAAAAAATAAATATTTATTCAATTATTTCTTAACCAACTGATTTATAAGGAAAATTTATGCCATTACTTGATAGTTTTAAAGTGGATCACACAAAAATGAACGCACCTGCAGTACGCATTGCAAAAACGATGCGCACGCCAAAAGGCGATAATATTACTGTTTTTGATTTACGTTTTTGTATTCCAAACAAAGAAATTCTTTCCCCAAAAGGCATTCATACACTTGAACATTTATTTGCTGGATTTATGCGCGATCACTTAAATGGCAATAGCATAGAAATTATTGATATTTCTCCGATGGGATGTCGCACGGGATTTTATATGTCTTTGATTGGCACACCAAATGAACAGGAAGTATCTGAGGCTTGGTTAGCTTCAATGCAAGATGTTTTAGGTGTACAAGATCAAGCTGCTATTCCAGAATTAAATATCTATCAATGCGGAAGCTATACGGAACATTCCTTAGAAGATGCACACGAAATTGCCAAAAATGTTATCGCACGCGGTATAGGCGTAAATAAAAATGAAGATTTGTCACTCGATAATTCCTTATTAAAATAGGAAGACGCTTGATTAACCTAAAAAAGTTAGTAGTAAAAAACGCACTTTATGATCTACCCCAAAAGTTGACTAAATAACCAACTAAGGTGTAGATTTTTTATGACCAAATACAACACTCTTTTCAAACAACAAGTCATCGAATTTGATCTTCAAAATGGTAAAAATCGTTCACTTACCCGCAGGTATTTTCAACTTGCCTAAATGACACTAAAACGTTGGATTAACCAATTAATCATAGTTAAATCAATAGATTATCCGTACTTAGTAAGAAGCAAAATTACTTACCTGAATTTAAACTTAACATAATACAAGCGGTTAAAAATGGGCAATTTTCTGCAGAAGCCGCATATTTACATTTTGGCATTACCAATTCAGACGTTGTCTGTCAATGGCTGCAAGCCTTTGAAAAACAAGGTATAAACGGCTTAATCCTCAAATCTAAAAGTCGTCCAATCATGAAACCGAAATACCCTAAGATTCCACCTAAACCGAAAACATGAGGGGAAGAACTAGAATTGGAAAATTTACTACGTGCGGAGAACGCAATTCTAAAAAAGTTGCAAGAACTCAACCAACAAAAAAGACTTGAAGACGCAAAACCCAATTTTACATTCCGACCAAGGTTGGCAGTATCAAATGGTCGGTTATCAGGCGATTTTACGAGAGAATAGCATTCAACAGAATATGTCAAGGAAAGGAAATTATTTAGATAACAATGCGATGGAAAACTTCTTTGGACGATTAAAAACTGAATGTTATTACGACAAACGATTTGAGACGTTCAAACAACTGAAAAAACAACTCATGAGTATATTCATTATTACAACCATGATCACATTCAGGGGAAACTAAAAGGGCTGGAACCCTGTGAATGACAGAACTCAGTCCTTGAACTAAATCAATCTAACTTTTTGGGGGAAGATAAAGCCCAACTTGCGGTCAATTAATAGCTTGAATTAATTAACACTTCTTCGCCATAGCCGCCTAAAGTTGGCATTGGTTGATAAGTTGAGTTTGCGGCACGCATTAAACGAATACCACGAACACCTGCTTCTTTAGCTGCTAGTACATCATCATCGCTATCGCCATAGTGAATACTCACTTTATGTGAAATGATTGCAGGCGTTTTGTTATATTTTGTTGTACGTTCACGGCTGCCCATAAATTCAACTGGGTGCATATTCTTAATATTGAACGTTTTTTCTAAAATTGGTGTTACGCCATCTACTTTACCTGCAGTACGGCCAGTGAAAAAGTAAACTTGGTCGCCACGTGCTTGATGCATATTAATTAAATCTATGGCAATTTGTTTTGGAATAGAATATTTATCGCAACCTGCGTTTACTTCATTCCAGAAATCTTGATTTTTCAAATAATCGTGTTTACCTGGTGAGAATTTTTGTTGTCCGTGGTAGAAGCAAGGGCTGCTGAAAAGCACAGTATCATCAATATCAAAGCTTACATTAATTGGTGCTTTACCTTCTAAACTTTGCTTGATTTGATCAACACTAATCCAATGAATTGCTTGCTCTTGTAACATTTCACGAGCATTAGTGCCAGATTGAGTATAAGGTTCAGTTTTGCCTGCCATCGCTGGAACTGCAGCTGCAGTTAAAAGTGCGATTACAGATAATTTCATGATGTTTTTCATTGTGTTTCCTCACAAATGTTGATTTAAAAATCGTCCACATCATACACTTTTTTAATATGCATTCAATGACTAGCAATCGTTTGCTAGTTCAAAGTATGATCCAGTTCACATTTTTATTTATGAGTGAAGAATAAATCGTCAATATAAATTTTCCTCTTGAATTTAATCAATTTGTCGCCATATAACGAACAACTTTTCACTTTATAAAAAGGACTGAATAATGACAACGATTGTAAGCGTACGTCGTAATGGACAAGTCGTCGTAGGCGGTGATGGACAAGTTTCTTTAGGCAATACCGTAATGAAAGGTAATGCCCGTAAAGTACGCCGTTTATATAATGGCAAAGTGCTTGCTGGTTTTGCAGGTGGCACGGCTGATGCATTCACGCTTTTTGAATTATTTGAACGTAAACTTGAAATGCACCAAGGACATTTGCTAAAAAGTGCGGTGGAATTAGCGAAAGATTGGCGTACAGATCGCGCACTTCGTAAGTTAGAAGCGATGTTAATTGTGGCGGATGAAAAAGAAAGCTTAATCATCACGGGTATTGGCGATGTAGTTCAACCAGAAGAAGATCAAATTTTAGCCATTGGGTCTGGTGGTAACTATGCGTTATCTGCGGCACGTGCGTTAGTGGAAAATACAGAACTTTCTGCCCGTGAAATTGTTGAAAAATCTTTGAAAATTGCTGGTGATATTTGCGTATTCACAAATACCCATTTCACTATTGAAGAATTACCGAATTAAGGAAAAGCTATGTCTGAAATGACTCCTCGCGAAATAGTTTCTGAATTAGATCAACATATTATTGGTCAAGCCGATGCAAAACGTGCTGTGGCGATTGCGTTGCGTAACCGTTGGCGTCGTATGCAGCTTCAAGAACCTTTGCGTCACGAAGTAACGCCAAAAAATATTTTAATGATTGGCCCAACTGGCGTGGGTAAAACTGAAATTGCGCGCCGTTTAGCCAAATTAGCTAACGCACCATTTATCAAAGTTGAAGCAACGAAATTTACCGAAGTGGGCTATGTGGGGAAAGAGGTGGATTCCATTATTCGTGATTTAACGGATAGTGCGATGAAGCTTGTTCGCCAGCAGGAAATTGCGAAGAACAGAGCAAGAGCTGAAGATGCGGCTGAAGAGCGTATTTTGGATGCTTTACTTCCTCCAGCAAAAAACCAATGGGGCGAAGTTGAAAGCAATGATAACAGTAGCACACGCCAAACATTCCGTAAAAAATTACGTGAAGGTCAATTAGATGATAAAGAAATTGAAATTGATGTGTCTGCGGGCGTGTCTATGGGCGTTGAAATTATGGCTCCTCCAGGCATGGAAGAAATGACAAATCAGTTGCAATCATTGTTCCAAAATTTAGGTTCAGACAAAACGAAAAAACGCAAAATGAAAATTAAAGATGCGTTAAAAGCGTTGATTGATGATGAAGCAGCCAAATTAATTAACCCTGAAGAACTTAAACAAAAAGCCATTGATGCTGTAGAACAAAACGGTATCGTCTTCATCGATGAAATCGACAAAATTTGTAAGAAAGGCGAATACAGTGGGGCTGATGTATCGCGTGAAGGCGTGCAACGTGATTTACTTCCGTTAGTGGAGGGTTCGACAGTTAGCACCAAACACGGAATGGTAAAAACCGATCACATCTTATTTATTGCATCTGGTGCATTCCAAGTTGCCCGTCCTTCAGATTTGATTCCAGAGTTGCAGGGGCGTTTGCCGATTCGTGTTGAACTTACCGCATTAAGTGCGGCAGATTTTGAGCGTATTTTAACAGAACCTCACGCCTCTTTAACCGAACAATATAAAGCGTTGATGGCAACAGAAGGCGTGAATATTGAATTTACAACAGAGGCGGTTAAGAAAATTGCTGAGGCTGCATTCCGAGTAAATGAAAAAACGGAAAATATCGGTGCGCGTCGTTTGCATACGGTAATGGAACGTTTAATGGATAAAATTTCTTTCAGTGCAAGCGATATGAATGGTCAAACCGTCAATATTGATGCAGCTTATGTTGCGGATGCACTTGGCGAAGTGGTCGAAAATGAAGATTTGAGCCGTTTTATTCTTTAAGAATAAAAATTTTACATATAAAAAAAGTGCGGTAAATTTTTACCGCACTTTTTTGTTTTCTGCATAGAGAAACTAATTAGTTTTTAATTTACTCCAATATTTTTCATAAATATCGACAGCTTCTCCTACATCGCCTTGCATAATTCCTTTTTCTACTTCTTCCGCTGGTGGGAATAATTTTGGATCATTAGCGACTTCCGCGCTTAGCAATGTTTTCACCCCATTATTTGGCATAGAAAAGCCCATACGTTCAATAACAATTTTTGCATTTTCAGGGCGAAGTAAAAAGTCGATGAACTTATGCGCCCCTTCCACGTTTTTTGCCGAACTTGGAATAGCGTAGTTATCCATCCAGAAAATAGCCCCTTCTTTTGGATAAACAAATTGCAAAGATGGATTTTCTTTCTGCGCTAAATAAGCTGAACCATTCCAAATCATCCCAATTGTAGCTTCGCCTTGTACGTAAGGGACTTCTGGCGAATCAGAGTTAAAGGTCACTACATTTGGTAACAGTTTTTCTAAACGCTCATAAGCTGTTTTGATGTCTTCTTCATTGGTGGTATTTGGCGATTTACCATCAAGTAATAATGCTACGTGGAACACTTCACGGGCATCACTGGTCATAAGAACTTTACCTTTAAATTCAGGTTTCCATAAATCCGCCCAGCTCGTGATGGTTTTAGGATCAATTTCATCCGCATTAACTTCAATACCTGTTAAGCCGTAAACGTAAGGTAATGAATATTTATTTTCTGGGTCGAATTCTTTATTTAATAAATGTTTAGGGATTTGATGAATATTGGTCAATTTACTTTGATCAATCGGTTGAAGCATCTTTTCCTTAATCATTTTATTTACGTAGTAACTTGATGGAAACACCAAATCATAGCCAGAACCCGTATTCTGAGTAAGTTTAAGTTTCGCATACATTTCTTCGTTGCTTTCAAAGGTAGAATAAATTACCTCGATGCCAGTTTCTTTAGAGAACTGTGCGACTAAATCAGAAGGCACATAGTCTGTCCAGTTATAGACGTAAAGTTTGTTATTGGCAAAAGCGGAAGCCGCAAAAAGTGCGGTGGTGGAAAGGAAAAGATTTTTGAGTGAGTGAGCAAAGAATTTTTTCAATTTATTGACCTCCGAGGGTTATCGTTCATCATAAAACACGCAAATTTTGCGCGTGCGCAGTATAGCATTTTTTTCTAAAAGGTTTGACATATTTCCCTTTCGGGGTAAGATTTTGCCAGTTTTTTCCTAAGGGATTTTTTATGCTTAATTTTGCCTATCAAGAACACGTTCGCTCTTATTATTTCGACTCTCGTAACCAAGATTTTCAATTCCCGCCGCTCACTCAAATTGAACATGCTGATGTATGTGTGATCGGGGCTGGATTTTTTGGTTTATCTGCAGCATTAGAACTGGCGGAGAAAGGAAAAAAAGTCATTGTATTAGAGGGCGCTCGAGTAGGATTTGGTGCTTCTGGTCGTAGTGGTGGGCAGGCAATTAATGGCTTTGAAGAAGGCATTGATGAATACGTTAAACAAGTTGGCGAAGATAAAGCACATAAACTTTGGAATATGTCATTAGAGACCATTGATATTATTGATGAACGTATTGAAAAATATAGCATTCAATGCGACTGGAAAAAAGGCTATGCCACATTAGCATTAAATGAACGCCGAATGGATGACTTAATTGAAATGGAAAAAGAAAGTCATAAAAATTTTGGCTATCAGAATATGCAACTTTGGGATAAAACTAAATTAAAACAGCACTTAGGCAGTGATATTTATGTGGGGGGGCTATTTGATAGTAATTCAGGGCATTTGCATCCACTTAATTATTGCTTAGGTTTAGCGAAAGCTTGTGTCGATCTGGGTGTTCAGATTTTTGAACAATCTCCTGTCGTGGATATGGTTGAGAAAAATGGTTGCGTTGAGGTTAAAACAGCTAAAAGTGCGGTTATTTCTCAAGACGTTATTTTAGCCACCAATGCTTATATTGATGTGCTCCCGAAATCTATTCATCACGGAATTAATCGTAAAATATTACCTGTGGAAAGTTTTATTATCGCCACAGAGCCGTTAAGCCAAGCGGTTGCTGATTCTGTCATTAATAATGGCATGTCGGTGTGTGATAACAATTTATTATTAGACTATTATCGTTTAAGTGCTGACAATCGCTTGCTTTTTGGTAGTGATTCTAGCTCAGAAAAAGATATGGTCGCGATTATGCGGAAAAATATGTTGTGTGTATTCCCACAACTTGAAAATGTAAAAATCGATTATGGCTGGGCTGGCCCGATTGATATGACCTTAAACTCAACGCCACATTTTGGTCGTATTTCTCCGCATATTTATTTTGCTCATGGTTATTCTGGTCACGGTGTTGCTTTGACGGGTCTTGCAGGACGAATTATAGCGGAGGCGATTTTGGGTGACGATGAACGTTTATCTATTTTTGAAGGACTGAAAATCCCTTCTGTTTATGGTGGTCGAATTATCAAAGATCTTGCGACAAAGATTGGTGTGCAGTATTACAAGTTTTTAGATAAATACCGTTAAAATACAACAATGTTTTTCTAAAGCATTGCCATCAAAATTGACTAAAATAATTAAATTTTGTATGGATATAAATTCTAAATCAGTTAAAAAATTTACCGCACTTTAAAGCAAGAATTAAAATAATATTTTTCGCTACAATTTGTGTTTTCCATTAAGAGAGAAATATGTCAGAAAATTTGTTACTTTTCAGCTTGTTAGCTGTTGTTATTATATTGATTTTATTACTTATTCTACGCCAGCAAAAATATACACATCTTCATCAAGAATTATCGAAAACGACTCAAGATTATAATCAGCTTGCCAGTAAATTTGATGAACTTAGTAGCATTAAAAACCAGTTTGAACAACAAACAATTAAAGTACAGACTGAAAATCAAGGACTGCAATATCGTTTAACTGAACGTGATGAACAAATACATCATCTCACACAAGAACGACAAAATTTGACTGAAAAATTGACCGCACTTTCTCAAGAATTAACGGGGTTACAAACAACCTTAACAGAGAAAGAAAAATATTTTTCCGCACAACAACAGAACTTTGAACAATCTAAACAGCAGTTGGGCGTGGAATTTCAAAACCTAGCAAATCGTATTTTGGATGAAAAAAGTCGATCATTTAGTCAATCAAATCAAACGGCATTGGAAACCTTGCTCAAGCCTTTCCGTGAGCAAATTGAAGGTTTCCAAAAACGCATCAATGAAATTCACTCCGAATCCGTGAAAGGCAATGCAGGCTTGGAAGCGGAAATTAAAAAAGTGCTGGAAATTGGTCTGAATATGTCGCAAGAGGCGAGTAATTTAACTTCTGCACTGAAAGGCGAAAAGAAAACGTTAGGCAACTGGGGCGAAGTGCAATTAGAACGAGCGTTGCAACTGGCAGGACTTGAAGAAAATGTACATTACCGCGCTCAAGCGCATTTTAAAGATGAACAAGGCGGGCGTAATTACCCTGATTTTGTGTTGAATTTACCTGATGAAAAACACTTAATTATCGACAGCAAAATGTCGCTCGTGGCTTACGAAAGTGCGGTGAATTCTGAGGATGATTTTGAACGAGAGCGTTTACTCAAAGAACATATTTCCGCATTAAAAACCCATATTAACGATCTGCATAAAAAAGATTACAGTAACCTTATTGGCATGCGTAGCCCGAATTTTGTTCTTATGTTTATTGCGGTGGAACCTGCGTATATTGAGGCTTTAAAAGCTGATCCTGCCTTATTTAATTACGGTTATGAACGCAATGTAATTATGGTTTCTCACACTACGCTAATGCCGATTTTACGCACCGTGGCAAACCTCTGGCGTATCGAACGTGGTAATGCTGAAGCCAAAGAAATTGCTGAAAAAGCAGGCGAAATCTATAACCAAATTTGTTTGGTGGCAGAGCGTTTAAACAAACTCGGCAATACGCTTTCCACTGTCAGCAACCAATACAACAGCACCGTCACCGCACTTGTTGGCCAACAAGGGTTAGTTGGCAAAGTAGAACGATTTAAAACCCTTTCCGCAAAAGCCAATAAAACAATGCCCGATGTGGACTTATTGAATAATCAGCTGGATTTGGCTAGATTGAATGTCTTAAATCAAGAAAATCTTCAATAATTTATTCTCCGATTGAATGTAAATTTGGTCGGAGAATTTTTTATCCTATCTAGAAATTTTGTGATCAATATCCCAAATTTGAAATTTCTTAGTTGTTTTTCTATTTTTGTTATCTATATTTGTCTTATCGAAACGTTTCGACAAGAATGGAAAGAGGAAATATATGAAAAAAACAATGTTATTAAATGCACAACTTTCTCGTTGTATCGCTTCTGTTGGTCACACAGAAAGTTTGACGATTTGCGATGCGGGACTTCCAATTCCGTTAAGTGTGGAACGTATCGATCTCGCATTAACTGCGGGTGTACCAAGTTTTCTACAAACGTTGAATGTAGTAACGAATGAAATGTATGTTGAACGCATTGTTATTGCAGAAGAAATTAAAGAAAAAAATCCAGAAATATTGACCGCACTTTTAACACAACTTCAACAACTTGAAAGCCATCAGGGTAATCAAATACAAGTGAAATTTGTATCACACGAAACTTTTAAAAAATTCACCCTCGGAAGTAAAGCTATTGTTCGTACTGGCGAATGTTCACCTTGTGCCAATGTGATTTTATATTCTGGCGTGCCATTTTAATCAGGGTGAAATTATGGAAACTTTACTCAAAATTAGTGGTGTTGATAAGTCATTTCCAGGTGTGAAAGCCTTGAATAATGCCTGTTTATCTGTTTACGCTGGACGCGTAATGGCTTTGATGGGGGAAAATGGGGCGGGTAAATCGACTTTGATGAAGGTGCTTACTGGTATTTATTCTAAAGATGCAGGCACAATTGAGTATCTTAATCGATCAGTTAATTTCAATGGACCTAAAGCCTCACAGGAAGCTGGCATTAGTATTATTCACCAAGAACTGAATTTGGTCGGTAATCTCACGATTGCAGAAAACATTTTCCTTGGTCGTGAATTTAAAACCTCGTGGGGAGCGATTAACTGGCAGAAAATGCACCAAGAAGCAGACAAGCTACTTGCGCGTTTGGGGGTAACTCACAGCAGTAAACAGCTTTGCGCTGAACTTTCTATTGGTGAGCAACAAATGGTGGAGATAGCCAAAGCCTTAAGTTTTGAATCCAAAGTTATCATTATGGATGAACCAACCGATGCGCTCACAGATACGGAAACCGAAGCCCTATTCAATGTGATTCGTGAACTCAAAGCAGAAAATCGTGGCATTGTTTATATCTCTCATCGTTTAAAAGAAATTTTCCAAATTTGTGATGATGTGACGGTTTTACGCGATGGTCAATTTATCGGTGAACGCGTTGTGGCAGAGATTACAGAAGATGATTTAATTGAAATGATGGTTGGTCGTCGTCTTGATGAACAATATCCGCATTTATCACAAGAAAAAGGCGAATGTGTATTGGATGTGAAACATGTGAGCGGAAGCGGCATTGATGATGTTTCCTTCAAATTGCATGCCGGTGAAATTGTTGGTGTCTCGGGCTTAATGGGCGCGGGTAGAACGGAACTCGGCAAGCTACTTTACGGTGCTTTGCCAAAAACGGCGGGAAAAGTGCGGTTAAAAAATCAAGAGATTGAGAATCGCAGTCCGCAAGATGGTTTGGATAATGGTATTGTATATATTTCTGAAGATCGTAAAGGTGATGGCTTGGTTTTAGGAATGTCAGTAAAAGAAAATATGTCGCTCACATCGCTCGATCATTTTTCACAAAAAGGCGGTATTCGTCATCAAGCGGAAAAAATGGCAGTAGATGACTTTATTCTGATGTTTAACATTAAAACACCTAATCGTGATCAACAAGTAGGTTTGCTATCTGGTGGAAATCAACAAAAAGTGGCTATTGCTCGTGGATTAATGACTCGCCCAAATGTGTTAATTTTAGATGAACCAACTCGTGGCGTAGATGTTGGCGCGAAGAAAGAAATTTATCAGTTGATTAACGAATTTAAGAAAGAGGGCTTGAGTATTTTAATGATCTCATCTGATATGCCAGAAGTGCTTGGTATGAGTGACCGCATTTTGGTTATACGAGAAGGCAGAATCAGTGCAGAATTTTCTCGCAAAGAGGCAACACAAGAAAAGTTATTAGCAGCAGCTATTGGTAAATAAGAGTAGGTAAGTATGATGAAAAATGAAACATCTAATTTTCAAATAGGAAGATTTTTGATTGAACAGCGTTCTTTTATTGCGTTGATTATTCTTATCGCGATTGTATCAATGATTAATCCTGATTTTTTTAGCGTAGATAATATTTTGAATATTTTACGCCAAACTTCGGTTAATGCGATTATTGCAGTGGGTATGACTTTCGTTATTTTAATTGCAGGTATAGATCTTTCTGTTGGATCTGTATTGGCATTGACAGGTGCAATCGCCGCTTCAATGGTGAGTATTGAATTGCCTATTTTTTTAGTCATTCCTGTGGTTTTATTGATTGGAACACTTCTTGGTGGCATAAGTGGTGTAATTGTGGCAAAGGGAAAAGTTCAGGCTTTTATTGCTACCTTGGTTACCATGACCTTACTGCGTGGTATAACAATGGTTTATACAGATGGTCGTCCTATTACGACAGGTTTTTCGGATAATGCTGATCTATTTGCTAGCATTGGTACAGGCTATGTTTTAGGTATCCCAGTACCAATTTGGATTATGAGTATCGTGTTTGCGGTTGCTTGGTATATTTTAAAACACACACCAATCGGTCGCTATATTTATGCTTTAGGTGGAAATGAGGCAGCGACCCAACTTTCTGGTATTAACATCAATAAAATCAAAGTATTTGTTTTTGCGGTGAGTGGATTTCTTTCTGCGCTGGCGGGTTTAATTGTAACTTCACGTTTATCTTCCGCTCAACCCACTGCTGGCGTATCTTATGAATTAGATGCAATTGCCGCCGTGGTAGTCGGTGGAACCAGTTTGATGGGGGGGAAAGGTCGTGTAATGGGAACGCTCATCGGTGCATTAATCATCGGATTTTTAAACAATGCATTAAATTTATTAGATATTTCATCTTACTATCAAATGATAGCAAAAGCGTTGGTTATTTTGGTTGCTGTTTTAGCCGATAACTATCTTGGTACAAAAAAACTGTAACTCACTTTAAGGAAAAACTATGAAAAAACTAACCGCACTTACTTCTGCTGTATTATTAGGTTTGGCTGTTTCTGGCTCTGCTTCTGCACAAGACACAATCGCTTTGGCAGTATCTACATTAGATAACCCATTTTTTGTAACGTTAAAAGATGGCGCACAGAAAAAAGCGGATGAATTAGGTTATAAGTTAGTCGTGCTTGATTCACAAAATGACCCTGCTAAAGAATTAGCTAATGTCGAAGATTTAACTGTGCGTGGTGCAAAAATATTATTGATCAATCCAACTGATTCTGAAGCTGTTGGCAACGCAGTGGCGATTGCAAACCGTAAGCATATTCCAGTAATTACATTAGATCGTGGTGCAGCTAAAGGAAGCGTAGTGAGCCATATTGCATCTGACAATATCGCAGGTGGTAAAATGGCAGGTGATTTTATCGCACAGAAATTAGGCGATAATGCCAAGGTGATTCAGCTTGAAGGTATTGCAGGAACATCTGCGGCACGCGAACGAGGTGAGGGTTTCAAACAAGCTATTGATGCTCATAAATTCAATGTGCTTGCCAGTCAGCCAGCAGATTTTGATCGAACAAAAGGTTTGAATGTAACGGAAAATTTGTTGGCATCTAAAGGTGATGTTCAAGCAATTTTTGCGCAAAATGATGAAATGGCATTAGGTGCATTACGTGCGGTGAAAGCCGCAAATAAAAAAGTCCTTATCGTAGGTTTTGATGGTACCGATGATGGTGTTAAAGCGGTAAAAAGTGGCAAAATGGCAGCAACTATCGCACAACAACCCGAGCTTATTGGTTCATTAGGTGTTGTTACCGCTGATAAAATCTTAAAGGGCGAAAAAGTTGAAGCGAAAATTCCAGTAGATTTGAAAGTAATAAGTGAATAATCTATCTACTAAATAAGCTCGTTATATCACATTATGGGGCAAATTATATTTGTCCCATTGTGTAGAAAGAAAAAATATAACAATACAGGATAAAATAATGAGAAAAACCCTCACGGTTCTCGGTAGTATCAATGCTGATCACGTTATTTCTGTGCCTTACTTTGCTAAACCCGGTGAAACGCTAACAGGTCAAAATTATCAAATTGCCTATGGTGGCAAAGGTGCCAATCAAGCAGTGGCAGCCGCTCGTTTAGGGGCAAAGGTCGCGTTCATTAGTTGCATTGGATCAGATAGCATAGGCAAAACAATGAAAAATGCGTTTGAGCAAGAAGGAATTGATACAACCTATATTAATACCGTTTCACAGGAAATGACAGGAATGGCATTTATTCAAGTCGCCAAGTCTAGTGAGAACAGTATTGTGTTGGCTAGCGGTGCAAATTCACATTTGAGTGAGATGGTTGTTCGTCAAAGTGAGGCGCAAATTGCACAATCAGATTGCTTGTTAATGCAATTAGAAACCCCACTTTCTGGTGTGGAGCTGGCTGCTCAAATCGCTAAGAAAAATGGTGTCAAGGTTGTGCTAAATCCTGCTCCAGCGCAGATTTTATCGGACGAATTATTGAGTTTGATTGATATTATTACACCAAATGAAACTGAAGCTGAAATCCTGACTGGGGTAGCGGTAACCGACGAGCAAAGTGCGGTGAAAGCTGCGAGTGTTTTTCACGATAAAGGCATTGAAACCGTAATGATTACCCTTGGCGCGAAAGGTGTGTTTGTCAGTCGAAAAGGTAAAAGCCGCATCATTAAGGGCTTTTGTGTGCAAGCAATAGATACTACCGCAGCTGGTGATACATTTAATGGCGGTTTTGTTACGGCTTTATTGGAAGAAAAATCCTTTGATGAAGCCATTCGTTTTGGTCAAGCTGCCGCTGCGATTAGTGTGACGAAAAAAGGAGCTCAATCCTCTATTCCAACGCGGCAAGAAACTTTGGAATTTCTTGAACACGCTTAAAGTGCGGTGAATTTTTAGGGTGTTTTTATGGCGACAATGAAAGATATTGCACGACTGGCGCAAGTTTCGACTTCCACAGTTTCACATGTCATTAATGGATCGCGTTTTGTTAGCGATGAAATTCGTGAGAAAGTGATGCGTATTGTCGCTGAACTGAATTACACCCCCTCAGCTGTTGCACGAAGCCTTAAGGTGCGCGAAACCAAAACTATCGGACTACTTGTCACCGCAACAAATAATCCCTTCTTTGCGGAAGTGATGGCTGGCGTGGAGCAATATTGTCAGAAAAATCAATATAATCTTATTATTGCTACAACGGGTGGAGATGCCAAACGCCTACAACAAAATCTGCAAACTCTAATGCACAAACAAGTGGATGGTTTGCTTTTGATGTGTGGTGATAGCCGTTTTCAGGCTGATATAGAGTTAGCCATTTCGCTGCCACTGGTTGTGATGGACTGGTGGTTTACTGAGTTAAATGCAGATAAAATACTCGAAAATTCAGCACTTGGTGGCTATTTGGCGACAAAAGCATTAATTGATGCAGGACATCGTAAAATTGGCATTATTACGGGAAATCTCAAAAAATCTGTCGCACAAAATCGTTTGCAAGGTTATAAAAATGCGCTCTCGGAAGCAAAAATTGCGTTAAATCCTCATTGGATTGTCGAAAGTCATTTTGACTTTGAAGGCGGTGTACTTGGCATACAATCTTTACTTACTCAATCTTCACGTCCAACAGCAGTTTTTTGTTGTAGTGACACCATTGCTGTCGGTGCATACCAAGCTATTCAACAACAAGGCTTACGTATTCCGCAAGATCTTTCAATTATGGGCTATGATGACATTGAATTGGCTCGTTATCTCTCACCTCCCCTTTCCACCATTTGCCAACCGAAAGCTGAACTTGGCAAACTCGCTGTTGAAACACTATTGCAACGAATTAAAAATCCTAATGAAAATTACCGCACTTTGGTGTTAGAACCAACTTGTGTGTTAAGAGAGTCTATTTACAGTTTCAAATAAAATTAGAATAACTCGATTTCTCTATTGCTATTTTCAAAAAAACTGCTATTTTCTTGCGGTTTTTTTGTTTATTTAACCCACTGTTTAATTTAGGAATAAAATCTTATGAAAGAAAACAAACCTGTTGATCCTTATGCGAAATATAACGAACAATCGAATATTATCGCGAAAATCATTTTTGCTAGTCGCTGGTTGCAAGTGCCGATTTATTTGGGCTTGATTGTCACCCTTGCAATCTACTCTTATAAATTTATCAAAGGATTATGGGAGTTAGTGATTAATGTCAATGATATGGATTCCAACACAATTATGTTAGGCGTGTTGAATTTGATTGATGTCGTGATGATCGCAAACTTGCTTGTGATGGTGACTATCGGTGGCTATGAAATCTTTGTATCTAAATTGCGTACGCGTAATCACCCCGATCAGCCTGAATGGATGAGCCACGTAAATGCGACTGTGCTGAAAGTTAAACTTTCTATGTCTATTATCGGCATTTCATCTATCCATATGTTGCAAACTTTTGTGAATGCAAGCAATATGCCAGAAAAAACGATGATGTGGCAGTTATTGTTGCACTTGGGCTTTTTAGTGTCGGCAATTGCTTTAGCTTATACGGACAAAATTTTGTATAGCACAAGCCATAAAACTCATTAAAAATTTACCGCACTTTTAACCCCGTTCAAATTGAACGGGGTTTTATATATCATATAGTTACAATTTAATTTTTTAGTATGATACGCCGTTTAGAATAGGAAAGCTTAAATAAAATACTAAGATGTTAATCAAGTAGAAATTAATCTTCTAAATCTAGAGGCTCTTGCGAAAGTATAATTCCTGTCAGATCTGCGTAAATATAATCTTCTGGGAAAAAGGTTACGCCACCAAAATTCACTGGAATATCACTCTCGCCAGCACTGCTTTCATCTGCACTAACTGGAATTGGCGCAAGGGCATGAATACCAATATCGAGGTTTTCTAATTGCTGAATTTGGCGTACTGCACCATATACAATAATGCCTTCCCAACCATTATCAACGGCAAGTTGAGCCAATTCTGCATCAATCAAACCACGGCGTACCGCACCACCGCCATCAATGACAAGCACTCGACCTTCGCCGTTTTCTTCTAATACTTCAGCAATTAATCCATTACTTTCAAAGCATTTTACTGTAGTGACTTTACCGTAAAAATTACTTACGCCACCAAAGCTTGAAAAAATTGGCTCCACGACATCCACTTGTTCTGCATAAAGATCGCAAAGTTCTGAAGTATCAATAAACATAACTTTCCCCTATCGATTGTTGAAATTTTGTTTGCTTTAGTATATGCCGATTTAGCCGATAAGCAAGCCTAAACTAAACAAGATATTGATTAATAACGAAATCATAGACATTTGAGCCAACATTGGACGCAATTCACTTGGCTGCTGACTGCGATAAACAAAGATCGCGTGTTTAGCTAACAACGGCATTGCTAATACAAATAAATAATTTGTCCAAGAAATGGCCGTTGCCACCGCAAATGCTAAATAACATAGGGCCGCCACACTTAATAAAATACAATGATAAACACGCCCTTTATATGCACCTAAACGAACGGCTAGGGTATTTTTGCTAGCTTTCGCATCCTGTTCAATATCGCGTAAATTATTGATATTTAATACCGCACTTGCCAATAAGCCAGAACCAATAGCAGGCAAAATAATGTGGCTATCAATACTGTGAGTTTGCAAATAATAAGTACCGCCAACACCAAGCAAACCAAAAAATACCAACACAGAAATATCGCCCAAGCCCATATAGCCATAAGGTTTTACCCCAACTGTGTAAGTAATGGCAGCAACAATAGCTAAAATTCCAAGCCCAGCGAAAGCGAATAAATCTGAGAGATTTTCATAAGCGATTCCAATCAAGAAACTTCCTGAAAGAAAACTTGCCGTCACCATTAGAATTAATCCCCATTTCAGTTCTTTTGCTGAAATTGCGCCTTTTTGAATGCCACGTAATGGCCCAATACGTTCTTCAGTATCTGAACCTTTTTGATGATCCCCATAATCATTGGCAAAATTAGAAAGCACCTGCAATAAAATTGTCGTGAGTAAACAAAGCACCATTACAAGCCCATTAAAACCTTGTGGATTCGCCCAATAACCTAATGCCGAACCCGTGAAAATCGATGCCAACGCTAAGGGCAAAGTTTTCGGTCGAGCCGTTTCCCACCACATTTTCAATTTTTCATTTGTCATTTTTTTTGACCGCACTTTTGATTACAATAAGCCGCGTATTCTACACTAAGACACCCAATTTATGAATGATTTAACCTTATCGCCTATCGCCATTATCCACACGCCTTATAAAGAAAAATTCTCCGTACCACGCCAACCTAATTTAGTTGAAGACGGAGTAGGCATTGTAGAACTCTTACCGCCTTATAATTCGCCAGAAGCCGTGAGAGGATTAGAACAATTCAGTCATCTTTGGTTAATTTTTCAGTTCGACCAAATCCAACAAGGAAAATGGCAACCCACCGTACGCCCTCCTCGGTTAGGCGGTAATCAACGAGTTGGTGTATTTGCTTCACGCACAACGCACCGCCCAAATCCTCTTGGTTTATCCAAAGTTGAATTACGTCAAGTAGAATGTATCAACGGTAACGTTTTTCTCCATTTAGGTGCGGTGGATTTAGTGGATGGCACGCCCATTTTCGATATCAAACCCTATATTGCCTATGCGGATAGTGAGCCAAATGCGCAATCGAGCTTTGCCCAAGAAAAACCACCAGTAAAACTGACTGTTGAATTTACCGAGCAAGCCAAAAGTGCGGTAAAAAAACGAGAAGAAAAACGACCGCACTTAAGTCGTTTTATTCGCCAAGTGCTAGAGCAAGATCCTCGCCCAGCCTATCAACAAGGTAAACCGAGTGATCGTATTTATGGTATGAGTTTGTATGAATTTAATGTGAAATGGCGAATTAAAGCGGGTACGCTTGATTGTGTAGAAGTGATTGAAATAGAAAAAGACAAATAGATGTAATATGTAAATAAGGCAGGTAATCCCTGCCTTAGTTAATTTAAATGCCTTATTTTAGGAAAAACTGCCCTTTAGTTAATTTATATATTGTCATTAAAACCAATAAGCCAATCATTACATTTGAGAAAACAAAGGCAAAAATAGACACGCCTTGTAAAACATTGCCATGATAGAAAGCGGTAGCACTGTTTGCCATAGACGCTAATCCGAATGAGAATGCCCATAAGCCAATGTTAAGTCCTTTTTCCACAATCCAAGGGAATAATCGCAATAAGAAAAATAATTGCAAAAATCCATATCCCCAAAGGATTTTAGCTAACGTATCCACCTTGCCGTGATTGATCGATAAATAAGCAGATACACACACAAACGCAGGTGCTAAAACAATCCCTATGGTGGCTCTAAATTGTGGCTCAAGAGATGAAATACGTAAATGTTGTAATAATACAGGCTCAAAAAAAATCCAAGCAATCATTCCTGCGCCAAAGAATAAGTAGGCTAAATCATGGTAGCCAAGTAATGCTAATGAACTTGCACTTGTGAAATTTGCAGCAACTGCAGGCAAATAAAACGAAGGATGAGTAGATTTTTGCTCAAATACACCACCTTGCCATAATTCACTGACACGTAATGTTGAGAAAAGTAATTGACCAATCGTTCCAATCCAAATTAAAACTTCAGCAATTAAAGGATTCCAACGATAAAGAATATCGCCTACCAACATAGTTGTAATAGGAATCAATGCAATAAAGGAAAAACGAACTGGGCTATGATACTCTGCACGAACTTCCTCAAAGTAATAACGAAGTTTATACGCATACATTAAAATAAATAAAATCCAGACCGCACTTGCTACAATGCCAAGAACATCACTTACCATTCGCGCAGCAGGAAATAAGTTTTCTAAATGAAACCAAGCTAAAGATAAGGCTGCTAAACCAAGAGGAATACCGAAATATCCTGTTGGAAGAGGAAAAGGCTTTGTTATATTCATAGTATGATCCTTATTTTGAAAAATATGAGCAAAGTGTAACATAACTATCAACAACAGACTTTTCTAAAAGTCTCAAATTTTTGTGAATTTCTATGAAGAAACATACTTGTTGTTCTGGCATAAAACCTCTACCCATTTTCATAAAAATAAAAAACCCGAACTTTCATTCGGGTTTTCTTATATAGGGAATTAATTATTCCGCATCATCTGCCATGTTAAGCATTTCAGCTAAGTTCGCACTTGCATCATCTGCAGTCATAACAAATTCATCAGCGATAGCTGCTTCATCTTCTTCAGATAATTTCGCTACGACATCATCAACTAAACGATGTTTGTGACGATTTTGATGATACGCAAAACCTGTACCTGCTGGGATTAAACGACCTACGATTACGTTCTCTTTCAAGCCACGTAATTCATCTCGTTTACCTGCCACTGCTGCTTCGGTAAGAACACGAGTAGTTTCTTGGAACGATGCTGCGGAAATAAAGGATTCAGTCGCAAGAGACGCTTTGGTGATACCCAATAATTCACGTTCAAATTCAACTGGTAGTTTACCTTCTGCTTCACGTTGGCGATTAACAATTTTCACGCGAGCCACTTCGACTTGTTCTCCCTCAAGGAATTCTGAGTCGTAAGCTTTAGTAATTACCGCTTTACGTAACATTTGACGAACGATAACTTCGATATGTTTATCGTTGATTTTTACCCCTTGTAAGCGGTAAACATCTTGCACTTCGTTCACGATGTATTCAGTTACTGCACGCACGCCACGTAAACGTAAAATGTCATGTGGTGTTTCAGCACCATCAGAAATTACGTCACCACGTTGTACCATTTCGCCTTCAAATACGTTGAGCTGACGCCATTTTGGAATCATTTCTTCGTAAGTTTCGCCTTCTGTAGGAGTAATTAATAAACGGCGTTTACCTTTAGTTTCTTTACCGAAAGACACGATACCAGAAATTTCAGCCAAAATAGCTGGTTCTTTTGGTTTACGTGCTTCAAATAAATCCGCAACACGTGGTAGACCACCAGTAATATCTTTAGTACCCACAGATTCTTGCGGAATACGTGCTAATGGTTCACCCACTTTTACTGCTGCGCCATCGTCTAAACTTACGATTGCTTTACCAGGTAAGAAGTATTGTGCAAGAACATCAGTTTCAGGTAAGAAAATATCGTTGCCATTTGCATCAACTAATTTAATAGTTGGACGTAAATCTTTACCCGCAGTTGCACGTTCACCCACATCTTGAACCACGATTGATGATAAACCTGTTAATTCATCTGTTTGACGCGTCACAGTTAAACCATCAATAATGTCTACAAATTTCACAAAACCAGATACTTCAGAGACAACTGGCATTGTATGTGGATCCCAATTTGCGATAGTTTCGCCTGCAGTGACTTCTTGACCGTCACCTTTGCTTAATACCGCACCGTAAGGCACTTTATAATGTTCTTTAGTACGACCAAATGCATCAGTAATAGTTAATTCCGTGTTACGAGAAGTTAATACTAGTTTGCTTTCATCGTTAGTCACGAATTTTGCATTCATTAAATGCACTGTACCAGTGTTTTTAACTTGCACACTAGATTCTTTCGCTGCCGCAGATGCCGCACCACCAATATGGAACGTACGCATTGTTAGCTGTGTACCCGGCTCACCGATAGATTGAGCGGCAATAACGCCCACCGCTTCGCCTTGGTTGATTAAATGACCACGCGCAAGATCACGACCATAACATTTCGCACATACACCAAAATCAGTATCACAAGTTACAACAGAACGTACTTTTACGCTATCTACAGAGTTTGCATCCAACACATCACAGAGTTTTTCATCTAATAAGGTGTTACGCGGAATTAATACTTCTTCTGTACCTGGTTTTAAAATATCTTCTGCAGCAACACGACCTAATACTAATTCACGAAGTGGCACTTTTTCATCTCCACCTTCAATTAATGGGGTCATGACTAAGCCTTCGTGCGTACCACAGTCATCTTCTACAATCACTAAGTCTTGTGCCACATCAACTAAACGACGAGTTAAGTAACCTGAGTTCGCTGTTTTTAATGCCGTATCCGCCAAACCTTTACGAGCACCGTGGGTTGAAATAAAGTACTGTAATACGTTCAAACCTTCACGGAAGTTTGCTGTAATTGGGGTTTCAATGATCGAGCCATCTGGACGAGCCATCAAACCACGCATACCTGCTAACTGACGAATCTGAGCTGCAGAACCACGCGCACCAGAATCAGCCATCATAAAGATACTGTTAAAGGACGCTTGTTTTTCAGGATTACCTTCACGATTGATGACTTCTTCTTGAGATAAGTTTTCCATCATCGCTTTCGCTACGCGCTCATTCGCGGCAGCCCAAATATCGATTACTTTATTATAGCGTTCGCCTGCCGTCACAAGACCTGATTGGAATTGTTCTTGGATCTCAGCTACTTCTTCTTCCGCTGCAGAAATAATTTCGTATTTCTTCGCTGGAATTTCCATATCATCAATACCAACTGATGACCCAGAACGTGCCGCATACGCAAAACCGGTATACATAATTTGGTCAGCAAACATTACCGCTTCTTTTAAACCTAAACGACGATATGCTTCGTTAATCAGTTTAGAAATGGCTTTTTTACCTAATGTTTGGTTGAACAATGAATAAGGCATGCCTTTCGGCGCGATCATCCATAAGATTGCACGACCGATAGTTGTATCAGTCAGCGTGGTTTTCGCATCAAATTCGCCCGCTTCATTTTTCATATATTCAGTAATACGCACTTTCACGCGAGAATGTAATTCTGCTTCGCCTGTACGATATGCTTTTTCAGCTTCGCGAGGATCTTGCAATAACATACCTTCGCCTTTACCGTTCACTTTTTCGCGGGTCATATAGTAAAGACCTAATACCACGTCTTGTGATGGAACGATAATAGGATCACCGTTTGCTGGAGAAAGCACGTTATTGGTGGACATCATCAACGCACGAGCTTCTAATTGCGCTTCAAGGGTTAATGGAACGTGTACCGCCATTTGGTCACCATCGAAGTCTGCGTTGAACGCAGCACAAACGAGTGGGTGTAATTGAATCGCTTTACCTTCGATTAAGATCGGTTCAAACGCTTGGATACCCAAACGGTGAAGTGTTGGCGCACGGTTCAATAGAATCGGATGTTCACGAATAACTTCTGCAAGAATATCCCAAACGATCGCATCTTCACGCTCAACCATTTTCTTAGCCGCTTTGATTGTCGTAGCATAACCACGGCTTTCTAATTTCGCGTAGATAAACGGACGGAATAATTCCAATGCCATTTTCTTAGGTAAACCACATTGGTGTAAGTGCAAGTATGGACCAACAGTGATTACAGAACGACCTGAATAGTCAACACGTTTACCTAATAAGTTTTGACGGAAACGACCTTGTTTACCTTTGATCATATCCGCTAATGATTTTAATGGACGACGGTTAGAACCCGTAATTGCACGACCGCGACGACCATTATCTAATAAGGCATCAACAGATTCTTGTAACATACGTTTTTCGTTGCGCACAATAATATCTGGCGCAATTAAATCTAATAAACGTTTTAAACGATTGTTACGGTTGATTACACGACGATATAAATCGTTCAGATCTGAAGTCGCAAAACGACCACCATCAAGTGGTACTAATGGGCGTAAATCTGGTGGAAGAACTGGCAATACCGTCATAACCATCCATTCTGGTTTATTACCAGATTGAACAAATGCTTCTAATAATTTTAAGCGTTTAGTGATTTTTTTACGTTTAGTTTCAGAGTTAGTTTCTTGTAATTCTTCACGTAATTTTTCACATTCAGCTTCAAGATCCATACCTTTTAAGAGATCTTGAATCGCTTCGGCACCCATTTTCGCTTCAAATTCATCTTGCCAGCGATCTTCAGCGTCAAGGTATTGTTCTTCTGTTAATAATTGACCGCGCTCTAAGTCCGTCATACCTGGTTCGGTCACGATGTACATTTCAAAATAAAGTACACGTTCGATATCGCGCAATGGCATATCTAAAAGTAAACCGATACGAGACGGCAATGATTTTAAGAACCAAATATGTGCAACTGGCGATGCAAGTTCAATATGACCCATACGTTCACGACGAACTTTAGTTTGAGTGACTTCAACACCACATTTTTCACAAATCACACCACGGTGTTTTAAACGTTTATATTTACCACATAAACATTCGTAATCTTTTACAGGCCCGAAGATACGCGCACAGAAAAGACCATCACGTTCAGGTTTGAACGTACGGTAGTTAATGGTTTCAGGTTTCTTCACTTCACCAAATGACCAAGAACGGATCATATCTGGGGAAGCTAACCCAATTTTAATCACATCAAAATCTTCACTGGTTTTTGATTGTGCTTTTAAAAACTTAACTAAGTCTTTCACAAATGTTCTCCTGTCGGAGTTAAAGGTTTAAAGTGCGGTTAAAAATTTCGGAGAATTTTGACCGCACTTCGGCGATTTATTGTTTCGTCATTTTTTCTCTTCGCTCCCCCTGTTTACGGGGGGAGCTGCCGTAGGCTGAGGGGGGAATTTCCCCCTTCCGCCCTTCGGGCACCTTCCCCCGCAAGCAGGGGAAGGCAAGAATGAAATTACTCTTCGTCTAACTCGATATTTAAACCAAGTGAGCGGATTTCTTTCATAATTACGTTGAAAGATTCCGGTGTGCCTGGCTCCATATGTTGGTTGCCACTTACGATATTTTTATACATCTTCGTACGACCATTCACATCATCGGATTTCACAGTTAGCATTTCTTGTAAGGTGTAGGCTGCACCATATGCTTCAAGTGCCCATACCTCCATCTCACCGAAACGCTGACCACCAAATTGTGCCTTACCGCCCAATGGCTGTTGTGTAACAAGGCTATAAGAACCTGTTGAACGAGCGTGCATTTTATCATCAACTAAGTGGTTCAATTTGAGCATGTACATATAACCCACGGTTACTGGACGTTCAAATTTCTCGCCAGTACGACCATCGTAAAGGGTAATTTGACCTGAAGTTGGTAATCCACCAAGTTTTAATAGCTCTTTGATTTCAGCTTCGTCTGCACCATCGAACACTGGCGTTGCAACTGGTAAGCCTTTACGTAAATTTCCCGCTAAACGCAATACTTCTTCATCAGTAAAGGTGCTTAAATCCACTTTTTGTGAACCATTACCTAATAAATCGTATGCTTTTTGGATATAGCTACGTAATTTTTCCACTTCTTGTTTTTGTTTAAGCATTGCATTGATTTGATCACCAATACCTTTTGCCGCTAAACCTAAGTGAGTTTCAAGGATCTGACCGATGTTCATACGAGACGGTACGCCCAGTGGGTTTAATACGATTTCAACCGGCTGACCATTTTCATCGTATGGCATATCTTCAACTGGGTTAATTTTCGAGATAACACCTTTGTTACCGTGACGACCCGCCATTTTATCCCCCGGCTGGATTTGACGTTTCACTGCAAGGTAAACTTTCACAACTTTTAATACGCCCGGTGCAAGATCATCGCCTTTAATGATTTTCTTACGTTTCACTTCAAGTTTATGTTCAAACTCTTTACGAAGTTCTTCGTATTGCTCAGCAAGCTGTTCTAATTGGTTTTGTTTTTCTTCATCTGCAATGGTTTGTTCTAACCATTTAGTGCGATCTAATTTATCTAATTGCGCTGCATCAGCACCACTAGAAATAAGAAGATTACGCACACGAGCAAATAAACCAGCTTCTAAAATCTCTAACTCTTCAGTTAAATCTTTTTTCGCTTCACGAAGTTGCATTTCTTCGATTTCTAATGCACGTTTATCTTTTTCTACGCCGTCACGAGTGAAGACTTGAACATCAATAACCGTACCTGATGTACCATTTGGCACGCGTAATGAAGAATCTTTCACATCGGAAGCTTTTTCCCCAAAGATTGCACGTAACAATTTTTCTTCTGGGGTTAATTGAGTTTCGCCTTTAGGGGTTACTTTACCTACTAAGATGTCGCCACCTTTAACTTCAGCGCCGACATAAACGATACCAGATTCATCAAGTTTACTTAATGCAGACTCCCCTACATTTGGAATATCCGCCGTAATTTCTTCTGAACCTAATTTAGTATCACGCGCAACACAAGATAACTCTTGAATGTGAATTGTAGTAAAACGGTCTTGTTGAACAACACGTTCAGAAACTAACATTGAGTCTTCAAAGTTATAGCCGTTCCAAGGCATGAACGCTACGCGAATATTTTGACCTAATGCAAGTTCCCCTAAATCAGTTGAAGGACCATCTGCTAATACTTCACCACGATTAATTGGATCGCCTAAATTCACACAAGGAATTTGGTTAATACAAGTATTTTGGTTAGAGCGGGTGTATTTAATTAAATTATAAATATCAATACCAGCTTCACCTGCAATGGTCTCATCTTCATTTACTTTAATCACAATACGAGACGCATCAACGTACTGAACGGTACCACCACGTTTTGCAACAACCGCAACACCTGAGTCAAGTGCGATTGGTTTTTCCATACCTGTACCAACTAATGGTTTATCCGCACGTAATGTTGGAACTGCTTGACGTTGCATGTTCGCACCCATCAACGCACGGTTCGCATCGTCATGCTCAAGGAATGGAATTAATGCAGCCGCAACAGATACCACTTGTTGTGTCGAAACATCCATATAGTGAATATCTTCGGGTTTATATAAACCAGATTCACCACGTTCACCACGAGCAGTAACGAAAGCATCAGTAAAACGGTTATTTTCGTCTAAGTTTGAGTTTGCCTGTGCAATGATGTAGTTTGCTTCATCAATTGCAGATAAGTATTCAATTTCTTCAGTAACTTGACCATCAACCACTTTACGATATGGTGTTTCTAAGAAACCATAATCATTAGTACGTGCAAACGCAGAAAGTGAGTTGATCAAACCGATGTTTGGGCCTTCAGGGGTTTCAATCGGACATAAACGACCATAGTGAGTATTATGTACGTCACGCACTTCAAAGCCTGCACGCTCACGCGTTAAACCGCCCGGACCTAATGCAGAAATACGACGTTTGTGTGTCACTTCTGACAATGGGTTGTTTTGATCCATAAATTGCGAAAGCTGTGAAGAACCAAAGAATTCTTTTACTGCCGCAGAAATCGGTTTCGGGTTAATTAAGTCTTGCGGTGTGATTGCATCTAAATCACCTAAAGATAAGCGTTCTTTCACCGCTCTTTCTACACGCACTAAACCAATACGGAATTGGTTTTCCGCCATCTCACCCACGCTACGGATACGACGGTTACCCAAATGGTCAATATCGTCTACTTCGCCACGACCATTACGGATGTCGATCAATTTACGCATTACCGCAATAATATCTTCATTGCTTAAAATACCCGCACCTTCCCCTTCTGGAAAAGCTAAAGAACGGTTGAACTTCATACGACCTACTGTAGATAAATCATAACGTTCTGCAGAGAAGAATAAATTATTGAATAACGCTTCTGAAGATTCTGGTGTTGGTGGCTCGCCCGGACGCATCATACGATAAATTTCGTAAAGCGCACTGGTTTTGTCATAAGTTGGATCGACACGTAGCGTTTCAGAAATATATGGACCGTAATCTAAATCATTAGTAAATAAAGTTTCGATCGTGGTGTAACCAGCTTGTGCTAATTTTGCGAGGGTTTCTAACGAAATTTCGCCATTTGCAGGACAAATAATTTCGCCAGACTCTAAATCAACATAATCTTTCGACGCAACTTTACCTAAAATATATTCAGAAGGCACAACTACTTGTGAGATATTATCTTTTTCTAATGCTTTAATGTGACGAGCAGTGATGCGACGACCACGTTCAACATACACTTTGCCATTTGCTTCAATATCAAAAGAAGCCGTTTCACCACGTAAACGTTCTGGCACTAAAGTCATTAACAATTTATCGCCAGCGATTTCAAAGGTAATTTTATCAAAGAATAAGTTTAAGATTTCTTCAGTGGTGCAGCCTAATGCACGAAGAATGATTGTTGCCGGTAATTTACGACGACGGTCAATGCGCGCAAATAAGTTATCTTTTGGATCGAATTCAAAATCTAACCAAGAACCACGGTAAGGAATAATGCGTGCGTTATAAAGCACTTTACCTGAAGAATGGGTTTTACCTTTGTCAGAATCGAAGAATACGCCCGGACTACGGTGTAATTGTGAAACGATAACACGCTCGGTACCATTAATTACAAAAGTACCGTTATCAGTCATTAATGGGATTTCCCCCATATAAACTTCATTTTCTTTAATATCTTTAACTGCGCGTGAAGAAGATTCTTTATCGTAGCTCACTAAACGTAATTTTACACGTAAGCCTGCTGCATAAGTTGAGCCACGAATTTGGCACTCACGTACATCAAACTCTGGCTCTTCTAAACGATAATCTACATATTGTAATTCTGTATAGCCATTATTGCTTACAATAGGGAATACAGAACGGAATGCCGCTTCTAAACCTTGCTGACCTTCAGGATCTTTTTGAATAAATTTATCAAAAGAATCCAACTGAATGGTTAATAAATAAGGAACATTTAAAACTTGCGGACGTTTACCGAAATCTTTACGAATTCGTTTTTTTTCAGAATAGGAGTAACCCATTGGTTTTCCTCTGCTAACTGTTCAGTGACCTAGCCACAAACTAACTGTGACGTGAATGACCGTTAAAATGACCGCACTCTGAACCTTACTTCTATAGTGGGGTGACAACTCAAATTACATAGAACGACAACTTGAGCAAAACAACGACAAATAACGGTGAATTTGTCATTGTGTGGATGTGCTTTCTATCAAAAACACGGTTAAATTAAGCAATAAAAGGTCAAAATTGATTAAAAATCAATCTAAATCTTTGCTAATTTCAAGGCGGTAAATTTTAAATGAATGCAGCTTTCTCGTCAAGTTGAAAAATTATGTAGAAATTTTATGAAATAAAAAACCGCACTTTCAAAAAGTGCGGTTTAAAATCTATCAATTCTTTAAATTATAAAGAAGTTTGATCAACAGCAACACCTGCACCCATAGTGGTAGAGATGCTTACTTTCTTGATGAAAATACCTTTAGCAGTAGTTGGTTTTGCTTTATTTAAAGCAGCCAATAATGCTTGAAGATTTTCTTTTAATTGAACTTCAGAGAAGTTTGCTTTACCGATAGTGGTGTGGATGATACCGTTTTTATCATTACGATAACGGATCTGACCAGATTTAGCATTTTTAACTGCTTCAGCAACGTTTGGTGTTACAGTACCAACTTTAGGGTTTGGCATTAAACCGCGTGGGCCTAATACTTGACCTAATTGACCAACAACACGCATTGCATCAGGAGAAGCGATAACAACATCAAAGTTCATTTCGCCTTTTTTGATTTGCTCTGCTAAATCTTCCATACCTACTAAATCAGCACCAGCTTCTTTAGCTGCATCTGCGTTAGCACCTTGAGTGAACACAGCTACACGTACTTCACGACCAGTACCGTGTGGTAATACAGTTGCACCACGAACGTTTTGGTCAGATTTACGAGGATCGATACCTAAGTTTACTGCAACATCAACACTTTCAACGAATTTAGCGGTTGCGAATTGTTTTAATACCGCGATTGCTTCGTTGATTTCATATGCTTTAGTAGAATCTACGCCAGCTTTGATTGCTTTCATTTTTTTAGTCAATTTAGCCATCGTATTATTCCTCCACCACTAAGCCCATTGAACGAGCAGTACCAGCGATTGATTTCATTTTGGTTTCGATAGACGCGCCAGTCATATCTGCTGCTTTAGTTTCAGCGATTTGACGAACTTGATCTAAAGTTACTTTACCCACTTTATCTTTGTTCGGTTTACCAGAACCAGATTTGATACCTGCAGCTTTTTTCAATAATACTGCTGCTGGTGGAGTTTTAGTGACGAAAGTAAATGAACGGTCTGCATATACAGTGATAACAACTGGAATTGGTAAACCTTTTTCTAAGCTCTCAGTACGAGCGTTGAATGCTTTACAGAATTCCATAATGTTCACACCTTGCTGACCTAATGCAGGACCAACTGGTGGTGATGGGTTAGCCATACCAGCTGCAACTTGCAACTTAACATAGGCTTGGACTTTTTTTGCCATTTTAGTTTTCCTCTAATTGGGTAATAACGCTATTAAATAGCTCCCCGATAATTTTTAGTGCAAAATTCATTGCACCACACAAAAATATGAGCCCTGAACGGCTCATAATGGGCGCGGATTATATTAAAAGTGCGGTTGTTTTTCAAGCACTTCTTAAATCCGCTAGAAGATATTATTGCGCATCACCAATTAATACTGAATCTAACGCAATTTCAATCATATCATTGAATGTTAATTGACGTTCTTCTGCCGTGGTTTGTTCGTGAGTACGAATATGGTCAGACACGGTACAAATCGTTAATGCTTTTGCACCATATTCTGCAGCCACACCATAAATTCCAGCAGCTTCCATTTCCACACCTAAAATGCCGTATTTTTCCATTACATCGAACATTTCAACATCGGGTGTATAGAATAAATCCGCCGAGAATAAGTTACCGACACGAACGGCTTTGCCTTTTGCTTTTGCAGCTTGAACAGCAGCTTGTGCCATATCGAAGTCAGCAATAGCTGCAAAGTCGTTATCTTTGAAACGAATACGGTTTACTTTCGAATCAGTACATGCACCTAAACCGATAATCACATCGCGCACTTTTACGTCCATACGAACAGCACCACAAGAACCTACACGGATGATTTTTTTCACGCCATATTCAGTGATTAATTCTTTCGCGTAAATAGAGCAAGATGGGATCCCCATTCCGTGTCCCATAATAGAAATTTTACGACCTTTGTAAGTTCCAGTAAAACCAAGCATATTACGAACATTCGTTACTTCAACTACATCTTGTAAAAAAGTTTCTGCAATGTATTTTGCACGAAGTGGATCGCCAGGCATTAAAACAACATCAGCAAATGCACCTTCAGGCGCGTTAATATGTGGAGTCATAATTTTTCCTTAATTTTTGATAATGAATAAAAATGAATAAAGTGCGGTCATTTTTACCGCACTTTTTAATTGATTAAGATAAATTAAAGTGCTGCAGCACCTAAGCCGATAAATAAACCAGCAATAGTTGCACTCATTAAGTTAGCGAGAGTACCAGCGATAACGGCTTTGATACCTAAACGAGCAACATCACTACGACGGCTTGGAGCCATACCACCTAAACCACCGATTAAGATTGCAATTGAGCTGAAGTTAGCAAAACCACAAAGCGCGAAAGTAATAATAGCTTTGGTTTTTTCAGTTAATACAATCGCAGAATCTGGTTGTAAGTATTTTGCAAATTCAAGATAACCCACAAATTCATTAACCGCTAATTTCATCCCGATCATTTGTCCTGCGATACCTGCTTCAGCACCATCTGTTACACCGATTAAGTATGCTAATGGCTTGAAAATTAAACCAAAGATAGATTGTAAAGTTAAGTCGCCGTAGCCAAACCAGCCACCAACGCCACTTAAAATACCATTAATTAATGCAATTAAACCAACAAATGCGATTAACATTGCACCTACGTTTAATGCAAGTTGCATACCTGCAATCGCACCGCCCGCCATTGCTTCAAGTACGTTAGTTGGTTTTTCTGAATCATTGTCTTCTGGTTGTTTATCTGTGAATTGTTCAGTTTGTGGGAACATTAATTTCGCAAATAATAAACCTGCTGGCGCTGCCATAAATGATGCTGCGATTAAGTATGTCAATGGCACGCCCATTCCTGCGTAACCCGCCATTACTGAACCCGCAATAGAGGCTGTTCCACCTACCATAATGGCAAATAATTCAGATTGGGTCATATTTTTAATGTAAGGGCGAACAACTAATGGTGCTTCAGTTTGACCAACAAAAATATTCGCAGCCGCTGACATTGATTCTGCTTTTGACGTACCCAATGCTTTTTGCAATGCACCACCTAATACTTTAATCACGACTTGCATAATGCCGAGATAGTAAAGCACAGAAATTAAGCCAGAGAAGAACACGATAATCGGTAATACTTTCACTGCAAAAATGAAACCAGATGGTTTACTTGGATCTGCCAATCCGCCGAAAACGAAATTAATCCCGTCGTTACCATAGGCAATAACGTTAGATACCATATCCGCAGCGGCACCCAACGCCTGTTTACCTGCTGGCACATATAAAATAAGGGCGGCAAATCCTACTTGGATTGCTAACGCCCCCATTACGGTTCGAATACTAATCGCTTTACGATTATTGGACAGTAACACGGCAATAGCGATTAATACGACCATTCCCAAAATGCTGCTTAACACACTCATTTTTGATTCCCCTAGATTAGTTAAGTTAATAAAATTCGGCTTATTCTACTTGTTTTCTTATGAAAAGTCGGAGAATTTTCACCGCACTTTTTGTAAACGTCTATAAAATAGTCAAAACCTTGTTAATTCCACATTGACGTGCATAAGCAGCTAGGGCATTAGTTTCTTCCACACTTGGAATATATGCTGATAACCCTGATTCATCACGCGCACCTTTACTATGCACACGGATAATTTTTAATGCCACGTCTGGATAATTTCGTAGTAGTTGAGCAGCTTTGCTCACTAAATGTTCTGCATCAAAAAAATGCTTTAAAAAAACCAACCGCACTTCTTCCACTTTATTTAATGGCAATAAGGTAGCTAAATTTTGCAAATTCCGCTCCAGTTTGTCGTTTTTTATATGTAAACGTTCTGGCATCACTTGCTGTGGTACGATTCCTGCTTGATTTTTCCGATCGAAACAAAGTGTTTGCAAGCCAACCCCCTCTCCTTTCAGATCGAATAAAAATTTGTCAGTAACATCAATTAACGAACGAATGCGATCAAATTCAAAAAAGCCACTACTATCCAAATAACAAGTCAATCCTTTTGAACGTAAAGCCTTAAAGAGTGGCACAAGTTTTTTGTGATGAATAGTGGGTTCTCCACCAGAAACCGTTACACCGCGAATAAATGGAACTGCCTCCATAACCTGTTCATACAAATACTGCAAACTGACCAATTTCGCACTTTCCGTATAACGAGGTATGGTTTCCGGATTATGGCAATACAAGCAATTTAGCTTGCAACCTTGCAGAAAAATACTCGAACGATTGCCTTGTCCCTCTACATTTGAAAAAGGAATAATCCGATGCAACGGCACAAAAATCTCAGAAAGTGCGGTCATTTTTCCAATTATTTTTCAGCGGTGATATCTTTTTCATCGCGTAATTGGCGATCAAACACGTTGGCACATTCATCCGTACCCGAGCCATACCAAGTTGTATCGCGTAATGCAACTTCGCCTTTACGGTATTTTTCAACTTCGCTTTTCTTCACTAAATAACCTGTAACTCGAATTAAATCCGTGTTTTTCAAATAGGTGGTAATGTAGCGATAGCCTAAGGAAAATGCACCATCAATAATATCCACCACTGCATCACAGTGATCTACATAGGTTTGATCAAAAGCAAATAAATCCCCTGTACCAGATGGGAAATATTTATGGAAAGGTGCAGATTGTTTCAAATGCGCAAGTAAAGTTGGTTCTTCGCCTACACGAATACGGTGAGCCGGTGCGTTGCGTTTGTCTTCTTCGTGGTTACTTGCGCCCACTTGTGCGTGTAATAAATAACGATTGCCAGTACGTTCGGCATAAACTCCTTCGTGCGCATCAGTGATTTCTTTCAATTTATCCATAATCGCAGTGGCAATTTCATCGCCACGAACGCTCTTACCAAAGGTTTCATTTAAGCCTTCACATTGCAATAAGTGATTTGTGGCATCAGCCAAGCCCACAATCGCAAACATTCCTGTAAAATTAGTGCGTTTGATAAAGCCCTCTTTTTCGAGGAATGAACTGTTAAAGAAATTACTTTCTTCCACTACAAATTTGTGGCGTTTATCCATGGTTGAAAGAGCACATTTCGCCACACGCGGTAATAATTCATTCAGCATTTCATCCGCACTTTTACAGGTGCGAGCAATTGTCCCTAGACGTAAACGCGTTAAGGTGTAGGCACCGCCACATTCAGGCAGTGCGTTATAGCAACTTGCTACACCGTATTCTTCGCCTAGATCGGAAATATAGTAAGCATCGTTTGCAAAAGATGGTTTAGAAACCAACAAACAGGCTTTTGCTGCAAGTTCAGCAAACTCACGGCTTGTTTTCGATTTGTCATAACGAATAGTCATATTCGGTGTTGGTGCTTCAAGCTCAATCACGGCGCGTAAAATCAAGCGACCTGCTTTCGTATCATAAGGCCCAATATTGGCATGACAGAATGAATCTGGCACAGTTTTATCAATATGATTTAAGAAACGTTTAATTTTTATGTAATCTTTTTCTTCATCAGTAATGAACGGTTCGAGCAACACATCAAGACGCCCAATATAAACAGGATAAGTCGTAATGGATGGCACGTGGGAGTAAAGAATCAATAATCCATCAAGTGCCTCATCAAGATCTTTTGGAGGCGGCAACTCTAAAAATTCGCAGCCCTTTTGGATATACACATTGTAGTCAGGCAGGATATAACGAGGACGATAAATCGCGTAACCTTCACATAAATCACAAATCATTTGATTCTGTAAAAAGCCCCATTCTTCATCGGTATAACCAAGCAAATCGCGAGGATCAAATAAACGCTCGGCAATATTGCCTAATGTCATTAATTTTTGATGATAAGTCAGATTATTGGCTTTAACCGTATCGAGAATATCTTGAAGTGAAGCTAACATAACGTCCCCTTTGAAAATGGTTTTGTATTGTACGCAATGGTAACAAAATAGACAATTTTGAAAACGTGAGGAAGATCACAGTTTTAGAAAATAAACATTATGCAAACGGTTACTCAAAATAAATATGTTTTTGATATAAATGAACTGACAAAATTATTTCTGTTTTTGCATCTTTCCTTTTATGATAAAACGGAATATAAAAGGTAATAAATATGAAGAAAAAAGTACGCGTTATACCTCGCACATCTTGGGCTGCCACATCATTATGGACCGCGCAATATAAAACCATTTCAATCTTACTTTTTGCTCTTTCTATTTTAGGTATTGGAGATGGGCTTATTGTATTATCAGGTTTAGGATCGACACCTTGGACTGTACTTTCACAAGGTATAGCAATACAGACAAATTTTGATATTGGCTGGTCATCTTTTTTAATTAGTTGCGCAGTAATGTTGGTATGGAAACCTCTCAAATTACGCCTTGGGCTTGGGACATTATTAAATATTATCGTTATTGCTCTATTTCTAGGGATCACAACAAAAATACTGACGCCGCCAACCGCACTTTTTTCACGAATGATCTTCTGTCTGATCGGTATATTACTCTATGGTTTTGGAACTGCCTTATATCTCACTTGTCACTTAGGTGCGGGCCCTCGAGACGGATTAATGGTTGGTATTTGCCAACGTTTTCATTTAAGCATCAACGTGGTACGCTCAAGCCTTGAGATCTCGGTTTGTTTACTTGGTTTTTTACTTGGTGGTGTCGTTGGCTTGGGTACTGTCCTTTTCGCCACCAGCATAGGCAGCGTTGTTCAATTCTTCTTAAATATTATTGCTCGTTTGCCACATATTCCGTATGAAAAGTGATATTTCAGCTAACGCATTGTCTATTGAAATTAACTCTAAATTCATTTGAGTCTCTTTTCCCGCAGGTGGGCAAAAGGCAAGATGCTTATCGACATCATTAATGGGTTTCCAACGTCTCGGCTGAGAAGAACGACTATTTGGATAAAACCCGATAGTCGGAATATTAAACGCACTGCTCAAATGCAATGGCCCAGTAGATCCCGCAATAAATAAATCTGCACAAGCCAAAGAATGAGCAAAATCCACTAAACCTTTATTCTTATCGTAAATGACTATGCGTGAATCATTCACAAGATTTGCTAATTCATAGGCTTTTTCACTTTCGCCAGGCCCTGCAGTCAGCACAACATTGCAATCAAACTCAGCCAATAAGCCTTTAATTAAATCCGCATATTGCGCTAAAGAAAGATTCGTAGCTGAACCACCAGAACCACTATGCACAAAGATCCATTTTTTATTTGCGGAAAGCCCTAAACTCTCTTGTAAAAAAACGCGCTGATTTTCTACCGCACTTTTCTCAAAGGTTAAATAAGGCGGTTTAGGTTCAACAACTGGCATATTATGCTTTTGCAAAAAAGCCCGAACTAAATCTTGATTGTATTCCGCTTCTGATTTTTCAGAACGAGAACGGCGTTGTGTTAGACGATGATTATAAAGAATTTGAACCCATTTAGTCGCAGGTGCAAGGCGATATTTAATTCCACTTTTCCAAGCGAGTTTTCCATTATGGGTATTAGAAAAGAAACTAATCATTCCATCAAACTGCTGCGTTTTGATTTCCTGCACAAGACGTTTGAAATCCGTTTTGTCATTTTTTTTGCTATCAATAATAACATCATCAATAAATGGACAAATTTCCGCTAAAGGCGCAGTGTAATTCGGCACAAGTGCGGTTAATTTTAGCTCTGAATTTGAGGCTTTCAACATTGCAAAAGCAGGCCATGCTTGCATAAAATCGCCTAATTTATCGTTACGAATAACTAAAATCTTTTCCATAATTTCTCCGCTAAAATAAAAAAACCGCACTTGAAAGTGCGGTCGTATTTTATGTTATTTTTGTGGATTATAAAACATCAACACAATTTAAGTCTTCGAAAGATTGCTCTAAGCGTTTAGACATAGATTCTTCCATTTTACGTAACCAAACACGTGGGTCGTAGTATTTTTTGTTTGGTGCATCTGGGCCTTCAGGGTTACCTAATTGATCTTGAAGATATGCTTCATTTGCTTTGTAGAAGTTCAAAATACCATTCCAAGATGCCCATTGAGTATCGGTATCAATGTTCATTTTGATTGCACCGTAGCCAATTGCTTCGCGGATTTCTTCGCGGCTAGAACCTGAACCACCGTGGAATACGAAATTAATTGGTTTTGCAGGAAGATTGCGTTCTTTAGAAACGAACTCTTGTGATTCACCTAAAATAGATGGTTTTAATTTTACATTACCTGGTTTGTAAACACCGTGTACGTTACCGAATGCAGCAGCAACGGTAAAGTTAGGGCTTACTGGATGCAATTGATCGTAAACATAAAGCACATCAGAAGGTTGTGTATATAAACGTGATTCATCAACATCAGAGTTATCTACGCCGTCTTCTTCGCCACCAGTAATGCCGATTTCGATTTCAAGAGTCATCCCCATTTTATCCATACGAGCAAGATATTCACGGCAGATTGCCATATTTTCTTCCATTGGCTCTTCAGATAAATCAATCATATGTGAAGAGAAAAGTGGACGACCCGTTTCAGCAAAATGTTTTTCGCCTGCATCTAATAAACCGTCGATCCAAGGTAATAATTTTTTCGCTGCGTGATCAGTATGAAGAATAACAGGCACACCGTATTCTTTCGCTAAAGTATGAACCTGTTTCGCTCCAGCAATCGCCCCTAAAACATCTGGACGAGTACCACTCGTTGGTTTGATACCTTTACCTGCGTAGAACGCTGCGCCACCATTTGAAAATTGGATAATCACTGGTGCTTTTACGCGTGCAGCAGTTTCTAACACGGCATTAACGGAGTCAGAACCCACACAGTTTACGGCAGGAATAGCAAAGTTATGCTCTTTAGCATAAGCAAAAACTTTTTGCACATCTTCGCCTGTTATAACACCGGGTTTCACGATATCTAATAATTTAGCCATACTTGTGTTTCCTTTTTATGTTTAGCGGGATAAGCCCACAATTTGAAGAATTTGTATTGATGATGGCATTTTTGATGCCACCATCAATATGTTATAGAGGAAAAGTGCGGTTAGTTTTTCGCACGTTTTTCAAGAATTTCTACTGCAGGTAATACTTTGCCTTCTACAAACTCTAAGAATGCACCACCACCCGTTGAAATGTAAGAAATCTTATCAGCAATACCAAATAAATCGATAGCCGCTAAGGTATCGCCGCCACCAGCAATAGAGAATGCATCGCTGTTTGCAATGGCGTGAGAAATGATTTCAGTCCCTTTACGGAAGTGAGGGAACTCAAACACACCAACTGGGCCATTCCACAAAACGGTTTTTGCATTTTTGATAATTTCAGCCAATTGTTCTGCTGATTTATCGCCAATATCAAAAATAGATTCATCATCTTTCACTTCATTTACCGCTTTTTCTGTTGCTGTTGCCGTTTCAGAGAACTCTAAACCTACACGCACATCAACTGGAACTGGAATATCTGTATTTGCGGCTAATTCTTTCGCAACTGGAATTAAATCAGCTTCATATAAAGATTTACCTACATTGTGACCAGCTGCCGCGATGAAAGTATTTGCAATACCACCGCCCACAATAATTTGGTCAGCGATTTTTGAAAGAGAATTTAATACTTCTAATTTAGTGGAAACTTTAGAACCACCAACAATAGCCACCATTGGACGAGCAGGTTCTTTTAATGCTTTACCTAATGCATCTAACTCAGCCGCTAATAATGGGCCTGCACAAGCGATTGGCGCAAATTCTGCAACGCCATAAGTTGATGCTTGCGCGCGGTGAGCTGTACCAAAAGCATCCATTACAAATACATCGCAAAGTGCGGCATATTTTTTACCTAATTCTGGATCATTTTTCTTTTCGCCTTTGTTTACGCGTACGTTTTCTAAAACAACGATTTCGCCATCTTTAACATCCACACCATTTAAATAATCTTGTTCTAAACGCACATTAAAGCCTGCGTTTTTTAAGTAATCAACAACTGGTTGTAAAGAATCTTCTGGTTTGAATTCTCCTTCAGTTGGACGACCTAAGTGAGAAGTTACCATCACTTTCGCGCCTTTTTCTAAGGCTAATTTTAAAGTAGGAATGGTCGCACGAATACGCGCATCTGAGGTCACTTTGCCATCTTTTACTGGCACATTAAGATCTGCACGGATAAATACACGTTTACCCGCTAAATCTAAATCGGTCATTTTGATTACTGACATAATCTATCCTCTTGTTAAGTTAAAATTAAAATTGAAAACTTTTCGTATTATACCTACTTCGTGCTAGGTTGTAACGATTTAGATCAAAGAAATTCTTATTTGCTTTGGCAATTCATTACCTGCCATTTTTTATCATAACAAATAAATAATTCATTTCGACTAGCCCTCAAATACGCATTTTTTAATTGTGGATTATGTTGCTTCATCCAACCAAAAAGTTCATCTCTACTTAATTTTTGATTCGGTAATTTTAATGCGTTAAATAATTCCTGCTCCTTAGCAAAATATTGCTGGGCAGAATCAAAGGCGCAACTACCGTGTTTTTCCCATTCGCCTTGCAATAATTTCTCGCCCGGAGAAATCGCCAAATATTGTGCTAATAAACCTTTTGGCAAGGCGGGTAAATCGCCTTTACAAAAACGAGGATGATCTGAAACAGTGCGAGCATTTGCATTTTGAGGCCATAGCCCATGTACAACCCAACCAAAAGTGCGGTTATTTCCACATTGATATTGAGAGGAATAAGGCAACTGATCGCCATATTTTTCACGCTGAATATCACAAAATCCAGGCGACCAAGACAATGCCAACATATAATAATCGACAGGTGCCTTTGCGTTTTGCCCAATATGATCATTGCGCATAATCACATCATAGTTTGCAAAAACATCTGGATTTTTTACCGCACTTTTTTCAATATCCGTCCGCTTTGTCTCAAATTGAGGCTCGAATTTAGGTTCAAATTTAGGTTCAAATTTAGGTTCAAATTTAGGCTCAAATTTAGGCTCAGATACTTTTGTTTGCTTCGTCTGCTCAATTACGGGCGAAGATGATTGATGTTTAGTTTTGGCTGTATCGGTAAAATATTGCCAAATTGCTAATATAACGAGAACAATAAGAGAAAGAATGGAAGTAAGTTTTTTCATAAATTTTGTTTAGTTTTTGTCAATCAGGTTTTTGTCGGCTATAATTCGCCGCTTTCAACTTTCTATTAAGGATCACAATGGCATTATTCATCACTAGCAAATGTACCAACTGCGATATGTGCTTGCCTGAATGCCCAAACGAAGCCATTTCCATTGGCGATGAAATTTATGTGATCGATCCTATACTTTGTACGGAATGTGTCGGTCATTACGACACCCCAACCTGCCAAAAAGTTTGCCCAATCACTAACTGTATTAAGCCCGATCCTGAACATCAAGAAACCGAAGAACAGCTTTGGGAACGCTTTGTAATGATTCATCATTCGGATAAATTGTAATTTTTAAAGCAACTGAAATATGACTTATTATCTTCTAAAAGAGTGCGGTTAATTTTGAGCTTATTTTTATTATCAAAAAACGAAATTTTTCACCGCACTTTTATCTATAAAAAGAACTATATTGAGTTACTTTTCTTCACATTACCCCGCCACCACTGGTAAATATCCCCATTGAATTAAAAATGGAATGAGCATAATCACGACGCCAATTAATAACGCAAACACCAAAGCAAAATTACCGCCAGAAACACGATATGGCAATGTTGGATTTTCAATACGTGTACGCCATGCCAAGCTAATTGGTAAAATTAAGCAATAGAACGCACACAATAAACCTGCGTAACTTAATGCTGTAATAAATCCTTCAGGATAAAATAATGCAAATACAAGTGGCGGTAAAAATGCGGCTACAGTTAATACAAAGCGATTATTTGGCAAATGATAGCGTTTGAATAAATCACCTAAGCCTTCAAATACCCCAAGCATTACGCCTAAGAATGAAGTAATTAAGGCGAGTGATGAGAACACGCGCACCACTTCCCCCATAAAATGAGAACCTGTAATTTCACGTGTTGCATTCACTAAGCCATTTAGCGTTGGGTCAGCTTGTAAAATACGCACAAATTCACTTTGACTTAATACACCATGAGTTGCTAACTGCCATACAAGATAAGCAGCTAATGGAATCGCAGTACCAATCAAAATGGCACGACGAAATTTATCAACACTTCCACCTAAGTAGCTATTCACACTCGCCATAATAACGTGGAAACCGAAAGAAGTAAAAAATATTGGTGCCGCAGAAACCACAAAAGCATAATCCAAAGGCAATGCCATTAAATTATCTGTTGCCACTTTGGGAAGCATCATAAACAGCACAAAAGCAAAGGCGATTAACTTACCAATAAATAACACGCGAGTTAAGCCATCCACGCCTTTCGTTCCTACAACGACAAAAGAACCTAATACAACAGTAAAAATAATAATCGCCGTTTTAAGTGGCATCGCTTCCATTCCAAAAGCCGTTGGCAAGCCTGAAAGTAAAGATCCACCACCAGTAATATAAGCGGCTGAAAGTGCATAAAGTAAAACTAACAAACTCAACGTTGCTAAAATTCGCCCAGGAACCCCAAAATATTTTTCAGCGAGCGTGGCGACACCATCATCCAACTGATCCGCTGTTTGATACACTTCTACAAACAACAATCCGCTGTAAACCAACAAAGCCCACAAGCCAACGAGCAATAACAGGGTATAACCAAAGCCCATACCTGCTGATGTAAGTGGCATAGCAAGCATACCTGCTCCAATGGTTGTGCCTGCAATAATCAGCGCACTCCCAAAAGTTTTGTTTTTTAGCATAAAATTGTCCTTATAATGTTGTGTTTAAAAACTAATTTAAATTTGACCGCACTTTTCTTTATAGTGTAAACGGCAAACAGAAAGATAAGAATCATTGCCTCCAATTTGAATTTGCGCGCCTTCTTTAATGACCTCGCCCTGATCATTTAAACGCAAAACAAAATTAGCCTTGCGGCCACAATAACAAATTGTTTTTAATTCTTCGAGTTGATCCGCCCAAGCCAGTAAATATTTACTTCCTTCAAAAAGTTCCGCTTGGAAATCTGTACGCAAGCCATAACAAAGCACAGGGATTTTGAGTTTATCAACAACATCACTCAACTGGTAAACTTGTTGTTTGCTAAGAAATTGAGCTTCATCCACCAACACGCAATGCACTTTTTCTTTTTTTAAGTGTTCATTGATTTCATTAAACAGATTGGTTTCCGAGCGAAATAAAAAGGCATCTTGCGAAATGCCAATACGCGATGTGACTTTTCCCACGCCAAAACGATCATCAATCGCAGCCGTATAAACTAATGTGTTCATATCACGCTCACGATAGTTATAGGAAGATTGTAGCAACGTCGTTGATTTTCCAGCGTTCATTGTGGAGTAATAGAAGTAGAGTTTTGCCATTTTTCCTCCTAAATTGCCGGTAATTCCGCCATTGCCCAACGAGGTTTAACATCAATAGCCAGATCGCTATGCAGACCTTGTTTTAAACGTAAAAAACCTGTGTAAGCAATCATCGCACCATTATCTGTACAAAATTGAGGTTGAGGATAAAACACTTCGCCACCTAAATTTTGCATTAAGTGTACAAGCGTTTCTCGGAGTTTTTTATTTGCGCTCACCCCTCCCGCAATCACTAAACGTTTATAGCCTGTTTCTTTCAATGCACGCTTACATTTAATGGCAAGAGTATCCACCACCGCATCTTGGAAAGCATAAGCAATATCTGCTTTAGTTTGCTCTATCAGTTCGCCCTCGTTTTTAATTGCTTGATTAACTGTATTCGCGGCAAATGTTTTTAAACCAGAAAAACTAAAATCAAGGCCTGCACGATCTGCCATTGGACGTGGAAATGTGAAACGATTTGGCGTACCTTTTTCCGCTAAACGAGAAAGTGCCGCGCCACCCGGATAATCTAATCCAAGTAATTTTGCTGTTTTATCAAAGGCTTCGCCAGCAGCATCATCAATAGATTCTCCTATCACTTCATATTTTCCTACACCATCGACACGCACTAATTGAGTGTGGCCACCCGATACCAACAGAGCAACAAAAGGAAAGTGCGGTGAATTTTCATCAAGCATTGGCGCAAGTAAATGCCCTTCCATATGATGAACGCCAATCGCAGGAACATTCCAAGCATAGGCTAAAGAACGTGCAATCGTAGCACCAACAAGCAATGCGCCAACAAGCCCAGGACCACTCGTGTAAGCAACGCCATCAATATCGCTCGCGGTTAAATTGGCTTCCTCTAATGCCGCTTTAATAAGAGGCGCTGTTTTCCGAATATGATCACGTGATGCTAATTCAGGAACCACACCACCATAATCTGCATGCAGGGCAATTTGAGTATAAAGTTGATTAGCAATTAACCCTTTTTCTTCATCATAAATCGCCACGCCCGTTTCATCACAGGAAGTTTCAATGCCTAAGATTTTCATTGATTTTCTTAATTTATTACCTAAAATGTTGCGCGATTTTACCCTGTTTAAGCGGTTTTAACCAGTTGAAACCACAAATATTAAGGTTAATTGGCATTCTATCCTTTACTTTTTCCCTAAAAATAGATTAGAATTGCGTCCTTTATTAAATTTGTCATTTACACACAGGTGCTTTGGCAAAAATAAAATTTTAAATTGCAATTAAATTAAACTCATTGAGGTGATTGGCTTATGCCTGTAATTAAAGTACGTGAAAACGAATCATTTGACGTAGCTTTACGTCGTTTCAAACGCTCTTGCGAAAAAGCGGGAATCTTAGCTGAAGTACGCGCTCGCGAATTTTACGAAAAACCAACTACAATTCGTAAACGTGAAAATGCAACACTTGCAAAACGTCACGCAAAACGCAACGCTCGCGAAAACGCGCGCAATACCCGTTTATACTAATTTATAGTATTTTCTGACTCGAGTTAAGACAAACCGTGAATCCTTTGGACTCACGGTTTTGTTACTTTAAGCACAACAAAAATCTACGCCAAAAACGACCGCACTTTCACACCACGATCACGGAGGCTCGACAATGAAAGGTTCTATTCCACGCCCCTTTATTGATGATTTGCTGACAAAGTCCGATATTGTCGATGTGATTAACACGCGCGTAAAACTAAAAAAAGCTGGCCGCGATTATCAAGCCTGCTGCCCTTTCCATCACGAAAAAACACCATCCTTCACGGTTAGCCAAAAGAAACAGTTTTATCATTGCTTTGGTTGTGGCGCACATGGTAATGCGATTTCCTTTTTAATGGACTATGACAAACTTGAATTTATAGAGGCGATTGAAGAACTTGCAGCAATGGCAGGGCTTGAAATACCTTACGAAAAACGCGCTAATCACAGCGGAAAACCTCAAGCTAATTACCAAACCAAACGAAATCTCTATGAATTAATGCGAGAGGTTGCCACGTTTTATCAAAAACAATTACCATTAAATACTCAAGCACAAGAATATTTACAACAACGTGGGCTTTCAGCTGAAATTATTGAGCGTTTCCAAATTGGGTTTGTGCCGAATGCAATGGATACTGTACTGCGTAAATTTGGTGTTAATCGTGAAGAACAACAAAAACTCATTGAGTTAGGCATGCTTTCTCGAAATGATCGTGGCAATATTTACGATAAATTCCGAAATCGCATCATGTTTCCAATCCGCGATAAACGTGGTCGTACAGTGGCTTTTGGTGGGCGTGTATTAACAGATGAAAAACCGAAATATCTGAATTCGCCAGAAACCATTACTTATCATAAAGGTAAGGAGCTTTATGGTTTGTATGAAGCCTTGCAAACCAACGATGAACCCAAACAATTACTTGTTGTTGAAGGTTATATGGATGTAGTGGCATTAGCACAATTTGGCGTGGATTATGCGGTCGCTTCTTTAGGGACATCCACAACATCAGAACAAATTCAACTTATTTTTCGTTCGACCGAACAGGTTGTTTGTTGTTACGATGGTGACCGTGCAGGGCGTGATGCTGCTTGGCGCGCACTAGAAAATGCGTTGCCCTATTTAGAAGATGGCAGACAACTCAAATTTATTTTCTTGCCAGATGGAGAAGATCCTGATACTTACATTCGTCAATACGGCAAAGAAAAATTTGAAGAATATATCGAAAGTGCGCAATCTTTAAGCGAGTTTATGTTTGCACATTTAAGTCCTCAGGTTGATTTTTCCACTAAAGAAGGGCGTGGAAAATTAGTTGCGCTAGCTGCGCCGTTAATTCACCAAATTCCAGGAGAAATGCTTCGCTTATCGCTACGCAATATGCTTGCTCAAAAACTTGGGATTTTTGATCAAACTCAGCTGGAAAATCTTATTCCCAAACAATTAGAACAAGCCAATACACAACAAAAAGTCACTCATAATAAGATCAAGAAGACACCGATGCGAATGGTCATTTCATTGCTTCTGCAAAATCCTGAGTTAGTAAAACGTATGTCTGAAAGCGGCGTGCAAGCATTACGTGCGGAAGCAGGGTTTGAAATTCTGGAAAAATTGACCGCACTTTGTCGCCAACGAGAGGGCATTACTACGGGGCAAATTTTGGAATACTTCCGCAATACATCTTACAGTAATCCCCTTGAAATACTGGCAACTTGGGATCATTTATTGGACGAATCCGACATAATCAACGCATTTTCTCAAAATTACCGTCGCTTAAATATTCAAGCTATTGAGCGCGATATTGAAATGCTTATTGCTAAAGAACGAACAGAGGGTCTCACTAATGAAGAAAAAACGGTACTTGTACATCTTTTAGCTGGTAAAGAACAGCAGAAAAAACAGTTAGTGAATCCGCTATAACAATGGTAGAATCTCAAGTTCATAAAAAATCTTATCTTCTCAATCACATCAAGCAAAACGAGTATAAAAATGGAAAAAAATCAACAATCTACGGCTGAACAATATTCAGAACAAATTGAGCAATTGATGGAGCTAGGTCGTACACAAGGGTATTTAACTTTTGCTGAAATCAATGACTTATTGCCCGAAGATGCTATTGATCCTGAATATTACGACAAATTGCTACAAACGTTGCAAAATGATGCTGGTATCCCTGTATTAGATGAAGCACCAGAAAGCGATGATATGATGTTGAGTGATACCATCCCTGATGAAGATGCAGTGGAAGAAGCAACTCAAATTCTTTCAAATGTAGAATCTGAAATAGGTCGAACAACGGATCCCGTACGCATGTATATGCGCGAAATGGGAACGGTGGATCTTCTTACTCGTGAAGATGAAATTAGCATTGCAAAACGTATTGAAGGAGGGATTGATGAAGTTCAAACCTCTATCGCAGCCTATCCTGAAGCATTAAATGGATTACTAAAAAATTATGATGATGTAGAAAAAGGTAATTTCCGTTTGACCGATTTAATTACGGGTTTTGTTGATCCAAATGCCGAAATAGAAGAACACAACGGACTTGATGAAGACTTTTCTGACGAAGATGATGAAGAAGAATCTAGTAATGCAGATGTGGAAGACAATGAAGATGAAGAAGACAATGAATCAGAATCTACATCAGATTCAAGCGACTCTGATAACAGTATTGATCCTGAAGTTGCTCGCGAAAAATTTCAGCAATTAAGAGAACAGCACTCTAAAACCCTTGCTGTTATTGAAAAACACGGTCGCTCTGGAAAACGTGCCCAAGATCAAATTGCACTACTTGGCGAAATTTTTAAACAATTCCGTTTAGTACCAAAACAATTTGATTTACTCGTTCTATCAATGAAAGAAATGATGAAACGTGTGCGCTACCAAGAACGTCAGCTACAAAAAATATTAGTGGATATAGCAGGAATGCCAAAGGATGATTTTGAAAAAATTATTACCACTAATGGCAGTAACAGTGAATGGGTAGCAAAAGCATTAAAATCTAGCAAACCTTGGGCTAAACGTTTAATTAAATATGAAGATCGTATTTATGAAGCCTTAAACAATCTAGCGATAACAGAAGAAAATACTAAACTTACCATTACTCAAATGCGTGACATTTGCGATGCAGTCGCACGAGGCGAACAAAAAGCACGTCGAGCTAAAAAAGAAATGGTTGAAGCTAACTTGCGTTTAGTAATTTCCATCGCGAAAAAATACACAAATCGAGGTTTACAATTCTTAGATTTAATTCAAGAAGGGAATATCGGTTTAATGAAAGCGGTAGATAAATTTGAATATCGACGTGGCTACAAATTCTCTACATATGCTACTTGGTGGATTCGTCAAGCAATCACTCGCTCTATTGCGGATCAAGCGCGTACAATCCGTATTCCTGTGCATATGATTGAAACAATCAATAAACTTAATCGTATTTCTCGCCAGTTGTTACAAGAAATGGGACGTGAAGCAACACCAGAAGAATTGGCAGAACGTATGGGAATGCCAGAAGATAAAATCCGTAAAGTACTGAAAATTGCAAAAGAGCCGATTTCGATGGAAACACCTATTGGCGATGACGATGATTCACATTTAGGCGATTTTATTGAAGATTCAACCTTAGAACTTCCTCTTGATTCTGCCACAGCACAAAGTTTAAAAGTTGCAACTCACGAAGTGCTAGAAGGCTTGACGCCACGTGAAGCAAAAGTATTACGTATGCGTTTTGGCATTGATATGAATACCGACCATACACTTGAAGAAGTGGGTAAACAATTCGATGTAACACGCGAACGTATTCGTCAAATTGAAGCAAAAGCATTACGTAAATTACGTCATCCTAGCCGTTCTGAAACACTGAGAAGTTTTTTAGATGAATAGAGAGAAACATAAAAGAGAAAAATCGATCTAATCTTAAAAAATCAGATACATTTGTTTAAGGACTAAATTCTATAATCCGCAGAATTTAGTCCTTTTACTTTTACTTAAAGCACCGCATTAATATGCATTCAAATTTCAACTATTTTAGTTAGATAAGCCATTAACATTTAACAATGGCAACAAATATTGGTTATTTAAAACATTTTAATCATAAAAAAATCTGCACCCAATTAGCTGGTTTATTTATTCAGCTTTAAGGCACAGATTAAAGTGCGGTAAATTTTCTTGATATTTGGCGTAAATTATTTATTTAATTTCGCTTTGTAAGTTGGATTCATTAAGTTTTCTACAGAAAGAATGTCATCCAATTGTTCTTCTGTTAATAAACCTTTTTCTAACACAACTTCACGTACGCCTTTACCTGTTTGAGCACAGATTTTACCCACTAAGTCGCCGTTGTGGTGACCGATAAATGGATTCAAGTAAGTCACAATACCAATTGAATTAAACACGTAGTTTTCACAAATTTCTTTATTTACAGTGATTCCATCTACACATTTATCACGTAAGTTCACACAAGCATTGGTTAAGATGTCGATAGATTCGAACATTGCTTGACCAATCACTGGTTCCATTACGTTTAATTGTAATTGACCTGCTTCAGATGCGAAAGTCACAGTGGTATCGTTACCAATTACTTTAAAGCACACTTGGTTTACCACCTCTGGAACAACTGGGTTTACTTTTGCTGGCATAATAGAAGAACCTGCTTGTAATTCAGGAAGATTAATTTCTTTTAAACCTGCACGAGGGCCAGAAGAAAGTAAACGTAAGTCATTACATACTTTAGAAAGTTTCACTGCAGTACGTTTTAATGCACCGTGAACCATGACATAAGCACCACAGTCAGATGTTGCTTCAATTAAGTTTTCTGCTGGTACACAAGCTAATCCAGTCACTTCAGCAAGATGTTTTACAACTAATTCTGTATAGCCTTGTGGTGTATTTAAACCAGTACCGATTGCAGTCGCACCAAGGTTTACTTCAAGTAATAAACCTGCTGTACGTTTTAAGTTACGCACTTCTTCTTCAAGTAATACGGCGAAAGCTTTGAATTCTTGACCAACAGTCATTGGCACCGCATCTTGCAATTGGGTACGACCCATTTTTAAGATATTTGCAAACTCTTTTGCTTTATTATCAAAACCGTCGTGTAAATATTGAATTTTATCGATCAATTTTAAGATGCTGTTATACACTGCAATACGGAAACCGGTAGGATACGCATCGTTGGTTGATTGGCTTGCATTAACGTGATCCATCGGATTAATCACGTTATATTCGCCTTTTTTATGACCAATTTTTTCAAGGGCAAGATTAGCAACCACTTCATTAGTATTCATATTGACAGACGTACCTGCACCACCTTGATATACATCTGATGGGAATTGATCTAAGCATTTTCCAGTGATAAGGATTTCATCACAAGCTGCTACAATCGCTTTTGCAATATCACTTGGAATTGCACCTAATTCGCCATTGGCTAAAGCCGTTGCTTTTTTTACCATTACCATACCACGTACAAACTCAGGCACGTCAGAAATGGTTACGTTAGAAATATTGAAATTTTCTACCGCTCTTAATGTATGAATCCCCCAATATGCTTCTGCAGGCACATCACGTTCGCCGAGTAAATCCACTTCTTTTCTAAATTGAGTCATTTTAATCACCTTTTTGGGTTAGTTAATTTATCGTCATTATAGAAATTTCAAGAAGAAAAAACTTGATGAAGATCACATTTTCAAAAAATGCTCTCAAGACATATTTTCATTTTTCGGATTAGTTTTTTTAGGGAAAAATGTTCTATCTATCAATCTTACACAGATTTCAATAGCCTACCAATTTTCTCAAATAATTTCTGAATTTGCTCTGCACGACACCCGAGTACCCGCACCATTAAACCATATTCATTGAGTTGTGATATGCCTATCAGTAGATCTTTTTCTTCCGTACTTTGTTGCTGCAAGGCTTGCACCTGTTGTTTGATTTCCGCATTATTTTTCGCCAAATTTAGATAAGTCAGCGAACCTTGATGGGAATAATTTTCCATCTGACTCAAAGCGGTAAGGTTCATTTTAGACGGCAGCCACTGGATACAATCACTGACAAGCGGTCGTTTTTTACCATCGTTTTGCAAAGCATAAATTTTCAAATGGGAAGAAAACTGACGGAAGGCAAAACGTTCGCCATTCAACACTCTCCCAATTGCTACGATTTCACCGTAAATCAGCTCGCTTTGTTCGCCCATTTCAATCTGGGTTTGCTGCTTGAAAGCGGAATCTTTATGCAACACCAGTGGATGCGGCAAATAGAATAAACGGCTGTTTTCCGCAAGCGAAATATGGGTTGTTTGCATCGCACTGTCGCCTTCATTCATCGCCTGCACCCTAGTAAATGCCTGCGTATTTAAAGAAAGTGCGGTCAATTTTGCCAATGAAATATCAATCTCTAACAGATCGCCCGCCAGCACGCCAGGGGAGGACGACATCTGCATCGCATTCAAGCCATTCGCCCACGCATCATCGTAACTTGGCAACGTTATCACTTTAAAAGGTGGCATAGCAAAGTATTCGGCTAGCTGGGTTTTGCCGTTGGAGGAAAGTTTGGTGGAAAGGGATAATTTGCTGTTCATAGATTTTGTAGGGGCTAATTACATTAGCCCCGATATTTCACCAATAATTGGGCAAATGTAATTTGCCCCTACGATTAACGAACCAAAGATGCAGGTTCTTCCACATTCTTCAACAACGCATATTTTTCGATCCAACCGATCACGCCATCCAGATTTTCTTTTTTCATCAGGTTAGTGAAAATAAACGGCTGACCGTTACGCATACGACCAGCATCACGTTCCATGACGCTTAAGTCAGCACCAACGAATGGAGCAAGATCAGTTTTGTTGATCACAAGTAAATCTGAACGAGTGATACCCGGCCCACCTTTACGAGGGATTTTTTCCCCTTGAGCCACGTCAATCACGAAAATCGTCACGTCTGCCAAATCTGGGCTGAAAGTCGCTGAAAGGTTATCGCCGCCCGATTCAATAAATACAATTTCCACATCAGGGAAACGAGCCACCATTTCATCAACCGCTTCTAAATTCATCGAGGCATCTTCACGAATTGCTGTGTGCGGGCAACCGCCCGTTTCCACGCCCATAATTCGCTCAGGTGGAAGCAAACTGTTTTTTGTTAAAAATTCCGCATCTTCTTGGGTGTAAATATCGTTAGTAATGACTGCTACGCTATATTTTGACGCTATTTCACGAGTGAGTTTTTCGATTAACGCCGTTTTACCCGCCCCAACAGGGCCAGCCACGCCGATTTTAATGTAGTTACGCATAATGTTCCTTTTGTTTATCATCGTAGCAACTGTGTTGCTCATGGGTGTAGGGGCAAGTTACATTTGCCCCTATATATCAACGAATGTTCAAGGGCAAATGTGATTTGCCCCTACAAGTAAAATCTCAATAAAAAATAACCGCACTTACGACATATAAAGTCGCGTATAAAGCACTTCGTGTTGCATAGCCCGAATATCATTCGCCAGCGTTGCCGCACCAAGCCATTCTTCGTCGGGGTCAAAGCTTAATTCCACCGCTTGTACGAGCGAGCCACGCAAGTCAAACAGAATATCTTGCCCATCCATTTGGCTGAGAGGAATTAGCTTCACGCCGTTAGTGATTACACCAACTGCTGCGTTATAGTAGAACGCATAGAGTGTGTCGGCTTTGGTTAAGCCCATGGCTTGAGCAACCATTGCAAACACTATTGGGAAATAGCCCTGTACTCGTTTTTCTGCAATCGCTTGCTGGTAAGCTGTGAGTAACGTATGTGTTTCATAGCGAATAAAAATTTTCAGCAATCGTACGCCGAGTTTGAAACTCCCTTCACGACTTTCGCGTGCCACTTTGGTGGCGGAAAGTTGCCAATCCAGTTCGCACAAGCGGTCAAAATTCCCCTCACACATTGCATCGAAGGCAAGAGAAAAATACGCCCCGTCGTTGTAAATCCAGTTTTGTAAAAGCTGGGTTTGCACATATTCTTCGAGTGTTGCTTTAGTCGAAACAACGCCTTGCTGGACAAAAGTTTCCAAGCCATTGGAATGGTTAAATCCACCAATCGGTAAAGTTGGATCGACCAAGTGCAACAACGCACCTAAATCCGTTAAAGAGCGGTTTAATGTTTGTGCCAATGTCCATCTCCGTGATGATGATAGCCATGATGATCATGCGAATGGCTATGAGAATGTCCGTGCCCCTGTGCAGAATTTGCTCTCAACGCTTGGCTTAAACGGCGTTCTTCTTTTTGCGGATGAAATCCCGCAGCTTGCAGCCATTCAAACATCGGCTTATCGTAAGGTAATGTTACTTCATCGCCATCTAAAAAAAGCGGCGAATGTTTGTTGCCGATTTCATAACAAGCTCGAGCCATTTCAGGCAAGGTTTTCGGCGACAGCACAATCACGTCACTCGGTAAAATTTCAATCGCAATCACTAATTCATCGCTGATAAACACTACATCATCGTGTTTCAAGCGTTGCCCCTCTTTTAGCAAGCGAAATGCTACTTCACGCCCCGTATTTGTAGTTTTACGCAAAATATTGCGTTCGCTTTCATACCACTGCAATGCCACGCGTTCAATGGGCTGTGTGGTAATTTTGCCCTCTGCTTGAAGTGCGGTTAAATTTCCCAAGATATTTTCTATAATAGGGAGAATTGGGTTAATTATTTTCATCTTTCCTCTATAAATCCACTTTCTTCTCTTCGAAAGAAAAACTACAGCTACAATGATTTCTTATTTATCAAGTAAGAGGCGTATCGTACACGCCCTTTTACACTAATTCGTCTATGAAAACAGTCCTTTAGAATAGGAAATATCGCTGACCCAATGGTACGCTATCCACTGGTTCACAGGTAATTAACTCTCCATCCACTCGAACTTCATAACGTTCAGCATCAACAGTAATGTTTGGTGTTACATCATTATGAACCAGATCTTTTTTACCTACGTTGCGGCAGCCTTTCACAGCAATGGTTTCTTTGTGTAAACCGAATTTTTCACGAATATCGGCTTTTTCAGCGGCTTGTGAAACAAAAAATACCGCTGTTTGTGCCGTTGCTAAGCCTTGTGCACCGTACATTGGACGGTAGAATACAGGTTGTGGCGTTGGAATTGAGGCATTTGGGTCGCCCATTTTGGCGTAGCTAATAAAACCTTTTTTAATGACGACTTCAGGTTTTACCCCAAAGAACATCGGTTTCCATAACACGATATCTGCGATTTTACCCACTTCTAACGAGCCAATATGCTCCGCAATACCATGTGCAATTGCTGGGTTGATAGTATATTTCGCAATGTAGCGTTTAATACGGAAGTTATCGTTTCCTTCATTACCTAGCTCACCACGTTGCATTTTCATCTTATCTGCAGTTTGCCATGTACGAATAACGACTTCTCCAATACGTCCCATTGCTTGAGAGTCTGAACTCATAATGGAGAAGACGCCCATATCATGCAAAATATCTTCTGCCGCAATGGTTTCAGGGCGGATACGGCTATCGGCAAAAGCTACGTCTTCCGGCACGCGTTTATCTAAGTGATGGCAAACCATCAACATATCCAAGTGTTCATCAATGGTGTTTTTGGTAAACGGACGAGTCGGGTTGGTTGAAGCAGGTAATACGTTTGAATACATCGCTGCTTTAATAATGTCAGGCGCATGACCGCCACCCGCACCCTCCGTATGGAAAGTATGAATGACACGTCCATCAATTGCTTTCATGGTATCTTCTAAGAAACCACTTTCATTTAGCGTGTCTGTGTGAATGGCCACTTGAATATCCATTTCATCTGCTACTTTTAAGGCAGAATCAATCACGGCAGGCGTTGCACCCCAGTCTTCGTGGATTTTTAAACCTAATGCACCCGCTTCAATTTGCTCACGCAGAGGATCTAGGGTTGAACAGTTGCCTTTACCAAAAAAGCCTACGTTTACAGGCAATGCTTCTGCTGCTTGGAACATACGCTCCATATACCACGCACCCGGTGTACAAGTAGTCGCGTGTGTACCATCAGCAGGGCCTGTTCCGCCACCAATTAGCGTGGTAACCCCACTTTCAATCGCATGCTGTGCTTGTTGAGGGCAAATAAAGTGAATATGCGTATCAATACCGCCAGCGGTCGCAATTAAATGCGCACCGTTATGCACTTCCGTGCTTGCACCGATAATCATATTTGGCGTAACGTTATCCATCGTATCTGGGTTACCTGCTTGACCAATGCCCACAATGCGACCATCACGAATACCAATATCGGCTTTGATAATGCCTAATTTGGCATCAATAATCATCACGTTGGTAATCACAAAATCCAATACATTTGGATTATCGCGAGTTGCCGTACCACTTTGAGCCATGCCATCACGCACACTTTTACCGCCACCAAATTTACACTCATCGCCTTTGGTCAATAAATCTTGTTCAATAGTTGCCCATAAATTGGTATCGCCTAAACGGACTTTATCGCCAACGGTTGGGCCATAAGTTGCTACATATTGCGCTCTTGAAATTGTTAATGCCATCTTGCCCTACTTTATAATTTGCCATCAATTTGATTATGGAAACCGTAAATAATTTGGTTACCACCAAAAGCCACTAACTCAACGGTTTTGACTTCGCCTGGTTCGAACCGTACCGCATTGCCTGAAGGCACATTTAAACGCATACCGCGTGCCAAAGTGCGGTCAAATTTAAGGGCATCATTGGTTTCAAAAAAATGGTAGTGAGAGCCAACTTGAATTGGGCGGTCGCCTGAATTTGTTACTTCGATTTTTACGGTTTTTCTGCCGACATTAGCAATAATATCGCCTTCGGCTAATTGGTATTCGCCTGGGATCATATCTTTGTTCCTTGTAGGGTGGGCTTTAGCCCACCATTAATATTTTTATTTTGGTGGGCTAAAGCCCACCCTACGGTTATCTAATCGGATTATGCACGGTAACAAGTTTTGTGCCATCTGGGAAAGTTGCTTCAATTTGTACTTCGTGTACCATCTCAGCGACGCCTTCCATCACATCATCAACGGTTAAAAGTGTTGAACCATACTGCATGACTTCAGCCACACTCATTCCATCTCTTGCCGCCTCTTGTAAATGACTCGCAATATAGGCAACAGTTTCTGGATAATTTAATTTAACGCCACGTGCTTTGCGTTTTGCCGCCAATTCTCCTGCGAGGAAAAGCATCAGTTTTTCTTGTTCTCTGGAAGTTAAATGCATATTTTCATTCCTTAATTTATTTATTATACGAAAGTCAGCGAATTTTACGTAAAAAATCTAAAATAGGAAAAATATTTTGTCAGAATTTTTTGTAACTCCCCTTGAAAGAAAAAAAATCTTCCTTATATAAAGACCGCACTTACAAACTCTTAAGAAGGAAATTAATTATGAATATTCGTCCTTTACACGATCGTGTAATTATTAAACGTGAAGAAGTCGAAACCCGTTCAGCTGGCGGTATCGTATTAACAGGTTCAGCGGCGACCAAATCAACCCGTGCGAAAGTATTAGCTGTGGGTAAAGGTCGTATTTTAGAAAATGGCACGGTTCAACCTTTAGATGTTAAAGTTGGCGATACCGTAATTTTCAACGACGGTTACGGCGTGAAAAACGAAAAAATTGACGGAGAAGAAGTATTAATTATTTCTGAAAACGACATCTTAGCAATTGTAGAATAATTAGATAAGGAAAAAGAAAATGGCAGCAAAAGACGTAAAATTTGGTAATGACGCACGCGTAAAAATGCTTAAAGGCGTGAATGTATTAGCCGATGCAGTAAAAGTAACCCTTGGCCCTAAAGGTCGTAATGTAATTTTAGACAAATCATTTGGCGCACCAACTATCACTAAAGACGGTGTATCTGTTGCTCGTGAAATCGAATTAGAAGATAAATTCGAAAATATGGGCGCACAAATGGTAAAAGAAGTAGCATCTAAAGCAAATGATGCAGCAGGCGATGGTACAACCACTGCAACTGTGCTTGCTCAAGCTATCGTAAATGAGGGATTGAAAGCAGTAGCGGCAGGCATGAACCCAATGGATTTAAAACGTGGTATTGATAAAGCAGTAAGTGCGGTTGTTTCTGAGCTTAAAAATTTATCTAAACCTTGTGAAACAGCAAAAGAAATTGAACAAGTAGGGACTATTTCTGCAAACTCTGACAGCATTGTGGGTCAATTAATTGCTCAAGCTATGGAAAAAGTGGGCAAAGAAGGCGTGATTACCGTAGAAGACGGTACAGGTCTTGAAGATGAATTAGATGTGGTTGAAGGGATGCAATTCGATCGTGGTTACCTTTCTCCATATTTCATCAACAAACCAGAAACAGCAACGGTTGAATTAGATAATCCATATCTTCTTCTTGTAGATAAAAAAATCTCTAACATTCGTGAATTACTTCCAGTGTTAGAAGGTGTTGCAAAAGCAGGTAAACCATTATTAATCATCGCTGAAGATGTGGAAGGCGAAGCACTTGCAACCTTAGTAGTGAACACGATGCGCGGTATCGTAAAAGTTGCAGCCGTGAAAGCACCAGGCTTTGGAGATCGTCGTAAAGCAATGTTACAAGATATTGCAATTTTAACAGCGGGTACTGTGATTTCTGAAGAAATCGGTATGGAGCTTGAAAAAGCGACACTTGAAGATCTTGGTCAAGCAAAACGTGTTGTTATCAATAAAGATAACACAACCATTATTGATGGTATCGGAGATGAATCTCAAATCAAAGGTCGTGTGGCTCAAATTCGCCAACAAATTGAAGAATCAACTTCTGACTACGATAAAGAAAAACTTCAAGAACGCGTTGCTAAATTAGCTGGCGGTGTGGCTGTAATCAAAGTGGGCGCAGCAACTGAAGTTGAAATGAAAGAGAAAAAAGATCGTGTAGATGATGCACTACATGCAACTCGTGCAGCAGTTGAAGAAGGTATCGTTGCTGGTGGTGGCGTTGCATTAGTTCGCGCAGCAGCGAAAGTTGCAGCAAGCCTAAAAGGTGACAACGAAGAACAAAATGTGGGTATCAAACTTGCATTACGTGCGATGGAAGCGCCTTTACGTCAAATCGTCACTAACGCAGGTGAAGAAGCTTCAGTTGTGGCAAGTGCGGTTAAAAATGGCGAAGGAAACTTTGGTTATAATGCAGGAACAGAACAGTACGGCGATATGATCGAAATGGGTATCTTAGATCCAACTAAAGTCACTCGTTCTGCATTGCAATTCGCAGCTTCTGTAGCAGGCTTAATGATTACCACTGAATGTATGGTAACTGATCTTCCAAAAGATGATAAAGCCGATTTAGGTGCTGCTGGAATGGGCGGTATGGGTGGAATGGGCGGAATGATGTAATTCGCTTATACGAGTAAAAAATCTATCCCAACAGAAAATTTGAGCTCTATATGACTTAGGGCTCAAATCTACTAAAATAAGGGATATTTTTTATTACCCTATTCTAAATTTATATATGATAAAAATAAAAAAACCCAGTTTTAAACTGGGTTTTATTTTATCTATTGGATAAATTATTCTGCAACAACGATTACATCTAATGTTGCAAATACTTCACCGTGAAGTTGGAAACGAACATCGTGGTCACCAAGAGTACGGATTGGACCGTTTGGTAAACGAACTTCACTTTTCGCAATTTTAACGCCTGCTGCAGTTACTGCTTCTGCCACATCACGAGTAGTGATTGCGCCGAATAAACGACCTTCATCACCTGCTTTAGATGCGATAGTCACAGAACCTAATGCAGTAACTTCTGCTGCACGAGCTTGAGCTGCTGCAAGATTTGCTGCCGCTGTCGCTTCTAATTCTGCACGACGTGCTTCAAAGTGTTCAATGTTAGCTTTAGTTGCCATAACTGCTTTACCTTGTGGGATTAAGAAGTTACGTGCAAAACCTGATTTAACATTTACTTGATCGCCCACTTGACCTAAGTGAGCAATTTTATCTAAAAGAATTACTTGCATTACCGTGTCTCCTTAATTACTGATGATTGTCAGTGTATGGAAGTAACGCTAAATAGCGAGCGCGTTTGATTGCACGAGCTAATTGACGTTGGTACTTCGCACGAGTACCGGTAATACGGCTAGGTACAATTTTGCCGCTTTCTGAAATATAGTTCTTTAATGTAGCGATATCTTTGTAATCGATTTCAACAACATTTTCCGCTGTGAAACGGCAGAACTTACGACGACGGAAATAACGTGCCATTTGGCTAGTCTCCTAATCTATAAATTCGATTTGCTCGGCATGTAAAACTAATTGGCATAACCCACTTTGGGTTTTATGTGATGTAATAAATCCCACCACCAAAATTTTACTACCGACCGTAATGCTTTGAGTTTTTTCTATCAATTGATTACCACTAATTTGAACTGGCATCTTTAACCAAGCTTGACGTGTGAAACCACCTTCAATCTGTTCAGAACGATGTTCTAACAAAAACTTGCAATGCTCAATTCCACTAGGGCTCTTTAATCGCTTTGGTAACTGAGAAACGACTCCCATAACCGAAAAACGATTATCAATTTTCAAATTACTCTTCAGCATCCTCAAAATCGTTGTTTTCAACTTCAGCTAAAGGTTTACGTTCTTCTTTAGCCGCTTTCATTGGGGACGCTTCTGTTACGGCGTGCTTAGTATGGATAACAAGACTGCGTAATACAGCATCGTTATAACGGAAAGTCGTTTCTAGCTCGTCGATGACTTGTTGAGGCGCTTCTACATTCATAAGCACATAGTGTGCTTTGTGTAATTTATTAATTGGGTACGCTAATTGACGACGACCCCAATCTTCTAGGCGATGAACCTGACCACCTGCTTCTTTTACAGAACCGGTGTAACGTTCGATCATACCTGGTACTTGCTCGCTTTGGTCCGGATGAACCATAAACACGATTTCGTAGTGACGCATTACTGCTCCTTACGGGTTAATCAGCCTTTGACGTAGATTAGCCACCAATCTGCAAAGGCAAGGAACGAAAAATTCAATGTGGCTAAGGGTTGCGGATTATACCGATTTTTTTACGTTCCGCAACCAATTTGAGTTATTTTTGAGCAAAAAAAGAAGACCGATATATATCGGTCTATCTCACATATTCTGCAATTAACGGCTGCGGAAAATAATACGACCTTTACTTAAATCATAAGGGGTCATTTCTACAGTCACTTTATCCCCAGTCAAAATACGGATATAGTTTTTACGCATTTTCCCGGAAATATGCGCAGTAACCACGTGACCGTTTTCCAACTCCACGCGGAACATAGTATTCGGTAAAGTCTCTAAAATTGTGCCTTGCATCTCAATGCAATCTTCTTTCGCCATTGTATCCTCTAAAAATAATCGATTTTTTATCCGCACTTTAGGCGGAAAAGTTAAGAAAAACGGGCGGATTATAGCCGTTTTTAGCTTTCTACGAAAGAAAAAATAATATTGTTCATAAAAAACTCAATTTGGCATAATCTAACAATGATTTACAAAGCTAAAACAACCCCTATAATAACCGCACTTTTATAAAAGAAAATAGTATATGAATTCAAAAAAACACTTAGGCCATACGGCACGTAAACGCTTTGGTCAAAACTTTTTACATGATACCTCTGTAATTCAAGGTATCGTGGCGGCGATTTACCCACAATCCAATCAATTCTTAGTGGAAATTGGTCCGGGACTTGGCGCATTAACAGAGCCTGTTTGTGAGCTTGTCGATCATCTGACTGTGGTAGAGCTTGACCGAGATCTTGCAGAACGTTTACGTCATCATCCATTTTTACATCAAAAGCTCACTGTTATTGAAACAGATGCGATGCAATTTGATTTTCGTGAGCTTTACACAAAAGAAAATTTAGCAGAAAAAGGGCAAAAATTACGTGTATTTGGTAACTTGCCTTACAACATTTCTACCCCATTAATGTTCCACTTGTTTAAGTATCATGATGTGATTCAAGATATGCACTTTATGTTGCAAAAAGAAGTGGTAAAACGCCTGTGTGCCGCACCAAATAGCAAAGCTTACGGCCGCTTAACTATTATGGCTCAATACTTCTGCCAAGTGATGCCTGTACTTGAAGTACCTCCTTCTGCATTCAAACCAGCACCGAAAGTGGATTCAGCCGTTGTGCGTTTAATTCCGCATAAAGAATTGCCGCACCCTGTAAAAGATTTATATTGGTTGAATCGTGTTTGCTCCCAAGCGTTCAATCAACGCCGCAAAACGCTGCGTAATGCACTCTCAACATTATTTTCACCTGAAAATCTGACCGCACTTGGTATTGATTTAAATGCACGCGCAGAAAATTTGGCTATCGCAGATTATGCGCACTTAGCGAACTGGCTGGCAGATAATCCACCAGCAGATGTTAATAACGATGAAATATTAGATTCAGAAGAGTAAAAATAATAAAGGTGTAATCCTTGTTACACCTTGGCTTTCTACATAAAACGGACAATTTCTTTACCTTGCATTTCTTTAATACGTTGTTGTTCTTTCCATTTTTTTCTATTTAAAGCTCGTATAATATTTTCTTTTATCCGAGTTAAACGCTGTTTCAATGTCTTTTTCTTACGGATTTTTGGACGTTTTTCTCGTTCTTTTTCCAATCCACTTGTTAATACACTTTTACTTTGATTCGCTTGGAGTTCTTGAATACAAATTGCTGGATTAAGTTGATAGACAATATAATTATCAACATCAACTAATTTATTAAAAATAAGTTCATCAACTGCAACAATTTCATCAGAAGGAATATTCTTTAAATATTCAATTACATATTTAGCCGCACCTTGAGAAATAATATAACCAGCCGTCCCCCAGTGAGTCGATTTTAAAATATCAAAGTTCCTAGAATAAAAAGGTGGAATTTTAGTTTGTTTCTCAAGTTTAACTGGCTGTAAAAAAGTTTCTAAACGAATAATAAAAATATCATTAAAATCAAAACGTGTTTTTAACCATTCATCTTGTGCCAAAAACACTTCCGCATTCTCGCCAAGAATTACATCATCTTCAAAAATTGTGAGATATTCCAAATTTTCATTCACACACTTATTCCATAATAAGAAATGGCTAATTAAACAGCCTTTTTCTCCTTTAGTAAGTATTCTAGATTTCTCTATATTATGTAATATGGAGTTTGATTGATTGATTGATTGATTGATTGATTGATTGATTGATTGATTGATTGATTGATTGATTGATTGATTGATTGATTGATTGATTGATTGATTGATTGATTGATTGATTGATTGATTGATTGATTGATAAGTGTACGCATTAAAGAAACTAAATGAAAGTTTTTTTGATTCAAATTGCTTAGTAATATGTTTGCGACGTTCAGTTGCATTTTCCATACTAATGACAATATTTTCAATAGCACTCATATTTAAATAAAAATGGAAATAACTAAATTTTTCGCATTCTACTATACAAAAAGAATAAATCAACAATAAAAGTCTGTGTTAAAATTTTCAAAATTTATTTATAAAAGAGCGGTCAAAAATGGCAACCTATTTCGTCGGTGATTTGCAAGGCTGTTATGATGAATTACAGCTTTTATTAGAACGTGTAGATTTCAATCCTACGCAAGATAAACTTTATCTTGTGGGGGATCTTGTGGCGCGTGGGGATAAATCACTTGAATGTCTTCGTTTTGTAAAATCACTTGGTAATGCAGCGCAAACCGTACTAGGCAATCACGATTTACATTTAATTGCGACCGCACTGGACATTAAAAAAGTGAAACCGCGTGATCGTGTTGATGCCATTTTTAATGCGCCCGATTTTGATGAGCTGATTCATTGGTTACGTCATCAGCCATTACTTGTGCATAATGAAAAGTTAAACTTCCTGATGTCACACGCAGGCATTTCCCCAGATTGGGATTTGAAAACTGCGAAATCTTGTGCGGCTGAAGTTGAACAAATTTTACAGCACGGCGATTTTCATTATCTTATTGAAAATATGTATTCTGAACAGCCTGATCGCTGGTCGCCAGATTTACAGGGCTTACCACGTCATCGCTACATTATTAATGCTTTCACTCGAATGCGTTTTTGCTATTTGGATCATCGCTTTGATTTTGCCTGTAAATCCCCTTTAAAAGATGCGCCAGCGGAGCTCACGCCTTGGTTTAATTTAGATAATCCACTTTATAAACAAATTCCCATTGTCTTTGGGCATTGGGCAAGTTTAGTCGATGAGCCTACTCCAAAAGGTATTTATGCCTTAGATACTGGTTGTGTGTGGAATAATCGAATGACTATGTTGCGTTGGGAAGACAAGCAGTTCTTCACTCAAAGTGCGGTCAAAAATTACAGTGATTTTTAAGGAAACACTATGCTCTCGCTTACGGCTGAATCTTGCGAACTGTTCAACATTCCTTTCTACCAATTCGCCCAAATGAAAAAATTCTGCCCAGAAGATATTCCAGCAATTAAAGCGGATTACAAATTACATTGGGATAATTGGAAAGCGATAATTCAATCTGTTTCAGCACAACTCGGTACGCCTTTTGCGAAACCGCATATTGAAAGCTGGACCAATGGTTGGCAAGTGCGGGCTCATTTCTTCGCTTATTTTAAATACGAGTTTAACCAAAATTCTGCCGCAATCTTTTCTGTGCTATTAAATCGTCGCCGACTAAGAGTGTGTTTAGATTGGCATTGCTATCGTGCAGATCGCTCACAAATTAATGTGCAACAATATAATCAGTGGCTTGATCAATTTGATTTCAAACAATTTGCTGATTTTGATATTTGGCAAGAAGATGAAAGTGAATATGATGATTTTCGCCAAGTAAAGAACATTTCTGAAAAAGATCTTCTCTTACGTTCAGATGAAGATTTTTGGTGCATTGGAAAAAGCATTGAAAAAGCCGAATTAAATCAAATAGATCCCGCTTTATTTATTACACACACCATTCAACAATTACAACCGCTTTACGATCGCTGCCATCAATAAAGTATACCCTTAGTATAAATAATTGAGCTCTACATTATGCAGAGCCCAATATTTCAGCAAATTAATAAACTATCCAAATTTATGGCAACAGTTTAAAGTGCGGTAATTCTTATTGATGTTTTTAACTACACATCATAAGTAGTTGATGCTGTATTACCGCCACGACCAGTCCAGTTGGTGTGGAAAAACTCGCCACGTGGTTTATCTGTGCGCTCGTAAGTGTGCGCACCGAAATAGTCGCGTTGAGCTTGCAATAAGTTTGCAGGTAAACGTGCTGAAGTATAGCCATCTAAGAATGTAATAGCCGATGCCATACAAGGCATTGGGATACCCACTTCGATAGATTTTGCCACCACTTTACGCCAGTCACTTAATGCGTTTTCTAAAATGCCTTTGAAGTAGCTATCTGAACCTAAGAAAACAAGATTTGGATTGGCTTCATAAGCATCGCGAATATTACCTAAGAAACGGCTGCGGATAATACAACCCTCACGCCATAACAACGCCGTTGCACCATAGTTAATATCCCAACCAAATTGTTCAGAGGCTTCACGAATCAGCATAAAGCCTTGTGCGTAAGAAATAATTTTTGACGCCAATAATGCTTTACGCACTGCTTCAATCCATACTTTTTTGTCGCCTTCAACTGGGGCAATGGTTTTGCCGAATAATTGATTAGCCGCAACACGTTGATCTTTAAATGAAGATACGCAGCGTGCAAAGACTGATTCAGTGATTAAAGTTAATGGAATACCAAAATCTAACGCATTGATACCCGTCCATTTACCTGTCCCTTTTTGACCCGCAGTATCCAAGATTTTTTCGACTAAAGGTTCTCCACTTGCATCTTTATAGCCAAGAATGTCGGTAGTAATATCAATCAAATAACTATCAAGTTCCGTTTTTTTCCATTCAGCGAAGATGGATTGCATTTCGTCATAACTCAAACCTAAACCTTCTTTTAAGAATTGGTATGCTTCGCAAATTAACTGCATATCGCCATATTCAATACCATTGTGAACCATTTTCACAAAGTGACCAGCACCTTCGCCGCCGACCCAGTCACAACAAGGTTCGCCTTGTTCTGTTTTAGCTGAGATTGCTTGGAAAATAGGTTTCACATACTGCCACGCTTCTTGATTACCGCCTGGCATAATTGAAGGCCCGTGACGCGCCCCTTCTTCGCCACCAGACACACCCGAACCGATAAAGCGAATACCTTTCTCCGCCAAGGCTTTCACTCGACGGTTCGTATCTGGATAGTTTGAGTTACCGCCATCAATAATAATGTCGCCTTCTTCCAGGTGCGGTAGTAATGCGTCAATAAATTGATCCACCACATCGCCTGCGCGCACCATTAACATCACTTTACGTGGTTTTTCTAATTTAGCGGTTAAATCTTCTAAAGAGTATGCACCGATAATATTCGTGCCTTTTGCTGCACCTTGTAAAAATTCATCCACTTTTGAGGTGGTACGATTATACGCCACAACTTTAAAGCCATGATCATTCATATTTAAAATGAGGTTTTGCCCCATTACGGCTAAGCCGATAACACCGATGTCGCCTTTTACTGACATTGTTTTCTCCTGTTGGATTACTAAATCTTTGTTTATGATGAGGGCTAATATAATTAGCCCCTACATGTTTTGTCTATGATGTAGATAAATTGTAGGAGGGAATTACATTCGCCCTTTTAATCTACATATAATTAATCTTGTTCCCATAAAATAGGATTATTTTGAATATATTCATAAATCTGCAAATAGGATTTTTCATCACGAATAATATGTTCATAAATCTGCAAATAGGATTTTTCATCACGAATAATATGTTCATAATAATTTCGCTGCCAAACATCAAAAATTTCACTATTTTTTCTTGCCCAAGATGTTACACCTGATTTAAATCCACGAACTATTGAGCCAATTGTTTGAGATGTTCCCTTTTGTGGCAACTGCGTTACTCTCGATTGTAGGGGCAAATTACATTTGCCCTTTACCTGTTCAATAATTTCAATAATACCGTGTAAATGATTTGGCATAATAACAAATTCATCAATTCGTACTTGTGGAAAGAACATTGGAATATTTTCCCAACACTGTTTTACGTAATTCCCTAAATCATTTAATTGCATTTGTTGATTAATGATATGCCCAAATAGACATTCTTTATTTTTACAACAAATGGTGATGAAATAAAATCCTTCAGAACGATAATTATAATGTTTTAAACGAATCGATCTTCGATGATGAATACCTGCATTATATTTCGTAGTCATACATTCCGCTGTAATTGTTTTTATAGGGCAAATGTAATTTGCCCCTACAAGCGATCAATTTTATGCAACCATTTGCAAAACTATTGCCAACACTGCAGGCAACCAATGTTCAAGGGTGACAAGTGCAAGTTAAAATATGAGCTAAAATTTCCATTAGAGAAGCCTTGCCGCTGCTTTGTCTAAGTACCACTCCGTCACTCCATTTTTTGCTTTAATTTTAGCAGCGGGATAAGGCAAGTTTTCTGCTGGGGTAGTTTGAATTTCTTTTAAAATATCCGCTTTGCTTTCACCAGTGACCAAATAGGTAATGCGTTTAGCTTGTTCAATGAGTTTGGCTGTTTTAGAAATGCGAATTTGACCACTTTCAGGATGCTTAGCAATGACAGCTAGGTTTTCATCATCAAAATTAGTTTGATGTGGGAAGAGAGAAGCAGTATGACCGTCTGTCCCCATGCCTAAAATAATCCAATCAAAAACACCGTTTGGAATGACCGCACTTAATTCTTCTTCGAAGCGTTTTAGTTCAAAGTGCGGTTCATTTTCGCCACGAATTCGATGGATGTTTTCCGTTGGAATTTGAATATGATCGAATAAAAGTTTTTGCACTTCGCCATAGTTACTTTCAGGATCAGATGGCGGAACCATACGATCATCTCCCCACCAAAAATGCAGATTTTTCCAGTTAATTTGTTCCGCATAAGGTGATTTGGCTAAGGTTTTAAATAGCAACTTAGGTGTTGAACCACCAGAAAGGGAAATATGCACAGGGTGATTTAATTGGCCATAAATCAAAAATTCTTGTGCAATTTTATCGACTGCATGTTGAGCAGTTGGGAAGCTGATATAGTTCATTGATTTTCCGTTGGGCTTTAGCCCACAATTTATTATGTTAGTAAGAGCGGTGGGCTAAAGCCCACCCTACATTAGATTAGTTAAACTTTTTTCTTCATCAATCCACTTGGTTTACGCCACACTTTGCCTTGTTTTGCGATTAATTTATCAGCTGCAACAGGCCCCCAAGAGCCAGCTTCATATTCGTGAATACGACCGCCATTGGCTTTGTAATCTAAAATCGGTTGCACAAATTTCCATGCAGCATGCACAGCATCAGTACGAGCAAACAAGGTTGCATCGCCTTTCATCGCATCCAACAATAAACGTTCATAAGCGGTTAATACTTGCGTGCCTGCTAAATCTGCATAACGGAAATCCATTGATACTTCTTTCGCCTCAAAACCTGCACCTGGTTTCTTCAAACCAAAACGCATTGAAATCGCTTCATCAGGTTGAATACGAATAATCAATTTATTCTCTGGTGCATTTTGGCTGAATACAGGATGTGGCGTAGTTTTAAAATGGATCACAATTTCAGTCACACGAGCTGGTAAGCGTTTACCCGTACGAACATAGAACGGCACGCCAGCCCAACGCCAGTTTTCAATTTCACAACGCAATGAGATGTAGGTTTCAGTACGAGAATCTGCAGGCACACCTTTTTCTTCTAGATAGCCTTTTTCCATTTTGCCGTTAATTTCAGCCGCAGTGTATTGACCCAAAACAAGGTTATTCTCCATATCCTCCGAAGTTAATGGACGCAAACTATGCATCACTTTTGCCACTTCATCACGCATTGAATTCGCGTTAATAATCGCTGGTGGCTCCATTGCCACCATAGCAAGGACTTGTAATAAATGGTTTTGGAACATATCTCGCATTGCGCCAGAACCATCATAATAGCCACCGCGCTCTTCCACGCCAATAGATTCTGCACCAGTAATTTCTACATAATCAATGAAATTACGGTTCCAAAGCGGTTCAAACCAACCATTTGAAAAACGTAATACGAGCAAGTTTTGAACGGTTTCTTTACCTAAATAATGGTCGATACGATAAATTTGGTGTTCTTCAAAGAAACGGTGGATTTGTACGTCTAATGCTTGCGCTGTTTTTTCATCGTAACCAAAAGGTTTTTCAACGATAATACGTTTCCAGCCATATTCTTCCGTATTTAAACCATGTGCAGCCAAACACTCAGGAATCACGCCATAAAGACTTGGTGGAGTGGACATATAGTAAAGGGTGTTACCACAGGTTTGATATTTATCGTGAAGATCGTCTAAGCGTGGAACAAGTTTGCCATAATCTTGAGCATCAGATGTATTCACTGCTTGGTAATAAAGATGAGAGCAGAAAGCATCTAAGGTTTCTGGTGTTGTTTCTTCATTATGAATTAAAGCTTCACGCATTTTTTTACGGAAAGTTTCATCGTTCAAGTCAGAACGTGCAACACCAAGAACGGAAAAGTTTTCACTCAAACGCCCGATTTTGTAGAGATTATAAAGGGCTGGAATGAGTTTACGATGAGTTAAGTCACCAGACGCGCCAAAAATGACGATACAATTATTATCAGTTTGCATAATTATTCCTTATTCGGCTTCCGAGTAATGTCGAAAATAATGCCGTATTCTAGAGAAAAAAACCAATCGAACCAATCAATTAAATTGAAAGATAGAACGCCAATCTGTTGATTACTTCTGTTCAATATATTTCTTCACAATCTGTCCTAGCTCTGAATCAGAATCATTAATATGAACGTACAAAGTATCTATTGGTCGAGTTAATGCCATTAACACCCAAGTCGCAGCATATTTCTTTCTGCGCTCTTCTTCCGAAAGATATAAATCATCACTTAAATAACTCGCTGCTAGCTCTTCTTGTTTCTTACGTTCATAGAATAAATCAAGATCAAAACACACAACAGACCAAGCTTCTAATCCACGACAAGATTCGTAAAATAGACTTCGATATGTATCTGCGGACGGAAAATCATCTTCTTCACGATCATTATCTTCATCATTTTGTCGCACACCTGTCTTTTTCTGATTGTGTAAAAATAGTTGCTCTTCAGGAATATTTGTTAATTCAGATAAATTTGATAATTTACTCTTTATTGATTCTGAAAGCAGCACATTATTATTACTATCAATCAGGAGATCTGTATGAATCTCTCCCCCGCTAAATAAAGTTCCTGATTCTGATTCCGTTAAAAATAAGATACTTTCATAATTAGAAAGCCCGTTATCTTCACCTATTTTTCTTAACTTATCTACGGTATTTTTCAGTTTAGAATTCCGAAGATCATTAATTTCAATAATGACTGAACCTTTATCTTCATTAGAACGAATTGCGCTCAAATCAAGATTAATCTGAAATTCATTAGCAACAAAGTTACACAGTTCAACAATATTCTGCTTCATTCTAAACGTGCGATTACGTTTTTGAATTTCGATCACATTATGGATAACCTGATTATCTGTATCTGAATATTTCCAATTACACTCTTCATTATGGCGAATTAGTTGTTCTCTACCACCTGTACAAACGACTATATTCTTTTTCTCCCAAAGTAAAAGAAAGATATCTCGCTCAAGGGGGTGGCAATCTTGCCCTTCATCAATAAATAAGGTTTGTTGTGCACGAATACCGCCGAGAGATCTGTTTACAAGTTCAGCAAAGGCTTCTGGGGTTCTTGGATATACTTTGCCCTTTTCTCGCATCCAATCATTCCATTGCTCATCCTCAATTTTGTCTATTCCTAATTGATAAAATAATTTTAGGGGATCTTTTATAGCCTGAATAAAATAACGTAAAACTTGATAATAATCTTGTAAAAACACTTGATTATGTAGTGTATTAGAAATTTTTCTCTTATTACTTTCAACATAAGTCTTCAAGTCAGGACTACCATTATGATTTTTCCATCTTAAGAAGAATTCTCTCATACCGCTATCCCAAGAACTATCTGGGTAATTAGTATTAGCTTTTTTTAGTAAATACTCTTCTACTCTTGCTTTTCGTTGATCTTGAATCGCTGAAAGTTCTGCAATTCTCCCTGCTGTCATCGCTCGTAATATTTGCAGGCTACGTGTTCTTTCATAAAAAAACTTATGGATAGTTCTAACAGCTATCTTTGTTCCTTGTTGGTAATGATCCGTGATAATCCTAACATCATTAGCTAACAATTTGTTATAGGTTAGGTAATAACCACTTTTTGCACCATAAGCTGTTTTATTTCTTGCATTCTCATAAGATTTTTTAATAAGAGATAGCATCTCAAATGTTTTTCCTGAACCTGCTTTTCCGCTAATGATGACAAGGTTTTTATTAAGTTCTTTTTCTGCTTTTATCCTTTCAGGCAAGTTGATTCTTTTTTGTTTTTTACTTTCCGCACCAAAAACAAGGTCAAAGATATTTTCTTCATCATCTTCTTGATTATTTTTATTTTGTTCTGAAAGATATTTCTCATAGATTTTTAGATCTTCCGCATACAGTTTATTAAGACGATCTATTTTTTTCTTAGTTAACGAACCTATTTTATTATCTCTTTCAAGTTGTTCTTTTAATAATTCTATATGTTTATCAATGATTTCATATGCCTCATGATTATCTTTCTCTATTGACCAGTGTGCATTTGATGTGAAACTATTATGCTTATAAGGAATACTTTTTAGATAGTATGTTAACTCTTTGAAACCAAATCTAGGTGCATAAATAAAGTTAGATCGGGAGAAATCACGATATTGTTCACTAGGGCTTATAACCCAAATTATAGGGTGGGGTGTAATCCGAAACTTGATAGGTTCTCCCTGATAAGAGAGTTCAAGTTGGTGATCTTTCCAAATGTATTCTAAATAATTTTTTGTTTGTTTAAATAGTTCACTTCTATATATGCCAATATCTTCCTCATATTTATCAGTGTATAGATAATTTATTCTACCTTCATATTCAGGTTGTTGAATATTTTCAAGATAATCAATGAATTTAATTGGAATAATAAGGTTATTAAAATAAACTTTTTTTGGGGTTATTCTTTGGTTGGTTGGTTCGTTGGTTGAATAGTTTTGCACAGAATAAAAACATTTATCTTTATTCTCTATCGCAATAATTAAAAGTAAATCAACATTAGTTTCAATCATCCCTTTAATCCTAGGGGTATTGATAAAAAATACTTTGACATTTTGTTTGAATCTATCATATTTTATTTCATCTTTTAGTTCTTCCTCAAAAAGTTTAATATCTACTAAATGATGTTGTTGATTATGTGAGTGAATCTCTATCGTCATTAACCCCCCCTATATAAAGCAATAAAAAATTTACACAAATTTTATTAAATTCTAACTAAAAACAACAATCAATTAAATTGAAAGACAGAACGCCAATCGAACGATTGATCGCCCACCATAACAAAATGCGGATTAATCAAGGTTTCGCGTTGGTTATAGGTTAAAGGCTCAAAATGAGAGTCAAAAATGGCACCGTGAGTTTCACTCAGCAACACTTCTGCGCCAGCAGTATCCCATTCGCCTGTTTGTCCTAAACGAACATAACAATCTACTGCACCTTCAGCCACCAAACCGCTTTTTAAGCTACTTGAACCAACCACAACAAATTCACAAGGAAAATCCTTCGGCAAAATCGACCGCACTTTTTCTTGTGAAGTGGTTGCACCTACCGCAATTCGTAAAGGGCGGTCAAAATTTGTCGTGTTTTTAGTGAGTTTTTTTACCTGATCCAGTTGTTTTTTAAACGTGCCGAAATCACACATTGCATAATAAGTTGTCGATAAAATTGGCGCATGAATAACGCTTAACACGGGTTTATTTTTACGAACTAAGGTTATCAACACAGAAAATTGATCGGTACGATTAATAAATTGCTGTGTGCCATCAAGAGGATCAACCAACCAATATTCTTTCCAATTTTTACGTTCTTCAAAGGAAATATGGCAATTTTCTTCCGAAAGAACGGGGACATTAGGGAAAAGTGCGGTCAATTTTTCGGTTAAAAATTGGCTCACAAAAAGATCCGCTTCCGTCACAGGCGTGTTGTCTTCTTTCAATTCAACATGAACCTGTTTTTGATAAAACTGTTGCAAATGCTTACCTGATTGGTAAGCAATCAGCAATACTTGGTTAAGTAAATGTTCGTTTAACGTCAGCATAAAATTATTCTCTTGTTTTTGGCAGCAGCCAAGGCATTACAAATAGAGCATAAAAAACCATTCCGCATGTGCTTATTAACCCGAGCGATAATCCTCCATTCGTTACCCATTCCCAAAAGGATGATTCTTGTTCGCCAAGTAATAACAAATAAAAATAAGATGCCATATTGCAGTAAACAAATGAAATGATCGATGAAACTAATACAATCGAAGCAATGTTATAACGTGTGTAACGGAATTTTGCGGCTAAAAGTGCGGTTAAAAATGCGGGAATGGTGGCAAGAAGAAATGCTGTGAGAGCATAACTAGAAAAAGGAACGATAACGCCACTTGAGTCATCATCGAACCAAATCAAAAGTGCGGTGACGACTATCTGTAAAATCAGAGGGAAAAAAATAAGTATTTTTAAGTAAGATTTCATAGTGAAAAATAGGTTATCCAGAAGATAACCTATTCTAAAATAAATTTAAGGATTAATCAGATTTTTTCGCACGTAATACGCGAGATGCAAAAATCACAATGCCCACGATAAATACGATTAAACCTAACCACTCGCCAATTGTATCCCAATTTTCAAGATTTAAGGATAATGGTGCTTCAGAACCACCAGTGGTAACAGAAGCCGCAATAATGAATGCTAAAATGACACCCATTAAACTTTCGCCTACAATTAAACCTGCAGAGAAAAGCGTACCGAAACGTTCTGCTTTAGCTGACACTTCTTTGTTACCAAGTTTTGCAATATGGCGAGCCATAATCCACGCTAGGAATGCACCAACAATCACAGGCGTATTAATTGATGGTGGTAAGTAAATACCAATCCCCACAGCAATAACTGGCAAGCTAAAGACTTTGTTGCTGACTTTTTTCAAAAATGCATCAATCGTAATTAACACAGCACCTAAACCCACACCAGTTAAGATGTAAGTCCATTCCAATTTATTTGTGAAAATACCTTGAGAAATGGCGGTCATTAACGTTGCTTGTGGTGCAGATAAGGCTTGTGAAGGATCCATATCTGGACGTGGCAACGCACCGCTGAAACCATACGCGTGATATAAGATTTCTAATACTGGCGCGATAACAAGTGCACCGACAAAGCAGCCGATAATTAATGCAACTTGTTGTCGCCAAGGTGTTGCTTCAACTAATAAACCCGTTTTTAAATCTTGTAGATTATCATTAGAAATACAAGCTGTAGTGATTACGATAGATGCCGTAAACAATGTAAGTGCGGTTAAAAATTTCTGACCATCTACAGTTTCAAATAAGCCCGAGGCGTTACCGATTGACACCAATACTAATGAAATCACGATAACAGAAATAATTCCGATACCAGAAATTGGGCTTGAAGATGAATCCACTAAACCTGCCATATAACCAGAAGCAGCTGCCACAAAGAAGCCGATAAATACCGCTAAGAAAGTACAAACTACCACTAATAAAATGGAAAGCTCAGGCGAAATTGGTGCCGCCGCAATAAAGTGATGTAATGAAATAACAATTAACGCAACCGTCGCAATTAAGATATAAATCATTGTTTTTGGAGAAAGGTCAATATCAATACGATGTTCTGATGCCTCTTGCCCACCTTTCAGCATACGGAAAGAATGAACCATCCCTTCAATCATTGGTTTCATTAAAATCAGCAATGTCCAAATCGCAGCAATACCAATTGTACCCACACCAATATAACGCACTTTGGTTTTCCAAACAGTCATCGCAGAATCAATTAAACTTGCATCCGCGGCAATATCTTCTGACATTGTGAAATATGGCACTGCCACACCCCAAGTCAAAATAACACCGATTAACATCGCAATACCGCCGACAATACCAATTAAATAACCAGCACCGAGTAAGGCAAGTGAAAAGCCCATTGGTAATTGGAACGCCGCTTTTCCTGTTTGAATCCAAGCACTTGCACCATCAGCCATAACGCGTAAACCGTTAGTTAAAAATGCCACTAATCCCGCTAAAACACCACCGTAAGCAATATCTTTCACACCGCTGTCGCCATCTGCATGATTACCTGCTTTCAAAATTTCTGCAGCAGCTACCCCTTCAGGATAAGGTAAATTACTATTTACCACCATTGCACGGCGTAATGGAATAGTGAATAACACGCCCAATGTACCACCAGCTGCACAAATCAACATCGTTTGCCAGAATGGAAAATCTTGCCAGTAGCCCATCATTAATAAACCAGGCAAGACGAAGATCACAGAAGAAAGCGTACCTGCTGAAGATGCTTGAGTTTGCACCATATTATTTTCAAGAATGCTAGAATCTTTGAAAAATTTGAGTACTGCCATAGAAATGACGGCCGCTGGAATAGATGACGCAAATGTCACCCCCACTTTTAGACCGAGATACACATTGGATGCAGTGAAAATTACCGTAATCAATGCACCGAGAATAATTCCTCGAACGGTCAATTCTTTTAAGTTTTCGTTATGCATAAATTGTTACTTGAGCTTAAAAAAAGAAAACCACTCAACCTTGTCAAAAATTTGACTATTTTTCAAGTTTTTTTAACATAAAATTTGTTTTATTGAAAAATGTTTAAATTAACCTGTTTTTATTTTTTTTCATTTAATAAAAATCCTATTAAAGAATAAAATTTTTAATAACAGTTCATTAGCATACTTTGTGGTACTATTTTGTCGAATCAAAATAAGGAGAAAATAATGGCAGAAAAAGAAGTCAGATTAGATAAATGGTTGTGGGCTGCCCGATTTTACAAAACACGGAGCATTGCTAAAGCGATGATTGAAAGTGGTAAAGTGCATTACAACAATCAACGTGCGAAAGTAAGTAAAATTGTGGAAGTGGGCGCAATGTTAAAACTTCGCCAGGGAAACGAAGAAAAAGAAATAAAAATTATCGCCTTAAGCGATCAACGCCGAGGTGCGCCAGAAGCACAATTACTCTATCAAGAAACCGAAAGTAGCGTGAAAAAAAGAGAAGAAATCGCGTGGGCAAGAAAAAATAATTCCCTTTCAATGCCCCATCCTGATCGTCGCCCAAATAAAAAAGAGCGGAGAGATTTATTGAAATTTAAACACCAAGATAAATTTGAATAAAAATTTCACCGCACTTTCTGTGTTTTTAAGGTTTAATATCTCGCAAAATTGGATTTTGCATTGAAATCAAGGTTTCAGTGGATTGAATTTCATCTATTAACTGAATCTTGGTCGCCAAAACAGAATGTAGTTCTGCGATTGTGTGCGTCATCACTTTTAAGAAAATCGAGTAATTGCCTGTTGTATAATAGGCTTCCACTACTTCATCAAAACTTTCTAGCTTTTTGATTACCTTTTCATAATCTTTTGCGCTTTTTAGAATAATGCCGATAAAACAACATACATCATAGCCTAATTTACGTTCATCAATAATCACTTTTGTGCCTTTAATAATGCCCGATTGACGCATTTTTTCTACTCGCACATGAATCGTTCCTGGACTAACTCCAAAATTTTTAGCCATTTCTGCGTATGGTGTTCTCGCATCTTTAGTGAGTACACGTAATATTTTTTGATCTAAACTATCGATGTTGTGCATAAAACCTTCTCCTTTAGATTTTATTTAATTTTTTCCCAATGAATTGGATAATATTCAACCAGAAAAAGAAAGTAAACAAAATACTTGAAATAAAATCATCATTTACTGAATAATACTCAAAAATATTACTCCTCGTTAAAAAAGGTTATCAAAATGAAAAAGACATTTATTTTACAACAACAAGAAATTAGCTTTGTAAAGAACACTTTTACCCAAAATCTTATTGAGCAACTTGGCATTATTGAAGTGCAAGGCCCAATTTTGAGCCAAGTGGGTAACGGAATGCAAGATAACTTATCAGGCATTGAAAAAGCCGTACAGGTTAATGTGAAATGTATTCCAAATGCGGTATTTGAAGTTGTACATTCTCTTGCGAAATGGAAACGCCATACATTGGCTCGCTTCAAATTTAAAGAAGGAGAAGGCTTGTTTGTTCATATGAAAGCATTGCGTCCAGATGAAGATTCTCTTGATCCAACTCATTCTGTTTATGTGGATCAATGGGACTGGGAAAAAGTGATTCCTGAAGGTCATCGTAATTTCACATACTTAAAAGAAACGGTAAATTCAATTTATCGTGCTATTCGTTTAACGGAATTAGCCGTAGAAGCACGTTTTGGTATTCCTTCCATTCTTCCAAAACAGATTACCTTTGTGCATAGCGAAGATTTAGTCAAACGCTATCCAGATTTAAGCAGTAAAGAACGTGAAAACGCAATTTGTAAAGAATACGGCGCAGTATTCTTAATCGGGATTGGCGGCAAACTTTCAGATGGCAAACCTCATGATGGTCGTGCACCTGACTATGATGACTGGACAACAGAATCTGAAAATGGCTACAAAGGCTTAAATGGCGACATTTTGGTATGGAACGACCAATTAGGCAAAGCCTTTGAACTATCCTCAATGGGTATCCGCGTAGATGAAAGTGCATTACGCTTACAAGTTGGCTTAACAGGCGATGAAGACCGTTTAAAAATGGATTGGCACCAAGATTTATTAAACGGGAAATTGCCATTAACTATCGGCGGTGGTATCGGTCAATCTCGCTTAGCGATGCTTTTACTTCGTAAAAAACATATCGGTGAAGTGCAATCAAGCGTATGGCCAAAAGAAATGTTAGAAGAATTTTCAAACATTCTTTAAAATCAATTAAGTAGATAACAAAAGTGCGGTAAAAATTAACCGCACTTTTTATTAGATGGAAAACTTAAAGAATACTTAATAGCTGGGCAAAATCATCAAACACCCAATCTGGATTGGATTCACGGATAGGGATATTGTAATTGTAGCCGTAAGTTAAACCAACAACTGCACAGCCCGCAGCGTGACCTGCGATAATATCATTTTTAGAATCGCCCACGAAAAGCACTTGGCGTGGTTCAAAACCAAATTTTCCGCATAAATAATAAAGTGGAGCTGGATGTGGCTTAATGGCAGGTAAGGATTGACCGCCCAACATTTCACTAAATAAATGATCAATGCCAAATGCGGCCAATACTGGCTGAACATGTCTTGTGGGTTTATTGGTAACAACTGCTAGGACATAGCCTTTTTCTTTCAGGATTTCTAAAGTTTCTTTTACATTTGGATACAAGCGGCTGACATTACATAAATTCTCGCCATAATAAAAATTAAAACGTTCTGTTACTTGCTTAACCTCTGTTTCAGTTAGCACTTTTCCTGTTTGTTTTTTCGCCCAATCTAACGCACGGGCAATTAATACAGGCGCGCCATTGCCGATCCAAGTTAAAACTAATTCTTCTGGCGCTTTCGGTAAATCAAATTCAGCCAAGGCAGAATTTACGGATAACGCTAAATCAGGCAAGCTATTTACCAAGGTGCCGTCTAAATCAAAGCCAATAAGTTTAAATTGTGTATTCATTGTTTTTCTCTGTTCTATTACGATCGTATTTTATTAAAATAACGGTTATGCGCTAACACTTGCTAACTGTGTACGTATTTGGTCAATAACTTGTTTATAATCTGGCTTACCAAAAATTGCGGAACCTGCCACAAACATATCAGCACCTGCCGCTGCAATTTCTGCAATATTATCAACCTTCACGCCACCATCTACTTCAAGACGAATGTCATAACCACTTTCATCAATGATCTTACGAGCCTGTTGTAATTTCTTCAATGTTGCTGGAATAAAAGATTGTCCGCCAAATCCGGGATTAACTGACATTAATAAAACCACATCCACTTTATCCAAAACGTAATCTAAATAGCTCAACGGCGTCGCAGGATTAAAAACTAATCCAGATTTACAACCACAATCGCGAATAAGCTGCAAAGAGCGGTCAATATGTTCGCTAGATTCTGGGTGAAAAGTGATGTAGTTCGCACCCGCTTTAGCAAAATCGGGAATAATGCGATCGACGGGTTTTACCATTAAATGCACATCTATCGGTGCGGTAATGCCATAATCACGTAAAGCTTGACATACCGCAGGCCCAAAAGTGAGATTAGGTACATAATGATTATCCATAACATCAAAATGAATAACATCCGCGCCTGCATTAAGTACGTTTTGTACATCATCACCAAGACGAGCGAGATCGGCAGAAAGAATTGATGGGGCGATAAGATAAGGTTTCATAAAGGTTCTCCGTTGAGAAAATGAGTGCATTTAGTTTACTCACTTAAGTTCAAAAAACCAATAGTAATCCTTATATGAAATAACAAGATAAACAAAGAAAGGGCATCTAAATGCCCTTTCAGTCATGAATATAAATAGACGAAAATTTACACGTCCAAATTTGCTCTTAACGCATTCAGCTCAATGAACTCACGACGTGGCTCAACTTCATCTCCCATTAAGGTCGTGAAGAGTTGATCTGCTGCAACGGCGTCCTTAATAGAAACCTTCAACATACGACGTGAATTTGGATCCATTGTGGTTTCCCAAAGTTGATCTGCGTTCATTTCCCCAAGTCCTTTATAACGTTGTACTTCAAGACCTTTACGAGATTCTTTCACTAGCCATTCAACGACTTGTTCAAAACTACGTACTGGTTGTACTTTTTCGCCACGAATAACATAAGCCCCCTCTTCTAATAAACCATTGAGTTGTTTATTAAGAGAAACAATTTTCGCGTATTCATTGCCGTGAACAAAATCAAAATTCAAGAAATAATCGGTATCAATACCGTGTTTGCGAACAGTAATCACCGCTTCATACACTTGGCGTTCCGCATTAAATTGTGTACGCACTGAATATTGATGCGCTTCTGTTTCTTTTGCAGTCAGTTGTTCAACAAAAGATTTACCCCAATTTTCAACCGCACTTTCGTCTTTCATCATTTCAACAGAAATTGGCGACTGATAAATTAATCCTTGCAATACAGGCACTGGGTAATGACGATTTAAACGACCGATAAGTTTTTGTACGCTGTTATATTCTGCCACCAATTTTTCAAATACAAGAGCATTCATTGCTGGTGCATTTGCGCTAATATGTAATTCTGTGCCATCTAACGCAAGGGTTAATTCATATTGCTCCATTTCATCCGCATCTTTAATGTAGCGTTCTTGTTTTCCTTTTTTCACTTTGTAAAGTGGCGGCTGAGCAATGTAAACATAACCACGCTCAATCAGCTCAGGCATTTGACGATAGAAAAACGTTAAAAGCAACGTACGGATGTGAGAACCATCCACATCAGCATCGGTCATAATAATGATATGATGATAACGTAATTTATCTGGATTATATTCATCACGACCAATACCGCAGCCTAAAGCAGTAATTAATGTGCCCACTTCTTGGGAAGACAACATTTTGTCGAAACGTGCTTTTTCTACGTTTAAGATTTTACCTTTCAATGGCAAAATTGCTTGAGTTTTACGATCACGACCAACTTTTGCAGAACCACCCGCGGAGTCCCCCTCCACCAAGTAAAGTTCAGAAAGAGCAGGATCTTTTTCTTGGCAGTCTGCTAGTTTACCTGGTAAACCTGCAATATCTAATGCCCCTTTACGACGCGTCATTTCACGCGCTTTGCGTGCTGCTTCACGCGCACGAGCTGCCATAATAATTTGATTTACAATGATTTTTGCATCTGCAGGATTTTCCAATAAATATTCCTGCATTTTTTCATTCATCGCTGATTCCACCGCACTTTTAACTTCTGAAGATACGAGTTTGTCTTTAGTTTGCGATGAGAATTTTGGATCTGGCACTTTAACTGAAATAATCGCCACTAAACCTTCACGTGCATCATCGCCTGAAGTCGCCACTTTTTCTTTTTTCAGCATACCCTCGTTTTCCATATAGCTATTTAAGCTACGGGTTAAAGCTCCACGAAAACCAGCTAAGTGAGTACCGCCATCACGTTGAGGAATGTTATTGGTAAAGCAGTACACGTTTTCATTTACACCATCATTCCACTGCAAGGCGACTTCTACGCCGATGCCATCTTTCTCAGCGGTAAAATAAAATGGCTTTGGATGAATTGGGTTTTTATTTTTGTTCAAATATTCTACGAATGCTTGAATACCGCCTTCGTAATGGAAATGATCTTCAGATCCATCACGTTTATCGATTAAACGAATAGATACGCCAGAATTCAAGAAAGAAAGCTCACGTAAGCGTTTTGCTAAGATTTTGTAATCAAAGGTTGTGATAGCAAAAATATCTGAGCTTGGCCAGAAACGAACCGTTGTCCCCGTTGCCTCTGTTTCGCCAATTACTGTTAATGGCGATTGAGGCTCCCCTAAATGATAAAACTGCTCGTGAACGTGACCTTGACGACGAATGGTTAATTGTAACTTATCAGAAAGAGCATTCACTACAGATACGCCCACGCCGTGTAAACCGCCCGATACTTTATAAGAGTTATCGTCAAATTTACCGCCTGCGTGAAGCACAGTCATAATCACTTCTGCTGCAGAAACGCCTTCTTCAGGATGAATATCCACAGGAATCCCGCGCCCATCATCTTGCACCGATACAGAATTATCATCGTGAATTGTCACGATAATATCGGAACAATGGCCAGCGAGGGCTTCATCAATGGCATTATCCACCACTTCAAATACCATATGGTGCAAACCAGTACCGTCATCGGTATCGCCGATATACATACCAGGACGCTTACGCACCGCATCAAGGCCTTTTAATACTTTAATGCTCGATGCACCATAGTTATCATTGGTCGTTTCTGACATAATTTATCTCATTCTTTTGTAAATAAAAATTGGGCGAGATTATAGCAAAAAATCGCCGTTTTGGCGATGCTTTTCGGGAAAGGAAAACGATAAAAAAAGGGCGAATAATTTCGCCCCATAACTTGTTATTTTTTCCAATTTTTTAGCGCATCAGCAAAGGCATTGCCCATCACATTATTACCTCTTGAATTACGCTCCTCTCGTTGCATATTTCCACGAGGTCTTGCGGATAAAGTGCGGTCAGATTTACTGTCATTTTTGACCGCACTTTCATCTAATCGCATCGTCAATGCAATGCGTTTACGTGGCACATCCACTTCTAACACTTTGACTTTTACAATGTTGCCTGTTTTTACCACTTGATGGGGATCTTCCACGAATTTATCGCTTAATGATGAAATATGTACTAAACCATCTTGATGAACACCAATATCCACAAATGCGCCAAAATTGGTTACATTAGTAACAGTTCCTTCTAAAATCATTCCAGATTTTAAATCCGTTATTTCTTCCACGCCCTCAGCAAATACAGCGGTTTTGAACTCGCCGCGTGGATCGCGCCCTGGTTTTTCCAACTCTTTGAAAATATCTTGGACGGTCGGTAAACCAAATTGTTCATCAATGAATTGTTTTGCATCAAGCTGACGTACCACACCGGCATTACCCATTAAATCTTGAATAGATTGTGCGGTAGCTTGCAAAATTTTTTCGACAACAGGGTAAGCTTCTGGGTGAACACCTGAAGCATCAAGTGGATTTTTCCCGTTTGCAATACGCATAAAGCCTGCACATTGCTCAAAGGCTTTTGGCCCTAAACGTGGCACTTTTTTCAATTCTGCACGGCTTTCAAAACGCCCATTTTCATCACGATATTCCACAATGTTTTGTGCTAAGGTTTTTGTCATACCAGCTACACGAGCAAGTAATGGTGCCGATGCGGTATTTAAATCTACGCCTACCGCGTTTACGCAGTCTTCCACTACTGCATCAAGTTTACGCGCAAGTTGGGTTTGGTTTACATCGTGTTGATATTGCCCAACACCAATGGCTTTCGGTTCGATTTTCACTAATTCTGCCAATGGATCTTGTAAACGACGCGCAATTGATACCGCACCACGTAAAGATACATCTAAATTCGGGAATTCATTTGCGGCAAATTCAGAAGCTGAATAAACGGACGCACCAGCTTCACTGACCACAACGGTTTGTGGTTTATTTTCTTTAATTTCTTTAATCACGTCTTTCGCAAAACGTTCAGTTTCACGAGAAGCTGTACCATTACCAATGGCAATTAATTCCACGTTATGTTTGCGGATTAAGCTGAAAATCGCCACTTGTGCTTCAGCTTCACGCCCCGTGTGTGGATAAATGGTGGTGGTATCTAATAATTTACCTGTGTTATCAACCACCGCGACTTTAATACCTGTACGTAAGCCTGGGTCCAAGCCCATAGTACTTTTCGCCCCTGCCGGTGCAGCCATTAAAAGTGCGGTCAGATTTCGGGCGAAAACATCTATGGCTTCTTCTTCCGCTTTTTCACGTAAACTTGCCATTAATTCCGTTTCTAAATGCAACGAAACTTTGATTTTCCACGTCCACGCAATCACTTGCTCACGCCATTTATCTGCTGGCTGTCCCGTGAAACGTACATCTAAATAATCACGAATAATCTCTTCACAATAGCTTTGGCGACTTCCTTCTTCCGCATCAGGATCAGCATTTAAACTTAATTGTAAAATGCCCTCATTACGTCCACGGAACATGGCCAATGCACGGTGAGAAGGCACATTTTTCAATAATTCTTGGTGGTCGAAATAATCTTGGAATTTTGCGCCTTCCGTTTCTTTGCCTTCGATCACTTTTGATACGATAACCGCATTTTTCGCTAAATAATCACGGACTTTCGCTAATAAACCTGCATCTTCAGCAAAACGCTCCATTAAAATATAGCGAGCACCGTCTAACGCAGCTTTGCTATCAGCTACGCCTTTTTCAGCATCCACAAAGGAAAGTGCGGTTGATTCTAGATCATTTTTTGGCTCGCTCCAAAGTAAATCAGCCAATGGTTCAAGACCGGCTTCAATGGCAATTTGCCCTTTGGTGCGACGTTTTGGTTTGTACGGCAAATATAAATCTTCTAATTCGGTTTTGCTTTGTGTCGCATGAATTTTGTCACGCAATTCATCAGTCAATTTTCCTTGCTCTTCAATAGATTTCAAGATGGTTTGACGACGTTCTTCTAATTCACGCAAATAAATTAAACGGGTTTCAAAATGACGAAGTTGGGTGTCATCTAAGCCACCTGTAGCTTCTTTACGATAACGGGCGATAAATGGAATGGTATTGCCATCATCTAATAATTGAATGGCAGCAAGAATTTGTTGGGGTTGAACGGTTAATTCTGCCGCAATAATTTGGCTAATTTGTTGATTTAACATTGTCGTACTTCTTTATTATAAAAAAACGAAGATAGAATACTGGTTTTAGTGGGCTGGCTCAAATATAATTCAAAAAACTTTCTTTTATTTTTATTATGGCAAAATCAAATTATATTACCCGTCAAGGCTGGCTTGCGCTTGACCAAGAACTCAAGTTTTTGTGGAAAGAAGAACGCCCAAAAGTCACTCAAGCCGTTTCAGATGCAGCTGCACTAGGCGATCGTAGCGAAAATGCCGAATATATTTATGGTAAACGTCGTTTACGTGAAATTGATCGCCGCGTGCGTTTTTTAACTAAAAGATTGGAAGTGCTACAAATTGTCGATTACAACCCAAAGCAAGAGGGAAAAGTTTTCTTCGGTGCGTGGGTGGAATTAGAAAATGAAGAAGGTGAAATTAAGCAATACCGTATCGTCGGTTGTGATGAATTTGCCCCTGCGAAAAATTGGATATCCATTGATTCCCCAGTTGCTCGAGCTTTAATCGGAAAAACATTAGACGACGAAGTGCGGGTAGACACGCCATCAGGTTTTATCACACTTTATGTGAATAAAATTTGGTATGAGAATAACTCGGAAAAATAAAAGATAGCAAATACCTAAGCACAAAGAAAAATTAATTGACTAGATATAAAAACTATCTTACTTGCCTCTTTCCTTATTCGCTGCAAAATCAGCACCTTTTGCAAGCATTCTCAATTGCAAAATCACTCGAGCTTTAAGTTGCTCACGCTCAGCTTTACTCATATCTAAAGCATTCGCCCCTGCAGTGAATACGATTGTTACGATGCCTTCCGCTTGAACATAAGCAACATATTGCGAATATTGATGTTTGTAGGAAATATATTCTGCTAACTCATCAACAAAATGCTTAATTTCTCGTGCTGCCGCAGTACGAAAAGCTTGAGAAGTGCCTGAACTTTCGCGTAATAGCAAGCGAAAAACGTTCGTGCTATTAGTAATAAATTCAAAAAATGTATCCACAGAAACAGAAATAACGCTACCGCCAGCATCAATACGTTTACGCGCTTGACGCATTAATTGGCGCAACATCAAACCAGCTTCATCCACCATTTCTAAGCCAAGTTCATCCATATCACTAAAATGGCGATAGAAAGAGGTAGGCGCAATACCAGCCTCGCGTGCCACTTCTCGTAAACTTAAATTAGAAAAACTTTTTTCTGCGCTAAGTTGATTAAATGCCGCATCCACTAAAGCGCGACGAGTCTTTTCTTTTTGAACAGCACGAACACCAGCCATTATTTCAACCCACCTAGAATAGATTTAACTTCATCGCTGACCGCACTTGCCACACGCTCATAACGATTACGTAATGGCGAACCAGGACGATAAACCAACGCAATGGTGCGTGATGGCTCTGGCGAATAACAAGGAATATATTTCACACCTTTGCGCGTACCTTCATTTAGTACTGCCAATTCAGGCATAAAAGTGATACCAGCATTCGCTGCCACCATATTGCGCAAAGTTTCAAGACTAGTTGCTTGGAAATGGGAATTTTCTTTTGCACCAGCAGTGAAGCAATAATCTAGCGCTTGATTGCGCAAACAATGACCATCATCAAGCATTAACATTTCTTGACCATTTAATTGGTTCATTGGAAGTTTACTTTCTTGAGCCCAAGGATGATGCTCTGATACGGCGAGTAACATTTTCTCGTTGAAAATAGGTACTTCAATAAAAGCCTCAGTTTCTGGAACAGTGGCAACGATAGCACAATCTAAACGCCCCGTTTCCAATTGTTCTAATAATTGATGCGTTTGCGCTTCATAAAGAAAAACTTCTAAATCAGGGAATGCCGCTTTTAACATTGGCACAATATAAGGGAGCAAATAAGGACCAACCGTTGGAATTAAACCGATGTGTAATGGCCCGGTCATCTCTTTACCTTGATTACTCGCCATTTCTTTCAATAATTTTACTTCTCGAAGAACTGTGCGAGCCTGATCAACCAATAACATCCCAGATTGAGTAAACAACACTTTACGGCTAGTACGTTCTAACAAAATAATACCAAGCTCATCTTCTAACTTACGAATTTGCCCACTTAATGTTGGTTGGCTCACATTACAAGAATCGGCAGCACGGCGGAAATGTTTATATTCAGATAAGGCAACAAGATATTCTAGATCACGGATATTCATGAGATTTTCCCTATAGAAAAATTCAATTAAAAGAATAGAATTAATTGATTATGACTATATCATAATTTTCCCTATAATACAGCACGTAAAATTTAAATTAACAACCAATAGGAGAAAAAACAATGTCTAGTATGGAAGGAAAAAAAGTCCCTCAAGTGACATTCCGCACTCGTCAGGGTGATAAATGGGTTGATGTAACTACCTCAGAGTTATTTGATAACAAAACAGTGATCGTGTTCTCATTACCGGGCGCATTCACTCCAACTTGCTCATCATCACACTTACCACGTTACAACGAATTAGCGCCAGTATTCAAAAAATACGGTGTAGACGATATTCTTGTTGTATCTGTAAATGATACTTTCGTAATGAACGCATGGAAAGAAGATGAAAAATCTGAAAACATCACTTTCATTCCAGATGGTAATGGTGAATTTACCGAAGGCATGGGTATGTTAGTTGGTAAAGAAGATTTAGGCTTCGGCAAACGTTCATGGCGTTATTCTATGCTTGTGAAAAACGGCGTAGTTGAAAAAATGTTTATCGAACCAAACGAACCAGGCGATCCGTTCAAAGTATCCGATGCTGACACTATGTTGAAATACCTTGCACCACAACACCAAGTACAAGAGTCTATTTCAATCTTTACAAAACCTGGCTGTCCTTTCTGTGCAAAAGCAAAACAACTTTTACACGATAAAGGCTTAAGCTTTGAAGAAATCATATTAGGTCACGATGCAACAATCGTGAGCGTACGTGCAGTTTCAGGTCGTACTACTGTTCCACAAGTGTTTATCGGTGGTAAACACATTGGCGGTAGCGACGATTTAGAAAAATACTTTGCATAAGCAAGTATTTAGCTGATTATTATTTGGGAATTTAATTTAAAGGGCGCATTAAGCGCCCTTTTCATTTGTACGAATTTATTGTAAAAATCAATAATGGGGCGGTGGCGTTTCTTCAGATTGACTTGCAATGTTAGACGGTTGAAAGTCTTTTAATTTATTTGCCATATAACGCAATTGGACTTGCATTTTATCAATATCAAATTGCTGTTGAACTAAAGCGTGATTTAATTCATCTAATAACTGTTCCTGAAATGCAATTTTCATTTCAAGTTCTTCGATGCGATTTTCTAACATTTGTTGAATTTGCATAAATTTTCTCTAAATTCTAAAAAAAAGTTGAGAATAGATAGAAAGCCATTTAATCTATTCCTCGTATTATTCCATTCATTATAAAGGATTAACTTATATGTTAAAAATTCAAAAATTATCTATCGCAGCATTAATGGTAAGTGCGGTAATTTCTGGTCAAGTTTTTGCAGAAGATAACACATTCGATGAAAAAGCGGCATCTTATGCAGTAGGTGCGTTAATGGGCAGTCAAATGAAAGATCTTGTTGATTCCCACAAAGAAGTCATTAAATATGATAATGCACGTATTTTAGATGGCTTAAAAGATGCTTTAGAAGGCAAAGTGGATGTTCGTAAAGATGAAAAAATCCAAAAAACCTTAGAATCTATTGAAGCAAAATTAGTGGCTGCATCAAAAGCAAAAGCAGAAGCGATTGCTAAACAAGCAAAAGAAGAAGGCGATAAATTCCGTGCTGAATTTGCTAAAGGGAAAGATGTAAAAACGACGCAATCTGGTTTAATGTATAAAATTGAAAGTGCAGGTAAAGGCGATACAATCAAATCAACGGATACCGTTAAAGTACATTACACGGGTAAATTACCAAATGGAAAAGTATTTGATAGCTCTGTCGAGCGCGGACAACCTGTAGAATTCCAACTTGATCAAGTAATTAAAGGCTGGACTGAAGGTCTTCAATTAGTGAAAAAAGGCGGAAAAATTCAATTAGTTATTGCACCTGAATTAGGCTATGGCGAACAAGGTGCTGGCGCATCTATTCCACCAAATTCAACATTAATTTTTGATGTGGAAGTATTAGACGTCAATCCGAAATCTGAAAAATAACGGATAAGTTTAATAGCGCGCGTTCTTTAACGCGTGCTTTTTATTATAAAAAACGAGCGGAATTTTTACCGCACTTTTAACCTAACGCTATGACATTAAACGATAAATATCCTTTCACTGATGAAGATCAGGCTATCATAAATTCCTACAAAGCAGTCGTTGATGGTGTCAGCGCACTGATTGGCGAGCACTGCGAAATCGTGCTTCATTCTCTGGAAAATATTGAACATTCTGCTATTTGTATTGCCAACGGACATAACACTAATCGACAAGTTGGTTCGCCAATCACCGATCTTGCCTTACGTTCGCTCCGAAATATGCAAAGCGAAAGTGTTTCAAAGCCTTATTTTACACGAGCAAAAGGCAGCGTACTGATGAAATCAGTTACTATTGCCATTCGTAATAAAACTCAACGTATTATTGGTTTGCTTTGTATTAATATCAATTTAGATGTACCCATGTCTCAATTTTTGCAATGCTTTATGCCAACGGAGCATACGAATGAAACATCTTCAGTGAACTTTGCGAATTCAGTGGAAGACTTGGTTGCGCAGACTATTGAAAAAACAATAGAAGAAGTCAATGCGGATCGTGCTGTTGCCAATAATACTAAAAACCGACAAATCGTCCTTTCTCTTTACGAAAAAGGTATTTTTGATATTAAAGATGCGATTAATTTGGTCGCAGAACGTTTAGATATTTCCCGACATACGGTTTACCTCTACATCCGCCAAATCAAACAAGAGCAAGAATAATGCGCTATGTTATCGCCGTCAAAAGCCCTATTTACGGAAAGCAAGGGGCATTTTTAGCTTATCAATTTGCAGATGCCTTAATCAAAAAAGGACACGAAATCTCACAGATTTTTTTCTTTCAAGATGGAGTGAGTAACGGAAATGCATTAGTGTATCCAGCCAATGATGAAGTTAATTTACAAAAACATTGGCAAATGTTTTCTATTACCTACAATGTTCCTTTACATTTATGTGTTGCAGCATCTCAACGACGAGGTGTTGTTGATAACTTAACTACACCAACTACAGCTCACTACAATCTTGCAGAGGGATTTATAATTGCAGGTCTTGGAGAATTTATAGCAGCAAGTTTAAACGCAGATCGAGTAATAACCCTATGAAGATAGCCTTTTTATTTCGCACATCTCCACATGGCACATCCATTTCACGAGAAGGCTTAGATGCAATTCTTGCCGCGACAGCTTTTTGTGAACCCAATGATATTGGGATATTTTTTATCGATGATGGCGTATTAAATCTTATCGATAACCAACAACCCGAAATCATTCAACAAAAAGATTTCATTAGAGCCTTTAAATTATTAGATTTATATGATGTAGAACAACGCTTTATCTGCACAGCGTCTTTGCAGAAATTTAAATTAGATAATAGAGAACTTATCCTATCTTGTGAAAAAATTGACCGCTCTTTATTGCTAGAAAAGCTTAATCAAGCAGAAAAATTGTTTACTTTCTAAGGAATATTATGCTTTATACATTTTCTCAATCAGATTATCCCAAAACTGAACTAGATGACTATTTTTCATATATTACAGAAAAAGATGCGGTAGTACTATGGCAAGACGGTGTGTTATTGGCAATAAAATATCCTGATTATTTTGCCAAATGTAAAGGGAATTGCATGATATTAAAACAAGATATTTTAGCAAGAAATCTCACCGCACTTTTACCTCAAAGTAGCAAGATAAAATTAATATCAATAGAAGAACTTGTTGGAATCACTGAAAATTATTTACCACAGCTATCATTATAAAAATCAAATAATTTAGTAAATACTCAAGCAAAGTATCAAATATAGAATAAAAAATGCGGAGAATTTTCTCCGCACTTTTCTTTTTACTTCTTCTGTCTTTTATCTTTAAGACATTCAAGAGTTCATCTATTATTTGATGATTTTCGCAACAACGCCTGCACCTACTGTACGGCCACCTTCACGGATTGCGAAACGTAAACCTTGATCCATCGCAATTGGGTGGATTAAGCTTACTGTCATCTTGATGTTATCCCCTGGCATTACCATTTCCACGCCTTCTGGTAATTCGATAGTACCAGTCACGTCTGTTGTACGGAAATAGAATTGTGGACGGTAACCTTTGAAGAATGGAGTATGACGACCACCTTCATCTTTTGATAATACGTATACTTCTGATTCAAAATCAGTGTGTGGTGTGATTGAACCTGGTTTCGCTAATACTTGACCACGTTCGATTTCTTCACGTTTGGTACCACGTAATAATGCACCGATGTTTTCACCTGCACGACCTTCGTCAAGTAATTTACGGAACATTTCAACACCTGTTACAGTAGTTTTCGCTGTATCTTTGATACCGACGATTTCTACTTCATCACCAGTACGGATGATACCACGTTCTACACGACCAGTTACTACTGTACCACGACCTGAAATTGAGAATACGTCTTCAATTGGAAGAAGGAACGGTTGGTCAATCGCACGTTCTGGTTCTGGGATGTAAGTATCTAAGTGACCAGCTAATTCTAGGATTTTTTCTTCCCATTCTGCTACGCCGTTTAATGCTTGTAATGCAGAACCACGTACGATTGGTGTATCGTCACCTGGGAAGTCATATTGAGATAGAAGTTCACGAACTTCCATTTCTACTAATTCTAATAACTCTTCGTCATCTACCATGTCGCATTTGTTTAAGAATACGATGATGTATGGAACACCTACTTGGCGACCTAATAAGATGTGTTCACGAGTTTGTGGCATAGGACCATCTGTTGCTGCTACTACTAAAATAGCACCATCCATTTGCGCCGCACCAGTAATCATATTTTTAACATAGTCGGCGTGTCCCGGACAGTCTACGTGTGCGTAGTGGCGAGTCGGTGTATCGTATTCAACGTGTGAAGTGTTGATGGTGATACCACGCGCTTTTTCTTCTGGCGCGTTATCAATTTGGTCGAATGCACGCGCTGCACCACCGTAATGTTTTGCTAATACGGTTGTGATTGCTGCTGTTAAAGTTGTTTTACCGTGGTCAACGTGGCCGATTGTACCCACGTTTACGTGCGGTTTTGTACGTTCAAATTTTTCTTTAGACATTGAAATAGTCCCTCTAAATAGACACGGTTATCGATGGGTAAATTAAACCACATTAACCAATAAATTTATTTGCTGATTGATATAAGGATGAGGAATTATAAGACTGGTGCTGATAGGCGGATTTGAACCGCCGACCTCACCCTTACCAAGGGTGCGCTCTACCAACTGAGCTATATCAGCGTCTGGAGCGGGCAGCGGGAATCGAACCCGCATCATTAGCTTGGAAGGCTAAGGTAATAGCCATTATACGATGCCCGCAAGTCCTAAATTCGTCTGTCCCATCAGGATCCATCTAAAAGATGGTGGAGGGAGAAGGATTCGAACCTTCGAAGGCTGAGCCAACAGATTTACAGTCTGCCCCCTTTGGCCGCTCGGGAACCCCTCCACACTAAATGAATACTTGATACGAAAGAATGGTGCCGACTATCGGAATCGAACTGATGACCTACTGATTACAAGTCAGTTGCTCTACCTACTGAGCTAAGTCGGCGTGTCGTAAGCAAGTGAGGCGTATTATATGGAAAAAACTTTAACTGACAAGTATTTTTTATAAAAAAGTTTATTTTTTTGATTATTCGTTTAAATCACAATCAAAAAAGTGATTTTTTAATCAAATTAGCGCACATTTAATGAAAAATGAATGCTAAATTTTTATTTATAGCGTATATTTTTCTCCAATTTGTCTATTTGACTCAATAATATCTCAATGAATCTAACCCCTTTTTTAAGTTTTAACCGCAAACAATGGGCAGAATTGCGTAAATCTGTCCCCCTAAAACTTACAGAACAAGATCTTAAACCGCTTTTAGGTTTTAATGAAGAGCTATCTTTGGATGAAGTCAGTATGATTTATTTACCATTAGCTCGTTTAATTAATTATTACATTGACGAAAACCTTCGCAGACAAGCTGTTTTACACCGTTTTTTAGGGCGTAATAAAACAAAAGTACCTTATATCATTAGCATTGCAGGTAGCGTAGCGGTAGGGAAAAGCACTTCAGCACGAATACTCCAATCACTTCTTTCCCATTGGCCAGCGGAGCGCAAAGTAGATCTTATAACTACTGATGGTTTTTTATATCCATTAGAAAAACTAAAAAAAGATCATCTTTTACACAAAAAAGGTTTCCCTATTTCTTATGATACGCCCAAACTTATTCATTTTTTAGCTGATGTGAAATCTGGCAAAACTGAGGTGGAAGCACCAATCTATTCGCATTTAACCTATGATATTATTCCTGATAAATTTAATGTGATAAATAAACCTGACATTCTTATTTTAGAGGGCTTGAATGTACTTCAAACGGGTAATAATAAAACCAATCAAACATTCGTATCAGATTTTGTTGATTTCTCTATTTATGTTGATGCTGAAGAAAAATTATTGAAAGAATGGTATATCAAACGGTTTCTGAAATTCCGCGAAAGCGCATTCAACGATCCTAATTCTTACTTTAAACATTATGCCAATTTATCGAAAGAAGAATCCATTACCACCGCTAGTAAAATTTGGGATGAAATTAACGGGTTAAACCTTAATCAAAATATTCTTCCAACTCGTGAGCGAGCAAATCTAATTCTAAAAAAAGGTCACAATCACCAAGTAGAATTAATAAAATTAAGAAAATAAAAATTCGCACGTAAAAATGTGCGAATCTTAGTCAATGCCTAACTCAAAATCAGTTATTGATAAAAATATCGTAAAAAATTACCGCACTTTTTATCTAAATTTGACGTCTTGTACAATGCGTTTTGCCGTCGAGATTGGTAATTGCCCAATAAAAGTAATTTCTTTTCCTCCGATGACCTCGCTATAAATCGTATAAGCCCCTTGTTTCCAAGTATTTTCTGGTAGGTCATTAGAGCCTACATTAGAGACAAACAACGTAAAAGTAAATAAGCCATCACTATATAATGCGCTATCTATGATTTCATTTTCTAATATTTCTTGAGTATATCGAACTAAAGAAAAACCTTGTGGCAACCAACCTGCAGACCAAGTTATATCTGAACTTTGTTCATTTTTACTTTCTTTCAATAAAGGGGGCAATGATACCTTGTTAATATAATCCGTTAATCCTCTCAATCTGTCATCGATGTAAAGTGTTACAACTCTAAATTGATCAAGTAGCTTGCCTTCGCGATCAAGCATATCACTGCGTAATAACAAGCCATTTTCTTCATCGATAAACACCAAATATTGATACCGAAAATCATCTTTAGGAACAATTCTAATCGTATCAGCGAAACGCCCAGCAACGCGATCTTTACCTAATTTTACGAAATCATAATCAGAAGAAAGCTTATCAAAATTTGCACGCACAACCGCAGGCATCGCATCAACTATATTGCCACTATTAAGCGTAAATGCTTGAGCATTTGGCTGAAAATAACTGACTAAATTATCACGTTGAATAATTTCTTGCTGGCGACCATCTAAAGTAACTAATTGTGCGTAGGTTTTGTTATCTTGTTTGATATGTCGATAACGAAATGAATCCATATTTGCTGGAGTAGTTTGCACAAAGGCAATTTCATAATTGAGATTATCCAATGCTTGTGTCATTTTATCTAAAGACTGCTTCGCAGAAAGCTCTTCAGCAGAAGCAATGCTACTTAATAGCAAAGAAAGAGAAAATGCGGTAAATTTTAATGCGATTTTTTTCATAGAAATCTAAAGGATAAAAATTCACCACACTAAATAACAATTAGGTGGTGAATCAATAATCTGAACAAAGGAAACCAATTTATCTTACTTGACTGCTAGCATCAGAGTGCATACGACGTTGCAATTCATAGTTTTGCAACATTGCACCAATACGACGACTTTTTTTCTCAAGCTGATCTGAAGTCAATGTATCTTTACTTGGCGCATTATAGCTAACCTCTTGAACCGCATTATTAAATGGCAAGGTTTGCAATACTGGAGCCTCAGGTAAATTAGACGCTTCGTTTTTACTATTGAAAGATTGAACACCAAGTACTGCCACTAAACATACACCAGCAGCAACTGCAACTTGCGTCATTGGCGCAAAAAATGCCTTTAATTTTTGCATAAATACAGAATTATGTGCGTCTTCTGGTTCAGGTTGAGACACAGCAATGACATCAACTTTCTTCACGTCTTCTAACTCAATCAAATCTGCCATTTTAGCGGTAAAATCAGCCCCTAAAAAGACCGCACTTTCTTTACGCATTACTGAACGAACGGTATGAAATGAATGCCAAGACGCTTGTAATTCTTCGTCTCTTAATAAAGCATCTATCAAGTCAGTTTCGACTTGTTCTCCATCCATATAGGCTGAAAGCTGCTCTTTTTGCATAGTAAACTCCGATTGTTATTCGCTCTACATTAGAGGTTGAATTTTATTTTCGATCATTTCCCTTGCTCGGAAGATTCGGGAACGAACCGTACCAACAGGACAATCCATAATTTCTGCAATATCTTCGTAACTTAAACCTTCTAGTTCTCGTAACGTAATCGCAGTTTTTAAATCTTCTGGTAAGTTATGAATAGTATCAAAAACAATTCTTTCTAACTCACTAGACAACATCTCATTTTCGGGTGTATCCACATCCCTAAGGTGTGTTCCCACATCATAATTTTCAGCATCTTCTGCCAAAATATCTTCATTTGGTGGACGGCGACCTTGAGCCGTTAAATAATTTTTTGCCGTATTAACGGCAATTCGATAAAGCCATGTATAGAAAGCACTTTCGCCACGAAAAGATTCAATTGAGCGATAAGCCTTTATAAAGGATTCTTGCACCACATCAGGAATATCGTTACGCGATACATATCGGGTCAAAAGCCCTGCTACTTTATTTTGATAACGCGAAACCAACAAATTGAAGGCTTTTTTATCCCCTTGCTGTACTCTTTCTACCAAAGCCTGATCTGTTAGCTGTTCAGCCATATTTCTCCCATGCCAATATCTAACACGCCTTAATATCAAGACAGCAAGCTCTTGTTGCTTGTTCAGACAAAAGCGTGTTAAAAAAGTTCATTCGCTAATCAATAATTTTAATTTATGATGATTTTCTGCACTTTTTGAATATATTCAACCATCATTTGAAGCTCTACATCTTGTGATTTCGCACGATTAAAAAACCACGAAAATAACTGCAAATCCGTACTTGCTAATAAACGAATAAAGATATCTTTTTTGTCATCCGTTAATTCATCAAAATGCTTCAAATAAAAAGGCATTATGATTTTATCTAACTCTAACATTCCTCGGCGACAATCCCATTCAATGCGAAGTTTATTATATTTTTCCATTTTATTTCCCTAAAATTGAGGGCTGATTATAGCTTAAAAAATAGCAATAAAAAAAGTCAGCATTTCTGCTAACTTTCATTCTTTAAATATTATTTATTCTTTAATAAATCACGGATTTCAGTAAGCAATGTTTCTGCCTTTGGTGCAGTTTTTTTCTCCTCTGGTTTTCTTACCTTATTGATTACTTTGATCATCATAAAGATTGCAAAAGCAATAATAATAAAATCAATCACATTTTGAATAAACAAACCATAATTTAAAGTAACAGCAGGAACATCGCCTTGTGCTTGTGCTAATACAAATTTCATATCTTTGAAATCAATACCACCAGTTAAAATCCCCAACACGGGCGTAAAAATATCACTAACAAGTGAACTTACGATCTTGCCAAATGCGCTACCAATAATCACACCGACAGCCATATCTACGACATTGCCACGCATTGCAAATTCGCGAAATTCTTTAATAAAATTCATAATAATGTTCCCCTTCAAAAATTACATAAAAAGAGCGACTATTATAATAAATCACTCTGAAAAGTAAAAAAACTAAATAAAGAATGCACTTGGTTGGAATAATTTCTCAATTTCTGGCACATTTTTCTTATCACTCAAATAAATCACTATATGATCGCCTTCTTCAATAATTACTTGACGGCGAGCAATAATTACATCATTCCCTCGTAATAAAGCGCCAATAATTGTTCCTATCGGCAAACGAAACTCACCAATTTTTCGCCCCACTACATTTGAAGTATTCGCATCGCCGTGCGCAACAATTTCAATGGCTTCGGCAATGCCGTGTCGTAATGTTGCCACATTTTTTACATCGCCTTTACGCACGTGACCTAACAAAGCAGAAATCGTTACTTGTTGTGGAGAAACCGCAATATCAATCGTGCCTCCCTGAATAAGATTAATATAAGCAATCCGTTGAATCAGTACCATTGCTTTTTTCGCACCTAAACGCTTAGCTAACAAAGCTGACATAATATTCGCTTCATCGTCGCTACTTAATGAAAGAAATACATCCACACTTTCAATATGTTCTTCAAAAAGCAAGTTTTGGTCTGAGGCATCTCCATTAAATACTAACGTTTTTGGCAACTTTTCTGCTAAGGCTTGCGCTCTGTTTGAATCTCGTTCAATAAGCTTTACAGTACAAGAATTTTCCAAACGTTTTGCTACGCCAAAAGCAACATTTCCTCCACCAACAATCATTACTCGCTTATAAGGTTTCTCCAAACGTTGTAACTCTCCCATTACCGCCTTGATATGTTCAGTAGCGCAAATAAACGTGATTTCATCGCCAGCTTCTACAATGGTTGAGCCTTGTGGACGAATCGGTTTGCCATTACGTAAAATAGACATAATACGACAATCAATATGTGGCATATGTTCGCGAAATGCGGAAAGTGCATATCCAACCAAAGGCCCCCCATAATAAGCTTTCACTACAACAATACTAATACGATTATTGGCAAAATGGGCAACTTGTAATGCACCTGGATAAGCAATTAAACGCGTAATTTCATCAGTGACAAGATTTTCAGGCGAAATTAAATGATCAATAGGTATATTTTCATTGTTGAACAACTTGTCTTTTTCACGTAAATATTCTGAATTACGGATACGTGCAATTCGCGTTGGCGTATTAAATAATGTATAGCCCATTTGACAAGCGACCATATTAATTTCATCGGAGGCTGTCACGGCAACCATTAAATCGGCATCTGCCGCGCCTGCGTCACGAAGCACTTTTGGAGATGATGGAGAGCCTTGTACCACACGCAAATCGTGCTTTTCTTGCAATGTTTGTAACTGAGGTGATTCATTATCCACTAAGGTAATATCGTTATCTTCACTGACTAAGTTTTCTGCAAGCGTCGTTCCTACCTGACCTGCACCCAAAATGATGATTTTCATTATCGCTCTCCTTTATGCTCGTTTAAGCAATTTAGCATAATAGAACCCATCGCCACTATTTAATTGCGGAATGAATTGAAAACCCACCGCACTTTTATCATCACTAAAAGGTAATGGCAATAACTCCGCATCTGCGTGAGCATTTAAAAATGCTTGGATTTGTTCGCCATTTTCTTCTGGCAATACAGAACAAGTCGCATAAAGCAAAACACCGTTTGGCTTCAGTTTTTCCCAAAGTGCACTCAGGATTTTCTTCTGTAATTCAACAAGCTGAGCGATATCGGTTTCTTTGCGTAACCATTTTATATCGGGGTGACGGCGAATCACTCCAGTTGCAGAACAAGGTGCATCAAGTAAAATTCGGTCAAATTTTACCGCACTTTTACCAATTTCAGCTAACCATTCGTCAGGTTTACTCGCATCGCCGCAAACCACTATCGCTTGCTGATTTAAACGTGCAAGATTTTCTTCTACTCGTTTTAAGCGATGAGATTCTACATCTAATGCAATCACATTAGCTTGAGGTGCCAGTTCTAAAATATGGGTCGTCTTACCACCGGGTGCAGCGCAAGCATCGAGGATCCATTCCTCATTTTTAGGCTCAAGCAACGTTGCCGCCCATTGAGCACTCAAATCTTGCACCGTAACCGCCCCTTCTTCAAAGTGTGGTAATTTTTGCACCGCAATCGGTATATCTAAACATAGCGCATTAGGATGATGGCTTGTTTTCGAAGAAACACCTTGTTCTTCAAGTAAAGTGCGGTAAGTTTCGAGGGCGTTTTTTTGTGAATTCACACGTAGCCACATTGGTGGTTTCTGATTGTTCGCCTCAATGATCTCACGCCAATTCGGATAGGCTTTTTTTAATTTATTCACGAACCATTCAGGGTGAAGCGTTTGCCAATTTTTATCGATAATTGCCAAAATTTCATCTTGTTCACGTAAAAATCTACGCAAAACCGCATTCACTAATCCTCTAAAACTATCAGATTTTAATGATTTTGTTGCGTTCACAACCTCATCAACTGCCGCATGAGCAGGCACTCGCATATAAAGCAATTGGTATAACCCTACAAGTAACAGGCAATGAACAATGCGAGTTTTACCTTTAAGCGGCTTATCCACAAGACGTTTGATAATTTGCTCTAAGCGAGGCAATACTCGACACACGCCAAAACAAATTTCTTGTAGTAAAGGCAAATCTTGAGCTTTTACAGAAAGTTGCACTTCTGGAATTAACGCTGACAATGATTTGCCCTCATCCAATACTTGCAAAATTAAGTTTGCAGCAATAGCCCTGGTCGAAAGTGCGGTCATTTTTACTGAATTTTTTGCTTTGATAGTTTTAGAAGAGAATTTTTTCATTATGCAAGCACCTTACCAATAGTAAACCATTCTGCACGGCCATTTAATAAATCTTGTGCAGACATAGGCTTTTTACCTGCAGATTGTAATTGCAATAAGTTTAAGACGCCATCGACAGTCGCAATTTGAATGCCATTTTTATCCGCACTTAAAATAGTTCCCGCTGGTTTATCTTGATGAGGCAACACTTTCGCTTGATACACTTTTAAAGTGTGTGCATTGCCATCCTTGTCTTCTGTTGAAAAATAGGCAATTGGCCAAGGATTAAAAGCGCGGATATTACGCTCAAGTTGCATTGCAGAAAGTGACCAATTTAATTGCGCCTCTTCTTTAGAAAGTTTTTCTGCATAATTACTTTGGCTGCCATCTTGTTTTTCCGCTATAAATTTACCGTTTTCAAGATTATCTAAAACATCGATTAATGCTGATGGAGCAAGCTCTGCCAGTTTGTTATAAAGACTCGTTGAAGTTTCAGTCGGTAAAATATCACAATAGACTTTATGTAACATATCGCCTGTATCTAAACCTTCATCCATTTGCATAATGGTTACACCCGTTTGTACATCGCCAGCCCAAATTGAACGCTGAATTGGTGCTGCACCTCGCCAACGTGGAAGAATAGAACCATGCACATTCAAACAACCCAAACGGGGGGCATCTAATACAGCTTTCGGTAAAATTAATCCATAAGCCACAACAACCATTACATCTGCATTTAACGCTTTTAATTCAGACTGTGCTTCTTCTTTACGTAAGGATTTAGGTTGATAAACGGGAATGTTATTTTGCTCAGCAAGTTGCTTTACAGGACTTGCTTGCAATTTCTTACCGCGACCAGCTGGTTTATCAGGTTGAGTATAAACAGCGATCACATTATGTTGAGAATTTAGAATGGCTTGTAAATGCTGTGCAGCAAAATCTGGCGTACCAGCAAAAATAATATTAAGTGATTTCATAATGTTCTACGTTATGGTAATTGATAGGAAGTAGGGTGGGCTTAAGCCCACCGTTTTTTGAAATGATTACTGGGCTAAAGCCCACCCTACGTTTTAGCTTTTCGCAATCTGCTTCTTGTATTTAATCAACTTTTCTTTAATGCGCTGGCGTTTAAGTGGAGAAAGGTAATCAACAAATAAAATTCCATTAAGATGATCGATCTCGTGTTGAATACAGATCGCAAGCAAACCATCAGCATCTAAAGTAAATTCTTTACCATCACGATCTAACGCTCTCACTGTCACTTTTTCTTTACGAGGAACCAACGCACGGAACCCTGGAATGGATAAACACCCCTCTTCAATTCCCGTTTCGCCTTCTGAAGCCAAAATTTCAGGGTTAATCAAAACAAACTGATTCTGTTTATCGCCTTCAACATCAATAGTAATAATACGTTGCAAAATATCCACCTGAGGTGCAGCTAAACCAATACCTTTCTCTTGATACATCGTATCAAACATATCATCAACAATTTTACGAATTGCATCATTAACTTTAGTAACAGGCTCACAGACAACCTTTAAGTGATCATCAGGATAAATTAATACATTAAGTGCGGTCATAATTTCTCTTGTTTTTAAGGGTAGAATTTTAGTGGGATTATAGCACAGCTAATAAAACATTTATAGGAATGTGACTTCATATGAGTTGAAAAATTACTTACTTATTGAAAATTAAAATTAGACACTTATTTGATTAAATAATGAGTAAATTCCCAAAAGCTAAAACCCCATATCTTTTGACACGGGGTTCTTCTGTTTTTATGTGATTTAGATTTGTATCTGATAACCTGGCGGTGCCCTACTCTCACATGGGGAAACCCCACACTACCATCGGCATTACAGCGTTTCACTTCTGAGTTCGGTAT
>NZ_QQIK01000004.1:0-136276 GCF_003494325.1 Haemophilus influenzae
TTTAAGTCAGTAAGGGTTGTTGTAGACTACGACGTAGATAGGTTGGGTGTGTAAGTGATGTGAGTCATTGAGCTAACCAATACTAATTGCCCGAGAGGCTTAACTATACAACGCTCAAGTGTTTTTGAGAAAAGAGCGAAAGAGAAGACTAGACAAACAACTTAAATATAGAAGACTTAATAGAAAAGAAAAATAGAAAGAAAATCGAGTTCAGCTTGTTGCCGATAAGAAGAAGAGAGACGAAAAGCGAAAAAAGTGAAGTCGTAAAAGAGAAGAAACAAAGAGAGAAGTTATCAAAGAATTATCCCGGCGGCGATAGTGCGGTGGACCCACCTGAGACCATACCGAACTCAGAAGTGAAACGCTGTAATGCCGATGGTAGTGTGGGGTTTCCCCATGTGAGAGTAGGGCACCGCCGGGTTATCAAATAAAAAATCTAAATTTAAATTTATCTAAGATAGATAAAATTAAATTAAGTAAAAACAGAATTAAAATTAAACAAATTAGATAAAGAATAAATATAGAACCCCAGTTGAAAAACTGGGTTTTTTGTTTTTTCCTAAAAATCAGAATATTTGAATTCTTTGTAAGGTTGTTGTATTGCTGTAAAAAATTTCTCTAGATTAACCATACTTTAATAGATAAATGTAATTATTCCTAAATCTATAAATATATTCTAATACTTTTAAAGTAATTAATAACCTATATGTATTTTGTTCGTACTCTTTACTATTTAGGACATTGCTATAAATTTATAACAGGATACATTGTAATTATGTTATAAAGGTACATTGCTTTTATATGAAAAGTTATATCGAATTATTGATAACTTGTTACATAATACTGTTACTTTAACTTTATTCTTAACAGTTTATTCTAATGATATTCTTATGGTAGAAAAATTAGTAAGGAGAGAGGGTATCGTTTTGAATAGTAATATTTGTGAAAACTAATGATATTAATCGGAAAGAAAGGAAAACAAGAAGAAATATGCGTTGACTTTGTTGTTAGACTAGACATTAAATTATATTTAAATTTTTAGGTGAGTTTAGTTTCTATTATGAATAGTAATAGGGTAAAGATAAAATATAATTTTAATACTTATCTATAATTTCAGATATTGTATTTATTTTGGATTTATTATTTAAATTTGCTCTTCAAAGAATACTAAAATTAGTATAGGGGATTATACCTATTATCTCTACATTCTTTAATGATGTATTTATCTTAATATATCTCCTATATTAAGATAAATTTTCTGTAAATTTTTTTCAAAAAAGTATATTTATGATTAATCTTGTATAATGGACATTATAGTTAGGTTTTGCCTAATTATAGTTATGATAAAGCCCGATTAGATTCAATCGGGCTATTTATTCTAAAATTTCTGAGATAGGCTAAATTTGATATTCCTACCTGTTCCAGAAGCCAATTCGCCTAGATAAGGGTTGTATGCTCGATTGAATAAATTATCCACTGTAATCTTAACATTCATACCTTTAATTTTTGCAGGGCTCCAAGAAAGGAACAGGTTATGTAGGCTGTATCCTCTTGAAGCTGGCAGTGACCAATATGATGCTTTGGGGTCACCAGATAATGGCGATCGATCTTGTCTTCTTACAAACTCAGCACGCCAACCCACTGTGAGATAATATTTTGGAACATTGAAACCTAAAGTAGCAGTTGCCTTTCTAGGGGGAATTTCAGCAATCCATGTTGAGGTTTTACCCCATGGGTTTCTTGGTGAGGTGTCACGTTTTCCTTTTACATAAGAATATGTTAGCTCACCAAATAAATAAGTGGATTGATAATAAGCTTCTAACTCTGCGCCTTGAATAACATAACCTGGCAAATTACGATAATTTCCAATGATTTTAGGACAAACATTATTCTTATTGGTATCTGCAGCATTGCCTACACAATTAACTCCTCTGGTTTTAAATATTTCATTCTTGCCGCGATTGTAAAAATAAGTAGTTCTAAATTGAAAAGCATCATTTTCCTGAAATAGATGATTGAGAGTAATAATTCCACCCACTCTCGTTTGATTAATCATTTCTTTTTCTAAATTTAAAGAGGTTGCAGGCACAGAAGATTGCTTAAATTGCGTCTCATACTGTTCATCAATAACAGGTGCTCGCCAAGTTTTACTAAAATTCGTAAATAAACTTAAATAATGGTTTACATCATAATTTAAACCTAAATAATAAGACCAACCATTATAATTTTTCTGACTATAATTATGCCCCACAGATATATCATTATATTGTGGTGCTAAATTTTTCTGCCCTATATTATTGATATGGTCATAACGCACTCCTGTGCTAAAAATTATATTCTTCCATTTTATTTGATCTTGTAAATAAAATGCTTGTGTATATTGACGTCCAGAAGGCATATAATAGGGTTGGAAATAGCCATAATTATAGGTTTTATCTTTCATCTTCCCTTTGTGATACATTAAAGTATTTCTTGTGTTTTTTAACCATTGCAAACCAAATAATAGTTCATGCCGAGTGCTTTTAATATTAAAAGTACTCGTGTTATTTATATCAAAAGTAAGATCTGAATAAGTTATCCAGCTTTGATTACCGAGTGTACCCAGAAATACAGGAGGGGCTTTTTCGGGGCGAGTATCATTTTGTGTGGTTTTACTGTAGCTGAACTGAGTAGATAAGTTAATCCATGGGTTATTTTCAGGTAGATAGTTGTATTTTAATGTGTAATTTTCATCTTTTTGATCTCGATAAACCAGCTTACGTTTCCAAGCAATATCAGCACCGAAACGCCTTATCTCATCCGAACTTGGTTTAGGTAGGATATCTCTTTTCGCTGCGAAAGGCTCCCAGCCTTTATGAATACCATAAACACTCGATAATGTGAGTAAATGCTCGGGTGAAATTTGCCAATTTAATTTTATTAATCCGGTTTTTTGATTATTTTTTGAAAAAAGAATTTTGCTATTATCGGGTCTTTTATAATCGCCAGCATTTCTTACAGAACCAAATAATAATAAATCAATATTTTTTTGTTCATTTTGTAAAACTAGTGCAGTACTATAAGTTTTTTGGTTATTATTGCTATTATTTCCATACTTTAAAAAAACACCTATTTTCTGGTTTTCTTGCAAGAAATCCCTAGCATCCTTAGTTTCAAATTTTACTGTTCCAGCAAAACCACCATTACCATATTGAGGAGAATAATTTCCTTTGTCTACTGTTACTCTTCTTAATAATTCAGGCTCAATAAAAATAGAACCCTGTTGGTATTTTTCAAAACTTTTTGTAGCCCCATCTAACTGCACTCTAACATCTTCAGCGTCACCCATTCCATTAATATTTAATGTTTGCCCACCAGGACGAAATCCGCCAGCCATATTCACACCTGGTAAGATATTAATTAAGTTTGCTGCATTATCAGCTTGTTGTTGTTCGATATTTTTCTGTTTTAATACTGAACGACCAGGTAGTTTATTACTATCATCATTAGTGTTCACAATAATAGGTAATAACTCCTCTCTATTAGAATTAGAAGAATTTTGTTTTGCGGTTACATTTAGTTGAATACCTACAAGGGTAACTAATAAAAAGATACGTTTATTAATTAAAATATTCATATATACCCTTAAATCTTAATGATAATTATTTATATTTATTCTAAGTTTAACGATGATAAAAGCAAGATATTTTTACTTATATAAACTAATTGTAAGATGCAGATTTTTTATAGCCAAATACAACACTCTTTTCAAACAACAAGTCATCGAATTTTATATTCAAAATGGTAAAAATTATTCACTCATCAGTAAACATTTTCAACTTGACAGTAGAACATTGCGACATTGGATTAACCAGTTTAATCATAGTAGAATCAATGGGTTAGCTGTGTTGGGTAAGACGCGAAATTACTCACTTAAATTTAAACTTAACGTGATACAAACGGTTAAAAACGGGCAATTTTTGTAGAAACTTCCTGTTTATACTTTTAGTTCTTCAATTTTTCTCACATTTTCGACAGCTTGATCAGTCTCAACACGTTGCATAAAAGCCGAAAGTTGTGTTAAGTGGCTGAAATCTATACCCACTGATCGACACCAATTGAGCATAATGTAAAGATAGGCATCTGCAACGGAAATATCTTCTCCAAAATAAATGTGACTTTCTAAATGCTCATTTGCGACTGCAAGTTGATCTAAAATTTGCTCTACTGCTTGTTGGCGAATAGTGTGTGCAAGTGTTTCGTTATCTTTTGCATAGTTTGGCAAACGGAACAGAGGCACAAATGATTTATGCACATCGGAATTAAAAAATGCTAACCAGCGAGCTGCTTTGGCTTTATCACGTACGGTTTTGCTACCAAATAATTTTGAATTAGGATAAAGTTCATCTAAATAGTGCAAAATCGCTTGGTTTTGCGAAAGAACTAAATCGCCATCAACTAATACAGGTACTGCCCCGCGTGGATTCAATGATAAAAATTCAGGTGATTTAATTAACTCACGAGTGACAGGTTCAAATTCATAATCAGCATTTTCACGTATTTTTACCCACTCTAATGCCACATGTGGAACAAATGAACACGCACCAATTAAACCATATAATTTCATAAAATACTCCTGTTGGTTTATGATCTATTGATAGAATTATACTGTTTTATACGTGGAATATCTAATTTATTAAAATTGCTTCTTACTATTGTTTAATCGCAAAGTGAACTAATATTATAACAATTTAGATACTTTGATATGTTTTTTAGAGTAATGCTCTGGATATTGATGTCAATTGAAAGATAAATTTTCTATGTTATAGATATAATTTTATAATAGGATAAAGTTCCTAATTGGCTTGAATACCAAAAAATTTAAAACAGTTATTGTAAGGATTTGATAATAAAAAAGCGTGGAAATTTTAAAATCCACGCTTTTTTATCTTCTAGAAGGATTATTTTCCGATAACGTCTAATCCGCCCATATATGGACGTAGCACTTCTGGCACGGTAATTGAACCATCGGCATTTTGATAGTTTTCAAGTACAGCCACTAAAGTACGACCAACCGCTAAGCCTGAACCATTTAATGTGTGCACTAAGCGAGTTTTCTTATCGCCTTTTGCTTTACAGCGAGTTTGCATACGGCGAGCTTGGAAATCCCACATATTTGAGCAAGAAGAAATTTCTCGATAAGTATTTTGTGCAGGCACCCACACTTCTAAGTCGTAAGTTTTGCAAGAACCAAAGCCCATATCGCCTGTGCAAAGTAAAACTTTACGGTATGGTAAATTTAATAATTGCAATACTTTTTCCGCATGACCTGTTAATTCTTCAAGTGCTTCCATTGATTTATCTGGATCAACGATTTGTACCATTTCTACTTTATCAAATTGGTGCATACGAATTAAACCACGAGTATCACGACCGTAAGAGCCTGCTTCAGAACGGAAACATGGCGTATGTGCGGTCATTTTTATTGGTAATTCTGCTTCATCAATAATCACGTCTCGCACTAAATTAGTAACAGGCACTTCTGCGGTTGGAATTAATGCGTAAGGTTGTTCGCCTTCTAAGGCTAAAGTATGGAATAAATCTTCCCCGAATTTTGGTAATTGCCCTGTTCCATAAAGTGTGGCGTGATTTACTAAATAAGGCACATAGGTTTCTAAATAGCCGTGTTGTTCAGTATGAAGATCTAACATGAATTGTGCCAATGCGCGGTGCATTTTAGCGATTTGACCTTTCATCACGGCAAAACGCGCACCAGCTAATTTAGCCCCAGCAGCAAAATCTAAGCCATTGGCATCTTCGCCTAAAGCCACATGATCTTTTACTTCAAAATCAAATGTACGTGGTGTGCCCCAACGTAAGATTTCTTTATTTTCGGTGTCATCTTTGCCTAATGGCACTTCGTCTGCAGGTAGATTTGGAATACTTAATGTAATTTGATTGATTTCCGCAAGTACCGCATCTAATTGTGCTTTTGCTTCAGTCAATTGGTTGCCCATATTATCCACTTCAGCCAATAACGGTTCGATATCTTCACCACGTGCTTTCGCAGCACCTATTGCTTTGGAACGAGCATTACGTTCCGCTTGTAAGTTTTCGGTAGTGATTTGTAAGTTTTTGCGCTGATCTTCTAACGCAGTGAGTTTTTCCGTATCAAGAATAAAGTTGCGTTTTACTTTTAATTTTTCTGCGACTTCGGATAAATTATTACGGAGCAAATTTGGATCGATCATAGAATTTCCTTACTTTTTTCGTTGAAATGAAAATAACCTTATTCTAGCGTGCTTTCTTTAAATAAACCAGTTTAAAAGCCAGCGGATAAAAATAAAGAAAAATTGACCGCACTTTGTATTAGAATCCACGCCCCATTTAGTTAGTGGTGATGCTGATGCCGTTGATATGGTAAAAATTGAGCGTAAGGCGACAGATTCTGCGTATCATGAATTTACAAAAATTCTTACTTCATCCGCTCAATTAATGGCTTTTTTAAATCAATCTGATTTTGTGAAAGCGAGAGCTAAAGTTGAAAATGAAACTGTTCAGCAAATTGCCTCACATTTTAAGTTTTCTCAAGAAAATAATCTTAATCAATTAATTCTATCCTCTTTTGATCGTGAAGAAGTGGATCAACTTTTGTGGAATACATTCGTTATGTGAATAATCAAGTGCGCCAAACATTAAATAATGAATTGATTACAAAATGGAAATCTTTATTTGAAAAAAGAAAAATTACGGATTAAAGATGAGCTTTATGAATACCTCAAGAAAAAATCACAAGAATAGTAGAAAGCCGACAAATGTCGGCTTTTTTGTTGCACTGTTTTTAGTGTTACACCACAGGTTTTTGTCGATAAAACAATAAGCCTGGTAAAGCTAATCCAAATACTATTGCGCCTAGGATAAAACTGGTATTAATAAAGGAGCTAATCATTTGTTCAAATAAAGCATCAGAAAAGCCAAAATGATGAATTTGTACCATTGAAATCATTGCTTTATAAGCATGAACACCGGGAATCATGGGGATAATTGCGGCAACGGTGAAGGCTTTGGGATGGGCTAAATAACGATGGGAAAGATGCACGCCCAAAAATCCAATCACGCAAGTGGCAAAGAATGTCGCAAATACAATAGGCATATTAATATGCAGTAATAATGTGCGTGTCATATGCCCAAGTGCGGCTAAAATTGCACAATACTTTAAGGCTTTGGGCGGCACATTAAATACTAAAGCAAAGCCCACAGCTGGAATTGCGGAAAATAACATATCATCGAGTAATTTCAAGATAAATATTGTGATGTCTAATAACATTTTAATGCCCCCAAGTTGTAATATGTAATAGGCTTAAAGCGAATACAATACCAAGACATGCACCAAAAGTGAGAATAGTTGCAATCGTCCAACGGCCTAATCCCATATTCACATAACCTTTTAATATATCCGCCAAAGAATTAATCAGCGGAAACCCTGGCACAAGTAATAACACACTAGATGCTAAGGCAATTTGAGGATCGTTACCTAAGTTATATTTTAAGCTCACGCCAGAAATCAGAGAGGCGACGAAAGAGGTGATGGAAAAGACGATAAGAGGATTATAGTGCCGTTTAGAAAATTCTTGTCGCACAAACATGGCAATGGCGGCTGCCACAAAGGTAATGCCGCAAATTATCCAATCGCCACCAGATAAATGGGCGAATGCTGCACAAGATAAGCCTATCATGAATACCACTAACCATCGGTTATATTTAAGCGGTTTTAATTGATCCAGTTTTCTTTGTGCGATCTCTAACTCATACAAATGATGCTCAACGGCAATCACAATGCGTTGAACATCAGTAACCATTTGCATATTAATGCCTTTATCTGTATTTTTTCGTGCGGTAGTAATGCAATGATTATCTGATAAGGTCGTCAGCACAACTGCATTTGCCGTAAGTGCACATTCTACGCTTTCTACGCCAAGTGCTACGCCTAAACGCTGTGCCATTTGTACCACCACGGTACTTTCTGCCCCATGTTGTAACAAGAGCAGTGCCGTTTGTACGCACACGCGAGTCACCGCCCGTTGATATTCGTGTTCCATATCTTTGTTCTCTATCAAAACATACCTAGAAAGAATTATAAAAATCTTTTCTAAAAAATGCGCAAAAAAAGAACCGCACTTATGATCCAAGTCAAAAGTGCGGTTCAATTTGGCGGAGTTTTTTATGATTAAAGTTTGACGACTTTCGCCTGTTTTATCATATTATCGCCCACTTCAAGAATAGTGATTAGCAAACCATCAATTTCGCAAATAGTGCCTTCATCGGGTATTTCCTCTAAGTGTTCTAAGATTAAACCATTAAAAGTACGAGCATCTTCTGTATCTAATTCCCAGTTAAACATTTTGTTGAGATCGCGTAGATTAGCGGAGCCATCGATAATCATTGAACCATCAGACTGTTGAATTACTTCTTTGTCAATACTTGGGGCGGTGGAAGTGGTAAAATCCCCAACGATTTCCTCCAAAATATCCTCCAACGTCACAAGCCCTTTAATATCGCCGTATTCATCTACAACTAAGCCAATGCGCTCTTTATTTGTACGGAAATTTGCAAGTTGCGTTTTTAATGGCGTGCTTTCAGGAATGAAATACACTTCATCAGCGGCACGAATTAAGGTTTCTTTGGTAAATTCATTTTTTTCAAGGAGCAAGCGGAATGCTTCACGCACGCGCAAAATGCCAAGTACTTGTTCATCAAGGCTACTTTTATAAAGTACAACACGATTGTGTGCGGCGTGATTGAGCTGGCGCATAATAGCTCGCCAATCATCATCAATATTTATACCGCCGATTTCGTTGCGGGGAACCATAATGTCATCAACGGTGACGGTTTCCATATCCAAAATAGACAGCAACATTTGTGGATGTTGTTCATTTGGTGTTGCTTCGCCCGCTTCTGATACAATACTACGCAGTTCTTCACTACTAATTACTTGTTTTTGCATATCAAGTTTTAACCCTACTATTTGCATCAAGGATTTAGTAAAAATATTCATTAACCAAACGAGCGGATAAAAGATTTTAAGCAATGAAGTTAAAATATGACTTGAAAAAAAACTCACTTTTTCTGCGTGCATTGCAGCCACAGTTTTGGGGAATATTTCAGAAAATACGAGCATTACGAAAGTGAGCAAACCCGTTGCAATCGCCACGCCGGCATCGCCATATAAACGCATACCAATTACTGTTGCAATTGCAGATGCGCTGATATTCACAAGGTTATTAAAAATAAGAATAAAACTTAACAAGGTATCTGGCTTTTCTAGCAGTTTTTCCGCTTTTTTCGCGCCTTTATTGCCTTGTTCAGATAGAAAACGAAGACGATATTTATTGAGGGAGAGTAATCCAGTTTCAGAACCAGAAAAATAGGCTGATAACACTAAACAGATAATAAGAATAATAAATAAAGTACTAAGGGGAATGCTATCCAAGGGAAAATCCTTTTGTTCGTTAATCAACAAAAAGTGCGGTCATTTTTCACCGCACTTTTTACCTGTTATTTGATTTTGCTAAATCAAATAGCTGCTCAAATAGCCAAGAGTGGGCAGAATAATACCTGAAATTGGCTAAATAATCATTCTTTTTCCTTATGTCCTATACTTTCTTTATGAAATCGCCTACTCAAAAAGTCATTTTCATTTGAAATGATGAAAAACGCCTAAATTTCGGTATAATCAGCACAATTTTTTAAGAAAAACAGGATTGTTAGCCATGTTTGAGAATTTATCGGATCGCCTTTCCAAAACCTTACGTAATATCACAGGAAAAGGCCGTTTAACGGAAGATAATATTAAAGAAACCTTACGCGAAGTGCGTATGGCATTACTTGAAGCCGATGTTGCCTTGCCTGTGGTGCGTGAATTTATCGCAAAAGTAAAAGAAAGCGCGCTTGGGGAAGAAGTCAATAAAAGTTTAACGCCAGGGCAAGAATTCTTAAAAATCGTTCAGCGTGAGCTTGAAAAAGCCATGGGCGAAGCGAATGAGAGTTTAAATCTCGCAACCCAACCACCAGCAGTTATCTTAATGGCGGGTTTACAAGGGGCGGGTAAAACCACCAGTGTGGGTAAATTGGCAAAATTCTTGCGTGAACGCCATAAAAAGAAAGTGTTAGTGGTGTCTGCTGACGTATATCGCCCTGCTGCGATTAAGCAACTTGAAACCTTGGCTCAATCCGTTGGCGTGGATTTTTTTCCATCGGATGTTAAACAAAACCCCGTTGATATTGCTAAATCGGCGCTTGCTGATGCAAAACTGAAATTCTACGATGTGTTGATTGTGGATACGGCAGGTCGCCTACACGTTGATACAGAAATGATGGACGAAATCAAGCAAGTCCATGCTGCATTAAATCCAATCGAAACTCTTTTCACTGTTGATGCGATGACTGGTCAAGATGCGGCAAATACAGCAAAAGCCTTTAATGAAGCATTGCCTCTTACAGGGGTTATTTTGACGAAAGTGGACGGTGATGCGCGCGGTGGTGCGGCGTTATCGATTCGTCAAATCACAGGTAAACCAATCAAATTCTTGGGTGTGGGCGAGAAAACAGAGGCGCTTGAGCCATTCCATCCTGATCGTGTCGCTTCCCGTATTTTGGGCATGGGCGATGTGCTTTCCCTTATCGAAGATCTTGAACGTTCTGTTGATCGTGAAAAAGCGGAAAAAATGGCGCAAAAATTCAAGAAAGGCGATGATTTTACTTTAGATGATTTCCGCGAACAGCTGATCGAAATGAAAAAAATGGGCGGCATGATGTCTATGCTTGAGAAATTACCGGGTGCAAAAAATTTGCCTGAGCACGTTAAAAATCAAGTAGATGACAAAATGTTTGTCAAAATGGAAGCGATCATTAACTCCATGACCCTAAAAGAACGTGCAAACCCAGATATTATCAAAGGATCTCGCCGTCGTCGTATTGCATTAGGTTCTGGCACTCAAGTGCAAGATGTCAATAAATTACTTAAACAATTCGATGAAATGCAACGTATGATGAAGAAAATGCGTAAAGGTGGCATGGCTAAAATGATGCGTGGAATGCAAGGCTTAATGGGCGGAGGCTTAGGCGGTCTTGGCGGTTTAGGCGGAATGTTTAAACGATAATTTCAGAAGATAAAAGTGCGGTTAAAAAAGAAATATTTTTACCGCACTTTTGTGTTTTATGAATTATAGCTAATTTATAAATTATTCTAATTAACGACGTTGCTGTTATGGAAACTATATTTAATTTTCTCTTTTAAGTATGTGAAAAAATTAATTAATGTTTACGATGATATTAATTTAGATAGAAAAGGAGAGCCGAACGTTAATTTTTCAGGCAATCTTTTCTATCCAGCCAAGGCCCGTTGCAAACTTTGCGTCCAAGCGGTTCTAAATGCGGCATCTTTGGCAAAAAGTTTGTATAGTTCCAATTCATCCCGATGGCGTTCGCTCATCACATCGCGCAAAATGGCTTGGAAAGCCAATTCACGGGTATGAATATCCGGGTTATTTTGATATTTTTGCTCAAAGTCTTTATGGCTACGGATGCGCTCGGTAATATTGATAAATTTTACCCGTTGCTCATCCGGCGTTGCGCTCCAGCCTTGAAACCATCTTTCGTTAAATACACGAATAATTTCATCAATCGGATCTTTTTCTTTATCTTCGCCATGCGTACCGCGCGGATTGGGGTTTTGCGGGTCAAGCCCTGTTTCTTCATCATCTAATTTAATGCTGTAATTCAGTTTGGTACGCGCCAAGCCGTAAGAGCTTAAATCCACAGCATCTAAAATTTCATCAAATTCATCCATCGGGTCTTGTACTTTTAATTTCGGTACTAAGAATTTGAGGAACCAATAGAGTTTCTCCCAAGCGATATTTTCAAAATTGATGATGGAGGCCATTTGCCCGTAGATTTTTAAAAACTGTTTTGCCTTGATTTTAAAATCAACTTTTTCATTTCGATCCAAATCCAATTCATCATCAAAACGTCGGACAGCCACATCAATCATACTGCTTAATTGCTGTGCGTCTTTATTGGCAAAATAGCCTTCGGTAAAATCGTCGACCTCCGCTTGTTCGTACACGCCGGTTTCATCCAACCGGTCTTTCAAATCATGCAAGACATTGACATCGGTTGCCTGCGACAACGAAGTAGAAGTATAAAACGGCTCAAATGCCTGCTGAATATCTTCAACACTGTTAAAAAAGTCCAATACAAACAAATCTTCCGTGCGTTTACCCAACTTATTCGCACTGCGATTCAAACGAGATAAAGCCTGCACGCAAAGTACCCCGGAGAGTTTCTTATCCACATACATGGCACACAATTTCGGCTGATCGAAACCGGTCAGATATTTATTGGCGACCACCAGCAAACGATATTCATCTTGATCGAAATACTCTTTGGTTTCGCTTTCTGCAAAGCCGTTCATTTCCGCTTCGGTGTATTCAACGCCATCAACCACTTTACTGCCTGAAAACGCAATCGCAATTTTAAACGGATTGCCCCGTCCGGCCAGCAAGCGTTTTAACGCCTGAAAATAGCGGATGGCGGTTTCAATATTTTGCGTTACCACCATTCCCTTGGCTTTGCCTTTGAGTTTTTTACGGTTAAAGATTTGCCGGATAAAATGATCCAGCATAATTTCCGCCTTGGTATCAATCGTTTGTTGCGAACGCTCTACATAAGCTTTCAGACGGCTTTGTGCCTTTTTACTATCAAACTCCGGATTATCTTCAATCGATTTAGTGATCTCATAAAAACTTTTATAAGTGGTGTAATTTGCAATCACATCCAAAATAAAGCCTTCTTCAATCGCCTGCTTCATAGAATAAAGGTGGAACGGCTTAAATTTACCATCCGCCTGTTTCTCGCCGAATTTTTCCAAAGTGCTGTTTTTAGGGGTGGCGGTAAAAGCAAAATACGACGCATTACCGCGCATTTTGCGGGATTGCATGGCTTGTAAAATCAAATCTTGCACATCTTCGGCATCAAGGTCTTCCGTTTTACCGATGGCTCGGTTCATATTGTCGTGTGCCGAACCGGATTGCGAGCTGTGTGCCTCGTCAATAATCACCGCAAATTGTTTGTCGCCTAAATCAGCAATGCCATCGACAATAAACGGGAATTTTTGAATCGTGGTAATAATGATTTTTTTGCCCTGCTCAAGCGATTGGCGCAATTCTGCCGAACTCAACGCCGGCGCAACAATATTTTTGACTTCAGAAAAATCTTTAATGTTGTCACGCAACTGTTTATCAAGCAAACGGCGGTCGGTAACGACAATCACCGAATCAAAAATCGGGCGGTCTGCCTCCCTGCCGTTTGCCGCCTTTTCATTGCACGGATAAGCCTCAATCAACTGATACGCCAGCCAAGTAATAGAATTAGATTTGCCCGAGCCGGCAGAGTGTTGAATCAAATAGCGTTTGCCCACGCCTTGTTCACTGACATCAGCAATCAAACGGCGTACCACCTCTAATTGATGATAGCGTGGGAAAAAGAGCGAGCGTTTCTCCAGCGGATCTTTGGTTGAACCGTCTAAACGCATAAAATGCTGAATAATGTTGGCAAGGCTGGCTTTGCCGAACACCTCTTGCCATAAATATGCTGTGCGGTGCCCATTTGGATTGGGCGGATTGCCCTTACCGCAGTTGTTGCCCAAGTTAAACGGCAAGAAAAACGTAGCAGGCCCCGCCAATTTGGTGGTCATATAAGCTTCTTCCGTATCTAAGGCAAAATACGCCAAACAACGCCCGAAGTGAAACAGTGTTTGGCTTAAATCTCGGTTGCGGTATTGTTTTTGGGCATCAATGGCCGTCTGACCTGTCCAATGGTTTTTCAGCTCAAGGGTAATGATTGGCAAGCCATTGACAAACAGCACCATATCCACCGTTTCATTGCTTGAGGCAGAATAAGGCACTTGGCGCATACAGCTAAACAGATTTTGCTCAAAACGCTGTTTGATCTTTTCGCCGCTGCTGGCAAGCGGAACGGGGTAGAGCAAATCAAAATGAGCGCTATCAATATCCACGCCTTTTTTGAGCAAATGTAGTACGCTGTTTTTCTTTATTTGGCGGTTTAACCGCTCTAGAATTTTACGTTGCCAGTCGTTTGGGTTTAGCTGTTGAAAACGGGCAAGTTCTGCCTTTTGGCTGGTTTGCAGGAATTGCCAAAACAGGCGCGTGTCAATAGCAAACAGCGCATCAAAATCCTGTGAAAATGCCAGCTCAAAACCATGATGGCGCGGCAGGTATTCAGCCTTAGGCTCGCCCAGATTATTTTCCATGTTTTCACGCCAAGTGCCAGTTAAGGCTTTTTCGATGGCAATTTCCAAATCTTTTTCCTTAGTTCCTGAAACCATTTTTCACCCTTTTGCGAATTTTTTAAAATTTATTCATTACGCCCAAGTTGCGCTGCCAATATTCAAAATCCATCGGATTTTTGACCGCACTTTTCACACCCTATACCCGCACCTTGCCGGTCACCACATCGTTAATCAACACGCTTTTATACTCTTTCAGCTTTTCAATATGGGCTGTTTTTAATGCGATTGCTTGATCAATTTTAGAGGTTTGTTTATCTAGGTAGTCGGCAATTTGTTGTTGTTCAGCCAACGAAATGTCAATAATTGGCAAGCGTTTAAAATCTAAAAAACTCAAATTTTGTCTTAGTCCAGAGCCAAATTTATAAAGCACTTTGGTAATGTCTAAAGCATGAAGATAATAATGCAAAAACTTAGCAGAATAATTATTTATAACTTTTAAATTTAGATAAGCGCTGGTAATAATTCCTTTATCTTGTGCTAATCCAGTTCTTAAACTAGTTTGGTCATTTTGCAAATCAGTACAACGAATAATAATATCGTTTGGTTCTACAATCTGATAGGTTTCAAACGATTCGGGAACTAGACCAAACAATTTTTCTTCTGGTTTTATGATTATTTTCCCATAACTCAATGAAAGCACTGTGTTTTCTTTCATTCCTTTATTATCACGTTTATTTTCCCTAAATACATTCATTCCGATAGTCAATTCCCAATGCTCCGGCACTTGCCCTATCCATTCCACACCGGAATCTTTTAAAGGCACATCAGGGTTTAAGCCACGGGTTACGGCATTTTGAATCAGAATCTGCTTATGCTCTTTCAACAGGGCAATCTGCTTTTCCGCCAACTCCACCGCCCGATCGATTTTGGCGGTTTTATCGTCTAGGAATTGTGCAATTTTTTGTTGTTCGTCAAGAGGAGAAATTGGAAAATACAATTTTTTTAAATCATCTTGTGATATTTTCATTCTTATTGTATTCATTTTTCCATTTTCACCGAATTTTATAAGAATTCCTTTACCAAATCGCAATAATCCTCTTTGAAAATTTTCATTTTTAAAAATACTTTCATAATAAGATAAATTTGCTCTTTGATTATGTAAAGATAAAGCATAATACACAGGGCTAATAGCACCAAAATATTTTGATACCCCAACAGCACCAACGATAACATTCATACTATTAAGAACAATATCATTTGGATATGCTAATTTATAGGAAGATAAGTCATCTTTTCTTTTATTTCCTCCTCTATTTTCATCTGAATATTCAGTGACTCCATTTGCAATGGATAAAGATAATATGTTATCCGTTTTAATTGGATTATTTTTTTCATTTCTAAATTTAAAAATAGATCTAAGTGGCACACATTCCCAATGTGTTGGAATCTCCCCCAGCCATTCCACGCCTGAATCTTTGTAACGCTCGTATCGTCTCATTTGCAAAAAATCCTTAAAATCTGACCGCTCTTATTGATGCAATTTGTTGTCCGTTTAACTATAAAAAAACTTGCTTATTTCATGCCAAATCTTGCTTAAAAGATAAAAATCATTATTTTTCAGCAAGTTAAGCATTGTCAATTTCCTTGCTTAGCAAGCGATAAACCTTGCTTAATCTTTTCTAAAAGCATATTTGGCATTGGGGTCACGCTGTTTTACACTTTGTCTTTCAATAATACCTTGCTGAATAAAGGCATTTAAATACGCTCGGATCGAATTCTGATTGATTTTTGTATAGTCAACTAATTCTGACAATATCGCCGTACCATTTGTAAATAGATAAAGCAAAATGGCTTTTTGGGTGTCGTTGTAGTTTGTCCATTCTTTTTCAATCTGCAGCATAGTGGCTGTAGATACCGTTTTTTCATGTGCGGTAACACGGTTGCGCAATGTTAGATAAACATTGTTGTGTTGTTCTCTATATTCAGGCTTTGCCAATAATGATTTTTCCATTGACTCATAAATACGGGAAACGCCTTCATTAAGCTGACGGACATACCCAAGATCCTCTAAAACTCGTGCTATACGTGGATTCCGAGCAAATCGTTCTGTTTTAATATTTTCAATGGTGACTTGAGCAGGAAGAGGGCCACTATTACTAATTTCAAGACGATCGTCGAAATGTTTAATATAAATTACATTACCTTGAACATTGTAAGAACGATGACAAAGCGCATTTACAACACCTTCTAACCAAGCTTCTTCAGGATATTCCGGTACTTTGATAAATTTTCCCTGATTGATATCAAGAAAGTAATAATCCCTTAAAGAGGCTCTTAAAAAATAGGTCAGCTCCTTAATTAGCTTTGGAATATTATTTTCAAAACGTTGGTCTTTTATCACATTATGCTCAGTACCGACTTTCGCTACTGTACCTTCATAACGAACATAGCGGACTGATGCTGAAGGAATGTAACGTTCCGGCATGGTAGAAAAGAGTAAAATGGCTGATTTTTTAAACTGATAACAACCTTCCTTTTTGGTTAATAAATTTCGCTTGTATAACAAATCTAAAATATCACCAGAGGTAAAATTAACTTTCGTTTTATATAGCTCTAATAACGCTTGATCTAAATCTTCTTCGTTAAAATCAGGAACTATTTCATCTTCAAATAGACGGATATTTTTATCATATTCAAGATTTTTGATTTGTTCTCTGGTGAGAGGGCCTCGATTACTATCTGCTACACGTAAGAACACATTTTCATTGTCTTTGCGACAATAAATACGCTCTAAATCTTGCTCTACGTGGAATAAGAAAACTAATTTTCCATCAACCAGAATTTCTTCCAGTTCAATCCGACAAGGCGGGGCAATAAAATCGAAAACCAATTTCCGATAATCATCTAATTTATCGCCAAGGCTATTCAAGTCTTGGATTTCGCCATTATCTGCCACACCAAAAGCTAAAACGCCACCATCAGCATTGAGCATTCCAACTAATTCTTCAGCTATTTTAGTTGGCTTGATGTCTTTTTCTCCTAGTCCTTTGCGCTCAAAATATTGGTTTTCCGGCTGCATCTCTAAATAATTTTTTGTGATAATGCCGTTAATTTTAGAAAGCGGTTCTGTCATTATTATTCCTTGCTTATTTCATGCCAAATCTTGCTTAAAAGGTAAAATTCATTATTTTTCAATGTGTTATATATTTTGAATTTCCTTACTTAAGACCTATTAAAACTTGCTTAATAGTTTGTTTTTTATTAAGCCTCTAGAATTTCACTAATCAAGCCGTCAGCCTGTTTTTCTAACGCCAAAATATCTTGGGCAACTTCTGCAAGGCTGCGTAATGGTTTGTGGCGGTAGAAGTATTTGTTGAAGCTGATTTCATAGCCGATTTTTACGCTTTCCATATTCAGCCATGCTTCGCTGATGTGCGCTTGCACTTCGGCTTTGAAATAGTCGTGGATATTTTGTTTGAGCGGTATGGATTCGCTGTCGCGCAAGTCGCTGCTCGTTTCATATAGGATATATTCGCCTGCTTTGCCGGTGGCGTAATAGCCAAAGTCTGCCAGCTCGTCGGCTTGGCATTGGTAGCGTTGGCAAAGAGCATCCAATTCGTTTGGTTTGAGCTTGAGCGTTTTGGCAATCACTTTGGCGGCATTTTCGTTGTACCAGCTTACGGCATTGAAAACGGCCTTTTTCTCTGTGGCAGAAAGGGGGATTTTTTCGGCTTTCAGACGGCATTCCACGGCTTGTTTGAATTGGTTGAAATCGTGAAATTGTTGTTCGCCGAAATGTTTGAGCAGTTTTGATGCCGTCTGAAAAAGTGCGGCGGCTTTTTCCCAGGTTTTGACATCCAGCAGCTTTGCCTTGTTTTTGTTGTTTAAGGCTATGCCCTGCGCTTCGCACCAAGCGGTAATTTCTTGCTCGGTTTGGGCTAAAAATCCGGCGTTGTAAACTTGTCCGCCATATTGCCGATAAAGATATTGCATGGGCTCAAACAAGGCTTTGTCAAACCGTAAAGGCTCGATATTTTCTGCGGTAAATTGGGCAGAACGGCGATCCGGGCGTTCGATGGTGACTTTGTAATAGCCGAAATCTTGATTGTCAAACATCTGCGAAGCCAAACCGACCGCTTCATTTTGACTGTCGATTTCCCGTGCTTTGGCGGTGAAATCAAGATAGTTTTGGGTAATTTCGGCGATATGTTCAGGTGCAAATTCGCAGTTTTTATCGCCAAGGTTTTTACGCAATTTGCGGAATAAGAGGCTGGCATCAATCAGCTGTACTTTGCCTTTGCGTGCTTCGGATTTATTGTTGGACAGCAACCAAATATAGGTGGTAATGCCTGTGTTGTAGAACAGGTTGTTAGGTAGCTTTACGATGGCTTCCAGCAAATCATTCTCAATGATATGGCGACGGATGTTGCTTTCTCCTGAACCTGCATCGCCGGTAAACAGGCTTGAGCCGTTATGCACAGAGGCAACACGGCTGCCGATTTTGTTGTTTTTCGGCGATTTCATTTTGTTGACCATTTCCATCAGGAAAAGCAGCTGACCATCGCTGGAGCGCGGGGTGGCATCAAGGGTTTCTACATTGCCCCAGTAATCTGGTAAGGTAACTTTAAAGCGACTGTCGATAACCTCATTGCCGTCTTTGATATAGGCTTGATCTTTGCTCCAGCTTTTGCCATATGGCGGGTTGGAAAGCATAAAGTCAAAGTGATTACCTTGGAAGCTATCTGTAGCAAGGGTTGAGCCGACTTTGATGTTTTCAGGGTTGTCGCCTTTAATCATCATGTCAGATTTACAAATGGCATAGGTTTCATCATTGGTTTCTTTACCAAACAAAAAGATGGAACGCTCGCCTTGTGATTCAGATAGCGGATATTTTTGCTCAATAAAGTTTTGCGACTCGGTCAGCATGCCACCGCTGCCGCAAGCTGGGTCGTAAATCGTAATAATGGCCGGAATTTGGTCTTTGAGCGGATCAAAGACTAAATGCGTCATCAGCTCGATCACTTCGCGTGGGGTAAAGTGTTCGCCAGCTTCTTCGTTATTTTCTTCGTTAAATTTACGAATCAGTTCTTCAAATACATAGCCCATGCCCAGATTGGTCAGCGCTGGTAATTTGTTGCCCTCAGGGTCTTGTTGTTCTTTAGGGGTAAGATTGATATAGGGCGATACAAATTTTTCCAACACACTCAGCAAAACATTTTTATGGGACATGTGGCGGATTTGTTCACGCAGCTTGAAGCAGTTGATGATTTCATGAACGTTGGTGCTGAAACCATCAAGATATTCTTCAAAATTGGCCAGCATATACTGCGGCGTATTGCTGGCGGTTTGATAGAGGGATTTTAATGTCCATTTTGAGGTGTTATAAAAAACATGACCGGTAATTTTTTTAAGGGGAAGGTCATCCAATTCGGTGAATGCCAATGCTTCTTTTTGAAAACGCATTTCTTCCAATACGGCATCTTTGCTTGGCTCAAGTAAAGTATCCAAACGACGAAGCACAAACATCGGTAAAATCACATCACGATATTTACCGCGCACATACACATCGCGCAAACAATCGTCTGCAATACTCCAAATAAAAGAAACCAGTTTGTTATGAACAGAATGCTCCATATTTGTTCCCACTTAATATTATGAAATTTTTTGGGTATTGTTGCTTATTTTTAATGGGCATTCAATTTTTTCTTTTATTAAAGGTAAAGGAAGCTAATTGTTATTAGTTATGATTGTAGGATCTTATAGAGAAGAAAGCGTGCGGTAAAAAAGAAATATTTTTACCGCACTTTTGTGTTTTATGCTGGATTATCTATATCTTTAAATTCTACGTCAAAGCCATATTCTTTCGCCAACCATTCGCCTAATGCCTTGATGCCATAGCGTTCTGTTGCGTGATGACCTGCAGAGAAGAAATACAATCCTTGCTCACGGGCAGAATGAATCGTTTGTTCTGACACTTCCCCTGTAATAAATGCGTCGCAGCCTTGTTCTGCAGCAAGATCAATATAACCTTGTCCGCCACCGGTACAGATGCCAATTTTTCGGATTAAGTGCGGTCCGTTTTCAATGCAAATTAACGGTTTTCGATTTAACACTTTTTCTATTTTTTCTGCAAAGTCTTTACCTGTCATCGGTTCTTTTAATTCGCCCCAAACAGGAATACTCACAGAGCCTTTTTCTAATGGTTGTAAATTTTCAATATCGAGCAGTTTGGCTAATTGTGCATTGTTACCTAATTCTGGGTGCACATCTAATGGCAAATGATAGCCATATAAATTAATGTCGTTCACTAAAAGGGCTTTAATTCGCTTGCCTTTCATTCCTCGGATACAAGGGGTTTCACTTTTCCAAAAATAGCCATGATGAACTAAAATAGCATCGGCATTTTGGCTGATTGCGTAATTGATTAAAGCCTGACTCGCCGTTACGCCAGTAATGATTTTTTTGATTTCTGTTTTACCTTCGACTTGTAAGCCGTTGGGCGCATAGTCATTGATTTTATCAGAAGAAAGTTTTTGATTAATGAGTTGTTCAAGTTCAAGATTATTCATAATGGATCGTTGATTGGAAAAAGTTGGGATATGGTACAAAATTCCCAAAAAAATGGCTAGTGCGAAAGGAGTGGGGGAATGCACTAGCCAAGTTTCATTACTATTAAATTACTATCTCGTATCTAAAACAGAATTCATTATATACATAAATTTATAGCGATCAAGGGGGAATAAGAAATTTTTTATTTAAAGTGCGGTTTAAATTCCTTGTGTTTTTTTACCGCACTTTTCCTCTTAAATTTCCCTTGAAATCTTTCTTTTTATTCTTATATCTGTGACATTCAATTTTTATCTTTATGAAGGAAAAAATTATGTCACAAAATCAAGAAACTCGCGGCTTTCAATCTGAAGTCAAACAACTTCTCCAATTAATGATTCATTCTTTGTATTCCAACAAAGAAATTTTCTTACGTGAATTAATTTCTAATGCCTCTGATGCAGCAGATAAATTACGCTTTAAAGCACTTTCCAACCCTGCTTTATATGAAGGTGATGGCGACTTGCGTGTGCGCGTTAGCTTTGATGCGGATAAAGGCACTATCACAATTAGCGATAACGGCATTGGCATGACCCGTGAGCAAGTCATCGATCATTTGGGTACGATTGCAAAATCAGGAACAAAAGAATTTTTAACCGCACTTGGTCAAGATCAAGCAAAAAATAGCCAGCTTATTGGGCAGTTTGGCGTGGGTTTTTATTCAGCTTTTATTGTGGCAGATAAAGTGACTGTAAAAACTAGAGCAGCTGGTGAAGAGGTGGATAAAGCCGTACTTTGGGAATCTGCGGGTGAAGGCGAATATTCTGTGGCGGATATTGAGAAAAAATCCCGTGGTACAGATGTGATTTTACATTTACGTGAAGATGAAAAAGAATTTTTAAATGAATGGCGTTTGCGTGAAATTATTGGTAAATATTCTGACCATATTGGCTTGCCAGTGGAAATGCTGACGAAAGAATACGATGATGAGGGCAAAGAGTGCGGCGAAAAATGGGAAAAAATCAATAAATCTGATGCCCTTTGGACGCGTTCTAAAAATGATGTTTCCGATGAGGAATACAAAGCGTTTTACAAACACTTAAGCCATGATTTTGTTGATCCTGTGACTTGGGCGCATAACAAAGTGGAAGGAAATCAAGCATATACTAGTTTGCTTTATGTACCAGCTAAAGCACCTTGGGATTTATTTAATCGCGAACATAAACACGGCTTAAAACTTTATGTTCAACGTGTATTTATTATGGATGATGCTGAGCAATTTATGCCGAATTATCTACGTTTTATGCGTGGTTTAATCGATAGTAATGACTTGCCATTAAATGTATCTCGTGAAATTTTACAGGATAACAAAATTACGGCTGCACTACGCAAAGCATTAACTAAGCGTTCATTACAAATGCTAGAAAAATTAGCAAAAGATGATGCAGAAAAATATCTTCAATTCTGGAAAGAGTTTGGTTTAGTCTTAAAAGAAGGCCCTGCAGAAGATTTTGCTAACAAAGAAACTGTTGCGAAGTTATTGCGTTTTGCTTCGACACATAATGATGGTTGCGAGCAAACTGCCTCTTTAGAAGATTACATCTTGCGTATGAAAGAGGGGCAAAAAGCTATCTATTACATTACAGCGGATAGTTATGTTGCAGCGAAAAATAGCCCGCACTTGGAATTATTCAATAAAAAAGGCATTGAGGTTTTGTTGCTTTCCGATCGCATTGATGAATGGATGTTAAGCTATTTAACTGAATTCGATGGTAAACAATTACAAAGTATCACGAAAGCAGATTTGGATTTAGGCGATTTAGCCGATAAAGAATCTGAAACACAAAAACAACAAGATGAAGCCTTTGGTAGTTTTATTGAGCGTGTGAAAAACTTGCTTGGCGAACGTGTGAAAACGGTGCGTTTAACTCACAATTTAACGGATACACCAGCGGTGGTTTCTACGGATAATGATCAAATGACGACCCAAATGGCGAAATTGTTTGCCGCTGCAGGGCAATCTGTACCAGAAGTAAAATACACATTTGAACTGAATCCAGAACACCATTTAGTGAAAAAAGTGTCTGATATTGCAGATGAAACTGAATTTGCTGATTGGCTGGAACTGTTGCTTGAACAAGCTATGTTAGCAGAGCGCGGATCTTTGGAAAATCCAGCTGCGTTTATTAAACGTATCAATAAGTTGTTAGGTTAATTCATTTGAGATGAAGTAGCATAAGGGTTAAAATCCTCAATCTGATTAGATTGAGGATTTTTCTTTTTTAGGTGAAATATGATTACAGTTTACGGTATTAAAAATTGCGATACAGTGAAGAAAGCGTTGAAATGGTTGGTGGATCACAATATTGAACATAAACTCCATGATTACCGTATTGATGGGTTAGATTTGAATTTTTTAACCCAAGCGGAAGCTCAATTTGGCTGGGATATGTTGGTGAATAAACGCAGTACAACTTGGCGTAATTTGGATGAGCAAGTTAAAAATTCCCTTGATAAAACCACCGCACTTTCCGTGTTGGCTGAGAATCCAACCTTAATTAAACGCCCAATTATTTTACAAGATGGAAAGGCATTAATTGGTTTTAATGAAAAGGAATATCAGGCTGTTTTTGCTTAAAGTGCGGTTATTTTCTTAGGTGTTTTTATGAGAGAAAAAGTGATTTCGTTGGCGCAAGATTTAATTCGTCGCCCATCTATTAGCCCGAATGACGAAGGCTGTCAGCAAATTATTGCCGAACGTTTAGAAAAGTTAGGTTTTCAAATTGAATGGATGCCTTTTAATGACACGTTGAATTTGTGGGCAAAACACGGAACGAGCGAGCCAGTTATTGCGTTTGCAGGACATACGGATGTTGTGCCTACTGGCGATGGAAATCAGTGGTCGTCTCCGCCGTTTTCTGCGGAGATTATTGATGGCATGCTTTATGGGCGTGGTGCGGCGGATATGAAAGGCTCCCTTGCAGCAATGATTGTGGCGGCAGAAGAATACGTAAAAGCAAATCCTAACCATAAAGGCACCATTGCATTATTGATTACCTCTGATGAAGAGGCTGCCGCAAAAGATGGAACTATACGCATGGTTGAGACGTTAATGGCGCGTGATGAAAAAATTACTTATTGTATGGTTGGCGAGCCATCGAGTGCTAAAAACTTAGGCGATGTTGTCAAAAATGGTCGCCGCGGCTCAATTACAGGAAATCTTTATATTCAAGGTATTCAAGGACACGTAGCCTATCCGCATTTAGCTGAAAACCCAATCCATAAAGCCGCCCCGTTTTTGCAAGAATTAACGACTTACCAATGGGATGAAGGTAATGGATTTTTCCCGCCAACAAGCCTACAAATTGCTAACATTCACGCGGGTACGGGAAGTAATAATGTAATTCCTGCTGAGTTATATATTCAGTTCAATTTGCGTTATTGCACAGAAGTCACGGATGAAATCATTAAGCAAAAAGTGGCTGAAATGCTAGAAAAACACAATTTGAAATATCGTATTGAATGGAATTTATCAGGCAAACCCTTTTTAACAAAACCAGGTAAATTATTAGATTCGATAACCTCCGCTATTGAGGAAATCACAGGTATAACGCCAAAGGCTGAAACAGGTGGTGGCACGTCAGACGGTCGTTTTATTGCATTGATGGGCGCAGAAGTAGTGGAATTTGGCCCGTTAAATTCAAGCATTCATAAAGTCAATGAATGTGTCAGTGTAGAAGACCTTGGCAAGTGCGGTGAAATTTACCACAAAATGTTAGTGAATTTATTGGATAGCTAAAATGAAATTAACCCCAGAAATGCTTACAGGAAAGTCCCGTGAGCATTTAGTCAATTTACCCGCAATTCATTCATCAAATCATTTTTTGCAAACGCAAGCTGTGCAAGCATTTCAAGCTTTGCAACAAAGTGCGGCAAAAAATGGCTTTAATTTACAGCCTGCGAGCAGTTTTCGTGATTTTGAACGCCAACAACTTATTTGGAACAGTAAATTTAAGGGCGAGAGAAAAGTCCATGATGACGCAGGAAAGGCATTAGATTTAAGCCAATTAGATGACTGGCAAAAATGTCAGGCGATTTTACGTTGGTCTGCATTACCAGCGGCTAGCCGTCATCATTGGGGAACGGAAGTGGATATTTTTGATCCTGATCTTTTGCCACAAGGGCAATCTTTACAACTAGAGCCTTGGGAATATGAAAAAGGCGGCTACTTCTTTGAATTGAGTGAATTTCTTGCCGAAAATTTACCGCACTTTGATTTTGCTTTGCCTTTTATGAATATGCAGCCAAATAAAAAAATAGGGCGGGAGCCTTGGCATATCAGTTATTTGCCGTTAGCTGAATTAGCAAGCCAGCAATTTTCTCCAGAGATTTTGCAACAGGCGTGGAAAGGGGAAAATATTTTAGGGGCAGACTGTTTAATATCACATCTTGAACAAATTTTTTCCGAATATATTGTTTAAAAATAAGCCTTATTGTGAAGATAAGGCTTTATTGTTAAGCGTAAAAAAGCCCTTTTTTATGTAAATAAACAGGCAAATTATCGCCAATAGATAAATCGGGAGAAATAACGTTCTCAATCCATATTGCGTAGCCATTAATTTCAATTTGAATGGAGGTAATTTTTCCTTTAAATTCAATTTGTTTTATTTGTCCATTAAAAAGTGCGGTTGGATTTTCTGATGTTTTAAACAGGCTAAATTGTTCTGGACGAAGCAAAATCCTACCTTGATTTTGTGAGATTGATTTATTTTTTATAGGAATATTGCCTAATTGGCATTGAGCGGTATTTTCATCGAGTAGATTTGCAGGCAAAACAATACTTTCCCCCATAAATTTTGCTGTTTCAAGATGATTAGGCGACCAATAAAGGGTGCGAGGCGTATCGATTTGTAAAATTTTACCTTGCTGAATAATGGCGATTTTATCAGCGTAGCGTAAGGATTCATCACGGTCGTGAGTAACGAAAATTGCGGAAGCACCGCTTTGGCGAAGTGCTTGGAGCATCTCTTGGCGAATTTGTTGGCGAAGATGCTCGTCTAAGGCACTGAAAGGCTCGTCTAATAAAATCAGTTCTGGATTAGGGGCTAAAGCACGCGCCAATGCTACGCGTTGTTGTTGTCCGCCTGAAAGTTGATGTGGAAAGCGATCCGCCAGTTCAAAAATACCCGTTAGTTGCATTATTTGTTCAATCCGCGTTTTTTCTTCGCTATTTTTTCCTTTGCCGTTGCCTAATCCGTAAGCAATGTTGCGATAGACATTTAAGTGAGGAAAAAGTACGCCCTCTTGCACCACATAACCGAGATGACGTTGTTGCGTTGGAAGATTAAAATTCTCGCCAAAAATTAACCGCTCTTTTAGCCAAATTTCGCCAGTATTGGGGTGTTCAAATCCTGCAATGGCACGTAATAATGTAGTTTTGCCACAGCCTGAAGCACCAAGTAAAAAGAGGATTTCTCCGCGTTGTAAGCTGAATGAAATATCGTGCAGAACTTGTTGTTCATTAAAAAATTTATTGAGATTTTTAACGGTTAATAACGGATTATTTATCATTTTATTTAAACGCATATTTTTTCAATAAGAATACAGGAATACCCGAAAAAAGAACGAGCATTAACGCATAAGGGGTGGCGGCAGCATATTGCGCATCGCTGGTATGTTCCCACACAGCAATGGATAAGGTTTTAATATCATTTGATGTGAGCAAAAGCGTCGCGGTAAGCTCTTTCATTAAATTCAAAAAAACCAAAGCAAATGCGGCTGCCACACCTGGTAATATGGCTGGTAGCGTCAAGGTGCGAAAAATATAGAAAGGGTTTCGCCCAAGACTTTGTCCGACTTTTTCAATTTGATCGGAAAGTTGCTCTAAAGACGCTCTTAATGTAGTTTGTGCCATTGGCAAATAGAGCATAAAGTAGGCAATGATAATCACAAAAAAGGTTTGATATAGGTCGTTAGCGTAATGGATGGAAAAATAGACTAATGATAAGGCAATGACTAAGCCTGGCACAGCGTGTAATAGATATGGCAAGCGGTCGATCCAAATCGTTAAATAACTACGGTAACGAACAGCTGCCCAAACTAATGGCAAGGCGCACATTACGGTAAGCAATGCGCCTAAGCCTGAAATGATAAATGAATTGCTGAATGCCGATAAAAATTCTGAAAAATCACCCGCACTTTCGAGTGAAGTTCCCACAATAAGCCAGTAAATTAACATAATCACAGGCACGCCAATGCTTAAAATGAATATGCTAGAGAAAAATCCGAAGGTTAAACATTGTTTTCCAAAGGAAAGTGTTTTTACGAGATAAGGACGCGTAACACCTTTTCCACTGTGGTAAAGGGTTTGTTTTCCACGAAAGAAAATTTCCCCAAAAACAATAAGTATACAAATCGCCATTAAAACGGCGGATAATAATGCAGCAGTGCTGTTGTTAAAAGACATTTCATATTCTTGGAAAATGGCAGTGGTAAAGGTTTGATAATTTAAAATTGACACTGCACCAAATTCGATCAACATATGTAAAGCAATCAGTAAGATACTACTACCAATGGCGGGTTTAAGTTGCGGGAAAATAACATACCAAAAGGTATACACAGGGCTTTTACCCAGCGAAAGGCTTACTTCTTCAAGAGAACGATCAAGTCTTTTTAGTATGGCGGAAACGGGTAAATAAGCCAAAGGAAATGAACTTAATGTCATAATACCAATTGTTCCCCAAAAACCCTCAACGCGGAATGTGAGGCTGATCCAAGTAAAACAACTTACAAAGGCGGGAATACAAAGGGGTAACGTCATCGCCACTTCAAAAAAAGCTTTACCGAAAAAGCGATAACGTTCAAGTAAAAAAGCACAAAGCGTGCCAAGTGAAATAGCACCGATAGTTACACAAACCATTAAAAGCATTGTATTGCTTAATAATTCAGCCATTCGAGGGCGAAACAATAGCTCAACACTTCGCGTTAATCCCACTTCTGTCGCACGCAAAATGACATACAGAAACGGCAAACATAACGGAAGCCCGATTAAGATGATAAGTAAAGTGAGCCAGAATGGCGGTCTGCGAGGCAAAGTTAAATCCTTTTAGGAATGTGAACCTTTCAGTTCACGCACGCAAGCGGTTAATTTTGTTAGAGAATTGTAAACGCGTGCGTGAATTTTTTCAAATACACGCACGCAATATTTGGATTATTTCAATCCAGCTTCTTCAATTAATTTGATCGCATGTTCTTTATCTTGAGCTGTTGTTGCGGACACCACTGGTGCTTCTAATTTTTCATAAGGTTCAAGATTAAATGGCGAAACCACATCAGCACGTAACGGATATTCTGCACGCGCTGCCACTAATGCCTCTTGACCTTTTTTACTCGCTAAGAAATCAACAAATTTTTGTGCTTCAGCTTGATTTTTAGAAGCTTTCAATACTGCTGCACCTGAATAGCTAACTAACGCACCTGGATCTTGGTGGCGAACAAAATAAAGACGGCTTTTTAGGTTTTCCACGCCTTTTTCTTTTGCTAGGTTATACCAATAATAGTTATTGATTAACGCAGCAGGTACTTCGCCATTTTCAACCGCTTGTAATGCCACACTATTTTTAGCGTAAAGTTTTCCGTTCTCTTTTAAACCTTTTAACCAATTAAGCGCAACTTTGTCCCCTTTCATTTTGCTTAACGCAACAACTTGCTCTAAGAACGCGCCAGAAGTTGATACATAACCGATTTTGCCTTTCCATTTTGGTGTTGCATAATCAAGCACTGATTTTTCCATATCTTTTTCAGATAATTTAGTGTGATCGTAAACCACTACGCGAGAACGGCCACTTAATGCAATCCAGTCTTTTTTCGGTGCAAGTGGTACGCCTTTTTGTGCGGTTTGTTTAATGGTTTGTTCTGAAATTGGTGCTAAAAGCCCTGCTTCAGAAAGATCGGCAAAAGTCGCTGTTTGTTCAGTATAGAAAACATCGGCTGGTGTTTTATCGCCTTCTTCTTTTAATTGACCTGCAAGTTGCTCACTTTTCCCGCTATTTAGCGTAACTTTAATGCCTGTTTCCTGTTCAAAGGCTTTTGCCACAGCCGTAGCTGCTTCTTTGTGCTGACCATTATAAACGGTAATATCAGCAAAACTATTAGCAGAAAAAGCAAGTGCTGCCGCAAGGGTAGCAAGTTTGAAATGTTTAAATTGCATTGAAAAGCTCCTTATGTTGAGTGCAAATTATTCAGTTAAGCCTGAATTGTGGCTATTCTATGCCTAATTTTATTTAAATGCAAATAGTTCTCAATTTAAATTGATATTTAGATGAAAAACAAAACGGTACATTAAACGAACCATACATAGATTATAGGTTTACAGGCGGGATATAGCCTAATCTTGTTAATGCATCACAAAGTGCATTAAACAACTCAGTGCAATCATAAGTTTCATCAATCAATTTATCATTGTTATTCATATCTTGATATTCATTTTGAATTAAATAGCCTTGTAATGCTGATTTCAACTCAGCTTTAGTTGCCGGTTTTTCCATTTGAGACATTATATAAAGATGCAGTTTATTCAAATCTTCTACGTCGCCGTTATACATATTTCCAGCAACAATATACTGATTTGCACCTTCTACCAATGTTTTTACATATTGAGTAAAGCGTTTCGGTATGTAAGTTTTGTTATCTTCAAAGGAATAAATTGAATTGAAAAAAGCATTGAAGAAATAATAGGAAAAGGCGGAACAATTATTCCGCCTTAATTTATTTAATCTATCATTTTAATAGTTATCATTTTTATCTATAATATAAAAACCAAGTTAATTACTAGGAGATAAAAATGGCAAAAGATGAAGTAGGGCATAATTTTCTTGCACGTTTGGGTAAAACGCGTTTGCGTCCAGGCGGTAAAAAAGCGACAGATTGGTTAATTGCCAATGGCGATTTTAGCCAAGATAAAAAAGTGTTAGAGGTTGCCTGTAATATGGGGACGACTGCAATTGGATTGGCGAAACAATTTGGTTGTCATATTGAAGGTGTTGATTTAGATGAAAATGCGTTAGCAAAAGCACAAGCAAATATTGAAGCAAATGGCTTGCAAGAAAAAATTCATGTACAGCATGCGAATGCGATGAAGTTGCCTTTCGAGGATGAAAGTTTTGATATTGTCATCAATGAAGCGATGCTCACAATGTTACCCGTGGAAGCGAAGAAAAAAGCCATTGCAGAATATTTTCGAGTGTTAAAACCCAATGGTTTATTGCTTACTCACGATGTTATGCTGGTGGGGAATGATCATCAAACTATTCTAGAAAATATGCGCAAAGCGATTAACGTGACTGTCACGCCATTAACGAAAGATGGATGGAAAGGCATATTCCAAGAAAGTGGTTTTAGAAATGTTGATACTTTCTCTGGTGAGATGACATTACTTTCCCCAAAAGGAATGATTTATGATGAAGGAATTTTCGGTACGTTAAAAATCATCCGTAATGCGATGAAAGCGGAAAATCGTGAGCAATTTAAAAGAATGTTCAAAACCTTTAATGATCCTGAACATAAATTACATTTTATTGCTGTATGTAGCCAAAAATAATATAAAAATGAACCGCACTTTGATTTGCACCTTAATGAGTAAGCTTATTTGTTTAGTTTTGGGGTGCAGATCATTTATATTAATTTATTTATACGATAGTTAAATTAATATTTAATTCTCTAATGCCATTCTGTGCAGATTCAACAAGATTTTTGTCGCAAATTATGTGATCAAAATTTGTTAGTGGACAAATATGGAATGTCGCCACTTTCCCATATTTTGATGAATCTGATACTAAAATTCGTTTTATTTTTCTAGTTCACTTGCTGTATTTGGTGGTGATTTACCAGAAATTATTCAGGATTCTACTGCTGTAACGCCACAATCGACTTATGGTGCACAAAAAGCAATGAGTGAATTACTTATTAATGACTATACAAGAAAAGGTTTTGTTGATGGTCTCTGTCTTCGCCTGCTCACAATTTGTATCCGTCCAGGAAAACCAAATAAAGCGACTTCTTCCTTTGTAAGTAGCATTATTCGAGAACCTTTACATGGTGAAACTTCAATCTGCCCAGTTGCTGAAAAAATGGCGTTCAGCTTTATCAAATTTCTAGGTAAGAAAAAGGAAGAATGGGCATTAGCCATTACGGGCTATGTCGTGAGTATTCCTATTGTCTTACCGATTTTACTTATTTTCATCAAAGCTATTCTTGATTTGGGGAAATGATGGTTCTGTAATAGATCTCATTTTTCCACTAGGTATTTTGGCATTAATTATGGGATATGTTCAAGTTCAGAATAAAACATTATAGCGATAAAAACGCAGTGCGGGAGAATAGTCTCCCGTCTTTTCTTGCAGATAAAACAATATTTGACTAACTTTCTTTTTCTCAATATTTTATCTTCATTTATCTTCTTTATTACAAATATGCAACTTGACAAATACACTGCCAAAAAAATTGTTAAACGTGCAATGAAGATCATTCATCACTCTGTAAATGTAATGGATCACGACGGTGTGATCATTGCGTCGGGAAATTCAACGCGTTTGAATCAACGGCACACAGGAGCGGTGTTGGCGTTGCGGGAAAATCGTGTGGTAGAGATTGATCAAGCGTTGGCACAAAAATGGAATTTTGAAGCGCAACCAGGGATTAATTTACCGATTCATTATTTAGGCAAAAATATTGGAGTGGTGGGGATTTCTGGTGAGCCAACTCAGGTGAAACAATATGCCGAACTAGTGAAAATGACGGCAGAACTTATTGTGGAACAACAGGCTTTACTCGAACAAGAAAGCTGGCATCGTCGTTACAAAGAAGAATTTATTTTACAATTATTACATTGCAATTTGAATTGGAAAGAGATGGAACAGCAGGCGAAATTTTTTTCTTTTGATTTAAATAAATCTCGTGTGGTTGTATTGATTAAGTTACTTAATCCAGCCCTGGATAATTTACAGCATTTGATCAATTATTTGGAACAGTCTGAATTTGCACAGGATGTGGCAATTTTGTCCCTTGATCAGGTTGTAGTCTTAAAGACTTGGCAAAACTCCACCGTACTTTCTGCTCAAATGAAAACGCTTTTACCTGCAGATTATTCAAAACAAGATTATAAAATTGCTGTAGGCGCTTGTCTAAATCTACCGCTTTTTGAGCAGCTTCCCTTGTCTTTTCAAAGTGCGCAAAGCACGCTTTCTTATGGATTAAAACATCATCCACGCAAAGGTATTTATGTGTTTGATGAGCATCGATTGCCTGTGTTACTTGCTGGATTATCCCATTCTTGGCAAGGGAACGAATTGATAAAACCCCTTTCTCCCCTTTTCTCAGAAGAAAATGCGATACTTTATAAAACCCTTCAACAATATTTTTTATCAAATTGTGATCTTTATCTCACTGCGGAAAAATTATTTGTTCACCCGAATACTTTGCGTTATCGATTGAACAAAATAGAGCAAATAACTGGCTTATTTTTCAATAAGATAGATGATAAATTAACGCTCTATCTCGGAACGTTGTTAGAACATTGAGGTTGTATAACTTTACAAAGTTTGATGATTTTTAACCGCACTTTTTGTTTGCTCTAATAAAGCATTTTCCCTATAAAACAGAAATAATCTCCTTGGTTTTAATTTTTATAGGAGAGAAAAAATGACAACAGTCTCAGCAATAGGTGCGTTGGTGGCGTTAATCGTTGCTATCTTCCTCATTTTGAAAAAAGTCTCACCAGCTTATGGTATGTTGGTGGGAGCTTTGGTTGGAGGCTTAATTGGTGGTGCGGATTTATCGCAAACAGTGAGCCTAATGATCGGTGGCGCACAGGGTATTACTACTGCGGTTATGCGTATCTTAGCTGCTGGTGTGTTGGCAGGCGTGCTGATTGAATCGGGTGCAGCAAATTCTATCGCGGAAACCATTACTAATAAATTGGGTGAAACTCGAGCTTTACTCGCCTTGGCACTAGCGACGATGATTTTAACTGCGGTGGGTGTGTTCGTGGATGTGGCAGTGATTACTGTTTCACCAATTGCTTTAGCGTTATCGCGTCGCAGCGATTTATCGAAAGCTGCAATTTTGCTCGCCATGATTGGCGGTGGTAAAGCTGGTAATATTATGTCGCCAAACCCAAATGCCATTGCGGCAGCAGATACTTTTCATTTGCCACTCACTTCCGTGATGATGGCTGGTATAATTCCCGCGCTATTTGGTTTGATTCTCACCTACTTCTTAGCAAAACGCTTAATCAACAAAGGTTCTAAAGTGACTGACAAAGAGGTAATCGTGCTTGAAACGCAAAATTTACCTTCATTTCTGACCGCTCTTGTCGCACCTTTAGTGGCAATTTTGCTATTGGCACTTCGTCCATTGTTTGATATTAAAGTTGATCCATTAATTGCATTGCCGTTAGGTGGTTTGATTGGTGCGCTTTGTATGGGCAAACTTCGCAATATAAATAGTTATGCTATCAATGGATTGAGTAAAATGACACCCGTGGCAATTATGTTACTTGGTACAGGCGCGCTTGCTGGCATCATTGCCAATTCTGGTTTAAAAGAAGTATTGATTCAAGGTTTGGAACATTCAGGTTTGCCATCATTCATTCTTGCACCAATTTCAGGGGTGTTGATGTCTTTAGCGACAGCTTCTACCACGGCAGGTACTGCGGTGGCATCCAATGTGTTCAGTAGTACCTTGTTAGAACTTGGAGTTAGCAGTCTTGCTGGTGCAGCAATGATTCATGCAGGGGCGACCGTATTTGATCATATGCCACATGGTTCTTTCTTCCATGCTACAGGCGGTAGTGTGAATATGGATATCAAAGAACGTTTAAAACTTATTCCTTATGAAAGTGCGGTCGGTTTGATGATGACCATCGTTTCTACCTTAATTTTTGGCGTATTTAAATTCTAGGAGTTGTTATGAAATTTGTGATTGCACCTGATTCTTTTAAAGAAAGTTTGACCGCACTTGAAGTAGCTACCGCCATTGAAACAGGCTTCAAACGTGTATTCCCCGATGCGGACTATGTAAAATTGCCAATGGCAGATGGGGGCGAAGGTACAGTTCAATCCCTTGTGGATGCCACGCAAGGCAAGCTCATTGAATGTGAAGTCACCGCACCTTTGGGTGACAAAGTGAAAAGTTTCTTCGGTTTATCGGGAGATGGAAAAACCGCGATTATCGAAATGGCAGCAGCTTCTGGTTTACATCTTGTTCCGCCTGAAAAACGCAATCCCTTGCTTACCACCAGTTACGGCACAGGGGAGTTGATTAAACTGGCATTAGATTTAGGCGTAGAGAGTTTCATTCTTGGCATTGGCGGTAGCGCAACCAACGATGGTGGTGTAGGAATGTTGCAAGCACTAGGGATGCAATGTTTAGATTCGCAAGATAAGCCTATCGGTTTTGGTGGAGCAGGGCTAGCAAATATTGTGAAGATTGACGTTCAACAATTAGATCCACGTTTGCAACAAGTTCACATTGAAGTAGCGTGCGATGTGAATAATCCGCTCTGTGGTGAATGTGGTGCATCTGCCATTTTTGGACCACAAAAAGGCGCAACGCCTGAAATGGTGAAACAACTTGATGCTGCACTTTCGCATTTTGCTGAAATTGCCGAACGCGATTGCGGTAAACAAATTCGTGATCAGGCTGGCGCAGGTGCTGCTGGTGGTATGGGTGGTGGCTTGCTATTATTACCAAGCGTACAACTGAAAGCAGGCATACAAATTGTGTTAGACCGGTTACATTTAATTGACTATGTAAAAGATGCTGATGTAGTGATTACGGGTGAAGGGCGAATAGATGCACAAAGTATTATGGGTAAAACGCCAATTGGTGTGGCGCGTACGGCAAAACAGTTCAATAAGCCAGTGATCGCCATCGCAGGGTGTTTGCGTGAAGATTATGATGTGGTGTTTGATCACGGTATTGATGCGGTGTTCCCTATTATTCACCAACTTGGCGATTTATCGGATATTCTCAAACAAGGCGAACAAAATTTAATTTCTACCGCTCAAAATGTGGCGAGAGTACTGGCATTTAAATTTCATTAAGAAATAAGGCTTGTTTTAAATTCGAGCCTTATTCCATGATTATTTATTTTGTGATGTTGAATAATTTCTTGCACCAAAAATCGCAGTGCCAATGCGTACCATTGTAGAACCGCATTTTATTGCGCTCGGCATATCATCCGTCATTCCCATAGAAAGTGTATCAATTTGTTGATTGGGTAAGGCTTGTTTCAGTTGTTCAAATAGGTCTGACATTTTTCTGAACACGGCTTCTTGTTCTGCGATATTGTCGGTTGGTGCGGGTATTGCCATTAAGCCACGTAGGCATAAGTGCGGTAAATTTTCGATGTGTTTTGCTAGTGTTAGAATTTCCTCAGGTTGAATACCTGATTTACTTTCTTCATCGCTGATATTAATCTGAATTAATACATTCAATGGAGCCTTGTTGGTCGGTCGTTGTTCATTTAAACGATCTGCAATTTTTGCTCGATCAAGCGTTTGCATCCAATCAAAATGTTCTGCAACGAGACGGGTTTTATTCGATTGTAATGGGCCGATAAAATGCCATTCAAGGTTTATATTTTGAGACTCAAAATATTGGATCTTTTCTACACCTTCTTGCACGTAATTTTCCCCAAAAGCCGTTTGTCCCGCTTGATAAGCCGAAAGAATCTCGGAAATAGGTTTGGTCTTAGATACGGCAAGTAATTTTACGGTATTTTGATTGCGATTTTCTTCTTTACAAGCCGTTTCAATTTTTTGCTGAATTAGGTTGAGATTATGCTGGATATTCATAGGTTTTCCTTTATAAAAAAGTGCGGTTAGTTTACACGAAATTTATTGACTAAGAAAATTTCTGAAAAATTTGTCACTTTCTGTTTGACAAGCTAGGGAAATTTCGGTATTTCTTTACGCATTCATTTTTCAAGATAAAACACAATGAAAAATAACCGCACTTTATCCGTAATCATTAGCACGATTACCGCCATTATGATGACCATTATTATGATTAATGGTGCGGGTTAGTGCAGCAAAAAACAGGATACAGAAAACCCGCGATTCAACTGAATAGCGGGTTTTTTTATAAATTTAAAAACACAATATCTAGGAGAACCAATTATGCGCGTACTTAAATTTGGCGGCACTTCGCTTGCAAATCCGGAACGTTTTTCCCAAGCGGCGAAATTGATCGAGCAAGCTCATTTAGAAGAGCAGGCTGCAGGTGTTTTATCAGCACCAGCCAAAATAACCAACCATCTCGTCGCCCTTTCTGAAAAAGCTGCATTAAATCAATCAACCGATACGCATTTCAACGAAGCAATCGAAATTTTCTATAACATCATCAACGGCTTACATACGGAAAATAATCAATTCGACTTAAATGGTACCAAAGCACTTATTGATGCTGAATTTGCTCAAATCAAAGGATTATTAGAAGAAATTCGTCAAGCGGGAAAAGTAGAAGATGCAGTTAAAGCGACCATTGATTGCCGTGGGGAAAAACTTTCTATTGCAATGATGAAAGCTTGGTTTGAAGCGCGTGGCTATAGCGTACATATTGTGGATCCTGTCAAACAATTATTGGCAAAAGGCGGTTATCTTGAATCTTCTGTTGAAATTGAAGAATCAACAAAACGTGTTGATGCAGCAAATATCGCAAAAGATAAAGTGGTGCTGATGGCAGGTTTTACTGCAGGTAATGAAAAAGGCGAGTTGGTATTGCTCGGTCGTAATGGCTCAGACTATTCTGCAGCCTGTTTAGCGGCTTGTTTAGGCGCAAGTGTATGCGAAATTTGGACCGATGTGGACGGCGTTTATACTTGCGATCCGCGTTTAGTGCCTGATGCACGTTTATTACCAACGCTTTCTTATCGTGAAGCGATGGAACTTTCTTATTTCGGTGCGAAAGTGATTCATCCTCGTACGATTGGGCCATTGTTGCCACAAAATATTCCTTGTGTCATTAAAAATACAGGAAATCCTTCTGCGCCAGGTTCGATTATTGATGGCAATGTGAAATCAGAAAGTTTGCAAGTTAAAGGTATCACTAACTTAGACAATTTGGCGATGTTTAATGTGTCAGGCCCTGGTATGCAAGGTATGGTAGGCATGGCATCTCGCGTATTTTCAGCCATGTCAGGCGCAGGCATTTCAGTTATTTTAATTACTCAGTCTTCGTCTGAATATAGTATTAGTTTCTGTGTGCCTGTGAAATCTGCAGAAGTAGCGAAAACCGTACTAGAAACGGAGTTTGCTAATGAATTAAATGAACATCAATTAGAATCAATTGAAGTGATTAAAGATTTATCCATTATTTCTGTTGTGGGCGATGGAATGAAGCAAGCGAAAGGCATTGCTGCTCGTTTCTTCTCGGCATTAGCGCAGGCAAACATTAGCATTGTGGCGATTGCACAAGGATCTAGCGAACGTTCAATTTCTGCGGTTGTGCCGCAAAATAAAGCCATTGAAGCGGTGAAGGCTACCCATCAGGCGCTTTTCAATAATAAAAAAGTCGTGGATATGTTTTTAGTGGGCGTTGGTGGAGTAGGCGGAGAATTAATTGAGCAGGTAAAGCGTCAAAAGGAGTATCTAGCAAAGAAGAATGTTGAAATTCGAGTTTGTGCTATTGCGAATTCCAACCGTATGTTGCTTGATGAAAATGGATTAAATTTAGAGGATTGGAAAAACGATTTAGAAAATGCGACTCAGCCATCAGATTTTGATGTATTGCTTTCTTTCATTAAATTACATCATGTGGTGAATCCAGTATTTGTAGATTGTACTTCAGCCGAATCTGTAGCAGGGCTTTATGCTCGTGCGTTAAAAGAAGGTTTCCATGTGGTTACGCCAAACAAAAAAGCGAATACACGAGAATTAGTTTATTACAATGAGTTACGCCAAAATGCCCAAGCAAGCCAGCATAAATTTTTATATGAAACCAATGTAGGTGCGGGCTTGCCAGTTATTGAAAATCTCCAAAACTTACTTGCAGCAGGTGATGAGCTTGAATATTTTGAAGGGATTTTATCTGGCTCGCTTTCCTTTATTTTTGGTAAGTTGGAAGAAGGACTTTCTCTTTCAGAAGTAACCGCACTTGCGCGTGAAAAAGGCTTTACTGAGCCAGATCCTCGAGATGATCTTTCTGGACAAGATGTAGCACGCAAATTATTAATTCTTGCTCGTGAAGCGGGAATTGAACTTGAACTTTCAGATGTTGAAGTTGAAGGTGTATTGCCAAAAGGCTTCTCCGATGGAAAATCTGCAGATGAGTTTATGGCAATGTTGCCTCAGCTTGATGAAGAATTTAAAACTCGCGTTGCCACAGCTAAAGCAGAAGGCAAAGTATTGCGTTATGTTGGAAAAATTAGTGAAGGAAAATGCAAAGTATCCATCGTTGCGGTAGATCTGAATAATCCACTTTATAAAGTGAAAGATGGTGAAAATGCCTTAGCATTTTACACTCGTTATTATCAACCGATTCCACTTTTATTACGTGGCTATGGTGCAGGTAATGCGGTCACTGCTGCGGGTATCTTTGCAGATATTTTAAGAACATTACAACATTAATAAGGATTTCCAATGTTAAGAATTTACGCCCCTGCATCTAGCGCGAATATTAGCGTAGGTTTCGATACTTTAGGTGCTGCGATCTCTCCTATTGATGGTTCTTTGTTAGGCGATGTGGTTCAAATAGAATCTATTTCAACTGGTTTTGAGTTAGAAAGTGCGGGCTATTTTGTTCGTAAATTACCGAAAGAACCACAAAAAAATATTGTTTACCAAGCTTATGTGCTATTTAGCGAGCAATTAAAATTACGCGGAGCAAATGTTAAACCTTTGCGTTTAACGCTCGAAAAAAATATGCCTATTGGCTCTGGTTTAGGCTCTAGTGCTTGTTCTATTGTTGCTGCATTAGTGGCATTAAATCAGTTTCATAATGAACCTTTTTCGAAAATGGAATTGCTTGAAATGATGGGAGAATTGGAAGGTCGTATTTCTGGTTCAATCCATTATGATAACGTCGCACCTTGCTATCTTGGCGGTGTGCAATTTATGGTGCAATCGCTCGGCAATATTTGTCAAAAATTGCCATTTTTTGATAATTGGTATTGGGTGTTAGCCTATCCGGGAATTGAAGTTTCTACTGCTGAAGCTCGAGCAATTTTACCGAAAAGCTATACTCGACAAAACGTGATTGCCCATGGTCGTCATTTAGGTGGCTTTGTGCATGCTTGCCATACCCATCAGGAAAATCTTGCCGCGATTATGATGAAAGATGTCATTGCCGAGCCTTATCGTGAATCTCTGTTACCTAATTTTGCTGAAGTAAAACAAGCTACTCGAGACTTAGGCGCACTTGCCACAGGTATTTCAGGCTCAGGGCCAACTATTTTCTCTATTGCCCCTGATTTACAAACTGCAATTAAACTTTCAAGTTATTTAGAAAGCCATTATTTACAAAATAATGAAGGTTTTGTGCATGTATGTAAAGTTGATAACGAAGGCACAAGAGAAATTAAATAAGTTAATTTAAATAGATGAAATCAGATTAAAAACGGATTAAATATGAATTTATACAATATCAAACACCCAGAAGAACAAGTCACTTTTTCTGAGGCTGTTCGTCAAGGTCTTGGGCGGGATCAAGGTCTATTCTTTCCAGAAGTTATTCCTCAACTTAATAACATTAATGAATTACTTGAATTGCCTCTTGTTGAGCGTAGTCAAAAAATTCTAGGTGCATTAATTGATGGCGAGTTACCACAAGCAACGTTAGATGCAATGGTAAAAAATGCGTTTACTTTCACTGCACCGTTAGAAAAAGTGGAAGATAATATTTATGCACTTGAATTATTTCACGGTCCAACGCTAGCATTTAAAGATTTTGGTGGGCGTTTTATGGCACAGGCGCTTGCAGCAGTTCGTGGTGATGGCAAAATTACTATTTTAACGGCAACCTCAGGCGATACTGGAGCCGCTGTAGCACATGCGTTTTATGGATTAGAAAATATTAATGTAGTTATCCTTTATCCAAAAGGCAAAATCAGCCCATTGCAAGAAAAGCTGTTCTGTACTTTAGGTGGGAATATTCGTACTGTTGCGATTAACGCTGATTTCGATGCGTGTCAGGCTTTGGTTAAGCAAGCCTTTGATGATGTTGAATTGCGCCAAGCTATCGGGCTTAACTCTGCAAATTCTATTAATATCAGCCGTTTATTAGCTCAAGTTTGTTATTATTTTGAGGCTGTCGCACAATTGCCAAAAGAAAAACGTGATAATGTCGTGGTTTCTGTGCCAAGTGGTAATTTTGGTAACTTAACGGCGGGATTAATTGCAAAAACCTTAGGCTTGCCGATAAAACGCTTTGTCGCCTCAACAAACGCAAATGATACTGTGCCACGTTATTTGAAATCGGGTAATTGGGATCCTAAAACGACAGTTGCAACCCTTTCTAATGCAATGGATGTAAGTCGCCCAAATAATTGGCCGAGAGTGGAGGAATTGTTTAAACGAAATGGTTGGGATTTAACTGATTTAGGTTCGGAGATGCTAAGTGATAGCGAAACAGAAGATACCTTAAAAACGATGCAGTCGAAAGGTTATTTATGTGAGCCTCACGGTGCGATAGCTTATCAGGTGTTGAAGGATCAACTTAAAGCAGATGAAGTAGGTATTTTCTTGTGCACTGCACATCCTGCGAAATTTAAAGAATCCGTAGAACGTATTCTTGGTATTCAGCTTCCATTACCTGAAACACTGGATAAACATAATCAGCTACCATTGCTTTCTGATGAAATGGATAATGATTTTGCACAACTACGGGCTTACTTATTGAAGTCATAAAGTGCGGTAAATTTTTATTGTGTTTTGGATAGCATCTGATTTTCAGGTGCTATTTTATTTTAGAAAATATAACGTAGCGATAAAATATATTAATTATTTTAGATTGGATGGAGAGAATAGCTATTTTTCAATAAGCAAGTAATTTAAAAAGTAGTATCAGATTTAGGCAATAAAAAAACACCTTTCGGTGCTTACTTTATTTTTAAGTGGTGGGTCGTGAAGGATTCGAACCTTCGACCAACGGATTAAAAGTCCGCTGCTCTACCGACTGAGCTAACGACCCAATTAGATGATTTTAAAGTAAATTTTAAAATCTTTGGATTGGTGTTTAAATGGTGCCCGAAGCCAGACTTGAACTGGCACGCCTCGAAAGGCGAGGGATTTTAAATCCCTTGTGTCTACCGATTCCACCACTCGGGCATATAGACAACTAACATTTGCGTATTATGGAGGCGTGTCCCGGAGTCGAACCGAGCTACATGGATTTGCAATCCAGTGCATAACCGCTTTGCTAACACGCCACGAATTGGAGCGGGAAACGAGGCTCGAACTCGCGACCCCGACCTTGGCAAGGTCGTGCTCTACCAACTGAGCTATTCCCGCATTCGCTGTTAGTGGTGCGCATTTTACGGAAATTCAGATAACTGTCAATTACAGATTTAAAAAAATTGTCTAACCGTTTAAAAAAAGTTCATTTTGTTCAAATAAATCACAGAAAATGATGGAAAAATGAAATTTTATGTAATTTTCTAATTTCTACTTTTATCACTTTTTCCTTTGTGCCAAAATGCTAAACGTTTTTTAACACGTAAAGTGCGGTCAATTTTTTCATTATTTTTAGAGGATGTTATGACACAACAATATGCTATCGATACTTTATTAGCTCAAGCAGGCAATCGCAGTGATGAGCGTACGGGCGCGGTTTCTGCACCAATTTTTCTTTCTACGGCTTATGGTCATTGTGGTATCGGTGAAAGTACGGGATTTGATTACACACGTACCAAAAATCCAACTCGCACAGTATTAGAAGAAACGATAGCTAAATTAGAGAATGGAGATCGTGGTTTTGCGTTTTCTTCTGGTATGGCTGCAATTCAAGTTTTGATGACGCTTTTTACCGCCCCAGATGAATGGATTGTTTCTAGCGATGTGTATGGTGGTACTTATCGATTATTAGATTTTTCTTATAAAAATAACAATAGTGTAAAACCTGTTTATGTTAATACAGCATCTGCTTCAGCAATTGAGGCTGCCATTAACCCAAATACGAAAGCGATTTTTATTGAAACCCCATCAAATCCTTTAATGGAAGAATGTGATGTGGTTGAAATTGCAAAACTTGCGAAAAAACATAACTTAATGTTGATCGTGGATAATACGTTTTTAACGCCAGTGCTTTCTCGTCCGTTAGATTTAGGTGCGGATGTGGTAATTCACAGCGGAACTAAATATATTGCTGGTCATAATGATGCACTTGTTGGTTTAATCGTTGCAAAAGGGCAAGAACTTTGTGATCGCATTGCTTATATTCAAAATGGTGCGGGTGCAGTACTTTCTCCGTTTGATTCTTGGCTGACTATTCGTGGTATGAAGACCCTTTCTTTGCGTATGAAACGCCATCAAGAAAATGCACAAGCCATTGCGGAATTTTTAAAAGCTCAACCACAAGTGGAATCGGTGCTTTATCCAAATAAAGGTGGGATGTTGTCTTTCCGTTTGCAAGATGAAGCTTGGGTTAATACATTCTTAAAATCCATCAAATTGATTACTTTTGCAGAAAGTCTAGGCGGCACAGAAAGTTTTATTACTTATCCTGCCACTCAAACTCATATGGATATTCCAGAACCCGAGCGTGTAGCTCGTGGGATTACTAATACCTTGTTGCGTTTTTCAGTCGGTATTGAAGATGTAGAAGATATTAAAGCGGACTTATTACAGGCTTTTGCAAACTTAAAATAATTGGAGCAAACCATGAAAATTGCAATCTATAGCACTAAAAGTTATGACAGAAAATATATTGAGCTCATTAATGCGAAATATAATTTCGATTTAGAATTTTTTGATTTTATGCTGAATGAGAGCACTGTGCGTTTGGCAGAACATTGCGAAGTAGTATGCATTTTCGTGAATGATAATGGTAGCCGAAAAGTATTAGAAAAATTAGCCGCACTTGGTGTGAAAATTGTGGCTTTGCGTTGTGCCGGCTTCAATAATGTTGATTTAAAAGCAGCTCAAGAATTAGGCATCCAAGTTGTCCGCGTTCCAGCTTATTCGCCTGAAGCGGTGGCGGAACATACCATCGGTTTGATGATGACACTGAATCGTCGAATTCATCGTGCTTATCAGCGTACCCGAGAAGCGAATTTCTCTCTTGAGGGGTTAATTGGTTTCAATATGTACGGACGCACAGTCGGCGTAATCGGAACAGGAAAAATCGGGATCGCAGTGATGCGAATTTTGAAAGGTTTTGGCATGAATATCTTGGCGTACGATCCTTTTAAAAATCCAGTGGTGGAAGAACTGGGGGGACAATATGTTGAATTAGATGAGCTTTATGCTAAATCTCATGTGATTACGCTTCATTGCCCAGCAACGCCAGAAAACTATCATTTATTAAATCGCGAGGCTTTTGCAAAAATGAAAGATGGCGTGATGATCGTTAATACGAGCCGTGGTTCTTTGATTGATACTCAAGCTGCAATTGATGCGTTAAAACAGCGCAAAATCGGTGCGTTAGGTATGGACGTTTATGAGAATGAGCGTGATTTATTCTTTGAAGATAAGTCCAACGAAGTGATTCAAGATGATATTTTCCGCCGTTTATCTTCTTGCCATAATGTATTGCTAACAGGTCACCAAGCGTTTTTAACCGAAGAAGCACTAACCAATATTGCAGACGTGACTTTATCAAACATTTATAAATTGAAATTGGGTAAAGTGTGTGAAAATATTGTTTTGCCGTCTTAGTTTTTGGCAATTAAAACGATTAGTTTACATTTTTTAAAACGGTGTTATTCTGCACCGCACTTGTAAGTTTAAAAAAAGCCCTTATATAGGGATTCCATTCACAAAATAAGGAAAACAAAATGAGCGAAGTATTACACATTAATGACGCAGATTTTGAAAGCGTTGTAGTTAATTCAGATATCCCCGTTTTATTAGACTTTTGGGCACCTTGGTGTGGTCCTTGCAAAATGATTGCTCCAGTGTTAGATGAACTTGCGCCTGAATTTTCTGGTAAAGTTAAAATCGTGAAAATGAATGTGGACGACAACCAAGCAACGCCAGCACAATTTGGTGTTCGTAGTATCCCAACATTATTATTGATTAAAAATGGTCAAGTTGTTGCAACTCAAGTTGGTGCATTACCAAAAACTCAATTGGCTAACTTCATTAACCAACATATTTAATCGTTGTTTAAAGCTATAAGTAACTTTAGCGCATTGATAAGATTGCCCCTTAATGGGGCAATTTTTTGTCTGAAATTTTGATATTTGCTCTGGTGGAAGGTAATTTAAGGCTTTTTCTGCGCGCAATCCAACGTTTTAATCCTTCCAAATCCATCATTTCTTTATGTTCTGGATTGTTGTAATCCATTTTGAACAAGGTTTCGGTGAATGCATTGGCTGAATTTAATTCACCGCCTACATGATCACCGTGCAAACCAACACCCACATCAAAGCGTTTTTCTACATAATCTTGACCAAATTCCAAGCCATGTTGATGTAAAAACTCGAATAGAAGTGAGTACCCGTGCCTAATTCACTATAGGCGAGTGCGGCAAAGGTTTTATTTTGAACAATGTCAGAAAAGATTTTTTGTTTGAGTTGATAGCTGCCGAATAGATTTAAACAATTCACTGCAACGTTACTCATCATATAACAGAGACCAGCAGAGGCTGAACTTTCAGCTAATGCCATACAGACTTCAGCGTGTTCTTTTAGGGTTAATCCCATTCTGCCGTATTCTTTTGGAATTAAAAGTGAAAACCAACCAGCTTTACCTAATTCCTTAAATGCCTCTTTTTTTGATCGAGTTCGTCGGCGTAAGGCTCAATAAACTGTTCCGCTAACTTTCTCACCTGAGTATAGATTTGCGACATAATATATCCTTATTGTGTGTTGAGAAAAACTTTCTACGAGGCGGATATTATTATGCCAGTTTCTTTTTTCTAGTATTTAATTCAAAATAATTTCAGTAATGTGACGTGGATCAAGAAAAAATCTGGCAAGCATTTTCCCATGTAAGTTTTTTAATCAATTCAGCAGGTTCATTTCTTAAGGTGCAAAGGGCTTTAAAACTTTCCACAATACATTCTGGTCGATTAGGTTGGCCTTGAAAACCAAATACAGGCATATCAGGACTGTCAGTTTCTAATACCAATGAATCAAGTGGTAGCTTTGCAATCGCTTGACGAGTTTTATTGGCTCGTTCATAAGTGATAGTGCCGCCAACTCCGATTTTATAGCCTAAATCAACAAAGCGTTTTGCTTGATCGTAACTTCCTGAAAAACCGTGTACCACGCCAAGTTTAGATAATGGAATACGTTTTAAAAAAGTAAAAATTTGATCATGGGTTTTTCGACTGTGAATATTGACGGGTAAATTAAATTGCTTTGCCAAATAAAGTTGGCTTTCAAAAAAATGACATTGCTTTGCCCAAAATTCATCGGTGAGCAAATCAGGAATCGCGCGTTCTAAACCAATTTCTGCCACTGCCGTGCAATTTGCATCACGATTTTTTAAGGCTTGTTCTAACAGAATCAAATCATTTTCGGCGTGTTCTTGAATATAAAGAGGATGGAGCCCAAGCCCATAGCACAAATTATCAGGAAAAAGTGCGGTCATATTTTGGATTGTTTTAAAATCAGCTTCTTTCACCGCCACAACCAGTATTTTTTGCACATCGGCTTGCTTAGCATTATCAATAAGCTGTGACAACGGTTCCCCAGTAAATTGTTGGAGATAATTAAGATGCGTGTGAGTGTCGAAGAAAGGCATGAGCATTTTCCTTTAGGTCGATAAAAAATGGCGGAATTCATCCGCCATTCACCATTATTCTACTGAAACCGATGTAATCACTACATCTTCAGTTGGAACATCTTGATGAAAGCCTTTGTTGCCTGTTTTCACTTTTTTGATTTTATCAACAACATCCATCCCTTCAACCACTTCACCAAATACTGCATAGCCCCATTCTTGAACGACTTCTCGACCAAACATTTCTTTTGAACGATAATTTAAGAAATCATTGTCTGCCACGTTAATGAAAAATTGTGCGGTCGCTGAATGTGGATCTGATGTGCGTGCCATTGCAATGGTTCCACGTTTGTTGCTTAAACGATTGTTCGCTTCATTTTGGATTGGTGCTTTGGTTGCTTTTTCACGCATACCGCTTTCCATACCACCCCCTTGAATCATAAAGCCATCAATAACACGGTGAAAAATTGTGTTATTATAAAAACCTTCTTTGCAGTAATTTAAGAAATTTTCTGCTGTAACTGGAGCTTTATCAAAATCCAATTTAATTTTAATGTCGCCAAAATTTGTGTGTAATGTAACCATTTTGTTTTCCCTCTAAAAAATTAAGGGTCGTATTATTCCACAATCGAGGTAAAAGTGCTATAAAAGTGCGGTTTGTTTTTATTTCATTTTACGAGCTTAAAAATGCTAAAAATTTTCAATACCTTAACGAGAGAAAAAGAAATCTTTAAACCTATCCACGAAAATAAAGTGGGAATGTATGTTTGTGGCGTTACTGTTTATGATTTGTGCCATATCGGTCATGGACGCACTTTTGTGTGTTTTGATGTGATTGCCCGTTATTTACGTTCTTTGGGTTACGATTTAACTTATGTGCGCAATATTACGGACGTAGATGACAAAATCATCAAACGTGCATTAGAAAACAAAGAAACCTGCGATCAGCTAGTGGATCGTATGGTGCAGGAAATGTATAAAGATTTTGATGCACTTAATGTATTACGCCCTGATTTTGAGCCTCGCGCAACCCATCATATTCCTGAAATTATTGAAATTGTGGAAAAATTGATTAAACGTGGACATGCTTATGTCGCGGATAATGGCGATGTGATGTTTGATGTAGAAAGCTTCAAAGAATATGGCAAATTATCTCGTCAAGATCTTGAGCAATTACAAGCTGGCGCACGTATTGAAATCAATGAAATCAAGAAAAATCCAATGGATTTCGTGCTTTGGAAAATGTCGAAAGAAAACGAACCAAGTTGGTCTTCCCCTTGGGGCGCAGGTCGTCCAGGTTGGCATATTGAATGTTCGGCTATGAACTGTAAACAGCTTGGCGAGCATTTTGATATTCACGGTGGTGGCTCTGATTTAATGTTCCCACACCACGAAAATGAAATTGCGCAATCTTGCTGTGCGCATGGTGGTCAATATGTGAATTATTGGATCCATTCTGGCATGATTATGGTGGATAAAGAAAAAATGTCGAAATCCCTCGGCAATTTCTTCACTATTCGTGATGTATTAAACCACTACAATGCAGAAGCAGTGCGTTATTTCTTATTAACGGCACATTATCGTAGCCAGCTCAATTATAGCGAAGAAAACTTGAATTTAGCACAAGGAGCGTTGGAACGTTTATACACGGCTTTACGCGGAACGGATCAAAGTGCGGTTGCTTTTGGCGGAGAAAATTTTGTGGCAACTTTCCGTGAAGCAATGGATGATGATTTTAATACGCCAAATGCACTTTCTGTTTTATTCGAAATGGCGCGTGAAATTAACAAATTAAAGACAGAAGATGTTGAGAAAGCCAATGGACTTGCCGCACGTTTGCGTGAATTGGGTGCGATTTTAGGATTACTTCAACAAGAACCAGAAAAATTCTTACAAGCGGGTTCTAACGATGATGAAGTGGCAAAAATTGAAGCACTGATTAAACAACGCAACAAAGCTCGTGCAGCTAAAGATTGGGCAGCTGCAGATGCTGCGCGTAATGAGCTTACCGCTATGGGGATCGTATTAGAAGATGGGCCGAATGGAACAACTTGGCGTAAGCAATAAATTCAAACGTTAAATCATTTCCATTAAAAAGACTAAGTTCAGAATGTAATAGAACTTAGTCTTTTTATTTTTTCATCATTTCTTAATGTGGGATTTCAAGGTTTGCGCGGTTTCAACCTGTTGCCAAAATTGTGTAATAAGTGCGGTCATTTTTTCTCTCTTATTCGTTAAAACGGATCAAACCTTCTTGTTGTGTTGTCGCGATTAATTGACCATCTTGCGAGAAAATTTGCCCGCGAGCTAAGCCTCGCCCTCCAAAGGCATTATTGCTTTCAATTGCGTGCAAATGCCAGTGATTTAAATCAAACGGACGATGGAACCAAATACTATGATCAATGGTTGCCACTTTCATTCCTTTTTGTAAAAAGCCTTTTTCGTGTGGATGAAGTGCGGTCAAAATACAGTGAAAATCGGAAAAATAAGCCAATAAACATTGCTGGATTTTTATATCAAGCGGCGTTTCACCATTGGTTTTAAACCAAGAATATTGCTCGGCTGGCAATTTTGTCCCGTTAAATGGGTTATTCAAATATTTGGTACGTACCTCAAATGGACGCTCTGCCGCAAATTTTTCATTGAGTGGTTCTGGCAAGGTTTGAGCCACTTTTTGTAGCATCACATTTTCATCTGTAAAGTCTTCAGGCGTGCCAACATTTGGCATTGAATTTTGATGTTCAAAACCTTTTTCTGGCACTTGGAAAGACGCGGTTACATGACAAATGGTATTTTTATGTTGAATGGCTTTTACGCGTAATGCAGAAAAGTTACGCCCTTCACGCAAGGTTTCCACATCGTAAATAATTGGATATTGGCTGTCTCCTGGAGCAAGAAAATAGGCATGACAAGAATGCAAAATACGATCTTCTAGCGCTACCTGCATTGCTGCAGATAACGCCTGTGCCACTACTTGCCCGCCAAATACTTGACGAAAACCTAAATCTTGGCTTTCACCACGAAAGATTAAATCATCAATTTTTTCAAGTTTAAGAAGATGAATGAGGTTATTGAGAATATCTGACATATTACTTTCCTTGAAGATACGATAAAAGTGCGGTTATTTTAGCGGAGATTTTGGGGAATGCCAAAGTTGGAATAAAAAATGCCTGCATGAATTAGCGTGCAGGCAATTGGCTTTATCGGGATATATGTGCTATTTCTTGAGTAGCGTATTAATCACGCTTACTACAAGATTGCATTTTGGCACAACGGAATCAACTTTTAAATATTCTGATTTGGCGTGCATATTGCCACCAGTTGGACCTAATCCATCAATGGTAGGGCAGCCTGACGAAGCTGCAATATTGCCATCGCTTAATCCTCCAGCATCAACCCATTTGATCGGAATATTTAATTGTTCACCAACTTGAGCAAATACTTTTTTGATCACAGGTAAGTATTTTTCATCAATCATCGGTGATTCTTCATTAATTAATGTTTTGGTTGATTTCACCCCTTCAACAAAAGGATGATTAAGTATGCGGTGTAAGTGTTCTTCAAAAAACGCTACAGATGATGTTTTTTTATAGCGCATTTCAATTTCTAGAGCCGCATAATCTGCAATCACATTATGCCCACTTCCACCATGTGTCATAGCGCAATTGAAAGTGTGTTCAAGTTCAAAATCATTGAGCTTGTAGAATTCCGTGATGAAATTAGCCGCTTCAACTAAGGCGGAGCGTCCTCGCTCTGGACAATTACCCGCGTGAGCAGCGACACCATGGAATTCAATTTTATAAGTAACCATGCCTTTCCGTGTAGAGACCATCGATCCATCTTCACGAGCTGGTTCCATAACAAAACAATAACGTGCTTTACGGGCATAATCACGAATACTGTCCTTGGCATAGAGCGATCCATTTTCTTCATGGGAATTAAGGTAAATCCCAATGTTATATCGAGATAAATCTAATTCTTGCGCAACATAAAAAGAAAGTAACGCACCAGATTTATCATCAATGACACCAAGCGCATTAATTCTATTGCCGTTTTGGGTAAAAGGCACCTCCTTACCCGTTCCGACAGGAAAAACCGTATCCATGTGTGCAATAAAAAGAATATCAAATTGTTCGGCATTTAAATTATTGCTAACAAATAATCCTTCAGCTACTTTTGGTGAAGTCATAGGGATGCGTTGATAACTTAATCCTTGTTTCTCCGCTTTTTTAATAAACCATTCAGCCACACGATTAACGCCTTCAATTGAATCAGTTGGGCTTTCAATTGACGTAATTTCTTTTAACTCACTTAAAAAGATTTCGAGTTCTTTATTATTCATGGTCTAACCCTCGTCAAACTAATACACGCATTAATAACATGGCTAAATAAGCATTCACAATACAGATGCCAAAAAGTACTAAGTAATGTTTACCTGGCACACCGAGTACACCAAGAACACGCCCCATATATTGTACGGTAGAACCTACTAATGCCATTCCTGGAATAAGAATAGCAATATGTTGGGCATTTAATATGCCCTCTTGCACAAGCGCAACAAGCACGCCTGCCGCACCGCCCCAGCTTAGGAAGGAGGCAAGGAATACAGCGATAGATTCTCCCGGCAAACCAAGGGGTAACATCACAAAGCCCACATATTCCCCTAATAATTTTAATAGTCCGGATACATTCAGAACATAGATAATTACAAATGCCATTAATACATTTGGAATGGTGCTATGGATTGCAATATTCCAGCCTTTACGCGCACCTTCAACAAAGATATCAGTGATTAATTTTGATTCAGATTTAACTTGCTCGCTCATACTACACCTCATTTTCTTTTACAAATTTTTTAACATAAAGTCGCATTAAATTTGCTCCAAATATTTTGAATATGAAAATAACGCCCAATGCCATAGCAATAGAGACCGGAGCAACAGCACCAGCTTTATCTGTAATTAATAAAAGCGGAGCAAAAGAAGCAAGGAAATTTGTTAAAAATGCACCAGCACTAAATTGAAAGGCGGAGAAAATAAGAAGTTCACGATGGGTGATTTGACCTTCATCATATAAAAATTTAGCCGTAGAACTACCTGCATCGGTACTTTGTGTACTCGCAATTAAGGAAATAGAGCAATTGCCAGGAATTCCCATTAAAGGTTTTAGTACTGGACTGAGCCATTTTGAGGCCGCAACGAGCGCACTATAATGCTCAAAAATAGCAACAAAACCTAACGCTAACATTACGCTTGGCACTAAGGTGAGTGCAAAAAGAAAACCGCCCTTTGCACTTGTACCACCAGATGTTTTTAACCATTCGGGAAATTGCCCAGTTAATTTACTAAAGTCGAAAATTCCCCCAAGGAAATCTTTAGCGAATCCACCAAAAAAGATGATGGCGCATATCAGTGATAATGTGCCAATGACAAGGGGTTTAGTATCGATGTCTTTCTTCATATAACACTCCGTTATTGATTGAATAATAAAGCCTGACTGGAGTGTACGATAAAATAAATCATAAAACAGTGATGAATATCACAATATGAAAAGTGCGGTCGAAAATTTTTATATTTTGGATCGCACTTGGGAATTTAGTTTTGATGAGAATTAAAGATGTTTCACTCTCCGCTTCACTTCTTCCTGTTTTCCCGCATTAAATGGGCGGGCATCAGGGCTGCCTAGATAGCCACATACGCGGCGAGTGACAGACACTTTTGTGCTATCGTGATTGCCACATTTCGGGCAAACAAAGCCTTTACTGGTACATTCAAATTCACCAGTGAAACCACATTCATAACATTCGTCAATCGGTGTGTTTGTGCCGTAGTAAGGCACGCGATCGTAGCTATAATCCCACACATCTTCCAATGCTTTTAAGTTGTGTTGAATATTTGGATATTCGCCGTAGCAAATAAAACCGCCGCTAGCGAGTGGGGGATATGCCATTTCGAAATCCAGTTTATCGTAAGGATTCACTTTCTTTTCTACATCTAAGTGGTAACTATTTGTGTAGTAGCCTTTATCCGTTACTCCTTCAATCACGCCAAATTTTTTGGTGTCTAGACGGCAGAAGCGGTCGCATAAGTTTTCGCTTGGCGTGGAGTAAAGGCTGAAGGCATAGCCAGTTTCTTTTTGCCAGCGTTTTACAGCCTCGCTAAGGTGGCGAACAATAGCAATGCCTTTTTCGCGTAATTGCTCATCATCAAAAATATGCCCTTTGTTATATAGCGCATTAATTGTTTCGTGAATACCGATATAGCCGAGCGAAATAGAGGCACGTCCATTTTTGAAAATTTGTGCCACATTTTCATCCGCTTTTAACCGAACTCCGCATGCGCCTTCCATATAAAGAATGGGGGCAACGCGAGCTTTGGTATTCTCAAGGCGGGCAACTCGCGTCATTAATGCTTTTTTCGCAATAGCTAAACGTTCATCTAAAGTGCGGTAGAAATCTTCTTCGTTTTTAGACTCCAACGCGATACGCGGTAAATTCAAACTCACCACACCAAGATTATTACGCCCATCATGAATTTCATGTCCGTCTTCTTCGTATGCACCTAAAAAGCTACGGCATCCCATCGGGGCTTTAAAAGAGCCCGTGACTTTGACAACTTGATCATAATTGAGAATATCTGGATACATACGTTTTGATGCACATTCCAATGCGAGTTGTTTGATATCGTAATTTGGATCGCCTTTAGTTTGATTCAAGCCTTTTTTAATAGTGAAAACAAGTTTTGGAAATACTGGCGTTTTATGATTTTTTCCGAGTCCACGAATACGATTTTTTAAAATAGCTTGCTGAATTAAGCGGGATTGCCAGCTTGTACCTAAACCAAAACCAAAGGTCACAAATGGTGTTTGCCCATTTGAAGTATGTAGTGTATTAACTTCATATTCTAAGGATTGGAAGGCATCGAAACATTCTTTTTCAATCAATGCTTTGGCATAACCTTCAACATCAGGCACGTTCCATTCTTGGGCATGTTTGAGATGTTTTTCGTAACTGATTTGCACATAAGGGGAAAGCACTTCATCAATACGATTAATGGTTGTGCCACCGTAAATATGGCTGGCAACTTGGGCGATAATTTGTGCTGTCACTGCCGTTGCGGTGCCGATAGATTTAGGGGGTTCGATTTCCGCATTGCCCATTTTGAAACCACGAGAAAGCATCCCTTCTAAATCAACTAACATACAGTTAAACATTGGAAAGAACGGCGCGTAATCTAAATCGTGATAATGAATTTCACCTTTTTCGTGAGCCTCTACCACATCGCGTGGAAGAATATGGTGCTTGGCATAATGTTTTGCCACAATTCCAGCAAGCAAATCTCGTTGCGTTGGAATCACTTTCGCGTCTTTATTGGCGTTTTCATTAAGTAATTCTACGTTGCTTTGTTCAATCAAGCCTTCAATTTCTTTTGTCAGCTGACTACGTTTTTCTCGCGCTAAATCACGATCATGACGATATTCGATATACGCACGAGCAACCTCAGGATAACGACTTGCCATCAATTTATCTTCAACGATTTTTTGAATCTGATTAATATCAATCTCGCCTTGATGACGGGTGAAAATTTCATTCCCTACTTCTTGCCCAATTTGGTGGCAATAAAATTCATCGGAAATATTGACCGCACTTGCGGCTTTTTTAATGGCATTAATGATACGTTGAATCTCAAACTCCGCACGAGAACCATCGCGCTTGATGACCCCAAAGTTACTCATGATATAGCTCCAATATATAGTGTTTTTGAAATGCGGATTGCACTATATATAGATCTAAAAAGATAATCAACACACAATATGTAGTGTTTTAGACCTTTTTGTCGTAAGATAATTTTGTTAAAGATTGATTTTATTAGAAAAATATCACATTAAGTTGTTGAGAGCTTTTCTCAAATATTTTTGATTTTGTGATCAATATCACAATGTTTACTTTTGGGGTTATAGGTTTTGAGAAAAAATAGTCTATGGTAAAATAGATGAGTATTTAACAGAGGTAAAAATGATGACTGATAAGCTAAATTTAAATGTATTAGATGCTGCATTTTATTCGTTAGAGCAAACCGTAGTACAAATTTCAGACAGAAATTGGTTTGATATGCAACCCTCTATTGTACAAGATACCTTAATTGCAGGTGCAATTCAGAAATTTGAATTTGTTTATGAGTTAAGTTTAAAAATGATGAAACGCCAACTTCAACAAGATGCAATTAATACCAATGATATTGGGGCTTATGGATTTAAGGATATTTTGCGAGAAGCATTGAGATTTGGTTTGATTGAAGATATGTCAAAATGGGTTGTTTATCGTGATATGCGTAATATTACATCACATACTTATGATCAGGAAAAAGCCATGGCTGTTTATGCACAAATTGATGATTTTTTAATAGAAAGTAGTTTCCTATTGGAACAATTACGTCAGAGAAATCAATATGACTAGTTTTGCACAGCTTGATATAAAATCTGAAGAATTGGCGATTGTGAAAACTATTTTACAACAATTAGTACCTGATTATACCGTGTGGGCTTTTGGTTCTCGTGTAAAGGGAAAAGCAAAAAAATATTCCGATCTTGATCTTGCGATTATTTCTGAGGAACCTTTAGATTTTTTAGCGCGTGATAGATTAAAGGAAGCTTTTTCTGAATCAGATTTACCGTGGCGCGTTGATCTTCTAGATTGGGCTACAACGAGCGAGGATTTTAGGGAAATTATCCGAAAAGTTTATGTTGTTATTCAGGAAAAAGAAAAAACGGCCGAAAAACCGACCGCTCTTTAGACCAAATGTAAATTAAGCGGCCACCATAACCATCGCTGGGCGAATGACTCGACCATTTAAGGTGTAGCCTTTTTGCAATACGACGCTAATTTGATTGGTTTCAAATCCTTCAGCAGGTTGCATTGAAATGGCTTGATGTAAATCAGGATTAAATGCTTCACCGACAACTCCGACAGCTTCTACACCAAAACGACTAACGGTTGAAACTAATTCTTTTAAGGTCAGTTCTACGCCGTCAAATAAGGCTTTTACGCTTTCATTTTCTTTATTTGCTGGAGTGGCAAGTGCACGCTCTAGGTTATCGATAGTATTCAAAATGTCTTTTGAGAATTTTTCCACTGCGAATTTATGTGCTTTTTCTACGTCTTGTTCAGTACGACGACGAAGATTTTCAATTTCAGCACGAGAGCGAAGTAAAATATCCTGTTCTTTGTTTGCCGCTTCTTCTATTTGAGTTTTTAGCAGCTCTTCAAGTTCTTGCACTCGGGCAATTGCTTCTTCTAAAGGATCAAGTTCTTGAGAAGACTCTGTTTGTTGTGTTTCTTCCACAACAGAGTCTTCTTGCTTTTCTACTTCTGGGGTTTCAATTTTTTGTTCTTGTTCTGACATTTTTTTCTCCGTAAATACAAAATTCGCCATAGTCGTTAGCTATAGTCTAACAAAAAACTATATAATGACGAAAATGTTAAATTCAAGTGCGGTTTATTTTATGAATAATTTATATCGTTCCTTTAAAACCATTGGGCTTGTAGGAAAACCTAGAAATGATATTAACCTACAAATGCACAAAAATTTGTTTCACTGGTTAACGGAACGTGGTTATCAAGTAATGATGGAAAAAGATGTTGCTGAAAAACTGGGGCTTCCTGCAGAAAATCTTGCAACACTTGATGAAATTGGTTGCCAAGCACAGTTGGTTATTGTGATTGGTGGTGATGGCAATATGTTGGGCCGTGCTCGCGTATTAGCAAAATATGATATTCCATTGATTGGTATCAACCGTGGTAATTTGGGATTTTTAACGGATATTGACCCGAAAAATGCCTATTCCCAGCTTGAAGCTTGTTTAGAACGTGGCGAATTTTTTTTGGAAGAACGTTTTTTATTGGAAGCAAAAATTGAGCGTGCAGGTGAAATTGTATCGACAGGTAATGCAGTGAATGAGGTGGTTATTCACCCTGCAAAAATTGCACATATGATCGATTTTCATGTGTATATCAATGATAAGTTTGCATTTTCACAACGTTCTGATGGATTAATTGTTTCTACTCCAACAGGCTCTACGGCTTATTCTCTTTCCGCTGGTGGCCCGATTTTGACACCTAATCTTAATGCGATTGCGCTAGTGCCTATGTTTCCACATACATTAACTTCTCGTCCTCTTGTTATTGATGGCGATAGCAAAATATCGATTCGTTTTGCTGAACATAATACCTCTCAATTGGAAGTGGGGTGTGATAGTCAAATTACCTTGTCTTTTACTCCAGATGATGTGGTGCATATTCAAAAAAGCGAGCATAAACTTCGTTTGCTTCATCTGAAAAATTATAATTATTACAATGTGTTAAGTAGTAAATTAGGTTGGTTAAAATCATTTTGATTATGGTAAAAATTTTCGATTGAAATAGATTTGACAAAATACTGTAAAAAAATCCTTTACTGTAAATTAAATCAGTTATATCATATTAAATATACAGTTAAAGGGTTTTATTATGCTTACTCAACTTACTATCAATAATTTTGCGATTGTTCGCCAGCTTGATATCGAATTGGCGAAAGGAATGTCTGTTATTACTGGGGAAACTGGGGCTGGTAAATCTATCGCCATTGATGCTTTAGGTTTATGTTTCGGACAAAGAGTAGAAACCTCAATGGTACGCGAAGGACAAGAACGTGCAGAAATTTGTGCAACTTTCCAACTAGAATCGAAAAATCCTGCTTATCACTGGCTGAGTGAGCAAGAATTACAAGATCCAGATAATCCAACAGAATGTATTTTACGTCGTGTGATTAATGCCGACGGACGTTCTAAAGCTTTTATTAATAGTACACCAGTATCCGCTTCCCAATTAAAAGAAATTGCTCAATATCTTGTTCATATTAATGGGCAGCATGCTTCTCAATTATTGCTAAAAAATGACTACCAGCTTCAGTTAGTTGATAATTTTGCCGCGCATTCAGAACTGCTTACAAAAATGCGTGAAGACTATCAGGCATGGAAAAATCTGCAAAATCAAGTAAAAACCTTTCAACAGAAAGTGGCAGAAAATGAAGCTCGTAGACAACTTTTACAGTATCAAGTGGATGAACTGGATGAATTTAATCTTCGACCAAATGAATATTTGGAATTAGAAGATGAACAACGTCGTTTATCTAGCAGTGAACAGCTAACTCAACTTTCCCAATCGGTGCTGCAAATTTTAAGTGAAAATGACACGGTAAATATCGATAGTTTGCTTTATCGTGCGACACAATATATTGATGAATTAGCTGAACTTGATCCGCAATATGCTGAAGTGCAAAATATGTTGAATGATGCGTTGATTCAAGTGCAAGAAGCAACCAGTGAAGTGCGAAATTTATCGAGTAATATCGAACAAGATCCTCAACTTTTACAGGAAATCGAACAGAGAATTAGTCAGGCTTTACAACTTGCTCGTAAACATCAAGTTAAACCTGAAGATCTTGTGGAACATCACAAAAAATTAAAAGCAGAATTAACCGCACTTTTAGATTTTTCTGACAGTGAAGAGATGTTGATTGAGCAAGAAAAACTGGCATTTGAACAAATGAAATCAACGGTTACAGCATTAACAGCAAGTCGTCAGCAATCTGCAGCTCGCTTAGCACAAAATGTCACGCAGTCGATAAAACAACTTGCAATGGAAAACGCTGAATTTTATGTAGAGTTGAATACGGATTTAGATAAAGTGAGTGCAAATGGTGCGGATAATGTGATTTTCACTTTGCGTAGTAATTTAGGACAACAACCGCAGCCATTAGCTAAAATTGCCTCTGGTGGTGAGCTTTCTCGTATTTCTTTAGCCATTCAAGTTTTAACTTCTGATCAATCGGCTATTCCAACGTTAATTTTCGATGAAGTGGACGTGGGCATTAGCGGAAAAACAGCAAGCGTTGTCGGAAAACTTTTACGTCAATTAAGTGAACGCTGCCAAGTATTATGCGTAACGCACTTGCCACAGGTTGCTTGTCATGGCCATCATCAGTTTAATGTGGAAAAATTTACTGTGGATAATAAAACTGAAACAAAAATGACCGCACTTTCACAATCTGAACGTGTACCAGCCTTGGCAAGACTCTTGGGCGGAAGTGAAATTACAGAATTAGCTCTAGCCAATGCACAGGAAATGTTAGATTTGGTTCATTAAAAATAGGATTGAATATTTAGTTTTTGGGAGGTTTCAAGAAGATTTGTGATGAAGGCTATTTTGAAACGTTCACAAGCCATATTTTAGGATACAAATAACCTATCCCAAAATGCTTGAATAAATGACCGCTCTTTAACAAATTCACTGTCTTCCACAACGGAAGATTTACCCAACAAATTTAAATGATGAATGGTATTGCGTAAATCGACATAACATTGTTTTAATGTGTCGCAGTCTGTTTGGCTAATAATTTTAGCCTCTGCCATATCATCGAAAATACGTACATTGTCTGACCATTTTGTTAGTTGTGGTTTTTTCGGGGCATTGGCAAGCATTAAATATTGAGCAATAAATTCTATATCTGTAATGCCACCGCGATCTGTTTTAAGGTTAAATTCACTGTGTTTTGAGTGAGATAAATGGGTAAACATTTTTTTTCGCATCTCAATAACATCTTGTTTTAATTGTTCAATATCTCGTGATGCAGAAAGCACTTGTTGGCGGATATGCTCAAATTTAGCTTTAAGAGATGATTCGCCAAATATTGGACGAGCGCGCACAAGTGCTTGTTTTTCCCATGTCCAAGCGTCATTCAATTGATAATGGGAAAATGCAGAAAGAGAGCAGCCAATTAAGCCAGCATCGCCAGAAGGGCGCAGGCGCATATCTGCCTCATAAAGTACGCCAGCGGAAGTATTTATGCTGAAAATACTCACAATCTTTTGTGCCAAGCGTAGGTAAAATTGATTGCTATCAATCACTTTTTTGCCACCTGTTGTTTGACTTTCTACGGCATCGTACAAAAATACGAGGTCTAAATCGGATTTATAACCGAGTTCAATACCACCTAGTTTTCCATAACCAATCACTAAAAATCCTTTTTCGTTATTTTGTAAATGTTCAGGTACACCAAATCTAGAGGAAACTTGTTTCCAAGCTAGATTCACAACCACTTCAATAATGGCTTCAGCAAGATAGGTTAAATGATCGCTTACTTTCATTACTGGCAATGCACCTAAAATATCTGCCACTGCCACTTTTAATAGGGTTGCTTGTTTAAATTGACGTAAAGCATCGATAAGCTGTTCTTCATCATCAGGGGGTAAACGAAGCAAATATTGGTGTAACTCTGTAGGATATTGGGTAAATGGCAATGGATGACGTAGTGCTTCCGTATTAAGCAATTCATCTAATAAGATAGGATGGCGCGCCAATTGTTCTGAAATAAGTTGAGACTGCGCACAAAGTTCAATAACTTGCTGAAGGGCACGAGGATTTTCCAACAATAATTCTAAATAAGTCGTACGACTCGAAATTTTTTCAATAATGTTCAGTATTCGGGGGAGCAAAGTGCGGTAATTTTCTTGTTCAAAAATGAGTGCAAGTATTGTTGGCATCAAATGACTCAAAACATCACGCCCACGCGAACCAATCACTCTGTGATTTAGGCCGTCTTTGAATTGAGCAAGCTTTTCTAAAACTTCATCAATATTATTTTCTGATACACTACTCTCTAATAATGTTTGTTCAATATCCTCAAAATCTGCTTCTAAAAAATCTTGCCATTGGCTATCAGTTTGTGAAGGCTCATCTTGTTCATCACCGATTAATTGAGTAAATACTGCCCGCACTTTTTCTTGTTTTTGTTGTAAAGTGCGGTAAAAATCGTCCCAATTTTCTATTGGATAATGTTTTTCAATGGTTTGATTATTTTCATTTAAACAGGTGAATGTTTTACATGCCTCGACTAAACGAATTTGATCTATTTCATCGGTTGGTAGTGTTTGAGTTTGTTGATCGTTAATGGCTTGTAGAATGTTTTCTACGCGGCGTAAAAAAATATAACTTTCACGTAAATCGTGGAATTGTTGTTCGGTAATTAATCCTAGTTTGGTAATTTCAGGCAAGATCTTTAAGAGTGAATGTTGTTGCAGATTGATTTCTCGCCCGCCTCGAATGAGTTGAAAAACTTGTACGATAAATTCGACTTCACGAATACCACCAGCACCTAGTTTAATATTATCTTTCAAACCACGACGATGTACTTCTCGCTCAATTTTGCCTTTCATTTCACGTAAAGATTGAATCACACTAAAGTCAATATAGCGACGATACACAAAGGGGCGTAACATTTTTTGCAATTTAGATACGTTGGGATCCTTTGTTTGTACGCCCAATACTCGCCCTTTAATCATTGCATAGCGTTCCCAATCTCGACCTTGATCTTGATAATATTGTTCCATTGCTGCAAAGCTGAGAACAAGCGCACCGCTGTCACCAAATGGGCGCAAGCGCATATCGGTTCGATACACAAAACCATCAGAGGTAAATTCATCTAAGGCAGAAATAAGGCGTTGCCCTAAACGTGTAAAAAATTTCGTATTATCTACAGAACGTCGAGCATTCGTATTATCTACAGAACGTCGAGCATTCGTATTATCTACAGAACGTCGAGCATTCGTATTCTCAACGGACGTTTCCCCTTGTGATGGATAAGTAAAAATTAAATCAATATCTGAGGAAAAATTTAGTTCAAAGCCGCCTAATTTCCCCATTCCTAGGATATAAAGCTGCTGCGGATTGCCTTGTTCATCCATTGGTGTGCCTATCTCCGCACAGGCTTGATGATAAAGCCAATCGCGGGCAGAGATAATTAAACTTTCTGCAAGTTGTGAAAGCTGAACAAAAATTTCCTCAACAGTCGCAAGATTCAAACTTTGACAAAAACTTAATTTTGCCATTTCAATGTTACGGAATTGGCGTAATGTTTGATAGAGTGCAGTTTCGTCATGTACATTGGCTAACTCTCTATTCAAACGTTCAATATAGGCAGTGCAATCTGCAAAACAGGGGGATTTTTCCCACCATTGTTTCACTAAGTGCGGGTATTTTTGCAAGACTTTTTCCACAAAGTCAGACATTGCTATGGCATAGCCTAATTGATAAACAGGCAGTTCTGGATGATTTGAATTTTGTTGAATAGCTTCGTGAATTTTTTCTGGGGAAAGCTCTGGAAAAGATTGGCACAGGATTGTGCCAAGAGATTGTAATTTTTGTTCAATGAGGGCAGAAAGTGCGGTCATTTTTTCTAACCTTTTTGATAGGAATCTAAGTGACGTAATACGGTTTCTTTCGCTTGTTGAGGTTGCAAACTATCTAGCCATTGTATTGGTGTTTTCCAACCGCGTAGCCAAGTAAGCTGGCGTTTTGCAAGTTGGCGCGTAGCGCAAATACCACGGAAAATCATTTCCTCGTAAGCGTAATCACCTTGCAAATATTCCCACATTTGACGATAGCCTACACAGCGAATTGACGGCAGATTAATATTTAAATCGCCACGTGCATAAAGTTTTTCCACTTCTGCTTGAAAGCCTAGTTCAATCATTTTATGAAAGCGTTGTTCGATGCGTTCATGCAAAACATGGCGATCTTGCGGCGCAATTGCAAATTGCACAAAATCATAAGGCAAGGCTTCGCCTTTTTCTTCAGTCAGCTCTGTGAGTGATTTTCCCGTGATATAAAAAACCTCTAAAGCACGATTGATTCGTTGAGAATCACTGGGATTAATTCGGGCGGCAGAAATAGGATCGATTTTGGCGAGTTCTGTATGCAATGCTGCCCAACCTTGTTGAGCTGCTTTTTGTTCAAGCTCGGTGCGAATATTTTCATCAGCAGAAGGCAAGGGAGAAAGCCCTTCAATTAAGGCTTTGTAATACAACATGGTGCCGCCCACTAGTAACGGAATTTTGCCTTGTGCGGTAATATCCGCCATTTCGCGTAGCGCATCATCGCGGAAATTCATTGCGGAATAGCTTTCTGATGGATCTAAAATATCAATCAAACGGTGAGGCGCAAGGGCTAGTTCTTCTTTTGATGGTTTCGCTGTGCCTATATCCATTCCTTTATAAATGAGTGCTGAATCCACACTAATCACTTCGACTGGAAGTGAGTTTCGTAATTGAATGGCTAAATCTGTTTTACCTGAGGCAGTTGGCCCCATTAAAAAAATTGCAGTTGGTTTCATAAAAAATTTAAATTTCGTCTAATAAAGGCTGCCAATTAACAGGTTTGAGTAATTGGGTGAATGCGGTGCGATTTGTTTGCGTCAGTAAACGTTCTGTCTCGCTTAATAAATTGAGTGCATCCGCTAAAGCGTTAAAGGTTTTGCATTCTAACTGTGCACAAAGTGCGGTTAAAAATGGGGATGAATTTTCATTTTTTGTTAGCATTGTCATCACGCATTTTTGTAGATTTTGCGTGCGTAATATACTTGGTACGCGATTTAAGGTTAAGCGTAATTGGGCTTGATTTTCGATAAATTCAAAGCCAATTTTTTTGAAGTCATCTGAATATTGTTGCCATTTTTGGAATTGTGATTCGGTTAAGCGAAACACGATTGGAATCAATAAAGGCTGTTGTCCGATGTGTATTTGTTGTAAAGCCAATTGCCATTGCAAGCGTTGTAATTTTTCCAATGAAAGCAAAAAGAAATCTTGATTTTGTTGTAATAACAGCGCGCGATTTTCAATAAGTGAAAGGGTGCGTAGATGTGATGAGCACTCAATTATTTCAGTTGGGATGATTTTGGCTGTATCTGAAATATTTTGTTGTGCTGTATTCGATATATCCTTTTGCTCTGTAGGCGGTAATGTGCGTAACAATTCCCCATACAACTGCTGTTCTGTTTTACTTGGCGTGTCTTTTTTATAATTTTCGCGATAATCACGATAGTCTGCTGTGACATGGCTTGATAAGCCGCGACCATCAAAAAAGTGCGGTGGATTTTGCTGGGGTTTTTCATAATATTGTGGCGCAAAGCTATTTTGCCCCGCAGCTGCACGATTAGGACGAATGCTGTAATTCGGCTGGGGTTCACGCACTGTATTTTCTTCGTGATTTTCTACCGCACTTTGTTCAGTATGCCAATTAATCTGTTCTTGATTGTTTAGTGCATAACTTATGCCTTCGTAAATAAAATCATGAATCAGACGTTGTTGATGAAAGCGTACTTCATGTTTGGTTGGATGAACATTGACATCTACATCGTGCGGATTTAAATCAATAAACAACACAAACGCAGGATAAGCATCGCTTGGCAAATATTGAGCGTAGGCTTGTCTAATAGCGTGGTTGATCACTTTATCACGCACCATTCGCCCATTGATATAGCAATAACTTAAATCATTTTGAGTTCGGCTAAAATTTGGTGTGGCTACCCAGCCCGATAAATGTAAATCATCGTGTTTCCAATCAATTCGTAAGGCATTTTTGACAAAATCATCCCCACAAATCGCGGCGACACGTTTTAGTTGTTGATTGATTGCTTCGGCAGGACGGTATTGACGCACAATTTTTCCATTATGCGTTAATGTAAATGCCGTGTTGAATTTCGTTAAAGCAATGCGGCGAATGACTTCATCAATATGAGCAAATTCTGTTTTATCTGTGCGCAAAAATTTTCGGCGGGCTGGTGTGTTGAAAAAAAGATTGGCGACTTCAACTGTTGTGCCAACAGGATGTGATGCGGGTTTGATTGTTGTTTCCATATCACGACCTTGTGCATAAACTTGCCAAGCTTCAGTTTGTTCTTCAGTGCGAGAAGTAAGGGTTAGGCGTGATACAGAGCTGATACTTGCTAAGGCCTCGCCTCGAAAGCCCAAACTTAAAATGGCTTCGAGATCATCAAGATCGGCTATTTTACTCGTAGCATGTCGTGCTAAAGCAAGACTTAATTCTTCTTTTGGAATGCCACAGCCATTGTCACGAATACGGATTAAATTTGCCCCGCCATTTTCGATGTCGATTTGGATTTTATTTGCGCCTGCATCAAGGCTATTTTCCACTAATTCTTTTACCACAGATGCAGGGCGTTCTACCACTTCTCCAGCAGCAATTTGGTTAGCAAGTTGTGGGGAAAGAATTTTAATTGGCATTTACTTTTCTCTTAATTTAATTTTTTGTCCTGTAATAACTTTGCCATTTTTTAAATGTGGATTTAGGCTCAATAGTATATTTACTGGAATGTTATATTCCCTCGAAATAGCATAGAGTGTTTGGTTTTTTGTTACTTTATGATAGAGCGGAATTATATTTTTTTGATTGTTGTTTTGTATATTCTTCTCTTTTTTTAAATCTTTATTGGTATTATTTACTGATCTATTTTGTTTTTTGTGAGAACTATTTTCATTAATTATTAATGGTTTATTTTTTATATCGCCATTATCAGGAATTTTAATACTTTCATTTAGCCAAAGTGTTTTTCTTTTTAATTGATTTAATTTAATAATATCAGAGACTTTTACGTGATATTTATTTGATAAGCTACCTAAACTTTCTCCTTTTTTTACAATATGGCGAATGCCACTGTCTTTAATATTATCTTCATTTATATTTTGTTCTGAAGTGCGGTTATTTTTCCCTGATTTTTTTATATCGTTTTGTTTGATGTTTTGAACTAAATTGTCTTTCACTAAGGCATTGGTTTTACCGCTACGGAATGCAACTAAGCCTTCATAAATCATATAAGCAATGCGGCGGCGATAGGCTTGAGAGTTAAGTTTTTTTTCTTCTTCTGAATTGGAAAGAAATCCCGTTTCTACCAACACAGAAGGAATATCTGGCGAACGTAGAACACCTAGACTTGCATGTTGTGGCGTACTGCGACTTAATATTGTTACTTTAGCAAAATGGCGCAAAATATGTTCGCCTAACGCATAGCCAGTACGTTGGCTATGTCCAAATTGCAGATCAAGTACAGTCTGATCAAGATATTTGTCATTATTGTGTGAAAGTACTTTTCCTGCGCCACCAAGTAATTCTGAGCGTTTTTCATCGTCTTCTAGCCATTGACCCATTTCATCATTGGCTCGACGGTTTGACAATACCCAAACAGAAGCCCCACGACGATCAGGCGATTCAGATGAATCAGCATGGATAGAAATAAGATAATTCGCTTTAAATTTACGTGCGATTTCTGAACGTTCAGGCACGGAAATATAATAATCACTTTTACGCGTTAATACTCCACGAAAATGTGGATCTTTATCCAATAAGGCTTTTAATTCTTTTGCAATTGAAAGGGTAACATTTTTTTCATAAATACCTAAATTTCGGCTGATTGCACCAGGATCTTTTCCTCCGTGACCTGGGTCAATCGCAATCGTAATAGGTGCTGCCAAAATAGAGAAGCTAAATGTCGAGAAAAAAAGAAAAAATAAGATTTTAGTTTTCATAAATAAGTTAATTAGAAAATGCGCTTATAATATTTTTACCCAAATTTGTTTGTGCGATTAATTCAATATTTCGTGCATCATCGTAATAATCAATATTCACTAAAATATCAGCTTCTGGCAATATGCCTTGACCTTTTTCAGACCATTCAATTAAGCAAATGCTATTAGTATTAAAATAATCTCTAATACCCATAAATTCGAGTTCTTCAGGATCAGCTAACCGATATAAATCAAAATGATAAATCATTTTGCCTGCAATATTATATTCTTCAACCAGCGTATAAGTTGGGCTTTTTACATTACCTTGATGACCTATACCTTGCAGCATTCCGCGCGTCAGCGTTGTTTTTCCTGCCCCAAGATCACCGTTAAGATAAACCATAATTGCTTTTTCTGTATGCAATTTTAAAAGAATTTCGGCGAATTTTTTGCCGAAGCGGAGCATAGAAAATTCATCAGGGATATATTGAGTTAAGCTTTCCATAACAGGTTATGAATGAAGAAAAATGTGGGCAGATTCTACCGCACTTTTGAGATTCATAAAAGTGCGGTGAAATTTCTAGGGATTTAATTTTATCATTTCATGGTCAGCAAATTGCTTGACCAAATCTGCTAGTGGCTGAGCGTTAGGTAAGACCAAATCTGATTCGATTTCAAACAATGGCACAATGACAAACTCACGGTTATGCATATCGTAATGTGGAACTGTTAAGCGTTCGTTTTGAATAATTTCATTGCCGTAAAGTAAAATATCTAAATCTAATGTGCGTTCGCCCCAGCGACGTAAACGCACTCGACCTTGCTCGTTTTCAATACGCTGTAATTCATCTAATAGCTTGAGCGGACTAAGTTCGGTTTCAATTTTTGCAACGGCATTCACATAATCGGGTTGATCTTGTGGGCCGAGCGGTTTGCTTTTATAAAAAGAGCTCGTCGTTACTAAATGCGTGTTTGGTAACTGACTTATCGCTTTAAGCGCAGCATGTAATTGTTCTACTGGTGTGTTTAAATTGCTACCTAGAGCAATATATGCAGTAATCATATCTCCCCTTACTCTGCTGAACGTGTTATTTTACGACTGCGTGGACGGTAGTATTTTTTCTTTGGTTTAGGATGTAAGCGTTGTTGCTCTTGTATCAACTGTTCGCGCTGTTCACCATTGCTGAATTGATATTCGTGCCACCATTTGGCTAATTCAATGGTTTCGCCACCTTCAATTTCTGCACGCATAGCCAGTAAATCAAAGCCTGCACGGAATTTTGGATGTTCCATGGTACGCATTGGTGATGAGCCAGTACGTTTTAATAATTGCAGCTGTAAGAACCAAATATCACGAATGACCGCAGTATGACGACGTGGTGCAGCCAAAGCACGGCAGAATAAATCTAAAACTTCATTACCCGCTAAAGCATAAGCATCATGGTTATTTAGACCGCCTTCATTTTTCAAGATTTCCACTTTTTCGCGTAATGGATACCAGAAAAATGCTGCAAATAAGAATGCAGGATTAATACGAAGTTTATCCGCAACACGTTCATCTGTCGAACTAAGGGCGGTAATGATCATACGTTCTGCAAAACTATCTTCTTTCTCTGTAAAATATGCGCTTAATGCAGGGAAAAGTTGTTCAAATAAACCATATTGGCGTAATAAACGATAGGTTTTTACCCCTTGTCCCGCCTGCAATAATTTTAAACTTTCGTCAAATAAGCGAGCTGGCGGAATATTTTTTAATAAAGGCGCAAGTTCACGAATTGGCTGTTCACTTGGTTTTTCAAGGAACATATCAAGTTTTGCCATAAAACGAATGGAGCGTAGCATGCGCACAGGATCTTCTTGATAACGTGTAACAGGATCGCCAATTAAGCGTAGTTTTCCTGCTTTGAGATCTTTAATGCCCTCGAAATAATCTCGTAACGTATTATCTTGTGGATTGTAATACAGCGCATTGACCGTAAAGTCTCGGCGCACTGCATCTTGTTCGATCGTACCGTAAACATTATCGCGCAGTAACATGCCTTCATTGCTCTGTTTCGCTTGATTTTCATTGCGAGCATCACTGTGATTAGCACGGAAAGTGGCGACTTCAATAATATCTCGACCAAACATAATATGTGCTAAGCGGAAACGGCGACCCACTAAACGACATTGGCGTTGAAAAATGTTTTGGATTTGCTCAGGGCGGGCGTTTGTTGCAACATCAAAATCTTTTGGTTTTTTACCGAGCAATAAATCACGGATACATCCCCCGACGATATAAGCCTCGAAACCTTGACGTTGCAGTTTTTCCACTACATTGAGAGCATTACGGCTAAAATCACGTGGAGAAATATCAAATTGAGCCGCTTTAATCACATTTTTATCATAGCGACGTGTTTGTTCTGATTTTTTTGCTCGCGCTTTTGGCATTTGGCTATTAGAACGCTCAACTCGTTTAGAATGAGCACTTGTTTTGGCAACCTCTTTTGATTTTTTTGTCTTCTTGCCAAACAAATTTTTGATATAAGTAAGAATAATTTACTCCGTTTTGTTGTTGGAAATAAATGACTTGGCTCTTTTCTTGTAAAGAAAAAGGCAAGTGGATTTTCCTGCATTTTTAAATGCAAAAAAGTGCGGCTAATTTTAACCGCACTTTTGTATTTTTCAATAGAATGAATTAACCAGCGACTTGTTTTTCGCGGATTTCAGCTAAAGTTTTGCAATCAATGCAAAGATCTGCTGTTGGGCGAGCTTCTAAACGGCGAATGCCAATTTCTTCACCACAACAATCGCAGTAACCAAAATCATCGGTATCAAGTTTCTTCAAGGTCGCTTCGATTTTTTTCATTAGTTTACGTTCGCGATCTCGATTACGTAATTCTAGACTAAATTCCTCTTCTTGAGTTGCTCGGTCTGCAGGATCGGGGAAATTGGTTACTTCATCCTGCATATGTGCAACGGTGCGAGAAGCTTCTTCCACGATTTGCTCGTGCCAAGCATTAAGAATCTTTCTGAAATGAAGAATTTGCTCTTCATTCATATATTCTTCATCTTTTTTCATTTGATAAGGCTTAACGCCTGCTAAATCTAGCAAGCTCAATGATTCTCTTGACATCTCTCACTCCTAATACATACAGAATTTAAGCGTGGACTTCACGACTTCCTGTCTTGTTATTTTAGTTTGTTCCTGGCTGCTATTTTAGGAACCCAACTTTTGCGGGCGGTATAAATATCAGAAGTTGTTTGTTTTAGCAAGTAAATTTTCCTGAAAAATTTATTTTTACGATATGGATCGCAAAATTTGAAGCAACCGTTTGCATATTTAAATAAAACTAGCCTAGGCTTAGAGAGACTGGAATTAATCTTTTATAAAAATGAAATTAAACTTAATAACTTTAGCTGTCTTGTTAATTGTCGCGGATTTAACGTTGTTATTTCTACCGCAACCGTTGCTATTGCCTTGGCAAGTTGCTCTCGTTATTGCGCTTGTTTTGATTTTTCTTTTTATTTTCTTGCGTAGAAATTTCTTAGTTAGCCTTGCTTTTTTTGTTGCCTCTCTTGGCTATTTTCATTATTCGGCTTTGAGTTTATCACAACAAGCTCAAAATATTACCGCTCAAAAGCAAGTGGTAACTTTTAAGATTCAAGAAATTTTGCACCAACAGGATTATCAAACGCTTATCGCCACAGCAACATTGGAGAATAATTTGCAAGAACAACGAATTTTCTTAAATTGGAAAGCGAAAGAGGTGCCTCAATTATCGGAAATTTGGCAAGCTGAAATTTCTTTACGTCCCCTTTCTGCACGATTAAATTTCGGTGGGTTTGATCGGCAACAATGGTATTTTTCAAAGGGGATTACGGCTGTTGGAACGGTAAAAAGTGCGGTGAAAATTTCGGATGTTTTATCATTGCGAGCAGAAAAATTGCAACAAGTAAAGAAGCAAACGGAAGGATTATCTCTACAAGGTTTATTGATTGCCTTAGCTTTTGGCGAACGGGCTTGGTTAGATAAAACCATTTGGTCAATTTACCAACAAACCAATACCGCGCATCTTATTGCTATTTCTGGCTTACATATTGGGTTGGCTATGGGGATTGGATTTTGCTTGGCGCGTGTTGTGCAAGTCTTTTGCCCCACCCGTTTTATTCATCCTTATTTTCCTTTAGTTTTTGGTGTTTTATTTGCTTTAATTTATGCGTATTTGGCTGGTTTTAGCGTGCCAACTTTTCGTGCCATTTCAGCACTTGTTTTCGTTTTCTTCGTTCAAATAATGAGGCGGCATTATTCGCCTCTTCAGCTTTTTATGCTGGTTGTCGGATTCTTGCTTTTCTGCGATCCATTAATGCCACTTTCGGTCAGTTTTTGGCTTTCTTGTGGTGCAGTTGGTTGTTTGATCCTCTGGTATCGTTATGTGCCTTTTTCACTTTTTCAATGGAAAAATCATCCCTTTTCCCTAAAAGTGCGGTGGATTTTGGGCTTATTTCATTTGCAATTGGGGTTATTGCTCTTTTTTACGCCTTTGCAACTTTTTCTATTTAATGGCTTATCGCTGAGTGGATTTTTAGCCAATCTTATGGCTGTTCCAATTTATAGTTTTTTCCTTGTGCCATTAATTTTATTTGCCGTTTTTACTAACGGCACAATGTTTTCTTGGCAACTAGCAAACAAGTTAGCCGAAGGAATTACTGGGTTAATTTCTGTTTTTCAAGGGAATTGGTTTAATGTTTCATTTAATTTAGCATTGGTTTTAACCGCACTTTGTGCAGGAATTTTTATGTTAATTATTTGGAGTATTTATCGAGAACCAGAGGTTTCATCATCAACTTGGAAAATTAAACGACCAAGATTTTTTACATTGAATCTCAGTAAACCTTTGCTAAAAACTGATCGAATCAACGTTTTGCGATGTTCTTTCGGCATTATTCTTATGTGTTTTATGATTTTGTTGTTTAAACAATTGAGCAAGCCAACTTGGCAGGTAGATACTTTAGATGTGGGGCAGGGCTTGGCAACGCTGATTGTGAAAAATGGCAAAGGGATTCTTTATGATACGGGTTCTTCTTGGCGAGGTGGAAGTATGGCTGAGTTGGAAATTTTGCCTTATTTACAAAGAGAAGGGATTGTTTTGGAAAAATTGATTTTAAGCCACGACGATAACGATCACGCAGGTGGTGCTTCGACAATTTTAAAGGCGTATCCCAATGTGGAATTGATTACCCCTTCACGGAAAAACTATGGGGAAAATTACCGCACTTTTTGTACTGCTGGGCGTGATTGGCATTGGCAAGGGTTGCATTTTCAAATACTTTCTCCTTACAACGTTGTGACACGAGCTGATAATCCCCATTCTTGTGTGATTTTAGTCGATGATGGAAAGAATAGCGTTTTGCTAACTGGCGATGCTGAAGCAAAAAATGAGCAAATTTTTGCCCGCACTTTAGGCAAAATCGATGTGTTGCAAGTGGGGCATCATGGGAGTAAAACATCGACAAGTGAATACTTGCTTTCTCAGGTTAGACCAGATGTAGCGATTATTTCTAGTGGGCGTTGGAATCCGTGGAAATTCCCTCATTATTCGGTTATGGAAAGGCTTCATCGCTATAAAAGTGCGGTAGAAAATACCGCTGTTTCGGGGCAAGTGCGGGTAAATTTTTTTCAAGACCGATTAGAAATCCAGCAAGCTCGCACAAAATTTTCCCCTTGGTATGCACGTGTAATTGGATTATCAAAGGAATAAAAGGTACAATGCACGCAATTTTTACTATTAGATAGCGACTATGCAAGAGCAAAAATTACAAGAAAATGATTTTTCAACCTTACAAACTTTTAAACGTTTGTGGCCAATGATTAAACCTTTTAAAGCGGGGCTTATTGCTTCAGGTATTGCGTTAGTTTTTAATGCATTGGCTGATTCAGGCTTGATTTATTTGTTAAAACCGTTGTTGGACGATGGTTTTGGCAAGGCAAACCATTCATTTTTGAAAATAATGGCTTTTGTTGTTGTGGGAATGATTATTTTACGTGGCGTGACTAACTTTATTTCTAATTATTGCTTGGCGTGGGTATCAGGCAAAGTTGTCATGACAATGCGTCGCCGTTTATTTAAACATTTAATGTTTATGCCAGTGAGTTTCTTTGACAGAAATTCAACGGGGAAATTACTTTCTCGTATCACTTATGATTCTGAGATGATTGCAAGTTCTTCTTCAGGATCTTTGATTACCATTGTGCGAGAAGGAGCATATATTATTTCGCTATTGGCAGTGATGTTTTATACAAGCTGGGAATTAACCCTTGTTTTATTTGTTATCGGACCAATTATTGCAGTGTTGATCACTATCGTTTCAAAAATTTTCCGTAAGTTGAGTAAAAATTTACAAGATTCAATGGGGGAATTGACGGCGACGACGGAGCAAATGCTGAAAGGACATAAAGTCGTGATTTCTTTTGGTGGTCAGTTTGTCGAGGAAGAGCGTTTTAATAAAGTGAGTAACAACATGCGTCGTAAAGGTATGAAAATGGTTACTGCAGATTCCATTTCCGACCCTGTTGTGCAGATTATTGCTTCTTTTGCTTTAGTTGCTGTATTGTTTTTAGCTACCACGCCATTAATTGCGGAAGATAATCTAAGTGCGGGTTCTTTTACGGTAGTTTTTTCATCTATGTTGGCAATGATGCGCCCATTAAAATCCTTAACGAATGTAAACTCTCAATTCCAACGTGGAATGGCAGCATGTCAAACGCTATTTGCCATTTTAGATTTAGAACCAGAAAAAGATAACGGCACTTATAAAGCAGAACCTGCTAAAGGCGAGTTAGAATTTAAAAATGTGAGTTTTGCATATCAGGGAAAAGAGGAACTTGCATTAAATAATATTTCTTTTAGCGTGCCTGCAGGAAAAACCGTTGCTTTAGTGGGACGTTCTGGATCGGGCAAATCAACCATTGCTAATTTAGTGACACGTTTTTATGATATTGAGCAAGGTGAAATTTTACTGGATGGCGTAAATATCCAAGATTATCGTTTATCTAATTTGCGTGAAAACTGCGCTGTGGTTTCTCAACAAGTCCATTTATTTAACGATACCATTGCGAATAATATTGCTTATGCCGCACAGGATAAGTATTCTCGCGAAGAAATTATTGCTGCAGCAAAAGCGGCTTATGCTTTAGAGTTTATCGAAAAATTACCGCAAGGTTTTGATACGGTAATTGGCGAAAATGGTGCGAGCCTATCTGGTGGGCAACGCCAGCGTTTAGCGATTGCTCGTGCTTTATTGCGTAATTCGCCAGTATTAATTTTAGATGAAGCCACATCTGCACTAGATACGGAATCAGAACGCGCCATTCAATCTGCATTAGATGAATTGAAGAAAGATCGTACTGTTATCGTTATCGCCCATCGTTTATCAACCATTGAAAATGCGGATGAAATTCTTGTGATTGATCACGGAGAAATTCGTGAGCGTGGCAACCATAAAGCATTGCTTGAACAAAATGGAGCTTATAAACAGCTATACAGTATGCAGTTTAGTGGCTAATTTATTAATTATCGAAAACGCGAGTTGAAAAACTCGCGTTATTTTATCCGCACTTATTAGAAAGGATTTCCTATGCCCTTCTGGTATTCCAACTCCAAACTTATTTGGCTCTTATCGCCTTTTTCTTTATTGTTTTGGTTGATTAGCCAACTTCGTCGCGCCTTATTTTGTTTGGGGATAAAATCTTCTTATCGTGCACCAAAACCAGTGATAATTGTGGGAAATTTGTCTGTGGGTGGAAATGGCAAAACGCCCGTGGTGGTGTGGCTTGTGGAAGAATTAAAAAAACGAGGTTTGCGCGTAGGTGTGATTTCTCGTGGTTACGGCAGTAAATCTAAAACTTATCCGTTGTTTGTTACTGAAAATACAAATCCAATTGAAGGTGGCGATGAGCCAGTATTGATCGCTAAACGCACCAATGCGCCAGTCGTGATTTCCCCGAATCGCCAGCAAGCGATTGAATTACTCTTAAGCCAAGCAGAGTGCGATATTATTGTTTCTGACGATGGTTTACAGCATTATCAATTACAGCGTGATTTGGAAATTGTCGTAATGGACGCTGAGCGTGCATTGGGAAATGGTTTTGTATTGCCTGCAGGCCCATTGCGAGAATTACCAAGTCGATTAAAATCCGTAGATTTTGTGATCACTAATGGTGGAAAAAATCAGTATTCAGATGCAGTTATGTATCTTGTACCCCATTTCGCGATTAATTTAAAAACCAATGAAAAACGCCAATTAAAGGAATTTCAATCTAGTGTTGCCATTGCAGGGATTGGCAATCCACAGCGTTTTTTTACTATGTTAGAAAAGTTAGGGATTCAATTAGAACGAACTCAAGCATTTCAAGATCATCAACATTTTGAAGCCTCTCAATTAGAAAAACTTGCTGAAAATCAACCGCTCTTTATGACGGAAAAAGATGCCGTAAAATGCCAATCTTTTGCCAACGATAATTGGTGGTATGTTCCTGTAGATGCAGAGATTATTGAGGCTGAAAAACAAGGTGAAAATTTACCGCACTTTTGGGACAAAATAGACAAACTTGTGGCGCAATATAGAAATGGCTGAAAGGATTAATCTCCAGTTGTTTTGATTGCTTGCCGATAAAGCTGAAATATTAAAGAATAAGGAATAAATTATGTCATTTACCGTGATTATCCCTGCTCGTTTTGCATCAAGTCGTTTGCCTGGAAAACCGCTTGCTGATATTGCAGGTAAGCCAATGATTCAACATGTATTTGAGAAAGCACTGCAGTCTGGGGCGAACCGAGTGATTATTGCCACCGATAATGAAAATGTGGCTGATGTTGCTAAAAGTTTTGGCGCAGAAGTGTGCATGACTTCGGTTAATCATAATTCTGGTACAGAACGTTTAGCGGAAGTTGTAGAAAAATTAGCGATTCCTGACAATGAAATCATTGTCAATATTCAAGGCGATGAGCCTTTGATTCCTCCCGTTATCGTGCGACAAGTGGCAGATAATTTAGCAAAATTTAATGTCAATATGGCAAGTCTTGCGGTAAAAATTCATGATGCTGAGGAATTATTTAATCCAAATGCAGTGAAAGTATTAACAGATAAAGACGGCTATGTGCTGTATTTTTCCCGTTCGGTTATTCCTTACGATCGTGATCAGTTTATGAATTTACAGAATGTTCAGAAAGTACAGCTTGCGGACGCTTACTTACGTCATATTGGCATTTACGCATATCGTGCTGGTTTCATAAAACAATACGTGCAATGGGCTCCGACTCAACTTGAAAATCTAGAAAAACTTGAGCAGCTTCGTGTGTTATATAACGGCGAACGCATTCATGTGGAGCTTGCGAAAGAAGTGCCTGCAGTGGGGGTGGATACCGCTGAAGATTTGGAAAAAGTGCGGGCAATTTTAGCGGCGAATTAAAATGTTTGATGCTAAAAAGTTCTTAGCGGATGTCTCTCACGAACCTGGTGTTTATCGTATGTATGACGATAAAGATCAGGTTATTTATGTTGGGAAAGCAAAGGATCTAAAAAAACGTCTTTCAAGCTATTTTCGTAAAAATCTGAGTAGTAAAAAAACAGAGGCGTTGGTGGCATCAATTCATCATATTGACACCATGCTAACTTCATCTGAAACGGAAGCTTTACTGCTAGAGCATAATTTTATCAAGCTTTATCAGCCTCGCTATAACGTATTATTGCGTGATGATAAATCCTATCCATTTATTTTATTAACCAAAGAACGTCATCCAAGAATCACTTCCTATCGTGGGTCTAAAAAATTTGCGGGTGAATATTTCGGGCCTTATCCTCACGCAGGCGCCGTGCGTGAAACCTTATCACTTTTGCAAAAACTTTTCCCTGTTCGACAATGTGAAAATTCCGTTTATTCCAACCGCTCTCGTCCTTGTTTGCAATATCAAATTGGGCGTTGTTCTGCGCCTTGTGTACAGGGATATGTTTCTGATGAAGAATATAACCAGCAAGTTGAATTAGCCCGCTTATTTTTACAAGGCAAAGATCAACTGGTGTTAGATTATTTAATCGGGAAAATGGAGCAGGCAAGCAGAAATTTAGATTTTGAACAGGCGGCTCGTTATCGTGATCAGATTCAGGCGGTGCGTTCGGTTATTGAAAAACAATTTGTATCCAATGAACGTTTAGATGATATGGATATTATGTCCATCGCTTACCAACACGGTTTGGCTTGTGTACAAGTGATGTTCATTCGTCAAGGAAAAGTGCTAGGCAATCGCAGTTACTTCCCAAAAGTCCCTGCCAATACGGATTTATCGGAACTTACCGAAACTTTTGTGGGACAATTTTATTTACAAGGTCATCAAGGGCGAAGTATCCCGAATAGTATTATTGTTGATCGTCAATTAGCTGAAAAATCAGAGCTTGAGCAACTTCTTACGGAGCAAGCAGGCAGAAAAGTGACGATTCAAGAAAGTGTAAAAGGCGATAAGAGTAAATACTTACAGCTCGCACAAGTTAATGCTAAAGCGGCTTTAAATGTACAACTTAAACAATCTTCACGAATGTCAGAGCGTTATCAAGCGTTGTGTGATCTGTTAAATCTCCCTGAAATTAAGCGTATGGAGTGTTTCGATATAAGCCACACGATGGGAAATCAAACGATAGCATCTTGTGTTGTTTTTAATCAAGAAGGCCCACTGAAATCTGATTATCGTCGTTTTAATATTGAAGGCATTACTGGTGGGGATGATTATGCAGCAATGGAACAAGCGTTGCAGAAACGTTATGAGCGTGATTTAGAAGAAGATAAAATTCCTGATATTATTTTTATTGATGGTGGAAAAGGGCAATTAAATCGTGCGCTGAACGTGCTCCAACATCTTCAAGTAAAATGGGATAAAAATAGACCGCACTTAATTGGCGTGGCAAAAGGTGTGGATCGTCGAGCAGGGCAGGAAGTACTGATCATCAGCAAACAAGACCGCGAAATTCATTTGCCTGATGATAGTTTGGCATTGCATTTGATTCAACACATCCGTGATGAAAGTCATAATCACGCAATAAGCGGACACCGTAAAAAACGTCAAAAAGCCTTTACACAAAGTGGTTTAGAAACGATTGAAGGTGTGGGTGCTAAACGTCGTCAGGCTTTACTGAAATATCTTGGCGGTTTACAAGGTGTGAAAAAGGCGACCTTAGATGAAATAGCCTCTGTACCGGGAATTTCCCTTAAACTTGCTGAAACGATTTTTGAAACGCTCAAAAACGATTAATCAATTATCTCTTAAATGTAAATAACGATTGCTTTTCATCATAAAGTCATTATGATCCGAACTTTAGGATCTATTTAACTCTATTATAGGAAAAATTATGTTTGAATGGATTACCGATCCTGAAGCCTGGGTATCACTTGCGACACTTACTGCTTTGGAGATCATTTTAGGAGTCGATAATATTATTTTTATTAGTATCCTAGTTGGGCGTTTACCTGAAAGCCAACGCCAGTCTGGTCGTATTATTGGACTTGGTTTAGCAATGCTGACAAGAATTTTACTTTTAATGTCACTTGCTTGGATTATGAAACTTACTGCACCGTTATTTACTGTGTTTAATCAAGAAATTTCTGGGCGTGATTTGATTTTATTAATCGGTGGTTTATTCCTGATTATAAAAAGTTCTGGCGAAATTAAAGAGGCGATAAATCATCAAGAACACCATGAATCTGAAAGCAAAAACAAAGTGAGTTATCTTGGCGTATTAATTCAAATTGCTGTGCTAGATATTGTATTTTCTTTAGATTCTGTCATTACAGCGGTGGGTATGGCAAGCCACCTTCCTGTGATGATTTTGGCGATTATGATTGCCGTGGGGGTGATGATGTTTGCAGCAAAACCAATCGGCGATTTTGTGGATACACACCCAACGTTGAAAATTCTAGCTTTAGCTTTCTTAGTTTTAGTCGGAATTAGTTTAATTGCAGAAAGTTTGGATATTCACATCCCGAAAGGTTACATCTATTTTGCAATGGGATTCTCTGTTGTGGTCGAGATGATCAATATTCGAATGAGAAGATTGATGAAATAAATTAGAAGTGCGGTCGATAAAAATAATGTTTTTTATGACCGCACTTTTTCTTTTACTTATTGAAATACACTTTTTTTAGTGCCATCTCTAAACCGCGAAATTCAGCTAGACCTTTTAACCGACCAATGGCAGAGTAGCCAGGATTGGTTTTTTTACGTAAGTCATCCAACATTTGATGTCCATGATCTGGGCGCATTGGGATTAAACGAGTTTCTCCTAGATTTAATCGACGATATTCTTCATTTAATAAAGCTTTTACTACATTAAACATATCTACGTCTCCCTCTAGATGAGCTGCCTCATGGAAGGTTAGTGGATTACCTTCACGTTGAGTAGAACGTAAATGAGCGAAGTAAATACGATCAGCGAATTGTTCAGTCATTTTTACCAGATCATTATCGGAACGTACGCCATAAGAACCCGTACACATTGTAAAACCATTTGCTGGTAATGGTTGAGTTTCTACAAACCACTGCATATCTTCAATAGTTGAAACTATGCGTGGTAAGCCTAAGATTGGGCGTGGAGGATCGTCTGGATGAATCGCCATTTTGATTCCTACTTCTTGGGCAACAGGTACGATCTCATTTAAAAAATAAGCCAAATGCGTACGGAATTTTTCGGATGAAATATCTTTATAGCGATCTAATTGAGTTTGAAATTCATCAAGAGTGTAACCTTCTTCTGCACCGGGTAAGCCCGCAATAATATTACGCGTTAATTGCACTATATCTTGCTCTGACATATTGTCATAATAGGTTCTTGCTGCAACTTGTTCTTCTTGATTATAGGTTTTTTCTGCATCAGGACGTTTTAAAATATGAAGTTCAAATGCGGCAAAAGCGATATGATCAAAGCGCAATGCTTTAGAACCATCTGGTAATTCATAAGCAAGATCGGTTCGAGTCCAGTCTAAAACTGGCATAAAATTGTAGCAAACAGTGTCAATTCCACATTGAGCAAGATTGCGAAGAGTTTGTTTGTAGTTATTAATCCATTTTTGATAATTTCCAGTCTGAGTTTTGATCTCTTCATGAACTGGTACACTTTCCACTACTGACCAGCTTAAACCAGCATTTTCTATTTCAGTTTTGCGTTTTTTAATTTCTTCGATACTCCATATTTCACCGTTAGGAATATGGTGAAGTGCAGTGACTATACCAGTTGCGCCTGCTTGACGAATATCAGATAAAGAAACAGGATCTTTTGGTCCATACCAACGCCATGCTTGTTCCATTTTTAACTCCTATAGTTTTCTAACGATCAACAACAATTGGGCTCATATTAAATAGATAACCATCAAAATTAGGATCATCTACATCAGATAATTCAAAAAGTTTTTGCTTAACATTTTCTAAATGTTGCCACATTGCTTTTTTTGCCATTACAGGATCTTTTCTCTGCAGGGCTGTAATAATATTTTCATGATCTTGTAACCAAAGGTGACGATAACTTTGATTTGGAATATGAAGATGTAAACCTTTCCACATTTGACTATTGGTACGAAGATCCCATAATGCTTTTTGCATCTGTAAGATAACTTCATTTTGAGTTATTTCTGCTATAGTGCGATGAAAATCTTCATCTGCCACATAATCTTCATCACCTTGTTCAAGAGTATTTCGCTCTCTTGCTAGAATGTCTTTTAATTTAGTAATATCTGCTCTTGTCACTTGTAATGCAGCAAATTCAGCCATACTACTTTCTAATAATTGGCGAGCTTGTAAAAGTTCAAAAGGACCTACATCAACCTTATCTAAAAATTCATCATTACTTGCAGTGCGTTGTGGCAATGCAATCACATACACTCCAGAACCTTTGCGTACTTCAACAAGGTTTTCTAATTCAAGCATAATGATCGCTTCTCTAATTACGGTTCGACTCACATTGAAATAATTAGCTAAATCACGTTCTGCCGGCAATTTATCGCCTATTTGATATTGGTGATTTTCAAGTTGTTCTTTTAATTCATTTCCTATTTTTTTATAGGAGCGTAAGTCACTGAGCATCATTTCTTAATCCTATCTTTGTATTTTGGTTTACCAATTATACGTTAAATGCAATATGTAAAAAACATTTATCAATATTATTATTTTGGGTTGTACTAGATAACTATAGTGATGCATACTTAACATTTTGTTTTAAAATGAAAATTTTGGATTCAATGTTACTGTAATTAAAACGCCATTCGCATTCCTTCAAATACAGTTCAAAATGCACATTTGGGAATGTCGTTAAACTTGTGTAAATGGCGTTTTGCTTGGTTCCCCAAATGTTAATGTGGTTATGATTTTCAGCAAAATGTATTCTGTGATTGATACGAAAATGGCTAAATTCACTCACATTAAGTACATCATAACTACGATAAGTATCAGTGTAAACCATGCTATCAAGCCTTACTTGCTCTCGAATAATCGGAAGTTGTGTTGTCGATTAAGTATTGGCAGTGGTATGAACCTTGCCATTACGTTTAAGAAACCCGAATACAGCCACTTTGCTGGCCTTACCACGATCACGTTTGTGTGTGCCACCGAAGTTACTTTCATCTACTTCAATTAGACATGATTTACATTAATACTTATCAGGTAAACCAATTCTCGCTTTTCTAGAAGAATATGCAAGATTGTTTTCTTAAAAATGTGATGTATGTCACAAAATTGAAATAAATTGGTTTACCAATTTATTTTGATTGTGTACCATTTGGTCAGTGGTTAATCATTTATGGAAGAGGGAATTATTATGTCAATTGCTAGAAAACATGATCTTAAAAATAAACTCATCGTTATTACTGGTGCAGGTGGAGTTTTATGTGCCTTTTTAGCTAAGCAGTTGGTTCATACACAAGCTAACATCGCTTTATTAGATATTAACTTTGATGCGGCTAATGCTGTTGCTGATGAAATTAACCAACAAGGCGGGAAAGCAAAAGCATATAAAACGGATGTATTGGATATTGATAGTCTAAAAGTAGTTCGGGAACAAATTATGCTGGATTTTGGTACTTGCGACATTTTAATTAATGGTGCGGGAGGTAATAATCCGAAAGCGACTACAGATAACGAATATCATCAACTTAATCTTAACGAAAATACCAAAACATTTTTTAATTTAGATAAATCAAGCATCGAGTTTGTGTTTAATTTGAACTACTTAGGAACACTTTTACCTACTCAAGTTTTTGCTCAAGATATGATTGGTAAACAAGGTGCAAACATTCTAAATGTGTCTAGTATGAATGCCTTTACTCCATTGACAAAGATTCCTGCGTATTCTGGTGCGAAAGCCGCTATTAGTAACTTTACCCAATGGCTGACAGTGTATTTTTCAAAAGTGGGCATTCGTTGCAATGCTATTGCTCCAGGTTTTTTAGTGAGCAACCAAAATCAAGCATTACTTTTTGATGAACAAGGAAAACCAACACCGCGAGCAAATAAAATTTTAACCAATACTCCAATGGGACGTTTTGGTGAACCAGATGAACTTGTTGGTGGTGTGCTGTTTTTAATTGATGAAGCTTACGCAAGCTTTGTAAATGGAGTGGTATTGCCAATTGATGGTGGTTTTTCTGCTTATAGTGGTGTTTAGTGACAGTGAATTAGGTGAAAAAATGCAAAATTTCAGTAAGCAAAAAGAGGTTATTGTTTGCGTAGATTCTGATGGATGTGCAATGGATACAATGAATCTTAAACACGAAAAATGTTTTGGACCTTGTGCGGTAGATACCTTTCATATTGGAGATAGAGAGCGTTTTCTTTCTTTATGGAACAAAATTAATTTATTTTCTGAAACACGAGGTTGTAATCGTTTTAAAGGCTTAGTGTTATCTCTCGAAGAGTATGGATATCAAGGCGACATTTCTATATTTAAATCATGGGTGAGTCGCACTAAAGAGCTTTCTAATCGATCCTTGAAACAAGAGATTGAGATTTCACCATCAGAGGATCTAACTCTTGCGTTACGATGGTCGGAACAAGTTAATCAAAGTATTATTACGCTCAAAGAAGAATTTAAAACGTTTCCTAATGTGCAGCAAAATCTGGCATTTATTAAAAGATTTGCGGATGTTGCCGTAGTGAGTGCAGCTAATAATGAAGCCATTATTGATGAGTGGGGAAAATACCATTTATTAGAGAGCGTTAATATTATTTTTGGACAGGATCAAGGTAGTAAAGCAGATAGCCTAAACGAGCTGAAAAAATATGGCTATCTGCCAAAAAATATCTTGATGGTGGGCGATTCACCTGGTGATTTATTTTCAGCAATGGCAAATAATGTATGTTTTTTCCCTATTTTATGTGGCTTCGAAAGTCAGTCTTGGCAGCAATTAATTTTAGAGGCGTTAGGAAAATTAGTTTATGGTCAATTTGATACGGGATACCAGCAGACATTGATTGAACAGTTCCACCATAATTTGAATACACAATCAAATAATTAAGGAGACAAATATGGCTGTTGATTTAAGTAAAAAACCATTTTATCTCGATGCTGAACAAATTGCTTGGGTAGAAAATACGATTGCAAATATGAGTTTAGAAGAAAAAATTGGGCAATTATTTGTCAATATGGGTTCAAGTCGTTCAGAAGAATATTTAACTAATATGGTTAATAAATATCATATTGGAGCAGTGCGTTATAACCCAGCTAAGGCTGAAGAGGTTTATGAACAAAATCATATTTTGCAAACGAAGAGTAAAATTCCGCTTTTGATTGCAGCAAATACTGAAGCGGGCGGAAATGGTGCTTGTACAGATGGCACGGAAATTGGTCTTCAAATAAAAATTGCTGCGACTCAAGATGCTCATTATGCCTATGAAATGGGCAGAGTAGCGGGGATTGAGGCTTCGGCTATTGGTTGTAATTGGAGTTTTGCCCCAATTGTGGACATTAATTATAACTGGCGCAATCCTATTATTTCTAACCGCTCGTTTAGTTCTGATCCTGATACCGTATTGGAAATGGCGCTTGCTTATATGAAAGGCATTCAAGAAAGTGGTATTCAACCTGCCGCTAAACATTTCCCAGGAGATGGTGTTGATGAGCGAGACCAGCATCTTTCCTTTAGCATTAATGACTTTTCATGTGAAAAATGGGATGAAACATTCGGTAAAGTTTATCAAGGGTTAATTGATGCAGGGTTGCCTTCTATAATGGCGGGGCATATTCATCTACCAAGTTATGAGAAATATTTTTCTCCAGAATTGAGTGATGAAGAGTGCTTGCCTGCTACACTTTCTAAACCGCTTTTAACAGATTTATTGCGTGGAAAATTAGGGTTTAATGGTGTAATTGTTACTGATGCAAGCCATATGGTTGCAATGACATCAAGCATGAAACGTAGTGAACTTGTTCCTCAAGCTATTGCTGCTGGTTGTGATTTATTCTTATTCTTCAATGATCCAGATGAAGATTTTGCTTATATGATGGATGGATACCGCAATGGTGTCATTACTGAAACACGTTTATATGATGCTCTTTGCAGAATATTAGGTTTTAAAGCGAAACTTAATTTGCATAAGACACCAAAAGAACAAATTCTACCTCCAAAAGAAGCTGCTATGGCAAAAATTGGACTGCCAGAAAATAAAGCGATTTTCCGTCAAGTTGCTGATAAAGCGATTACGCTTGTTAAAAATAAACAAGCAATTTTCCCGATTTCGCCTGAAAAACACCCTCGAGTGTTATTAGTGAATATTAAAGGGGTTGAGGGAGGCTTTGGAAAAATGGTCGCAGGAAGCTCAAAAAGTGCCATTGAAATTTTACAAGAGCAATTGACTAAAAAAGGTTTTTCCGTCTCAATTTATCAGTCTCCGATGGATAATATTCTAGCTCTTCCGGATGAAGAACAAGTACAAGCGATTCGCAACGAATACTCCCAAAAACGTCCAATCTCTGATTTAGTTGGTCAATATGATTTGATTATTAATGTAGCAAATGTACATATGAGTACCGTACAGCGCATCGTGTGGCAAGCAACTAAAGGCACGCCGGATATACCTTTCTATGTGCATGAAATTCCAACGATTTTTGTTTCTGTGCAATGTCCATTCCATTTGGCAGATGTTCCTCAAGTTAAAACTTACATTAATGCCTATGATGGAAAACAAGACACGATGGAAATGTTAGTAGAAAAATTAATGGGCTATTCTGATTTTAAAGGCGTAAGCCCGGTTGATGCATATTGTGGGTTTAAAGATACTTATATTTAACCATACAAGGATAAATTTATGAACACATTAGAATCAAGACCTTTTGGTCTCAAAGATAAAATTGCCTATATGACAGGTGACATCGCAAATGATATGAGCTTTATGATGTCAGCTTTTTTTCTTATGCTATTTTATACCAATGTATTAGAAATTCCGGGGTATGTTGTTGGGTTACTCTTCTTAATATCACGTGTATTAGATGCTTTTACTGATATGGGAATGGGACGTTTAGTTGATACTATGAAGCCTTTTAAAGAAGGGCGCTTTAAAGGAATAATTAGACGTGCTGCACCATTTGTCTGTTTATCTGGTTTCTTGCTATTTCTTTATGTTGTAAAAGATTGGTCATATCCAGCCAAATTAGCTTATGTGAGCATTACTTATATTATCTGGGGGAGTTTCTGTTACACTGCGGTTAATATTCCTTATGGCTCAATGGCAAGCGTTATCAGTAGTTGTCCTGAAGATCGTGCTTCTCTATCTGTATTCCGTTCGATTGGTGCCAATATTGCGCTATTAACAATTTCTTTTATTGTTCCGTTATTGATTTATAAAAATGTGGATGGTAAACAAATTATTATTCCAGAGATGTTTACTATTATTATGGGTGTTTTAATGCTCATCGCATTTTATTTGTATCAATTCTGCTGGAGAAATTCAGTTGAGCGCATTCAATTGCCAGAAAAAGTAGGGCGCAGACATAATAGAAATGAGTGTTTTGGAGATGTCAAAGCTATTTTTGTTAGTCTTTTTTCAAATAAACCATTACAAATTTTTATTTTAATTGCCATCATTTTACTATTAGCTAATTTACTTATCGGTGCAATGAATCCATACCTTTATATTGATTACTTTAATAGTAAATTTGCATTATCTATTGGTGGAACATTACCTGTCATTGCTTCTTTCTGTGTTGCACCGTTTGCACAAACCTTGGTGAAAAAATTTGGTAAAAAAGAATCAGCATCGATTGCTTTATTGCTCACTGGAATTGGATATTTTATTCTATTCGGAGTTAAAACAACCGATGTATGGTTATATATGGCGATTGCTTTCATTTCTTTATTGGGACTCAATTATTTTATGGTGATTATTTGGGCGTTTATTACTGATATTATTGATTACCAATTCCTGAAAACACATCGCCGTGAAGATGGTACTATTTATGCGGTATATTCTTTTGCACGTAAAATTGGACAAGCACTTGCAGGCGGATTAGGTGGTGTTGCATTAAGTTTGGTAGGTTATATGCCTAATGTGCCAAGTCAATCAAGTGAAACTCTGAATTCAATTTATAATGTTGCAACGTTGGTTCCTGCAATCTCTTGCATTGCAATTTTTGTTATTTTAACTTTCTGGTATCCACTTTCAAAAGAAGTTGTCGATAATAATTCTCGTGAATTGGAGAAAATAAATAAATAATAATCTATCCCCTCTTTTAGAGGGGGATCTCCTTCTTCTTATTTACAGAATCATTCAAAGGTAACATTATGAAATCATTTATGGATGAAAATTTCCTTCTTTCAACGAATACTGCAAAAACGCTTTATCACGATTATGCCAAAAATAAACCTATTTTTGATTATCACTGTCATTTAAATCCAAGAGAAGTGGCAGAAAATCGTCAATTTAATGATTTAGCTGAAATTTGGCTAGAGGGTGATCACTACAAATGGCGAGCTTTGCGTACAGCTGGAGTACCAGAAGAATTGATTACAGGGAAGGTTACTAACTATCAAAAATATTTGGCTTGGGCGAAAACAGTCCCCCTTTGTATTGGTAATCCAATTTATCACTGGACACATTTAGAATTACGCCGTCCTTTTGGTATAACCAATATGTTATTTAATCCGCAAAATGCAGATAAAATTTGGCATCAATGTAATGAAATGTTGCAACAACCTGAATTTTCTGCGCGAGGCATTATGCAGAAAATGAACGTGAAATTAGTGGGGACAACAGATGATCCCATTGATTCTTTGCAATATCATCAAGCAATCAAGAATGATGAAAGTTTTGATATTGATGTTGTACCAAGTTGGCGACCTGATAAAGTATTCAAAATTGAGTTGCCACAATTTAATGACTACCTTGTACAGTTAAGTGAAATTGCAGATGTAGATATTTATACGTTTGCAGATTTAAAAAAAGCGTTGTTAAAACGTCTCGAATATTTTGATGCTCAAGGTTGTAAATCTGCTGATCATGGTATGGAAATTGTTCGTTTTGCTCTAATCCCGGACGAATCAGTATTAGATGATATTCTTCAAAAACGTTTGCAAAATCAACCTCTATTAGAAGAAGAGATTGCGCAATTTAGCACAGCAATTCTGGTATGGCTTGCTTCGGAATATTGTAAACGCCAATGGGTGATGCAAATGCATATTGGTGCAATACGTAACAATAATAGTCGAATGTTTGCTTTACTCGGTGCAGATAGTGGCTTTGATTCCATTGGTGATCGAGCTTATGCATATCCCCTCTCTCGTTTGTTAGATGCAATGGATAAGGAAAATCAACTGCCTAAAACTATTTTATATTGCTTAAATCCTCGAGATAATGAAATGATCGCTAGTATGATCGGAAACTTTCAAGGCGATGGTATTGCAGGGAAAATACAGTTTGGTTCTGGATGGTGGTTTAACGATCAAAAAGACGGAATGGAACGTCAGTTACAACAGCTTTCTCAATTAGGGTTACTCAGTCAATTTGTTGGAATGCTAACTGATTCACGTAGTTTTTTATCTTACACTCGCCATGAGTATTTCCGCCGTATTTTATGTGAAATGATTGGTGGATGGGTTGAAAAAGGTGAAGCGCCAAATGACATTTCATTACTGGGTAAAATGATTGAAGATATTTGTTTCAACAATGCAAAAAATTATTTTAAATAGGGGAAAATTATGTTATACACAACTCAACAAATTATTGAAAAACTTCGTGAACTCAAAATTGTGCCTGTAATTGCGTTGGATAATGCAGACGATATTTTGCCGCTAGCAGATACGTTGGCTAAAAATGGTTTACCTGTGGCAGAGATTACTTTTCGCTCTGAAGCAGCGGCAGATGCGATCCGTTTGTTGCGTGCAAATAGACCTGACTTTTTAATTGCTGCCGGTACAGTTTTAACAGCTGAACAAGTGATGCTAGCAAGAAATAGTGGGGCGGATTTTGTGGTAACACCAGGATTTAATCCAAAAATTGTGAAATTATGTCAAGATTTAAATTTTCCAATAACGCCAGGGGTGAATAATCCTATGGCAATTGAAACTGCATTAGAAATGGGAATTTCGGCGGTAAAATTTTTCCCTGCAGAGGCTTCAGGCGGAGTGAAAATGATTAAAGCATTGCTCGGTCCTTATGCTCAATTACAGATAATGCCGACTGGTGGTATAGGGCTTCATAACATAAGGGATTATCTTGCTATTCCTAATATTGTTGCTTGTGGAGGCTCTTGGTTTGTGGAGAAAAAATTGATTCAATCCAAAAATTGGGATGAAATTGGACGATTAGTCAGAGAAGTGATTGATCTTATTAAATAAATTTATTTCTTTAAAGTGCAAAGTGCGGTCTATTTAGACTGCATTTTTTTCAATTAAGCTTTTTTCAAAAACTCAGATTTCAACATGATTTTGCCGCAATCGACATTATGATCGCCATTTACTAAGCGGATGTTTTTGAATTTTGTACCTTTTTTCAATACTTCTGATGAACCTTTTAATTTTAAATCTTTAATCAAAAGTACATCGTCGCCATCTGCAAGCAAATTCCCATTGCTGTCTTTTACGATTAATTGATCGTCATCTGATTCTTGAATTTCATTATTATCCCATTCATTACCGCAATCAGGGCAAACAAAATTAATTGAATCGTGGTAAACGTATTCACTTTGACATTTAGGGCAATTAGGTATTTGATCCATTGGGTTTTCCTTCTTGATTACATATAATAGGCGTACGAGTATAGCAAAAAAGATGTCTTTCGCCAAAGCGTGAAAGTTTTTGATAAATTTTTGAGGAAAATGTATGAAAAAACAAATTCTTGCCTTAGTTTGTGGCGTAATGTTTAGTAGTTCGACTTGGGCGCACAATTTGCAATTAGAGCAATCTTTACCAGCAGTGCAAGTAACGGAGTATGGTGAAATTGTGCTTTCTGGAAAAGATACTGTGTTTCAACCTTGGGGTTCTGCGGAATTAGCGGGCAAAGTGCGTGTTGTTCATCATTTAGCGGGTAGAACGGCTGCAAAAGAGAAAAATCAGTCGATGATTGATGCGATAAAAGCATCCCATTTTAATCCTGTAAAATACCAAACAACCACTATTATTAATGCGGATGATGCGATTGTTGGTACAGGTATGTTTGTAAAAAATGGTGCGCAAAAAGGCAAACAGGAAAATCCACATAGCCAAGTTGTGTTAGATGATAAAAGTGCGGTAAAAAATGCTTGGGGATTAAATTCTAAAGATAGTGCAATTATCGTATTAGACAAAACGGGAAAAGTAAAATTTGTGAAAGAAGGAAAATTGTCTGATAGCGATATTCAGACTGTTATTTCACTAGTGAATGGATTGACCAAATAACGTAATACAAAGTAAAAATCCCTAAGTCGTGTGACTTAGGGATTTCTTAATTCTGATGGCGGAGGAATAGGGATTCGAACCCTAGGAGGGCGTAAACCCTCGCCGGTTTTCAAGACCGGTGCCTTCAACCACTCGACCATTCCTCCGTGATTAATGCGCGTAGTATAATGAATATTTTATTGATGTAAATAGAAATTTGATGATTTAACTTTAGATGATGATAATTTATTCATTTTGATGAAATTAATTCCATTAATACCATTGACTTTTTTATCCCTAACCCTTACTTTACAGAAGACTTTTTATTTATTTTACAAGGAGCTTTTATGCAATCACGTCTTATTGTGGATGCTCAAAAAGAATCGTTACTCAGCACACATAAAGTGTTGCGTAACACATATTTTTTACTGGGATTAACAATGGCTTTTTCAGCGGTTGTTGCGTTTATTTCAATGAGCTTAAACTTGCCTTATCCAAATATTATTGTGTTACTAGTGGGTTTTTATGGCTTACTTTTCTTAACCAATAAATTAGCTGATCGCCCTGCTGGTATTTTGGCTGCCTTTGCTTTCACTGGATTTATGGGATACACCATCGGGCCAATTTTAAATATGTATGTGGCACGTGGAATGGAAGATTTGATTATGCTTGCATTCGCAGGAACTGCTATCGTATTTTTTGCGTGTTCCGCTTATGTATTGACTACGAAAAAAGATATGTCATTTTTATCAAGCGCAATGTTCGCATTATTTATTGTGTTATTGCTTGGTATGGTGGCGAGTTTCTTCTTCCAAATTCCTGCTTTATCGGTCGCAATTAGTGCATTATTTGTAGTGTTCTCAACAATGACCATTTTGTATGAAACCAGTAATATTATTCACGGTGGAGAAACAAATTACATTCGCGCAACCGTGAACATCTATGTTTCAATCTACAATTTATTCTTGAGTTTATTAAGATTACTTTCTATCTTTTCAAGTGATGAATAATGATTGAATTTTGACTTTATGACCCCACTATTTAGTGGGGTTATTTTTTGGAATAGATAATGGAAAAACAAATTTTTGAACATTCAGTTAATGTAGAGGAAGAACACTATCAGCCCAAGCAAGAATTCCATAATATGGAAGCAAAGCTAGATGAAGCGTTGGACGGAGAGTTACTTGATGCTCAACTTGGACAAGCATTGAAACCAAAATCCAGTTTTAGAAAAACTTTATTAAAATTTACCGCACTTTTATTTGGCTTGGCGACGGTTGCGCAATCCGTGCAGTGGATTTGGGATAGCTATCAACAACATCAATGGATTTATCTTGCTTTTGCTTTAGTCAGTTTGATTATCATTTTATTGGGTATTAAAGAGATTATTTGTGAGTGGCGACGTTTAGTTCGTTTAAAAAAACGTGAGCAATTGCAACAACAAAGTCAGCAGATTTGGTTAGAAAGTGCGGTAAAAAATGGCGATGTTTTTTCCGTTCATAACGCAGAAAAAAGTAAAATTCTTTGCTTAGATATTGCAAAATCTTTAGGTTTGGAAAATGATTCTCCAGCGGTAATTCAATGGCAACACCAATTAAATGAAGCTTATTCGGCGCAAGAAATTGCTCATTTATTCAGTCGTCATGTTTTGTCTTCTTTTGATGCACAAGCTAAAAAATTGATTAGTAAAATGGCAGCTGAATCAGCTGTGATTGTTGCGATTAGTCCACTTGCTGTAGTGGATATGTTTTTTATCGCGTGGCGCAATCTTCGATTAATGAATAAGATTGCTGAAATTTATGGGATTGAATTAGGGTATTTTTCACGTATTAGATTGTTAAGAATGGTATTGGTCAATATCGCTTTTGCTGGAGCAACCGAAGTGGCACAAGATATTGGAATGGATTGGCTTTCTCAAGATGTGACCGCAAAATTATCTACACGTATTGCTCAAGGAATTGGTGTGGGATTACTCACTGCTAGATTAGGCGTGAAAGCAATGGAACTTTGTCGTCCGTTAGCATTTCAATTAAACGAAAAACCAAAACTGTCACATATTCAACAGGAATTACTTAGTTCGGTAAAAGATATTGTTCTCGGTAAAAATAAAATTTACAAAAAGGAGCAAATCTGATGGAAATCGAGGTTGTTTATCAACATAGCGATTTTATTATTATCAACAAGTCTGAGGGGATTGGCGTTCATAAAGATCAAGAAGAACAAGGCTTAACAGAACTTGTTGCAAAACAACTGAATGTGCCTCAAGTATGGTTAGTTCATCGCTTGGATAAAGTGACTTCGGGGCTATTAATTTTGGCACTGAATGCTGAAAGTGCGGCTGAATTTTCTCGACTTTTTTCTGAACATAAAATTCATAAAACGTATTTGGCATTAAGTAACCAAAAGCCTAAAAAGAAACAAGGATTGATCGTCGGGGATATGAAGAAAGCCCGAGACGGTGCATGGAAACTTTGTCAAACTAAAGAAAATCCAGCGATTACGCGTTTTGAAAGTGTAAATTGTGAACCTAATTTACGTTTATTTATTTTAAAACCTCAAACGGGTAAAACACATCAATTACGTGTTGCCATGAAAAGTTTAGGTAGCCCGATTTTAGGCGATGGGCTTTATGGTAAAAATACTGAAAAAATTGACCGCACTTATTTGCATTCGGTTCAATTGGAATTTGATTATTTGAATGATTTTATTTCGGTCACTTGTTTTCCTATTCAAGGTCAATTTTGGCTTAAGCCTACAGTATTTGAGCAAATTCAGGTTTATCTGACAAAGCCGTTTTTATCAAAATAGAAATCTCTGTATAATAAAGCCAATTTCACTCTTTAATAGGAACAAAAATGAAATTTATCTCTTTTAATATAAATGGTTTACGTGCTAGACCACATCAACTTGAAGCTATTATTGAAAAATATCAGCCAGATGTTATCGGCTTGCAGGAAATTAAAGTTGCTGATGAGGCTTTTCCTTATGAAATTACAGAAAACTTAGGTTATCACGTATTTCATCACGGACAGAAAAGTCATTATGGCGTGGCATTATTGACTAAACAAGAACCTAAAGCAGTTCGTCGTGGTTTTCCAACAGACAATGAAGATGTGCAAAAACGCATTATTATGGCTGATCTTGAAACTGAATTTGGCTTATTGACTGTCATTAATGGCTATTTCCCACAGGGGGAAAGCCGTGCTCACGAGACTAAATTTCCAGCTAAAGAGAAATTTTATGCAGATCTTCAACAGTATTTAGAAAAAGAACACGATAAATCTAATCCGATTTTAATTATGGGCGATATGAATATTAGCCCGAGTGATTTAGATATTGGTATCGGCGATGAAAATCGTAAACGTTGGTTACGCACGGGTAAATGCTCTTTCTTGCCAGAAGAAAGAGAGTGGTATCAACGTTTGTATGATTACGGATTAGAAGATAGTTTCCGTAAGCTAAATCCAACAGCAAATGATAAATTCTCGTGGTTTGATTACCGTTCTAAAGGTTTTGATGATAATCGAGGTTTACGAATTGATCATATTTTGGTAAGTCAAAAATTGGCTGAACGCTGTGTCGATGTGGGTATTGCATTAGATATTCGAGCAATGGAAAAACCGTCTGATCACGCACCGATTTGGGCTGAATTTAAATAGGAAAGCGAAATGGATATGGCAAATTGGCAGAATTATCGTTCTACTGTGAATGGTATGCCTGCCGTGTTTACCGCAAATATTGAAGATGTTGAAAAATATCACGGTAAAGGTCTCGATAAAATAGTGCAGTTTACTATTGATTATCAGGCTGATGATGAAACGGGTTTACCCTCAGAAGTTGAATACGATAAGTTAATTAACCGTGTATTTAAAATTTTGACACAACTAACCGCACTTCCAAATGTATTTTTTGCGGGGCATTTTATTTGTAATTCTCAAATAAAAATACATTTTTATTGTAAGCACGAAAATCTTATTGTAGAAACTTTACAACAAATTGATTTTGTTAAAGATATTAATGTGCAAAAGGATTTAATTTGGGATACTTATTTTGACTTTTTGCTCGCTTCTCCATTGGAGATTAAGTTAAATGCAACGGAAGAATTGCTTGATTTATTAAAAAGTAAAGGTCGTAATTTAAGTGATACCTATTTAGTAGAGCATAGTTTTCATTTTGATGAAGAGCAGAAAATGTTCCCTTTTATGGATGAGCTTAGTTTAGGGGATTATTCTTTCACGACATTACAATATTCTGCACAAGCGATTCAATTTAATGAAGATGACGAACCTTATTTCTTGGTAAAATTAGAGCAAGAAATTTCATTAGAAAATAGCGAAATTTTTGAACAAGTAGAACGTTTTGAAAAATTGGCTGAACAATTTTCGGGAGAGTATATCGGTTGGGAATGTGATTCTTTACTGGATAGCAATAAGCCGTTGAATTAGGTGTTTGAAACATTCATAAATCATAAAAAAGAGAGAGTTACCTCTCTTTTTTAATGTAATTTAACTTTTCTGCGTATTTTGCGCATTAATAAAAATACCCAAGGCCATAGTAAACCAGAAGCGAATGCGCCCAAGATGGCTTGCCAATGAAAAAAGGCAGTATGGAGTGAAAATTCAACTAAGAAAATAAGTAATCTTATAATGAAGACGAAAAGTACAACCAATAAACTTTGGAACCAAAGTGATAAATTTCGCAGAATTAAATAGTTTTTGGCAATGATGTACATGCTCGTAGAAAGTACGAGAGCGTGAACGCCTAATGTAGAGCCTAATATTAAATCCCAAGTTAATCCGAGTAAAAATGACCAGCCTATACTTACTTTATTGGGAATAGCTAATACCCAATAAAGTAATACAAGTACAAGCCACGCAGGCTTTAGCATTTGGAAACCAACTGGCCAAGGTGCAAGTTCTAATACAAAGGCAATAACAAAGAAGCTTAAAATAGTGAACCATTGTAAAATAAATCGTGTTTGCATTAGTCTTCTATCCTTTCTTCTTGCTGTTCTATGGGAAGATCTTCTTCATTTTGAAGAAAATCTGTTGGAATATCTGGTTCAATAATGGTTTTTTCTTCATTTTCTGGAAAGTCTTTTTCTGTTAAGGGTGTTTTTTTCACTCTATAATTTGCTTCATTAGCTTGGCTTTCTAAACGTTTTTGCACCAGATTGCGAACTTCTTCTGGTGACATTGATTTTACTTTTGATATATCTAGGTTACTTGGCCAAAGTAAAAGTACATAACGTAAACGTTCTAATAAAGCTAAAGGTTTAGCTTTAACTATTGCAAAGTAATTAGAGCTATCACGCGAAACGCTTTGTACAACAGCTACGGGATAGCCTTCAAGAAAACGTCCACCAAGCCCAGAGGTTACGAGAAGATCGCCTTTTTCTATATCAACGGAACGAGGCACGTTATCGAGGCTTAGTTCATCGGTATGCCCAGTCCCACTCGCAATAACACGAACATCATTGCGTAGAACTTGCACTGGAATTGAGTGTGTTACGTCTGTGAGTAGCAGTACTCGGCTAGTATTTTCGCCCACGGAAATAATTTGTCCAATGACGCCTTTTTCATCAATGACAGGCTGACCTACATAAGCACCGTCTTTTTTGCCTTGATTAATAACAATTTGTTGGCGATAAATATCTGTTTCTGCAGTAAGAACTTCGGCAATTTTTTTGTATTCATCGGTTCTTAACGGAGAATTTAATAAAAGACGTAATCGCTGATTTTCAACTTTGAGTTGATCAAGTAAAAGTAAATCTGCATTTTTTTCCAAAAGCTGTTGGCGTAGTACTTTGTTTTCAATTTGTAATTTATTGGTATCAACAAGATTTTCTGAAATGCCATCTAAGATACTTCTAGGGCTATTTGCAAGATAATATAAACCGCCTATTGCCGTTTCCATTGCACTACGTGCTTTCGTTATTGAGCTATTACGTCCATCAGCTAAAATTAAGGCAATAGATGCAAAGATAGCGATAAGCAGACGAATACCTAGGGGAGGGGCTTTGCCGAAAATGGGTTTCATTAAACTTTCTCTTGTTGAATGAAAAAAGTGAAAGGAAAAGTGCGGTTATTTTTAACCGCACTTTTTGTTCATATTCTGATTAAATTTCATCACTAAAAATATCGCCGCCGTGCATATCGATCATTTCTAATGCTTCGCCACCACCACGAGCAACACAGGTTAATGGATCTTCTGCGATGATAACTGGGACACCAGATTCTTTAGAAAGTAAAATATCAATATTACGTAATAAAGCACCGCCACCAGTTAATACCATACCACGTTCGAAAATGTCTGCTGCGTGTTCTGGTTGGCATTCTTCAAGTGCCGTTCGAACCGCTGCTACAATACCGTTTAATGGTTGTTGAATGGCTTCTAGGACATCACGTGATGTTAAAGTAAATGAACGTGGCGCACCTTCAGCTAAATTATGTCCGTGTACTTCCATTTCTTTAATTTCGTCACCTTCTTGAATATAAGCAGAACCAATTTCTTGTTTGATGCGTTCGGCGGTAGGTTCTCCGATAACCGAGCCAAAAGTGCGGCGAACATAAGAAATAATCGCCTCGTCGAAACGGTCACCACCGATACGCACGGAAGAAGAATATACGATACCATTTAAGGAAATTACAGCCACTTCTGTCGTACCGCCACCGATATCAATTACCATAGAACCAACTGCAGTAGAAACGGGTAATTTAGCCCCAATTGCAGCTGCCATTGGTTCTTCAATTAAATATACTTCACGCGCACCAGCACCGATTGCTGATTCTTTAATTGCGCGACGTTCTACTTGTGTTGCACCAGCTGGCACACATACTAATACACGTGGGCTTGGACGCATAAAATTACCGCTATGAACTTGTTTGATAAAGTATTGCAACATTTTTTCTGTCACAAAAAAGTCTGCAATAACGCCATCTTTCATCGGACGAATTGCTACAATACTTTTGGGAGTACGACCTAACATTAATTTAGCTTCTTTACCCACAGCTGCAATGCTTTTTAATGTGCCTACGCGATCTTGACGAATCGCAACAACAGAGGGTTCATCAAGTACAATACCTTGTCTTTTGACATAAATTAAAGTATTAGCTGTGCCTAAATCAATAGAAAGATCGTTTGAAAACAACCCACGAATTTTTTTAAATAACATAATTATACCGTTTAAAATGAAAGTTAGTTTTGTTTGACAAAAAGTAGAAAATGACTTTGTCAAACATACAAAAAATTGCACTAAATGTATCAAAAAAAGCGTTGCGATTACAGTGTTTTTTAGCGTTTTTTATAGCACTTGCCATTGCCCTTTGTCTTGCAGAATTAACTGTTGTTGATGTAAGGTTTTAAGGGTTGAACGGTGTCCCACACTGATGATTGTCGTTTGTGGTAGTTCTTGTTGTAACAATTGATACATCGAAAATTCTAAACCTTCATCCATACTAGCTGTGGCTTCATCTAAAAATGCCACCGCTGGTTTGTGTAGAATTAATCGTGCAAACGCCAAACGCTGTTGTTCGCCAAGAGAAAGAATGCGCGTCCAGTCTTGTTCTTTTTCTAATTGTTCAGCCAAATGTCCTAGTTGTACTTTATTTAATATTTCTACAGCTTGTGTATGTGAAATATTGTCAGGGTTATTTGGATAAGCTAATGCTGACATTAAATTTCCTTGTGGCACATACGGCTTTTGTGACAAGAAAAGCTGATTGTGCGTAGGGTAATTTATTTCCCCCTCGGCGTAGCTCCAAAGCCCCGCAATGGTGCGTAAAAGCGTGGTTTTTCCTGCCCCAGATTTTCCTTGAATAAGCAAACTTGTTCCTTGCGGTAAGGTAATGTTTAGATGTTTAATTAGTGTATGACCTAATGGATTTTGAATACTTAAATTTTTGAAAATCACATCTGTTGGATGATTGTGGATCTGTGTTTGTGATTTATTATTTACTTTTTCAATGGCATAACTGAACCCAGTTAAACGATCTAGCGTTGCTTTATAGCTTGCAAAATTATCATAAGTATTACGGAAGAATGAAAGATTTGCGTGTAACTGACCAAATACTTGCAAGGTTTGCATTAGATCGCCTAGTTTTATTTGTTTTTCAAAGTAACGTCCAACTTGAATTAACAATGGAAAAACAACAGAAATTTGGCTTACGACTAGGTTAAATCCTGAAAATTTTAGTGTTCTAAATATAATGACCCACATATTGTGAATGACGGCGTTGAACTGCTGATAAAGCTGATTTTTTTCGACTTTTTCGCCCGCATAAAAAGCAATGCTTTCAGCATATTCTTTAATGCGAATTAAAGAATAACGATAGTTTGCGTTTAGGCGTTCATTAATAAAATTCAATGAGATTAATGGGCGACCGAGCCAGAATGCGATGAGGGTTGTGAAAATGACATAACCAAACACTAAAAATACCATCATATGCGGAATTTCTACGCCAAGTACCATCATTGGTCCTGCTAATCCCCATAACAAAATCGTGTAAGAGATCATCGAGGTGACCGCATCAATGACACCAGTGCTTAAAGAAAGCGTGGTTTTTACATAAGATTGCACATCTTGTTGAATACGTTGATCGGGGTTATCTAGGTTTTCTGATAAATACTGTGTTTTGTAATAGGTGCGGTGTGCCATCCATTTATCAACAAGTTGTTCGTTAAGCCACTCAATCCAGTTGATGACGAAACGTTGCTCTAAATAATAGCTTACTAATGCTGCTGAAACAGAACTTGCGGCAATGACGCAGAATAAGCCCATTTGTTGCCAAAATACATGTTCATTAAATTCTTGCAATGAGGTATACATATTTTTGTACCACTCAGAATGTACAAGGCTGATACGTACGCTAAGTAATGTCATTGCAACAATAAGCAGAAAGAATAAGATAGGTTTAATGCTACGTTTAGGCGAAAGATAACCGCCTGCAAACATCCAAAATTGTTTTCCCCATTGGGTAAAACGCACCAAAAGAAAAATGCCAAAACTAAAGACGACTGAGGTGATGGCTAGCGTTTGTAAAATCCAAATAAGAGAAGTAATAGCTTCTTGGCGGTAATCCATAAATATTCCATCCGAAATAAAAGTGCGGTGAAAAATAACCGCACTTTTTGTAAAAGGGTCAAAAATTTTTGGTATTGTAGAGTCTATGCTCAATTTCGCAAGAAAAAATGTGACGAACATATCATTTTTTGAGTTTGGTTAAGGTTTTCAAAAAACAACTTGGATATAATCCGAAGGAGTTAAATTTCATTTTTAAGGGGTCAATATGAGTGATATTGCGATCACGATTAGTCTTCTTGCCCTCGTCGCCGTAATCGGCTTATGGATCGGGCATTGGAAGATCCGCGGGGTTGGGCTTGGCATTGGTGGCGTGCTGTTTGGCGGCATTATTGTTGCCCATTTCACTAATCAATATGGCTTGCAACTGGATGCGCATACGCTGCATTTTGTGCAAGAATTTGGTTTGATTTTATTTGTTTATACTATTGGTATTCAGGTTGGGCCTGGCTTTTTTTCTTCTTTACGAAAATCTGGTTTAAAGCTAAATGCCTTTGCCATTTTGATTATTGTGCTGGGGTCAATTGCCGTGGTTCTTGTACATAAAATTGCGGATGTTCCACTGGATATTGCCTTAGGTATTTATTCTGGTGCTGTTACTAATACGCCAGCGTTGGGGGCAGGGCAGCAAATTTTAGCAGAATTAGGGGTGCCTCAAACCACTGTGACTATGGGGGTGTCTTATGCAATGGCTTATCCATTCGGGATTTGCGGTATTTTGCTTGCAATGTGGTTAATCCGCTTGTTTTTTAACGTCAAAGTGGACGATGAAGCCGCTCGTTTTAATGCGGAGAGCAGCCAAGATAAAGAAAGTTTACATAATATTTCTTTAAAAGTGACGAACCAAAATCTAGATGGTCTGACGTTAATTCAAATTCCGGGATTTAGCGATGAAGAAGTCGTATGTTCACGTTTAAAACGCGATGATATGGAAATTGTTCCAAAGGCAAGTACTGAGATTCGTACCAACGATATTTTACGATTAGTGGGCGATGATAATTCGCTTGCTAAAATGCGTTTAATTATCGGACACGAAGTTGATGCACCAACCGTTGCCTATAGTGGCGAAATTCGTTCCGAGCGTGTGGTGGTAACGAATGAAAAAGTATTAGGCAAAAAGATCCGTGCGTTAGGCATTCATCAAAAATATGGGGTTGTAATTTCACGTTTAAATCGTGCAGGGATTGAGTTAGTTCCAACGGGAAATACCACACTGCAATTTGGCGATGTGCTACATATGGTTGGACGCAGTGATGTACTAAATCAGGCCATTTCAGTTATTGGTAACGCACAACAGAAATTACTTCAAGTGCAAATGTTACCAGTGTTTATCGGTATTGGTTTAGGGGTACTCGTTGGTTCGATTCCATTCTATATTCCAGGTTTCCCTGTTGCGTTAAAATTAGGGCTTGCTGGCGGGCCATTGGTGGTTGCGTTGATTTTAGCGAGAATTGGCACGATTGGTAAACTTTACTGGTTTATGCCACCAAGTGCTAACTTGGCATTGCGCGAAATTGGGATTGTTCTTTTCTTGGCGGTTGTTGGTTTAAAATCAGGCGGAAGTTTCTTTGATACTTTAGTGAATGGTTCGGGACTTGAATGGATGGGATACGGTATTTTTATCACTTTTGTGCCGTTGATTATTGTTGGGACTATAGCACGCTTATATGGAAAACTTAATTACCTCACAATATGCGGTTTACTTGCAGGTTCAATGACGGATCCTCCCGCTTTAGCATTTGCGAATGAAATTAAAGAAGATAACGGTGCTGCAGCACTTTCTTATGCAACTGTGTATCCATTGGTGATGTTCTTGCGAATAATGTCGCCACAGTTATTGGCAGTGTTATTATGGGCAGCATAGTAAAAATAATTTCAATTTAGACATAAAAAGCGCGGTTAATTTCGCGCTTATTTTTTGCGTGGATTTTGCGCAAGAGGGTATTCAATGATAGAATTCCGCACCTTTATTGCTAAGTGAGAACAAAATGGCGTTAGTTGAATTTTTGATGGAAACCTTAGATGGGTTAAAGGGAACAGATATTGTACATTTTGATGTACGTGGAAAATCCTCGATTACGGATAATATGATTATTTGCACGGGGACGTCGAGTCGCCAAGTTTCTGCAATGGCAGATAATTTAATTACAGAATGTAAAAAAGCAGGTTTTGAAACCTTTGGCGAAGAAGGTAAAAATACTGCAGATTGGATTGTGGTGGATCTTGGTCAAGCTATCGTACATATCATGCAACCTGACGCCCGTGAAATGTATCAATTAGAGAAACTTTGGGCGTAAATTTTAGTAAAGTGCGGTAAAAAATAACCGCACTTTTTAGATAAGGATGACTTGTGAAAATCACGTTAATTGCCGTCGGAACAAAAATGCCTTCTTGGGTTACAACGGGTTTTGAGGAATATCAACGCCGTTTCCCAAAAGATATGCCTTTTGAACTAATTGAAATCCCAGCAGGCAAGCGTGGAAAAAATGCTGATATTAAACGTATTTTAGAACAAGAAGGTAAAGCGATGTTAGCGGCCTGTGGAAAAGGCAAAGTCGTGACGTTAGATATTCCTGGTAAACCTTGGACGACGCCGCAGCTAGCTGAGCAACTAGAAGCGTGGAAAAATGATGGTCGCGATGTTTGTTTATTGATTGGTGGGCCTGAGGGGCTTTCGCCAGAATGCACAGCTGCCGCAGAGCAAAGTTGGTCGCTTTCTCCCTTGACATTACCTCACCCGCTTGTTCGTGTCGTGGTGGCTGAAAGTTTGTATCGAGCGTGGTCGCTAACCACTAATCATCCTTATCATCGAGAATAATACATCCTTATTTTTAGTCAGATGAATTTAAAAAAATTCTTCAATACACCAACGCACGAACCGTTCCGCGATAAAAAAGCGGAGCGTAACCTTTTTGCACGCCGAACGTTAGTGGCTTTTTTGGGGATTTTGCTCTTAACAGGGGTTTTATTCACCAATATTTATCAGCTACAGATTGTTAATTTCGATACTTACCAAACGCGTTCTAATGGTAACCGAATTAAATTATTACCTTTACCGCCAACACGTGGCTTAATCTATGATCGTTACGGCAAATTATTAGCCGAAAATCTTACTTTTTTTGGTTTATACATTGTGCCAGAAAAAACTGAAAATTTAGACCGCACTTTAGATGAATTACGCTATATTGTGGGATTGACGGATAACGATATTGAAAATTTTAAAAAGGAACGTCGCCGCGGAACGCGTTATACACCGATTTTATTAAAGCCGAATTTAACAGAAGAACAAATTTCACGCTTTGCGGTAAATGGCTACCAATACCCGAGCTTAGAGGTACGTCCTTATTTCAAACGCCATTATTTATATGGCGAAACAATGGCGCATATTTTGGGCTATGTAGGTAAAATGAATGATAAAGATGTAGAACGTTTGAAACGAGAGGATAAATTCGCGAATTATGCGGGAACGAACGATATTGGAAAATTGGGTATTGAACGTTATTACGAGGATATTCTGCAAGGTACCACGGGTTTTGAAGAAGTAGAAATTAATAATCGCGGCAAAGTAATCCGCACTTTGCGTAGCCGACCTGCTGTGGCGGGAAAAAGTATTCATTTAACCATTGATTTGGCATTACAGCGTTATATTACTGAACTTTTATCGGGACTAAAAGGTGCTGTAGTTGTGCTTGATCCGAAAGATAGTAGTGTATTAGCGATGGTATCTACACCAAGTTATGATAATAATTTATTTGTTGATGGTATTTCCTCCGAAGATTATAAACGTTTATTAAATGATCTTGCTCGTCCACTTTATAGTCGTGCGACACAAGGTGCGTATCCGCCCGCTTCGACAGTCAAACCTTTTATTGCAGTAGCCGCACAAACTGAAAATGTGATTACACCAAACACAACGATTTTTGATCCGGGATATTGGGTATTACCTAATTCCACAAAACGTTTTCGTGATTGGAAAAAAACAGGCCACGGGGATACGGATTTGAATAAAGCGATTACTGAATCCTCTGATACTTATTTTTATCAAGTAGCTTATAATATGGGTATTGATCGCCTTTCTAATTGGATGAAGGATTTTGGTTTTGGTATGCCAACGGGGATTGAAATTCAAGAAGAAACGGCTGCCAATATACCAACTCGAGAATGGAAACAAAAACGTTATAAACGCCCTTGGGTGCAAGGCGATACGATTTCGGTTGGGATTGGTCAAGGTTATTGGACGGCAACACCACTACAAGTAGCAAAAGCGACGACAATATTGGTCAATAATGGCAAAGTAAATACACCGCATTTGATGAAAGCAATTGAAGGTGCAGTATTAGAGCCTTATGAAGATCCGTTACTTTATCCTGATATTAACACACCTAAAGTGGCAGCTTGGGAGGCAGCGAAACGCGGTATGTACAATGTTGTTAATGCTGCAAATGGAACTGGGCGAAAAGCCTTTGCAGATGCAAATTATCGTGTTGCAGGGAAATCTGGCACTGCACAAGTGTTTAGTTTAAAGGAAAATGAAAAATATAATACGGCAGGCTTAAAAAAAGAATTGCATGATCACGCTTGGTTTACCGCTTACGCCCCTTATGATAATCCTAAATTAGTTGTAACAGTGATTTTAGAAAATGCAGGTGGTGGTTCAAGTAATGCCGCACCGTTAGCACGTAAAGTGATGGATTACTATTTAAATCAGCGTTTACCACAAGTTGAAAAATATAATGTACCTATTCAGCAAAAAAAAGATTTGTCACAAGAGAGCGAACAAATAAATGGAAGATAAAATCCCTTTTTGGTTGCGTGTTTGGCAACGTTTGCATATTGATTTTTGGCTGTTTATCGGACTTCTTGCAATAACTGCTTATGGTATGCTGGTGTTATATAGTGCATCAGGCGCCAGTGAAACGATGTTTAATAGCCGAATTATTCAGGTCTTACTTGGATTTATTGTTATGCTGTTAATGGCTCAATTTCCACCAAGATTTTACCAACGCATCGCACCTTATCTTTATTTAATTGGTTTTGTGTTATTGATCTTGGTAGATGTTATTGGTACGACAAGTAAAGGTGCGCAGCGTTGGCTTGATCTTGGATTTATTCGTTTTCAACCCTCTGAAATTGTAAAACTTGCTGTGCCATTAATGGTGGCGGTGTATTTAGGTAATCGCCCGCTTCCACCTAAATTAAGTGAAACATTTATAGCGATTGCAATGATTCTACTGCCAACATTGCTTGTGGCGATTCAGCCTGATTTAGGCACAGCAATTTTGGTCAGTGCGTCAGGTTTATTTGTCGTGTTTTTAGCAGGAATGAGCTGGTGGCTTATTTTAGCGGCAGTGATTGGCTTAGCTGGATTTATTCCGATCATGTGGTTATATCTAATGCACGATTATCAACGCACTCGCGTTCTCACATTATTGGACCCAGAAAAAGATCCTCTCGGTGCTGGCTATCATATTTTACAATCAAAGATTGCGATTGGTTCTGGTGGATTAAGCGGAAAAGGCTGGATGCAGGGGACTCAATCACAATTAGAATTTTTGCCCGAACCTCATACAGATTTTATTTTTGCGGTAATGGGTGAAGAGCACGGAATGATTGGTTTTTTGATTTTAATGGCGATTTACTTGTTTATTATTGTGCGAGGTTTAATGATTGCCGTAAATGCTCAAACTTCTTTTGGGCGTATTCTTGCTGGTGCAACAACATTAATTTTCTTTGTTTATGTATTTGTGAATATTGGAATGGTAAGCGGAATTTTGCCTGTTGTGGGTGTGCCATTACCTTTATTTAGTTATGGTGGTACCTCTTATGTTGCGATTATGGCAAGTTTTGGTTTACTGATGTCTATTCATACGCATAAAAGTCAATTTATGAAAAGGAGCTAATTTCATTTTTTTCTTTCTTAAAGAAAGAATAAATGAAAAGCGTTAATATTTTATGAAATTAAAAACTGGGTTAAATTTGACCGCACTTTTGCTATTTATGATAAGCGTAGCTTTTCCTGTGCAGGCTGATACGCAAAAAATGTATGGTATTCGAGGGGATAATCTTTCTATCGCAACTCAAATGCCTGCACCAAGGACTTATTCAGTAAAAGGGCAAACTTATACCACTAAAAGTGGGAATGAAGCCAAATCTTATATTAAAGAAGGTTTAGCAAGTTATTATCATCTTAAATTTGATGGGCGCAAAACAGCAAGTGGCGATGTTTATAACTCAAAACAATTTACTGCAGCACATAAAACATTGCCAATAAATTCTTATGCTTTAGTGACAAATTTACATAACAATCGTAAAGTTATCGTACGTATTAATGATCGTGGGCCTTTTAGTGATAAACGTTTAATTGATCTTTCACACGCTGCGGCAAAAGAAATTGGCTTAATTTCCCGCGGCATAGGGCAGGTAAGAATTGAGGCGTTGCACGTTGCTAAAAATGGGAATTTATCAGGCGCAGCCACAAAAACACTGGCTAAACAAGCAAAAACTCAGGAAGCTGTCGATCGTTTAGTATTAAAATCTAACACACTTTTTGATAACGCATCTAAGTCAATAAATGCTCTAAAAGGAACCGAATTTTACTGTTTGAAAATGCTTGAATTAACCTCTCGTAGCCAAGCAAATAAATTAATTACGCAACTTGCGTTAGCGAATATTCAGACTGAAGTGAATAGGGCAGGAAATAAATATGAAATTTATATTGGGCCTTTTGATAATAAAGCACAAATGGCACAAGTGAGAACCAAATTACAAAAAATGGCAGTAAACAAGCCACTAATTGTTTACACATATAAAAATTAATTGTAGGAACACACTATGTTGAAAAGAACAACAAAAATCGCATTTTTATCAAGTTTTGCGGCACTTAGTGCTTTTTCGGTATCTGCAGAGGATATGCAGTTTGGCGTAACTCCACCACAAATTACGGCTCAAACGTATGTATTGATGGATTATAATTCAGGTGCAATTTTGACCGCACTTAATCCAGATCAACGTCAATATCCAGCATCACTGACTAAAATGATGACAAGTTATGTAGTTGGTGTCGCATTAAAACAAGGCAAAATCCATAATACCGATATGGTTACCATTGGTGAAAGTGCGTGGGGGCGTAATTTCCCTGATTCATCAAAAATGTTTTTAGATTTAAATACACAAGTATCTGTAGCAGACTTAAATCGAGGTGTGATTGTTGTTTCTGGTAATGATGCGACTGTTGCATTAGCTGAACATATTTCTGGCAATGTACCGAACTTTGTAGAAACAATGAATAAATATGTTCAACAATTTGGTTTGAAAAATACAAATTTCACCACGCCCCATGGTTTAGACGATCCAAATCAATATTCTTCCGCGCGTGATATGGCAATTATTGGTGCACATATTATTCGTGATTTACCTGAAGAATATAAAATTTACTCCGAAAAAGACTTTACATTTAATAAAATCAAACAAGCTAACCGTAATGGACTATTATGGGATAAAACTATCAATGTTGATGGAATGAAGACAGGGCATACTAGCCAAGCAGGATATAACTTAGTCGCTTCAGCGACTACATCAAACAATATGCGTTTAATTTCTGTAGTAATGGGTGTGCCAACTTACAAAGGTCGTGAAGTAGAAAGTAAGAAACTTTTACAATGGGGTTTTGCTAATTTCGAAACATTTAAAACTTTAGAGGCTGGTAAAGAAATTTCAGAACAAAGGGTTTATTATGGCGATAAAAATTCAGTAAAACTTGGTGCTTTCATGGATCACTTTATTACGATACCTAAAGGTAAACAAAGTGAGGTTAAAGCTCGTTATGAATTAGCAGATAAAAATTTACAAGCACCATTAGCAAAAGGTCAAGTGATTGGTAAAGTGGTTTATCAACTGGATGGTAAGGATATTGCAAGTGCCAATTTACAAGTGATGAATGATGTGGGAGAAGCGGGTATTTTGGGTAAACTATGGGATTGGTTAGTATTGACTGTGAAAGGGTTATTCTCATAAAAACAAGTTGAAAATTGACCGCACTTTTTGATTTATTTTATTTTTAGGAAAGAAAATGACAATAGAAAACGATTATGCAAAACTCAAGGAATTAATGGAATTTCCAGCAAAAATGACTTTTAAAGTTGCGGGAATTAATCGAGAAGGGTTAGCACAAGATCTTATACAAGTGGTGCAAAAATATATTAAAGGCGATTATATTCCAAAAGAAAAGCGCAGTAGTAAAGGCACTTATAATTCAGTTTCAATTGATATTATTGCTGAAAACTTTGATCAGGTAGAAACACTCTATAAAGAACTGGCTAAAGTTGAAGGCGTGAAAATGGTTATTTAGTATGAACAATTCCCTTATCGTTCGTCAGTTAGGATTGCAAGATTATCAAGAAATTTGGCACAAAATGCAGGATTTTACTGATACTCGAAATGCTGAAACGCAAGACGAAATTTGGTTAGTACAACATTATCCTGTTTTTACACAAGGGCAAGCAGGTAAACCAGAGCATCTTTTACAACGTAGTGAAATCCCTGTGGTGCAATCGGATCGTGGTGGGCAAATTACCTATCACGCACCCGGTCAGCAAGTGATGTATGTGCTTATTGACATTAAACGCCATAAAAATTTAAATGTACGTCAATTAGTTACCGCACTTGAACAAACGGTGGTTAAAACTTTGGCTGAATATGGCATTGAAAGCTATCCAAAGCCTGATGCGCCAGGTGTTTATGTGGATGGAAAAAAGATTTGTTCTCTTGGATTACGTATTCGTCGTGGTTGCTCTTTTCACGGGTTGGCATTGAATATTAATATGGATCTTAATCCTTTCCATTATATTAATCCTTGTGGTTATGCAGGGCTTGAAATGTGTCAGTTAGCGGATTTTGTTAATCAAGATAAAGCTGATTGCGATAATGTTTCAGCAAAATTAATTAAACACTTCGCCAATCTTTTAGGCTATAATATAACAACTTTATAACATTTTATAAAAACTAAATGCCCAATTTGGGCATTTTTATTTAGGAAAATACTATGTCTACGCCTTTCAAAATGGAACGCGGTGTAAAATATCGCGATGCGGCAAAAACCTCAATTATTCCCGTAAAAAATATCGATCCTAATCAAGATTTATTAAAAAAACCAGAATGGATGAAAATTAAACTTCCAGCAAGTTCAGCTAAAATTGAAAGCATTAAAAATGGAATGCGCCGTCACGGATTACATTCTGTTTGTGAGGAAGCATCTTGTCCAAATTTACACGAATGTTTTAATCATGGCACAGCCACTTTTATGATTTTAGGTGCAATTTGTACGCGCCGTTGCCCATTCTGTGATGTGGCTCACGGTAAACCATTACCGCCAGATCCTGAAGAGCCACAAAAATTGGCAGAAACGATTCAAGATATGAAACTTAAATATGTGGTAATCACATCGGTGGATCGTGATGACTTGCCTGATCGTGGTGCTGGTCATTTTTCTGAATGTGTAAAAGCTGTGCGCGAGCTTAATCCTAACATTAAGATTGAAATTTTAGTGCCTGATTTTCGTGGTCGCATTACACAGGCTTTAGAGAAATTAAAAGATAATCCGCCAGATGTCTTTAACCATAATTTAGAAAACGTACCGCGCTTATATAAAGAAATTCGTCCAGGTGCGGATTACGAATGGTCACTTAAATTATTGCGTGAATTCAAAGAAATATTCCCAAATATCCCAACCAAATCTGGTTTAATGGTTGGGTTAGGCGAAACCAACGAGGAAATTTTGCAAGTGATGCAAGATTTACGTGATAACGGTGTGACTATGCTCACGTTGGGTCAATATCTTCAACCTAGCCGTCACCATTTGCCTGTTGCCCGTTATGTGCCGCCAACTGAATTTGATGAATTCCGTGATAAAGCCAATGAAATGGGCTTTGAACATGCGGCTTGTGGACCATTTGTTCGTTCTTCTTATCACGCTGATTTACAAGCCAGTGGCGGATTGGTGAAATAATTTAAAATTGCGCTAAATTAAACCGCACTTTTTGCTTCTTACAAAAGTGCGGTTTATTTTTGATATTTTTTTCACCGAATATTCACTAGCCAGAAACAGCGCAAGCCTGTAGAATAGCCCATTGCTTTATTTAACTAATTATTTATAACACCTAACGATATTGTAGAAAATGACTCAAAAATTACATATTAAAACTTGGGGCTGCCAGATGAATGAATATGATTCATCTAAAATGGCAGATCTTTTATTAAGCACCCACGGATTAGAACTCACGGAAGCACCTGAAGAAGCAGACGTATTATTATTAAATACCTGTTCTATTCGTGAAAAAGCACAAGAAAAAGTGTTTCATCAACTGGGGCGTTGGAAAGAATTAAAGAAAAATAATCCAAATTTAGTGATTGGTGTGGGCGGCTGTGTGGCTTCTCAAGAAGGGGAACATATTCGCCATCGTGCGCCTTATGTGGATATTATTTTTGGCCCACAAACTTTGCATCGCTTGCCTGAAATGATTAATCAAATTCGTGGTGGAAAAAGTTCCGTCGTAGACGTAAGTTTCCCTGAAATTGAGAAATTTGACCGCTTACCAGAACCTCGCGCAGAAGGCCCAACGGCATTTGTTTCCATTATGGAAGGCTGTAATAAATACTGTACTTTTTGTGTTGTGCCTTATACTCGTGGAGAAGAAGTTAGCCGTCCCGTAGATGATGTGCTATTTGAAATTGCGCAACTTGCGGAACAAGGTGTGCGTGAGGTCAATCTACTTGGTCAAAATGTAAATGCTTATCGTGGGCCAACGCATGATGGTCAAATTTGTAGCTTTGCTGAGTTGCTTCGTCTCGTGGCTTCTATCGATGGTATTGATCGTTTACGTTTCACAACCAGTCATCCAATAGAATTTACCGATGATATTATTGATGTATATCGTGATACGCCTGAATTGGTGAGTTTCTTACATCTTCCAGTGCAAGCAGGTTCTGACCGTGTATTAACAATGATGAAACGTGCTCATACCGCATTAGAATATAAATCCATTATTCGTAAACTTCGTGCTGTGCGTCCAGATATTCAAATCAGCTCAGACTTTATTGTTGGTTTCCCAGGTGAAACGGCGGAAGATTTTGAGCAAACTATGAATTTGATTGCACAAGTGAACTTTGATATGAGCTTCAGTTTTGTTTATTCCGCTCGACCAGGTACGCCAGCTGCAGATATGCCAGATGATGTGACGGAAGATGAAAAGAAACAGCGTCTTTATGTGCTACAAGAGCGTATTAATCAACAAGCGGCACAATTTAGCCGTCGTATGCTTGGCACAGAGCAGCGTGTGTTAGTTGAAGGGCCATCGAAGAAAGATATTATGGAATTAACAGGACGCACTGAAACAAATCGTATTGTTAATTTCCAAGGTTCTCCAGAAATGATCGGTAAGTTTGTGGATGTGAAAATCACTGATGTTTATACTAATTCGTTACGTGGCGAAGTGGTGCGTACTGAAGATGAAATGGGATTACGTATTGCGCAATCTCCACAAGAAGTGATGAATCGCACACGTAAAGAAGATGAATTAGGCGTAGGGCGTTACCACGGCTAATTGAAATACTGAAATATTTAACCGCACTTTGAGAAATTAAAGTGCGGTTATTTTTTTAGAGATATATGGTTTAGATTTGCCAATCAATTGGTTTCATTCCATTGCTTTCCAAATATGAATTTGTTTTGGAAAAATGATGACAACCAAAGAAACCTCGATGTGCTGACAACGGGGAAGGGTGTGGCGCCGTTAAAACAAAGTGACGAGTGCGGTCAATAATTTGCCCTTTTTTTTGTGCGTGACTGCCCCAAAGTAAAAACACCAGTTTTTCACGATGTTCATTGAGTACTGCAATAACTTTATCTGTAAACCTTTCCCAACCTAAATTGGCGTGTGAATGTGCCATACCTCGTTCCACGGTAAGCACAGTGTTAAGTAGCAATACCCCTTGTTCTGCCCATTTGACTAAATAACCATTTGATGGCATTTGAAATCCCGAAATATCTTGTGTGAGTTCTTTATATATATTTAATAGGGAAGGGGGAATGGCTACTTCAGGTTTTACTGAAAAAGCCAATCCATGAGCTTGGTTTGGTCCATGATAAGGATCCTGACCTAAAATTACCACTTTTACATCTCCAAAAGCGGTATATTTGAATGTATTAAATACCTCTTTTTGTGGTGGATAAATTGTTTTCCCGTTTGCTCTTGCAAGATGAACCTGTTGTAGTGTGTGTTGAAAGTAAGGTTGTGCTTTTTCTGTTCCGATAACGTCTGTCCAGTTTTTCATTATTTTATCCTATTAATAAGTTTTTATTCATTATAAACAAAAACATTCATTCAATAAAAAGTTAAATTAATGTTAAATTATTGATATAAATTTTATTTAAAAATTAATGAATTTTAATTTAGATCAAATTTATAAAAATTAATTAAAAAAATAACCTGCTCTTTATCAAATAAATATAAAATAATTTGAAATATTAAAATGATTTGATAAAATTTGTACAGTATTATTATTTTCGTGCCAATTAGGAGGCTATTATGATTAAAGGTATTCAAATTACTCAAGCAGCAAATGACAATTTGCTTAATTCATTCTGGTTATTAGACAGCGAAAAAAATGAAGCACGTTGCTTATGTGCAAAAGGCGAATTTGCTGAAGACCAAGTTGTTGCAGTTAGCGAATTAGGTCAAATCGAATACCGTGAATTACCAGTAAACGTAGTACCAACTGTTAAAGTTGAAGGTGGCCAACACTTAAACGTAAACGTATTACGTCGTGAAACGTTAGAAGATGCGGTAAATAACCCAGATAAATATCCACAATTAACTATCCGTGTTTCTGGTTACGCAGTACGTTTCAACTCTTTAACGCCAGAACAACAACGCGACGTGATCACTCGTACTTTCACTGAAAGCCTATAATTTCAGTTTGAATGAAAAAAGAAACCTCGAAGTCATTCGGGGTTTTGTTTTATCTAAAAAGTTTGAAAATTTGACCGCACTTTTCCCTTTCATCTCTAGCGATTTTCGCGCTTTTCAGGTACAATCCGCCAGTTAAATTTAATGATTTTTGAGAAAAACAATCTTTTATGAAGAATATTCGCAACTTTTCTATTATTGCCCATATTGACCACGGTAAATCGACACTTTCTGACCGTTTGATTCAAACTTGTGGTGGCCTTTCGGATCGTGAAATGGAAGCGCAAGTGCTAGATTCAATGGATCTTGAGCGTGAGCGTGGAATTACCATCAAAGCACAAAGTGTTACTTTAAATTATAAAGCCAAAGATGGCGAAACTTATCAATTAAACTTTATCGATACACCAGGACACGTGGACTTTTCCTATGAAGTGTCTCGCTCTCTTGCTGCTTGTGAAGGGGCATTGTTGGTAGTTGATGCTGGTCAAGGGGTAGAAGCCCAAACTCTAGCAAACTGTTATACTGCAATCGAAATGGATTTAGAGGTAGTACCGATTTTAAATAAAATCGACTTACCAGCTGCTGATCCTGAACGCGTCGCTGAAGAAATTGAAGATATTGTTGGAATTGATGCGATGGAAGCGGTTCGATGCTCAGCTAAAACGGGTGTCGGTATCGAAGATGTATTAGAAGAAATCGTGGCAAAAATTCCTGCACCAGAAGGCGATCCTAATGCGCCATTACAAGCATTGATCATTGATTCTTGGTTCGATAATTATTTGGGCGTGGTATCTTTAGTGCGTATTAAAAACGGGGTATTACGTAAAGGCGATAAAATTAAAGTGATGTCCACAGGGCAAACTTACAACGTAGATCGTTTAGGGATTTTCACGCCAAAACAAGAAGATACTACCGTTTTAGAATGTGGCGAAGTGGGTTGGGTAGTTTGTGCCATTAAAGATATTTTAGGTGCACCAGTGGGCGATACCTTAACCCATCAACATAATTCTGCAACTGAAGTGTTGCCAGGCTTTAAAAAAGTAAAACCACAGGTTTATGCCGGGCTTTTCCCTGTAAGTTCTGATGATTATGAAGCGTTTCGCGATGCACTTGGTAAATTAAGTTTAAACGATGCGTCACTTTTCTATGAACCAGAAACTTCGACCGCGCTTGGTTTTGGTTTCCGTTGTGGTTTCCTTGGACTTCTGCATATGGAAATCATTCAAGAGCGTCTAGAGCGTGAGTATGATTTAGATCTTATCACGACTGCACCAACGGTAATTTACGAAGTGCAATTAACGAATGGCGAGGTTGTTTATGTGGATAGTCCTGCAAAATTGCCTCCACTTAATAATATTGCTGAAATTCGCGAGCCAATCGCAGAATGTAATATGCTGGTGCCGCAAGAATATTTAGGTAACGTTATTACCCTTTGCGTTGAAAAACGTGGCGTGCAAACCAATATGGTATATCACGGTAATCAGATTGCGCTGACTTATGAAATTCCAATGGGCGAAGTGGTTTTAGATTTCTTTGATCGTTTAAAATCAACATCGCGTGGTTATGCTTCGTTAGATTACGGTTTTAAACGTTTCCAAGCGGCAGATATGGTTCGCGTGGATATTATGATTAACAGCGAACGAGTAGATGCGTTGGCTTTAATCGTTCATAAAGATAATTCACAATATCGTGGTCGTGAATTGGTTGAAAAAATGCGTGAGTTAATTCCTCGTCAGCAATTTGATATCGCTATTCAAGCAGCGATTGGAAACCATATTATTGCTCGTTCTACGGTGAAACAATTACGTAAAAACGTATTAGCAAAATGTTATGGTGGGGACGTGAGCCGTAAGAAAAAACTCTTACAGAAGCAGAAAGAAGGGAAAAAACGTATGAAGTCTTTAGGTAACGTAGAAGTGCCGCAAGAGGCGTTTTTAGCAATTTTACACGTAGGAAAAGATAAATAAGGAAAATTATGTCAAATTTATTTTTTGTGATTTTATTGGCTGTCGGCTTTGGTGTGTGGAAAGTTTTAGATTATTTTCAGTTGCCAAATACTTTTAGTATTTTGTTACTAATTTTGACCGCACTTTCTGGCGTATTATGGTGTTATCATCGTTTTGTGGTGCTGCCAAAACGTCATCGTCAAGTGGCACGTGCAGAACAACGTTCTGGTAAAACCTTAAGTGAGGAAGAAAAAGCCAAAATTGAACCGATTTCTGAGGCTTCAGAATTTTTGTCTTCACTTTTTCCTGTGCTTGCAGTGGTATTTTTGGTTCGTTCTTTTTTGTTTGAACCGTTTCAAATTCCCTCTGGCTCAATGGAGTCCACTTTACGCGTTGGCGATTTTTTAGTTGTGAATAAATATGCTTATGGTGTGAAAGATCCGATTTTCCAAAACACCATTATTGCAGGCGAAAAACCACAACGTGGCGATGTGATTGTGTTTAAAGCACCACAACAAGCGTTGATTCGTACTGGTCTTGGGGCTACTCGAGCAGCCTTTGCAGAAAATTTAGCGTTAAGTTCAAAAGATAATATGTCTGGTGTGGATTATATTAAGCGTATTGTTGGAAAGGGCGGAGATCGCGTCATTTTTGATGTGGAACAAAAAACGCTAAAAGTGGTATATGGCAAAGAAGGCAAACCCTGTGAAATTGATTGCGAAACTAAGGCGTTTGAATATACACAAAATCCAACAAATCCTGCTTTTCCGAATGAATTAGAATTGACTGAAAAAGGTGATGTAACACATAACGTGTTAATTAGTGAATATCGTCGTTATTCAGGCCTTGAATTTTTCCCACAAGAGGGAATGCAAACTGCAGAATGGCTTGTGCCAGAGGGGCAGTATTTTGTGATGGGGGATCATCGCGATCACAGCGATGACAGTCGTTTCTGGGGCTTTGTACCTGAAAAAAATATTGTGGGTAAAGCCACTTATATTTGGATGAGCTTAGAAAAAGAAGCGAATGAATGGCCAACAGGTTTCCGTTTTGAGCGTTTCTTTACAGCAATAAAATAAGATGAATCATTTAGATCGACTTGAGCGTAAAATCGGCTATCGTTTTAATGATATTGCGCTCTTAAAGCAGGCACTTACGCATCGAAGTGCGGCAACTCAACATAATGAACGCCTAGAATTCCTAGGCGATTCCATTCTTAATTTCACTATCGCTGAAGCACTTTATCATCAGTTTCCACGTTGTAATGAAGGAGAACTGAGCCGTATGCGTGCTACTTTGGTACGCGAACCCACTTTAGCGATTTTAGCGCGCCAATTTGAATTAGGCGATTATATGTCGCTTGGTTCTGGCGAGCTAAAGAACGGTGGTTTTCGCCGCGAATCTATTCTTGCCGATTGTGTAGAAGCGATTATTGGCGCAATGTCTTTGGATCAAGGATTGGCTGTGACGACCCAAGTGATACGAAATTGGTATCAACAGTTATTGGCAGAAATTAAACCAGGCGATAATCAAAAAGATGCGAAAACGCGTTTACAAGAATATTTACAAGGCAAACATTTGCCATTGCCAACTTATGAAGTAGTCAATATTCAAGGGGAAGCCCATTGCCAAATTTTCACTGTTGAATGCAAAGTGAAAAGTGCGGGGAAAATTGACCGCACTTTTGTGGCAAAAGGATCTAGCCGTCGTAAAGCTGAACAAGCGGCAGCAGAACAAATTTTAAAAGAACTGGACATCAAATGACCGAACAATTCGACAAAACCTATTGCGGCTTTATTGCTATCGTAGGTCGCCCAAATGTGGGTAAATCAACGCTCTTAAATAAAATTTTAGGACAAAAAATTTCAATTACATCGCGTAAAGCACAAACCACCCGTCACCGTATTGTTGGGATTAAAACTGAAGGTGCGTATCAAGAAATCTACGTGGATACACCGGGGCTTCATATTGAAGAAAAACGGGCGATTAACCGCTTAATGAACCGTGCCGCAAGTAGTGCTATCGGCGATGTTGATTTAATTATTTTTGTCGTAGATGGTACACACTGGAATGCAGATGATGAGATGGTGCTAAACAAACTACGTAATGCAAAAGCACCCGTTGTGCTTGCTATCAACAAAGTAGATAACATCAAGAATAAAGATGATTTATTGCCGTTTATTACAGGTCTTAGCAGTAAATTTAACTTTGCTCACATTGTGCCAATTTCTGCACAGCGTGGTAATAATGTTCATGAATTAGAGACAATTGTACGCCAATCTTTACGCGAAGGTGTGCATCATTTCCCAGAAGATTATGTCACAGACCGCTCGCAACGTTTTATGGCATCGGAAATAATCCGTGAAAAATTAATGCGTTTTACGGGAGAAGAATTACCCTATTCTGTTACGGTTGAAATCGAACAATTCAAAGTAAATGAACGTGGTACTTATGAAATAAATGGCTTAATTCTCGTTGAACGTGAAGGTCAGAAAAAAATGGTAATTGGTGCGGGCGGTCAAAAAATTAAAACTATTGGTGTGGAAGCGCGTGCGGATATGGAACGTTTATTTGATAACAAAGTCCATCTTGAACTTTGGGTGAAAGTGAAGTCAGGTTGGGCAGATGATGAACGTGCACTGCGTAGTTTAGGATATATGGATGAATAAAGTGCGGTAAAATTTATACGCATAATAAAAATCCCCATTATTGTGATGGGGATTTTTTTGTTTCTAATTTTTCACTGAATACACTTTAAATTTTCCTGTTTGAGCAAGAACTTGATAATCATTGAAATGTTGTTTAAGTAGCTCGGGATAAGGCAGAAATGAATTGGCGACAATACGTAATTCTCCACCTTGATTGAGGTGCCATTTTGCTTGAGTGATGAGTTCTGTCACTGCTCGATAGGCAGTATCAATACCATCATGGAATGGTGGATTCGAAATAATTAAATCAAATTTTCCTTCTATATCAGAAAAGACATCACTGGCGTAAATTTCGCCTTGTAATTGATTTTTAGAAAGTGTTTTATGCGCTGATTCTAATGCCATCGCATGAATATCAGTCATGGTAATTTGTGCATTAGGAGAGCGTTTTTTGATCATAGATCCAATTACTCCCGCCCCACAGCCAAGATCGAGAACTTTTCCTTTTATTTTATTATCAATGGTTGAAAGTAACAGTTCTGTGCCTGTGTCTAATTCCGCTGCACTAAATACCCCAGGTAAACTATATATAGTTAAGTTTTCAAGTGTTGAATGTTGATAGGTTTTCCAGAAATTTTTAAGTTCAAAGTGCGGTTTGTTTTGTAGTGAAAAATGATATAAACCGCAACGACGAGCAGAGTCAATTTTTGCTATTTCACCATAAGGTTCTAATGTTTTTTCTACTGAACGCACGCCACAACGATTTTCTCCAATAATTAATATTTCTTGGCCAATAGGTGCTTGAGCTAATAGTTGAAGCAGTTGGAAATTGACTTCTTGTTTGTTTTTAGTCCAATAATAAACGATTAAATCAGCTTGATCTTGAAATTCAACGGAAAAATTGACCGCACTTTGTGTTCTTGCATAGTCAAAATAGCAGCTCCAAATTTGGATTGATGGGCATTTTGAGGCTAATGTTTGAGGAAAATTATCAGAAATACCGCCAGCAAATAATACCGATTTTCCATCAAAAAATGAAAGATGTCGTTCTAAAACTTGGCTTTCTAGAGAAATCACGCTTTGAATCCTGTGGGTTATTAGTTAAAATTATGCGTCATTTTAGCAAAGATTAATAAAAGAAATTAACACTATTTTTCAAGCAACGTTTTTAAAAATTCACTTATGAACAGACGCGATCTTCTTTTACAAGAAATGGGCATTTCCCAGTGGGAATTATATCGCCCCGAGGTACTGCAAGGTTCAGTAGGAATTAGTGTGGCAGAGAATATTCGCTTTATCACTGTTTCCGATGAAAATATCAGTAGCTCGCCTTTGTTGGCTGATGTGCTGTTAAGCCTTAATCTTAAAAAAGAAAATTGTTTATGTTTGAATTACGATCAAATCCAGCATATGGAATGTAAGCAGCCTATTCGTTATTGGTTACTATCAGAAAATAGCGACCAAATTGACCGCACTTTGCCATTTTGCAAGCAGGCTGAGCAGGTTTATCGCTCGCCAAGTTGGCAGCAATTTCAATCTAATCATCAAGCCAAACGAGCGTTGTGGCAACAAATTCAGCAGCCTTAATTATGTCTATTATTTCTCAAATTGAAGCCTGTGATTTCGAGCGATTGTATGAAATCGAGCAGCAAGCCCATCTGGTGCCTTGGTCATTTGGTACGTTAAAAAATAATCAAGGTGAGCGTTATCTCAATTTAAAATTAATAGAGAATAATCAGATTATCGGTTTTGCTATTTGCCAAACCGTATTAGATGAAGCGACTTTGTTTAATATTGCGATTTTGCCTACTTATCAAGGTTGCGGATTTGGCAAATTATTGTTAGACAAATTAATCTTTCAATTAAAGGAAAAAGGTGTTCAGACCTTATGGCTAGAAGTCAGAGAGTCTAACCCTGCTCGTTTCTTGTATGAAAAAATTGGTTTTAATGAAGTGGATATTCGGAAAAATTATTATCCGAAACCCAGTGGTGGACGAGAAAATGCCGTGGTAATGGCGTGTTATCTATAGATTTAAATAATTAGCCTAGATATTTCTAGGCTATATTTTTATGCTTCTTCTGCAGGAAAAATAAATGGATTTAATCCACTTCGGGCGAAACCTTTTTCTTCCATTTCAATGTCTAAGAAAATAGAAGCCAAATCATCGGCTACAGGTTCTACGTAAGGATCTTTTTCTTGGAACATCATTTTCAAGTAACTTTCACAGCTACCACAGGTTTCGGCACGAACAAGCGCAAGTTCTTCATTTAATGACCACATTTCGAGTTTGTCATGACTATTACAATTGGTGCATTGTGCGCGTACCAAATTCCATTCACTTTCACATAAATTACAATGTAAGTAGCGTAAACCTTGTGATGTACCAATTTGTACAATACTTGCCACAGGTAAAGAACCACAAACAGGGCAGTGATGTAAATTTTCGGTGTTCTCAACTTGGCTATTATGGGGAATTTGTTGAGCTGCTTGTAACCAATAAAGAGAAAGTGCAGCCCAAATAAAGACGGCTTTATCACTGCTGACTAAATTAAATTCTTGTGCTAAGAGTTTATTTGCCATTTCTTCTAATTCAGCGGAAGAGGCTTTTTCAAGAAATTCAATTGTTGCAGCAATTTGCTCGTTAGCTTTGGGCTTTATTTCATCAAGAATTTCAGTTAAGTATTCACGCCAGATATTGTCTCTCTTAAAGGTTTTGGCATTTAGTGGCTCGATAGCATTTAACTGTTCAAGCTGTTGTGGCGGTAAAGGATTTTTTTCTAACGTGGAAAGTTGGCTTTCAACTATGTCTGCAGCAAATAATAAATAATCAGATAGAGGATGATTTTGTGCTAAGTCTCTTAAACGTTTCGCTCTGCGTTGGTAAAGATTTTTAGGATTGGCAAATAAAACCGCTGGGGCTTGATATGAATTTGCTACTTGTTTAATTTCTGATTCAGATAAGATTTTGATGCTCATATTCTCTCACTTTTATAATAAAAAGTGCGGTCAATTTTAACCGCACTTTTTCTTTTTCAGGATTTCAGCTTATTTGCCAAATCCTTTAAATAAGACTTTGGTTTTACCTACTTTGCCAGATTGCTCGTTGAGTAAATCTTCCTCAAGTTTTGATAAAACTTCTTCACGATACCATCTTGGGTGGTGTTTTTTCGCCCAACGAACGGTTACCCAACCTTCAACAATACCGCGAATTGATCCTTTAACCCAAAATGCCATATATATATGCACTAAGATACCAGTGAATAACATAAAAGCACTTGCAGAGTGGAGTAAAATAGCAATTCGCAATACTGGGATTGAGAAGTAATGTGAAAAATATTGACGCCACATAATGATGCCAGTGACTAATAACGTTACCATTGCCAAGTTTAATGTCCAAAAGAGCATTTTTTGACCAAGGTTATATTTGCCATTATCAGCAACCGCGTGTTCATTCCCTTTAAGAACTTCAATAATACCTTTTGCCCAGCGAATATCGTTTTTTTCTGGAATATTGTGATCCCAGTACAATAACGCTAAGTAGATGAAAGCGAAGAACATTAAAATCCCTGTGAATGGATGAATGGCGCGCGCAATTTGTGGTGTACCCAAAATTTCTGTGAGCCAAGCAAAGTCAGGGAAGAAAAATGCAACACCAGTGAACATCGTCATAAAAAAGCAAATAACCAACATCCAGTGACTGATACGTGCTGGGGTTCTATGGCGGATAATGCGAGTATCGTTGCTAATTTCAATTTTACTCATTATTTTCCCCCTTAGATGGTTTATTTTCTTCAAATTCGTGATGATGATCTTCCACATCTTCTTCTACATTTGGGCCAACGGTTAAGTAGTGCGCAACTTCTGCTAGAGCTAGACCACCCATTGCAACTGCAGCGACTGGTTTCAATACATCTTTCCATAAGGTCACACTCACATCAATTTGAGGATCTTTTGGAAGACCATTGTAAAGCTCAGGTTTATCTGCGTGATGCAACACATACATTACGTGTGTACCGCCTACACCTGGAGGATCGTAAAGTCCTGCGTTTTCATAACCACGGGATTTTAAATCTGCCACGCGTTGTTCTGCGTAAATTTTCATTTCTTCTTTAGAACCGAAACGAATAGCACCTGTTGGACAGGTTTTCACGCAAGCTGGCTCTTGTCCCACAGAAACACGATCCACACAAAGAGTACATTTGTATACACGATTGTCTTCAGGATTCATTCGTGGAATATTGAATGGACAGCCTGCAATACAATAACCACAACCAATACATTTATCGGATTGGAAATCTACAATACCGTTAGCATATTGAATGATTGCACCGGGTGCAGGACAAGCCTTTAAACAACCAGGTTCTGTGCAGTGCATACAGCCATCTTTACGAATCAGCCATTCTAAACGATCGTTTTCTTCAACTTCGTTAAAACGCATTACCGTCCATGCTTTTGCATCAAGATCAACTGGATTGTCATAAACCCCAACACATTGTGCATTGATATCAGAGCGAATATCATTCCACTCTGAACAACCCACTTGACAGGCTTTACATCCTATACAAGTTGAAACATCAATTAATTTTGCGACTTCAACTTTATGAGCTCTCGCTTGTGGTGCTGGTGTTAAACCAGATGTTGCGGAGATTTTAATAACGTCTTGCGTTTGAACGCCTTGAGCAGTTCCAGCCATATTATGCCTCCCCAACTTTTTCAATATTTACCAAGAATGTTTTGTATTCTGGTGTTTGCGTGATTGCCTCACCCCAAGATGGTGTTAAGGTATTCGTAGAGAATCCACGGTTACCTTTGCCATTTAATGCCTTCATATTCCAGTGAATTGGAAGACCTATATGGTGTACGACACGTCCATCAATTTCGAGATCTTTAAGACGTTTTGTAACCACGGCGACCGCTTTAATATAGCCACGACGAGAAGTAATTTTTACCATATCGCCTTTTTGGATGCCTTTTTCTGCCGCTAATTTTTCGCCAATTTCCACAAATTGTTGTGGTTGTGCGATAATATTTAATGAAGATTGTGCAGTCCAGCTGTGGAAATGCTCGGTTAAACGATAGGTTGTTGCTACAAATGGATACTCTTTATTTGAACCAATAAATTCACGATCTTCTTTATAGATACGTAAAGTTGGATCGGTTACTACATTTGGATGAAATGGGTTTGTATCAATTGGGCTTTCAACTGGTTCATAGTGTTCTGGCATTGGGCCATTTGCAATTTTATCAACGGCAAATAAACGTCCTACGCCTTCTGCGGACATAATAAACGGCCCAGTATCAGAACCTGGTGGTTGCGTGCCGTAGTCAGCAATATCAAACCAGTTCCAGTTTTTACCGTTCCATTTGATTAATTGGCGGTTTTTATCCCAAGGATTACCATTGATATCTAATGATGCACGGCTATAAAGTACGCGGCGGTTTGCAGGCCATGCAAAGCCCCAGCCAATAGTACAACCTAAACCCGATGGATCTGAATTATCGCGATTAGCAGTTTGGTTGCCTTTTTCAGTCCATTGACCAACATATAACCAGTTACCTGATGTTGTTGTACCATCATCACGTAAATGTGCAAATCCATTGAGTAATTGACCTTTCTTGTACATCAAGTTACCGTTTGGATCATAAAGATCTTCAAGTGCATAACCATTTAATTCTTTGGCTAATTCAACCGCACTTGGTGAGTGTGGTTGAGCATAATTCCAAGTCATTGCTTCAAAAGATTTAATGCCTTGACCACCCTCTTTTTTATAAAGTTCGTGCATTTCTTCGCGTAGCATAGAAAGAATATCAACATCAGGTAAGGCTTCTCCCGGTTGATCGCAACCTTTCCAGTGCCATTGAGCCCAGCGACCAGAATTAACGATTGATCCTTCTTCTTCTGCGAAACAAGTAGTTGGTAAACGGAAAACTTCTGTTTGAATTTCCGCAGGATTTACATCATTTGACTCACCAAAATTTCTCCAAAATTCTGATGATTCAGTTTGTAATGGATCCATAACGACTAAGTATTTCAGTTTACTCATGCCAGATAACGTTTTATTTTTATTTGGCAGTGCATTTAATACGTTAAAACCTTGTAAAATCCAACCGTGTAATTTGCCTTCATTCATCAATTTAACGTGAGTAATCGGATCATATAAGCGATCTGCTTTTGGTAAGAAATCGAATCCCCAGCCATTTTCCTTAGTGGCATTATCTCCGTAGAAAGTTTTCATCATACTGACAAAGAATTTTGAAGTATGACGATAATAGTTCACTTGGTTTGGAACGATATCTTTTGGTGTAATTGCGTTAATGTATTGATCGTAAGAGGTATCTTTATCGTTTGGCAAACGCATATAACCTGGTAAAGACATTGGCAATAAGCCCATATCTGTCGTACCTTGAACATTGGAGTGTCCACGTAATGCGTTAATACCGCCACCTGGCATCCCCATATTACCTAAAAGTAATTGGATTATCGCCATTGAGCGAATATTTTGTGTACCGATTGAATGCTCTGTAAAACCTAATGCATATAGATGCGTCATCGTTTTATTTGGTACTGAGGTTTTACCAATTTCTTCACAGATTTGTAAGAAGAGTTTTTGTTTTACACCTGTAATACGCTCAACCATTTCTGGGGTATAACGAGAAACGTGCTCTTTTAAGATGTTAATGACACAACGAGGATGTTGTAATGTCATATCACGTTTAGCGTGACCATTTTCATCAAATTGGTAGTTCCATTTAGATTTATCGTAGTTACGTTTTTCTTCGTTGTAACCTACAAATAAACCGTCTTCAAATTTGAAACCTTCATCAATTAAGAATGAAGCATTGGTATAGTGTTTAACATATTCGTGTTGAATTTGATTTGTTTCCAATAGGTAACGGATCACGCCCATTAAGAACGTAATATCAGAACCAGAACGAATTGGCGCGTGTAAATCTGCAACGGATGCTGTACGGTTAAAACGCGGATCAATAACGATGATTTTCGCACCGTTTTTCTTCGCTTCAATTGCCCAACGGAAGCCAACAGGATGGGCTTCAGCAGGGTTACCGCCTTGAACGATGATTAAGTTGGCATTTTTAATATCAACCCAGTTATTTGTCATGGCACCGCGACCAAATGATGGAGCAAGACTTGCTACCGTTGGTCCGTGTCAAGTATTCGCTTGGTTACATACTGGCACCATACCGAGCATTCGAATCCACTTTTGCGTTAATAACGCAGCTTCATTGCTCATTGCTGATGCAGTCATAATTCCTGTCGTTGCCCAACGATTAACCGTTTTTCCACTTGCATCTTTTTCAACAAAGTTGGCATCTCGGTCATCTTTCATTAAACGAGCAATACGTTTAATGGCATCTTTCCAAGAAATTCGTTCCCATTTATCAGAACCGGGCGCACGATATTGAGGATATAAAGAACGGCTTTCACTATTGACATAATCGAGTGCGCCAGCACCTTTCGGGCAAAGTGCACCTCGACTGACTGGGTGATCTGGATCGCCTTCAATATGAAAGAGTTTTGAACGAGTATTTGTGCCAGTATGGCTGCTTAATGAATTGTAAGGTTTGCCTGTGCTATATAACAACATACCGCAACTTACAGCGCAGTATGTGCAGGTGTTACGGGATTCAAACGCACGTAATAATTTATATTCGCGTGGTGCAGCTAATATATTTGCTGGAGCAAAGCCCAACATTGCAGCTGACGTTCCCGCCATACCTCCTGCACAGATCTTGAAGAATTTTCTTCTTGAGACCTGCATAATCACTCCTTTCAACAACAAGTTGTTGAGATATTATAGATAGTAATAAAATTCGTTTAGTAGCTAGATTATGTTGATTTCGTTAAAATAACACTCTCTAGTATATAAATCATCGAAAAAACGCTGATTTATTAGGTAGCTAGGATAATGATTTTTTAACGATAAATCCATAATCAAATGACATTAGCTTCAACAAATATTGTGATCTAGATCATAAATATAAAAATAATTTAACAGATTTTTCACATTTAACTAATGGACGGGTAATAAATGCAGTGCTGGATTCGACAAACTATCAACTTTTTTAGAAAGACAAAAAATACAGAAAAATTGACCGCACTTTTGCAACAAAAAGAGGACATACTGGCTGTTGAGATGCCAGTTTCTTTAGTATATAACGGGATTTCTCACGCAGTTATGATGTGTTCCCCAAACAATTTAGAGGATTTTGCTTTAGGCTTTTCTATAACAGAGGGAATTATTGATAAACCAGAAGATATTTATGGCATTGATGTTGTAGAAGTTTGCAATGGTATTGAAGTGCAAATTGAACTTTCCAGCCGTAAATTTATGGCATTAAAAGAGCATCGTCGTAATCTTACGGGGCGTACAGGCTGTGGTATTTGTGGTACAGAACAATTGAATCAAGTATATAAAACTTTTCCAAAATTAGACTGTACTTTTCAATTTGATTTAAATTTGCTAGATTGTTGTCTTATTGATCTTCAAAAAAATCAATTACTTGGATGTAAAACTGGTGCTACCCATGCTTGTGCATTTTTCGATTTATATGGAAATATGTTAGCTATTTACGAAGATGTAGGTCGCCACGTTGCGTTAGATAAATTGCTTGGTTGGCACGCAAAATTGGGTAAGCCTAGAGGTTTTATTTTAGCCTCCAGTCGAGCGAGTTATGAAATGGTGCAAAAAACAGTGGCTTGCGGGGTGGAGATGTTAGTCACGATTTCCGCCGCAACGGATTTAGCAGTAACAATGGCAGAGAAACATAATTTGACTTTAATTGGTTTTGCTAGGGAAGGAAAAGGAAATATTTATAGCGGACATCTACGACTTCACAATTAACCCCAACCAAGAGCGAGAGATTTGAGGTCTTGTGTTTATTAAGGAAATAGCGTGATTTGTCTCTTTGTATGTTAAAAATAGAGTAAATTAGCGGTAAATATAAATTATGTAATCTAAAGGGGATTGGTGGGTTTATTATTGTATAATTCCCCTCATTTTTACACATATAAAAGTGGTCATAAGCCCACCCGTTTGTTATATGTATTCAATAAGTGCAAAAGTGCGGTTAGAAATTGAAAAGAATTTAGGAGAATAGAATGGGAAGTGTATTGGTTGATTTGCAAATTGCCACAGAAAATATAGAGGGTTTGCCAACAGAAGAGCAGATTGTGCAGTGGGCAACAGATGCTGTTCAGCCTGAGGGTAATGAAGTCGAAATGACGGTGCGTATTGTGGATGAAGCCGAAAGCCATGAATTAAATTTAACTTATCGTGGCAAGGATCGCCCGACTAACGTACTTTCATTTCCATTTGAATGCCCCGATGAGGTGGAGTTGCCATTGTTAGGGGATCTCGTTATTTGTCGTCAAGTCGTGGAGAGAGAAGCCGCAGAACAAGAGAAACCATTAATGGCGCATTGGGCGCATATGGTCGTGCATGGTAGCTTACATTTACTCGGCTATGATCATATTGAAGACGATGAAGCGGAAGAAATGGAAAGTTTAGAAACCCAAATTATGCAAGGATTAGGCTTTGCTGATCCTTATCTGGCAGAGAAATAATCTTTATTCGGAGTAATGATGTATAAAGCAGTATTTAGTGATTTTGATGGCACCTTATTAACTTCTCAGCATACCATTTCCCCTCGAACTGTTGCAGCAATTAAGCGTTTAACGGCGAATGGCATTCCTTTTGTGCCAATTTCGGCACGTTCTCCTTTGGGTATTTTGCCTTATTGGAAACAGCTTGAAACGAATAATGTGCTTGTTGCATTTAGTGGCGCGCTTATTTTGAATCAACATCTTGAACCAATTTATAGCGTACAAATTGATCCAAAAGATATTTTAGAGATTAATACCGTTTTGGCGGAACATCCTTTGCTTGGCGTGAATTATTATACAAATAATGATTGCCATGCTCGTGACGTAGAAAATAAATGGGTGATTTATGAACGCAGCGTGACCAAAATTGAGATTCATCCTTTTGATGAAGTAGCGACAAGTTCGCCACATAAAATTCAAATTATTGGGGAAGCAGAAGAAATCATTGAGATTGAAGTTCTTTTAAAGAAAAAATTTCCACATTTAAGTATTTGTCGTTCTCATGCTCACTTTTTAGAGGTAATGCACAAGAGTGCAACCAAAGGAAGTGCGGTGCGTTTTTTGGAAGATTATTTTGGCGTACAAACTAATGAAGTGATTGCATTTGGCGATAATTTTAATGATTTGGATATGCTAGAACATGCGGGGCTTGGGGTGGCAATGGGAAATGCGCCAAATGAAATTAAACAAGCTGCAAATGTAGTTACCACGACCAATAATGAAGATGGACTTGCATTGATTTTAGAAGAAAAATTTCCTGAATAATTAGAAAAGAAAGGCTCTCAATTGAGAGCCTTTTAGTTATGCTTCTTGTGAATGATACATTGCTTCAATTTGCTTGCGATAACGTTCTAAAATCACTTTTCTACGCAATTTTAATGTTGGTGTAATTTCACCCAATTTAATGCTAAATGCTTGAGAAAGTAACGTGAATTTTTTTACTTGCTCGAAATGAGCCAATTCTTTTTGTACTGCATTAATACGCTGCTCAAACATTTTCAGAATGTCAGAATTTTTTAGTAGTTCTAAACGGTCATGATATTTAATATTGAGCTGTTTTGCGTACTCTTCCAAACTATCAAAGCAAGGCACAATAAGCGCGGATACATATTTTTTCGCATCAGCGATGATCGCAATTTGTTCGATAAATTTATCTTTACCGATTTTGCTTTCGATATATTGTGGTGCGATATATTTGCCGTTTGAGGTTTTCATTAATTCTTTAATGCGATCGGTAATAAATAAATTGCCTTGTTCGTCAAATTCTCCCGCATCGCCAGTTTTTAAGAAACCATCTTCTGTAAAGGCTTGAGCCGTTTCTTCTGGCTTTTTGTAATAGCCTTTCATCACCATTCCACCACGCACAAGGATTTCATTATTTTCCCCAATTTTCACTTCTGCTTTTGGCATCAGTGTGCCGATTGAATTTGGGTTAAATTGGAAATCATGCCAGCAAGAAACGGTTGCAGTTGTTTCTGTCATGCCATAGCCTAATTTGATGTTGATACCAATAGCATGGAAAAATAGCCCAATAGCCGGTTCTAATTTTGCTCCTCCGCAAGGCATCATTTTTATTCGTCCCCCCAATAATTGACGAAGTTTTGAGAGCACTAATTTATCCGCTAAAGCAAATTGTTTCTTCAATAAGAACGGAACAGTTTTGTTATTCGCACGTAGATCAAAATATTTTTGTCCTACAGAAATTGCCCAATGAAACATAATTTGGCGAAGTTTTGGGGCTTTTTGAACTTTATCCAATACGGCTGCATAAATTTTTTCGTAAAAACGTGGTACGGCACACATTAAAGTTGGGCGAATTTCTGTTAAAGCTGACCGCACTTGATTGGTGTCTTCTAAATAGCAAAGTATTGCGCCTCTATGAAGAATATAAGCCGCCCAGGCTCGTTCAAAAATATGAGAGAATGGTAAAAAAGAAAGTGAAATATCCTGATCTGTCACATTAAGTGAAAGATCATGTGTTTCTAATTGATGCGCGAGATTAGCGTAATCTAACATGACACCTTTAGGCTCTCCCGTTGTGCCTGAGGTATAAATAATCGTAAATAAATCCGATAATTGTTTTTGGTTTAAGCGTTGGGTTAGTTCATTTTGTTGGGCGTTTGAACCTGTTTTAATAAAACTTTCCCAAGTGCAAGAAAGAGGATCTTGTTGTAATTGAATGGTGGATTTCATTGCCACAATTTTTTGTAATTTTGGACAATGATGAGCAATTTCCAATGCTTGATCATATTGCTCTTGATCGCCGACGAAGAGAATTTTTACATCGGCGTGATTTAGGATAAATTCTGCTTGCTGGGCTGTATTGGTTGCGTAAATAGGTACTGTGATTGCTCGAATTTGTAAGGTCGCAATGTCAGCGATTGTCCAACGTTCCATATTATGGGCAAAAATGGCGATTTTATCTTGTACGTCAATATTGTGAGCAAGCAATGCTCGAGAAAGTTGATTGAGTTGATCTTGAAAATTTTTCCAAGAGAGGTCTCGCCACAAGCCGTGTTCTTTATAGCGAAGTGCGGTCATATTTGCACGAGTTTTGGCTTGTTGTTGAATACGATGAACAAAATGGAGATCGAGATTCATATTAACCCTATTTTTTGATTTCATTGAGCGAACAGTTGTGCGCTAATATAATCTTAAATAGGAATAAAAGCTAGAAGAATATTGATTGTTTTAAATTATTTTTAGTGATCCCTTGTTCATTTTTAGATCGTAAATTAAATTCTAGATAATAAAAAACCGCTCCGAAGAGCGGTTAATTTTTTCAAAGTTTTAATTAGCCTTTGTAGTTGTAGATATGAGCTACTAAGTCTAATACTTTGTTTGAGTAACCAGTTTCGTTATCGTACCAAGATACTAATTTAACGAAAGAATCAGTTAATGCGATACCAGCGTCTGCATCAAATACAGAAGTTAAAGCACAACCGTTGAAGTCAGTAGAAACAACTGCATCTTCAGTGTAACCTAATACGCCTTTTAATTCGCCATTGAAAGTTTTACCTTCAGCTGCATCTTTGATTGCTTGTTTGATTGCATCGTAAGAAGCTGGTTTTTCAAGGTTAACAGTTAAGTCAACAACAGATACGTTTGGAGTTGGAACACGGAAAGCCATACCAGTTAATTTACCGTTTAATGCAGGTAATACTTTACCTACTGCTTTCGCTGCACCTGTTGAAGATGGAATGATGTTTTGTGATGCACCGCGGCCGCCGCGCCAGTCTTTAGCTGATGGACCATCCACAGTTTTTTGAGTTGCAGTCGTTGCGTGAACAGTGGTCATTAAACCATCTTTGATACCGAAAGTTTCATGAACAACACGTGCTAAAGGAGCTAAACAGTTTGTTGTACAAGATGCGTTAGAAACGATATCTTGACCTGCGTATGCGTTGAAGTTTACACCACGAACGAACATAGGGGTTGTATCTTTAGATGGGCCAGTTAATACAACTTTTTTCGCGCCTGCAGTGATGTGTTTACGAGCAGTTTCATCAGTTAAGAATAAACCAGTCGCTTCAACAGCGATATCAACACCGATTGCACCCCAGTTTAAGTTTGCTGGATCACGTTCTGCAGTGACACGGATAGTTTTACCATTAACCACTAAGTTACCATCTTTCACTTCAACAGTGCCGTCGAAACGACCGTGAGTTGAATCATATTTCAACATATAAGCCATGTATTCAACGTCGATTAAGTCGTTAATACCTACAACTTCAATGTCATCACGGTGTTGTGCTGCACGGAATACGATACGGCCGATACGACCAAAACCATTGATACCAATTTTAATTGCCATAAGATTTTCACCTTTTATTTAAGTTAAACAAATCTGTTTGCTTTGAGTAATACTGCTCACTCAGTAAGACAACGCACAGAGTATAGCACGAGCATTTTTATAAAACTATAAACCCTACTACTTTTTTGTGATCTATATCAAATCATCATTAGAATGAAAAAGTACCGTAAAAAATCACCGCACTTTTGATGATTTTTTATAGAGAAATCTGCATAATAGACTGAAGTTGTTAGAGAAGGTTAAATATTCTATGTCTCAAGGTAATCTTTATATTTTATCTGCACCAAGTGGCGCAGGAAAATCTTCATTAATTTCAGCGTTATTGGCATCAGATAGCTCAACTCAAAAAATGGTTTCTGTGTCACATACGACCCGTGCCCCACGCCCAGGTGAAGTTGAAGGCGTACACTATTATTTTGTATCAAAAGAAGAGTTTGAATCACTCATTGAGCAAGATTTATTTCTAGAATATGCTAAAGTTTTTGGTGGCAATTATTATGGAACCTCTTTACCTGCGATTGAAGAAAATTTAGCAAAAGGCATTGATGTATTTTTAGATATTGATTGGCAAGGCGCCCAACAAATCCGCAAAAAAGTTCCTAGTGTTAAAAGCATTTTTATTTTACCGCCTTCATTGCCTGAATTAGAGCGTCGTTTAATTGGTCGTGGGCAAGATAGTGAAGAGGTTATTGCCGAACGAATGTCAAAAGCGATAAGTGAAATTTCGCATTATGACGAATATGATTATGTCATTGTGAATGATGATTTTGAGAAAACATTAAAAGATTTACAAAGTATTTTGCAATCGGAACGCTTAACTAAAGATTATCAACAAAAACAAAATGCAATGTTAATTCAACAGCTACTAGCAAAATAGGGCGAAATTGAGTATTATAACGCCCTTTCAATAGAGTAATTTTTGACAAATCGGAGTAAATTATGGCTCGTGTTACTGTGCAAGATGCGGTAGAAAAAATTGGTAACCGTTTTGATTTAATTTTAACGGCTGCACGTCGTGCAAGACAATTACAACTTAACCAAAGTGTGCCGTTAGTGCCAGAAGATAATGACAAACCAACAGTAATCGCATTACGTGAAATCGAAAAAGGTTTGATTAATCAAGATATTATGGATGCACAAGAATTCCAAAAAATGGCGAAAGTGCAAGAAACGGAAGAAGCAGCTGTTGCATTAATTACAGAATAATATTTTAAAAGTGCGGTAAAAAATCACGATATTTTAACTGCACTTTCTCTTTCAACGATAAGTAGGTCTCCTTTGGAACTGTTTGCGGATTTAGATCGAATTATTCAAGGGTATTTGCCCGCAGATAAAATTGAACTCATCAAGCGTGCGTTTGTGATTGCAAGAGATGCGCACGAAGGACAATTTCGCTCCAGCGGCGAACCTTACATTACCCATCCTGTGGCGGTAGCCTCCATTATTGCTCAACTTCACTTAGATCACGAAGCGGTAATGGCTGCGCTTTTGCACGATGTTATTGAAGATACACCTTATACGGAAGAACAACTGAAAGAAGAGTTCGGTGCCAGTGTGGCTGAAATTGTGGACGGTGTATCAAAACTCGATAAGTTGAAATTTCGTACTCGCCAAGAAGCACAAGTCGAGAATTTTCGCAAAATGATTTTGGCGATGACGCGCGATATTCGTGTTGTGTTAATCAAGCTTGCTGACCGCACGCATAATATGCGCACGCTTGGTTCGTTACGACCAGATAAACGTCGCCGTATTGCGAAAGAAACGCTTGAAATCTATTGTCCGCTTGCTCATCGTTTAGGTATTGAGCATATCAAAAATGAATTAGAAGACTTATCTTTTCAAGCAATGCATCCACATCGTTATGAGGTGTTAAAAAAACTCGTTGATGTGGCGCGGAGTAATCGACAAGATTTAATCGAACGTATTTCACAAGAGATTAAAGTGCGGTTAGAAAACGCAGGCATTTTTGCCCGAGTGTGGGGACGTGAAAAACATCTTTACGAGATCTATCAAAAAATGCGCATAAAGGATCAAGAATTCCACTCTATTATGGATATTTATGCGTTCCGTGTGATTGTGAAAAATGTTGATGATTGTTATCGCGTTTTGGGGCAAATGCATAATCTTTATAAGCCACGTCCAGGCCGAGTTAAGGATTATATTGCGGTACCTAAAGCAAATGGCTATCAATCTTTGCAAACTTCAATGATTGGGCCGAAAGGTGTTCCCGTAGAAGTTCATATCCATACTGAGGATATGGAACAAGTCGCTGAAATGGGCATTACTGCGCATTGGGTTTATAAAGAAAATGGTAAAAACGATAGTACAACCGCACAAATCCGCGTACAACGCTGGTTGCAAAGTTTGGTCGAAATTCAACAAAGTGTAGGTAATTCGTTTGAGTTTATTGAGAATGTAAAATCAGAGTTTTTCCCGAAAGAAATTTATGTTTTTACGCCAAAAGGTCGAATTGTTGAATTGCCAATGGGCGCAACAGCAGTAGATTTTGCTTATGCTGTGCATTCAGATGTGGGGAATACTTGTGTTGGCGTAACCGTTGAGCATAAACCTTATCCACTTTCAAAAGCCCTTGAATCAGGGCAAACAGTCAATATCATTACTGATCCAAATGCGCATCCTGAAGTCGCATGGTTAAATTTTGTGGTAACGGCTCGTGCGAAAACACGGATTCGCCATTATCTCAAACAGCGTTGTGAAGAGGATGCGGTGAAATTAGGCGAAGTTGAGCTTAATGTAGCATTACAGCCGCATAATTTAGGTGATTTTTCTATTCAACAAATTAGAACTGTATTAGATGCTTTAGCCCTTTCTTCTTTAGATGAATTATTACGAGAAATTGGTTTAGGTAATCAGTCAGCCTCCATGATTGCGCATCAATTTGTGGGCGTGCCGTTAGAATCTGCTAATACTAAGAATCTCGAATTTGAATCAAAAATACTCACTATTGCACCAATGCAAGTGGGTAAAACACAATTTGCTCAATGTTGCCATCCAATCCTAGGTGATCCTATTGTGGGATGTTGTACAGAAAAAAATACAGTTGTGGTACACCATCAACATTGTGCAAGTTTGAAAAATGCTTGTCGTCAATCGTTGGCTAAATGGGATAACGTTCAAAGTGCGGTGAATTTTGAGGCTGAATTACAAATAGAAATATTGAATGAGCAGAATGCCTTGCTTAGTTTAATGACCGCAATTTCAGCTAGCGAAAGCAGTCTCCAAAATATTTGGACGGAAGAATTAGAGAACAATTTATTGCTTGTGATTTTGCAGGTTTGTGTAAAAGATATCAAACACCTTGCCAATATCGTTCATCGTATTAAAGGCATCACTGGCGTCGTTAATGTCAAACGAAATATTAATGAGCTATGAGCCTTGAACTTCTCGATGCCGTGCCTTTGACCAGCCTTTCTGGTGTGGGGGCTGCCATTTCTAATAAACTGGCTAAAATCGGCATTCATAACCTGCAGGATTTACTCTTTCATTTACCTATTCGCTATGAAGATCGTACGCGAATTACGCCAATCGCTAATCTTCGCCCCGAACAATATTTTACCATTGAAGGAATTGTACAAACCTGTGAAGTCGCTTTTGGCCGTCGCCCGATTTTATCGGTAAGTTTGTCAGACGGCACATCGAAAATTATGTTACGTTTTTTCAATTTTAATGTGGGAATGCGTAATAGTTTTCAAGCAGGTGTGCGAGTAAAGGCCTTTGGCGAAGTGAAACGTGGTCGCCATATGCCAGAAATTCATCATCCAGAATATCAAATTGTGCGAGACTATGCGCCCATAGTATTGGAAGAAACCCTAACGCCGATTTATTCCACGACGGAAGGGCTAAAACAAAATTCATTACGAAAATTAACGGATCAGGCTTTGGCATTACTCGACAAAGTTCAGATTGCAGAAATTTTGCCTAATGAATTTAATCCACATCAATATAGCTTAAAAGAGGCATTGCGATTATTGCATCGTCCGCCGCCAGATATTTCATTAGAAATGTTAGAGCAAGGTAAGCATCCTGCACAACAACGATTAATTTTTGAAGAGCTTCTGGCACATAATTTAGCTATGCAAAAAGTGCGGTTAGGAACGCAACAATTTTCTGCCTTACCGCTACATTATCAAACAGATTTGAAACAGCGATTTTTAGCCACCTTGCCATTTCAACCAACTAATGCGCAAAAGCGAGTAGTGTCCGATATTGAACAAGATCTTATCAAAGATTATCCGATGATGCGCTTAGTGCAAGGCGATGTGGGCTCGGGAAAAACATTGGTTGCCGCATTGGCTGCTTTAACTGCAATTGATAATGGCAAACAAGTCGCCTTAATGGCGCCAACAGAAATTCTTGCAGAACAGCATGCGAATAATTTTAGACGGTGGTTTGAGCCTTTCGGTATTGAAGTTGGCTGGTTGGCAGGTAAAGTAAAAGGAAAATCAAGACAAGCAGAGCTTGAAAAAATCAAAACTGGTGCGGTGCAAATGGTGGTGGGGACGCATGCTTTATTCCAAGAAGAAGTCGAGTTTTCCGACTTAGCATTGGTGATTATTGATGAACAACATCGTTTTGGGGTGCATCAACGATTAATGTTGCGTGAAAAAGGCGAAAAAGCAGGATTTTATCCCCATCAGTTAATTATGACGGCAACACCGATTCCAAGAACGTTGGCAATGACCGTATATGCAGATTTGGATACATCAATTATTGATGAATTGCCTCCAGGTCGTACGCCGATAACAACCGTAGTGGTTTCTGAAGAACGTCGAGCTGAAATTGTGATGCGTGTAAAAAACGCTTGTGTTAATGAAAAACGTCAAGCCTATTGGGTGTGTACGTTAATTGATGAATCAGAGGTGTTAGAAGCTCAAGCAGCTGAAGCGATTTGGGAAGATTTAACGAAAGCGTTACCGATGTTAAATATTGGTTTAGTGCACGGGCGCATGAAACCCCAAGAAAAACAAGATGTCATGATGCGTTTTAAAAATGCAGAATTGGATTTATTGGTGGCAACGACAGTCATCGAAGTGGGGGTTGATGTGCCTAATGCGAGTTTGATGATTATTGAAAATGCAGAGCGTTTAGGTTTATCGCAACTTCATCAGTTACGAGGGCGCGTCGGTCGAGGCAGCACGGCTTCTTTTTGTGTACTAATGTATAAACCTCCGCTCGGCAAAGTTTCGCAAAAACGTTTGCAAGTACTACGAGATAGCCAAGATGGGTTTGTTATTTCGGAAAAAGATTTAGAAATTCGTGGGCCAGGTGAAGTACTTGGAACGAAACAAACGGGAATTGCTGAATTGCGAATAGCAAATTTAATGCGAGATAGAAAAATGATACCAACGGTGCAACATTATGCGAAATCACTTATCCAAAAATACCCAGATCTAGCAGAAAGTCTGATTCGTCGTTGGTTAAATAATAAAGAGATTTACTCGAACGCTTAAAAGTGCGGTCAATTTTCAAAGAGTTTTAAATGGATAAAAAAGAAAAACGCCCAACTGTACTTTTTTTTGACTCTGGAGTGGGTGGGTTTAGCGTATACCGTGAAGCCAAAAAACTATTACCAAATTGGCGTTATCTCTATTGTTTTGATAATGCCGGTTTTCCTTATTCAGAACGCAAAGAAGAAAGTATTATTCACCGCACTTTAGCGGCGTGTCAGCTTATTAATCAACGTTATCCATTAGATGCAATCGTGATAGCTTGCAATACAGCGAGTACTGTTGTGCTTCCGCCGTTGCGAGCTGCTTTTGATATTCCTATCATTGGGACTGTACCCGCTATTAAACCTGCATCAGAAATAACAAAGACAAAACATATTGGTTTATTGGCAACAAAAGGGACTATAAAGCGTCATTATGTCGATGAGTTGATTGATAAATTTGCGCAAGATTGTATTGTTGAGAGACTAGGAACGACAAAATTAGTCGAAATTGCGGAGCAAAAAATTCGTGGTCATTCCGTTGATCTCATTAGCTTAAAAGATGAATTATCTCCGTGGGCAGGCATGGCAGATTTGGATACATTAGTTTTAGGTTGTACTCACTTTCCTCTCATCAAAGATGAAATTCAGTTGTTCTTGCCACAAGTTAAATATTTTATGGATCCGAGCGCAGCAATTGCTAAACGGATCAAATATTTACTTGATGATAAAAATCTACAAGCGCAAAATGAAAAATATAATCAAATGTTTTGCACCGCACATTTTCCCGAAGAATCTCAATTTAAAAAAGCTTTACATCTATGGGGATTTGAATCTTTGGAAGTAATCAAAATAGATTAAAAGTTAATAGATTAATTGTGTGATATTGATAAATTCACAATTTTTCCTAATTTTATAGGTGATTTTTCTACTTATATCATTTCTATATGTCACTTTTTTAAAATAAATTGTGATCTAGTTCTCAAAATAATTATGATTTTTATTGAATTTGTTAAAATAGTGTTATAATGCCTCTCAGGTTTCTCACTATTTTATTGAATAAGAGGTAAAAATGATTATTTCATCAGCTAGCGATTATCGTGAAGCGGCACGCCGCCGTGTTCCTCCCTTTATGTTCCACTATGCCGATGGCGGTTCTTATGCCGAGCAAACACTTGCGCGTAATGTGAGTGATTTGGAAAATATTGCTTTAAGACAACGTGTCTTAAAAGATATGTCTGAATTGGATACTAGTATAGAATTATTTGGTGAAAAACTTTCAATGCCAACTATTCTTGCACCAGTTGGGGCGTGCGGAATGTATGCACGCCGTGGAGAAGTACAAGCAGCACAAGCGGCAGATAATAAAGGTGTGCCGTTTACCCTTTCAACAGTATCAATTTGTCCAATTGAAGAAGTCGCCCCTGCGATTAAGCGTCCAATGTGGTTTCAGCTTTATGTGTTAAAAGATCGTGGTTTTATGAAAAACGCACTTGAGCGTGCGAAAGCAGCAGGCTGTTCTACTTTAGTGTTTACGGTCGATATGCCTACTCCAGGTGCGCGTTATCGTGATATGCACTCAGGTATGAGCGGCCCCTACAAAGAAATTCGTCGTGTATTGCAAGGCTTTACACACCCATTCTGGGCGTATGATGTGGGTATCAAAGGCAAACCGCACACCTTGGGTAATGTTTCAACTTATATGGGTAGACAAATAGGTTTAGATGACTATATTGGCTGGCTAACAGAAAACTTTGATCCATCAATTTCGTGGAAAGATTTAGAGTGGATCCGTGAGTTTTGGGAAGGTCCAATGGTCATTAAAGGCATTCTTGATCCTGAAGATGCGAAAGATGCGGTGCGTTTCGGTGCTGATGGAATTGTCGTTTCAAATCACGGTGGCCGTCAGTTAGATGGCGTGCTTTCAAGTGCAAGAGCGTTGCCACCGATTGCCGATGCAGTGAAAGGGGATATTAAAATTATTGCCGATTCAGGTATTCGCAATGGTTTAGACATAGTCCGTATGTTGGCATTAGGGGCAGATGCAACAATGTTAGGTCGAGCATTTGTTTATGCTTTAGGGGCAGCAGGTCGTCAAGGTGTTGAAAATATGCTCGACATTTTCAAAAAAGAGATGCACGTAGCGATGACATTAACCAGCAATCGTACTATTGCCGATATTAAACCAGAGGCTTTGGTTGATCTAAGTAAACTTTAATTTATAAATTGAGATCAAAAATCAACCGTTTGTTGGCGGAATTATGTATTTTACGTATGTATTTTCAACAAACGGTCGAGCTTTTCAAAAATTTTTACAAAAAGTACTTGCAAGGGATTTGAAAATCCCTATAATGCACCGCACACAACGACGCACTGTTGTGAATTTTTTTAAGTTTCCAAGTGCGTCGTTATTTTTTGCTCTTTAACAATGTATCAGACAATCTGTGTGGGCACTTGTTGATTGACTTGTTTTAAAACTATTTTTTAATTTTGAAGTCTTAATAGGTGCTTAACTGAAAATTCATCATTACTTTTTTTAAGTAGTGTTTTATTTATAGCTAAGCAGTTTATTGAGCGATTGAACTTGAATTGAAGAGTTTGATCATGGCTCAGATTGAACGCTGGCGGCAGGCTTAACACATGCAAGTCGAACGGTAACAGGAGAAAGCTTGCTTTCTTGCTGACGAGTGGCGGACGGGTGAGTAATGCTTGGGAATCTGGCTTATGGAGGGGGATAACGACGGGAAACTGTCGCTAATACCGCGTATTATCGGAAGATGAAAGT
>NZ_QQIK01000005.1:0-127185 GCF_003494325.1 Haemophilus influenzae
ATTGTCTGATACATTGTTAAAGAGCAAAAAATAACGACGCACTTGGAAACTTAAAAAAATTCACAACAGTGCGTCGTTGTGTGCGGTGCATTATAGGGATTTTCAAATCCCTTGCAAGTACTTTTTGCAAAAAATTATTTGAATGAACAAATTTTATTCATCATCTAATTTTCTATAGCCTTTTAAGCCATTTTTTCTCAAAACTTCGTTTAATTTCTTCAATAAACGCTCTTTTTCAGCTTGACTTAACATCTGACTATTTTTATTTTGCAAAGCACATACTAATTTCCAATAAAAATCAAGCGTAGCACCACTGCCACTTTTCTTTAATTCCACCAATGCATTTTCTGCGCCAATCTCTCTTAGCATCGCAACATTTGTAATACCAACTTTTATTAAAGCTCTTTCATGTTTAATCGTTAAATTGGGTAAATCCTTTAATCGATTCAATTTTCTTAACGTACATTCTAGCTTCCGCTCAAGAATCTGCTTAATAGAAAGAATAATCAATCTTCTACACAATCTATTACTACGTAAAATCTGATCAGAAAGTGCATAATATTGTGAAAGCACAAACCGTTTATTCAATTCATTCGTTGTAAAAGGTTCACAACCTAATTTAGTTAATTGAATTGCGAGAACACCCTCACCGCGTAAATAAAGTTTTTTATTTTGCCAAATGGCAAACATTGTCTCTTCCTTGTGAAACAAACCGTAACCAGTAAAAAGATTTTTAAAGGAAACATTTCCTACTAACTGATCTAACAAGGAGCAAACGCTATCTATATGCTCATCCTTTATATTCATATTAAACCTCCAATGAATAATTATTTTAAAAGAATCAGTAGAAGTACTTCTGATTTCATTTATATCATGACATTTTTACTACACCTAAATATAAATCTCAGATTTGTGAAGCAGATCGTAAATTTGAAATTTATTTTTATGTAAACGATTGGTTTATATATAAATATACTATATTTAAAACTTTTTTTGCGATTAAAAATCGTACATAATTTGATCTAATTATTCTATCAAAACTTCTATTTTTAGACTAACCCACCTTTTTTACTAGAATGTATACCCCATATTTTTTATTAATATAAATATTTTTCTTGATCTGTACATCAATACAGATATAATCATAAAAAATTGGACATTCAAACAGGAATTTAATTATGGCAACTCAAGAAGAAAAACAAAAAGCACTAGCGGCTGCATTAGGGCAAATAGAAAAACAATTTGGTAAAGGCTCAATTATGAAATTAGGCGATACTAAAACGTTGGATGTAGAATCTATTTCTACCGGATCACTTGGCTTAGATGTTGCACTGGGAATTGGTGGTTTACCTATGGGTCGAATTGTAGAAATCTTCGGACCTGAATCATCTGGTAAAACAACATTAACTCTTTCCGTCATTGCTCAAGCACAAAAAGCAGGAAAAACCTGTGCATTTATTGATGCAGAACACGCACTTGACCCTATTTATGCAGCAAAACTTGGTGTAGATGTAAAAGAACTTTTTGTTTCTCAACCAGATAATGGAGAACAAGCACTTGAAATATGTGATGCATTAGTTCGTTCTGGCGCAATTGATGTAATTATTGTGGACTCCGTTGCCGCACTGACACCAAAAGCTGAAATTGAAGGCGATATGGGGGATTCTCATATGGGTCTGCAAGCGCGTTTAATGTCTCAAGCTTTGCGTAAACTCACAGGTCAAATTAAAAATGCAAACTGTCTAGTTGTGTTTATTAACCAAATCCGTATGAAAATAGGTGTAATGTTTGGTAATCCTGAAACCACCACAGGCGGTAATGCATTAAAATTCTATTCATCCGTTCGCTTAGATATTCGCCGTACAGGTTCTGTAAAAGACGGGGAAAATATTATAGGAAATGAAACTCGCGTAAAAGTAGTAAAAAACAAACTAGCAGCACCATTCCGCCAAGTGGATTTCCAAATTCTCTATGGAGAAGGCATTTCAAAAGCAGGAGAATTACTGGAATTAGGAGTAAAACACAAACTTGTAGAAAAATCAGGCGCGTGGTATTCCTATAATGGCGAAAAAATTGGTCAAGGAAAGGCTAATTCAATGAAATGGCTTAACGAAAATATAGAAAAATCAGATGAATTAGAAGCTCGTTTACGTGCTGAATTAGTAGCTAATCCAGAACAAGCCTTAATGGCTGACATTGAACAATCTGAAAATAGTTCAGAATCAGAAAGTGATTTTGAATAAAGAAAATTACAAATGCCAAAAGTGCGGTTAAAAATGACCGCACTCTATATCAATTCAATAAAATAAGGAATCATTCCTTGTCATCTCTTGCTTTTAATTACATAGTTAATCTTCTTTCCCGCAGAGAATATAGTGAATTCGAGCTCCGCAATAAAATGCAGGAAAAGAACTTTTCGGAAGAAAAAATTGATGAAGCTTTATCTCAATGCCAAGCAAAAAATTGGCAAAGTGATCGTCGTTTTTCAGAAAATTATCTAAATTCACGCGCACAAAAAGGTTATGGTGTAGTAAGAATTCGACAAGAATTACTCCAATTAAAAGGTGTGTCTTCTGATATTATTGATGAAGTTTTAATGGAATCAGAAATTGATTGGTATGAAATGGCTGAGAACTTGTTACGTAAAAAATTCCCAAATTATAACGAACAGCAAAAGCCTAAAATGAAACAAAAAATTTGGCAATATATGCTATCACACGGGTTTCGTAGCGATGAATTTGCTGATTTAATTGGGCAAAACCAAAGTGAATGGGATTAATGTAAAAGTTGAGAACAAATTTTATATATCCAAATGCCCAATGTTGTCATAGCTAAACATCCAAATAAATGCATAATCAATACACAAAATCCATTTAACCACTTGTCATTAAAAAATAATTCCACAACTTCGGAAGAAAAAGACGAAAATGTAGTTAGCGATCCTAAAAAACCGGTAATTAAAAATAACCGCCATTCAGAACTAATTTGTGGGAATTGCCAAAAAATCCCAAGTAATACACCAATAATTAAACAACCAAGCAAATTAGCGATTAAAGTCCCAAAAGCAAAGGAAGAAAATAAAGGATTAAATAACAATCCTATAGTCCAACGCAATGACGCGCCTAATATTGCACCACAACTTATGAATAATAATGCCTGCATTAATAATCTAATCCAAATTGAGTTCGCAAATAACAAGCGACTGATTCTTCTTTATTTGATCCAATAACTTCTAAATCTGGACAAGCCGTTTTTAAACGAATATCAGCATCTTTCATAATGCAACCTTTTCCAGCCCAAGAAAGCATTTCTACATCATTCATTCCATCGCCAAAAGCAATACAGTCTTTTAACTCATATTCTCGTGATTCGAGTAAATGTTTTAATGCATCGCCTTTTGAAACATTCTTATTCATTACTTCCAAACAAGCTAATGCAGAATAAACAATTGTCGTCACGTCACCAAACTTATCTCGTAAATAAGTTTCTACTTCAACTAAATCCTCTGGAGTTTTACCAATAAAAAAGACTTTTTCTGTCCCACGTCCATGATGTTTGGAAAAATCAACTACGTTATAATCAAATCCTGATTCTTTGTGGAACTGACGCATTGCAGGAATATCTTTATTAGTAAACCAACCTTCATCTTGATAGCTATTCATGCATACTTTGGACGTATCAAATGGCGTTTTGTAAAGCTCGAGAACTAATTCTTCAGGCAAGCTATTGCTATAAAGCAAATTACCCTGTAAATCCCGTACACGAGCACCATTTGATGTAATCATAACCGCACGTTCCGCACCAATTTTTCCAAGAATGGATGACACATCGGTATGATTACGTCCTGTTGCCAAAATAATATCTACGCCTTTTTGCTCTAATGCTCTCAGCGTATCAATGGTAAGATCACCCACTAAATGTTCAGGTGTTAAAAGCGTGCCATCTAAATCAGACACCATTGCTCGAAAAGGTAAATTCATAAAAACCTCAAAAAATAAACTATGCTTATCATATCACTAAATATACAAATGGTACTTGCTGAAGATCAATGTATTAAAAACTGTAATAAAAATAACCGCACTTTTATTAAGCATCAATAGACACATTCCTCTTTATCCAATAATAAGCTAAAACATATTTTCGTTTAAATTGATCTACTATTAGAAATTAAACAAATACCAATAAAGAGTTAGTTTATTTTTATTAGAATGAATATAAATTCTAATAAAGCTGAAAATCTCGCAATAAAATTCTACATACTGGAATTACCAGTTGAAAAACGATAACAAATTTCATTTTACCTCTCTTATAATACAAGTGTTCGAACAACAAGCAGTACCTCGAATGATGTATGTTTATTCCCCAATGGATAGTCAAAAAACAAGGAGATTATTATGGCTTTCAATATGAAAAACAGACATTTACTTAGTCTTGTTCATCACACAGAACGTGAAATTAAATATCTCTTAGATCTCTCCCGAGATTTGAAACGAGCCAAATATACAGGCACAGAACAACAAAAATTAAAAGGCAAAAATATCGCACTCATCTTTGAAAAAACCTCCACTCGCACACGCTGTGCATTTGAAGTCGCCGCTTATGACCAAGGCGCACAAGTCACCTATATCGACTCTAACTCCTCCCAAATTGGCCACAAAGAAAGTATGAAAGATACCGCCCGCGTATTAGGCAGAATGTATGATGGCATTGAATATCGTGGCTTTAAACAAAGTATAGTTCAAGAACTTGCTGATTATGCTGGTGTGCCAGTATTCAATGGTTTAACCGATGAATTCCACCCAACACAAATGCTTGCTGATGTGCTTACCATGATTGAACATTGCGACAAACCATTAAGCGAAATTAGCTATGTCTATATTGGGGATGCTCGTAATAATATGGGTAATTCACTTTTATTAATTGGTGCAAAATTGGGTATGGATGTGCGGATTTGTGGACCTAAAACATTATTACCAGAAGCAAGTCTTGTGGAAATGTGCGAAAAATTTGCGAAAGAAAGCGGTGCTCGTATTACCGTAACTGAAGATATCGACAAAGCGGTGAAAGGTGCTGATTTTGTTCATACTGATGTGTGGGTTTCAATGGGTGAACCATTAGAAACTTGGGGCGAACGCATTAAATTATTACTTCCTTATCAAGTCACACCTGAATTAATGAAACGCACTGATAATCCAAAAGTGAAATTTATGCACTGCTTGCCAGCCTTCCATAACAGCGAAACCAAAGTTGGTCGTCAAATTGCTGAAAAATATCCTGAATTAGCTAATGGTATTGAAGTGACTGAAGATGTATTTGAATCGCCAATGAACATTGCATTTGAACAAGCAGAAAACCGTATGCACACAATTAAAGCTGTAATGGTAGCAAGTTTGGCATAAGGAGAACGTATGAGAATAGTGATTGCATTAGGCGGTAATGCGTTATTACGACGCGGAGAACCAATGACAGCCGAAAATCAACGACAAAATGTTCGCATTGCTTGTGAGCAAATTGCTAAGATTTGGCCAAATAATGAATTAGTGATAGCACACGGTAATGGTCCACAAGTGGGTTTGCTCGCCTTACAAGGTGCTGCCTATACTGATGTGCCAACTTATCCTTTAGATGTATTGGGAGCAGAAACAGCTGGAATGATTGGTTATATGATTCAACAAGAACTCGGTAATTTAGTTCCATTTGAAGTGCCATTTGCAACGTTATTATCTCAAGTAGAAGTTGATATCAACGACCCAGCTTTCAAAAATCCAACTAAACCAATTGGTCCTGTTTATACGAAAGAAGAGGCTGAACGTTTGGCAAAAGAAAAAAATTGGTCTATTGCACAAGATGGTGATAAATATCGCCGCGTTGTGCCAAGTCCATTGCCAAAACGTATTTTTGAAATTCGTCCGGTCAAATGGTTGCTTGAAAAAGGCAGTATCGTAATTTGTGCGGGTGGCGGTGGTATCCCGACCTATTATGATGAAAACCATAATTTACAAGGTGTTGAAGCCGTTATTGACAAAGATTTATGTTCAGCTTTACTTGCAGAAAATCTTGATGCTGATTTATTCATCATTGCAACTGATGTTTCAGCAACCTTCGTAGATTGGGGAAAACCAACTCAAAAAGCAATTTCAGTTGCCTCACCTGAAGCAATTTCAGAACTTGGTTTTGCAGCAGGTTCTATGTGGCCAAAAGTACAAGCAGCCATCAACTTTGCAAAACAAACAGGAAAAGATGCAGTAATAGGCTCTTTATCTAATATTGTGGACATTGTGAAAGGCAAAGCTGGTACTCGTATTACGAAAAAAGCTGAAGGCATATCCTATTATGCTTAAATAATAAAGGTGCTTTGTGAAATCATTCTCAAGGTAAAAAGTGCGGTCGGTTTAACCGATGTTTTTACCAACCGCACTTTAAACGTTACACATAAGGAGCTCGCTATGGATGCGTCCAAAAAGAAGAAAACGTTTAATTTCCCATCAGCGTTTACAATTTTATTTGCAATATTAATTCTCGCTGTTGGATTAACCTGGATAATTCCATCTGGTTCATATTCAAAATTAACATATAATTCCACTGATAATGTCTTTGTGGTCAAAGCTTATGGCGTTGATGATAAAACTTATCCCGCCACAACAAACACTCTTGATAATCTCAATATAAAAATTAAACTCTCCAATTTCACCGAAGGCGTGATCAAAAAACCAATCGCTATTCCTGGTACTTATCAACGTGTAGAACAACACCATAAAGGCATTGAAGATATCACCAAAAGTATGGTTGAAGGCACCATCGAAGCCGTTGATGTTATGGTCTTTATCTTTGTATTAGGTGGTATGATTGGTGTCATTAACCGTACCGGTTCTTTTAATGCCGGTTTGATGGCTCTCGTGAAAAAAACCAAAGGCAATGAGTTTTTTATTGTATTCAGCGTATCTGTTTTAATGGTGTTAGGCGGTACAACCTGTGGTATCGAAGAAGAAGCAGTGGCATTCTATCCGATTCTGGTGCCAGTATTCTTGGCTCTGGGATATGATGCAATAGTCTGTGTAGGAGCTATATTCCTTGCTTCATCTATGGGAACGGCATTCTCTACAATTAACCCATTCTCCGTTGTTATCGCATCAAATGCAGCTGGTATTCAATTTACTGAAGGTATTGGTTTCCGTGCTCTAGGTTTAGTTTTAGGGGCAACTTGCGTAATCGTATATCTTTATTGGTACTGTAAAAAAATCAAAGCTGACCCAAGTTTTTCTTTCACTTATGACGATCGCGAAGAATTTCGCCAACGTTATATGAAGAACTTTGATCCAAATGCAACTATCGCATTCTCAGCTCGTCACAAATTAATCTTAACGCTTTTCTGCATTGCATTCCCTATTATGATTTGGGGTGTAATGGTTGGCGGATGGTGGTTCCCTCAAATGGCTGCATCTTTCCTTTCCATTACTATCATCATTATGTTTATCAGTGGCTTGTCTGAAAAAGATATTGTGGAATCTTTCACTGAAGGTGCATCAGAATTAGTAGGCGTATCCTTAATCATTGGTCTTGCTCGTGGCGTAAACTTAGTACTCGAACAAGGTATGATTTCTGACACCATTCTTGATTATATGTCTAATGTAGTTAGCGGTATGCCAGGTAGCGTATTCATCTTAGGTCAATTAGTCGTATTTATTTTCCTAGGCTTAATCGTGCCGTCTTCTTCAGGCTTAGCCGTGCTTTCAATGCCAATTATGGCTCCACTTGCTGACTCAGTGGGTATTCCACGCGATATCGTGGTTTCCGCTTACAACTGGGGACAATATGCAATGCTATTCTTGGCACCAACAGGATTAGTATTGGTGACTCTCCAAATGTTGCATATTCCGTTTGATAGATGGGTTAAATTCGTGATGCCTATGATTGGATGTTTATTACTAATCGGATCTATTTTACTGGTAGTACAAGTATCCTTATATAGCGTTTAATTAGTCAAATTGCCACCTAGATCACAGTTTTTCTAGGCGGTTTCTTTTATAATAAGTTATCTTTTTTGTTAGCATAAAAAGGATTTACTATGCTTAAAAAACGCTTTGATAATATTGATACCCGTATTCTTAAAGCATTGCAACGCAATGGCTGATTACAAAATAATGAACTGGCTAACGAAATAGGACTTTCAAATTCAGCTTGTTTACGTCTAGTGAATCACTTAGAAGAAAGTGGCGTAATTGATAACTATGTAGCCTTATTAAATTAAAAAAGTAAACTGTAATCTCATCGTTTATGCATTAGGTTCTTTCTTTGAAGAAGATCCAGAATTAAAAGAGCGGTTTATTTTTGAAGTGAAACTAATCCCTCAAATTACCGAATGCCATTTTATGGCTGGTAGCTTTGATTTCTTATTAAAACTCAATGTATCAGATCTTGATCAATTTAATTACATCAAAAATACCTATCTTAATTCTAGGCTTGGCATTAAAACCTTAAAATCAGAAGTTACTCTAAAAACGGTCAAATCAACAACTGAATTGCCTTTATAAAATCATCATAATGATTGCTCCTAAAATAAAAAGAAGCACGCATAGAATGATGCGTACTTTATGTAGGGTGGGCTTCAGCCCACCAAAATATCTCACGATTGTTTGTTGGTGGGCTAAAGCCCACCCTACAACTACTGAAGATGTATTTGAATAGCCAATGAACATTGCATTTGAACAAGCAGAAAACCGTATGCATACGATAAAAGCAGTCATGGTAGCAAGTTTAGCTTAGGAAAGAGATAAATTGGTACATTAATTAATCGCCTAAATTTAAGAATAATTTATTTCCATACTTTTTGTGGTTTTATTTTTTATATGAAATTTAAATTTATTTTTTGATAATGATCACATTTTTTGAAAAATATTATTGACATGATATTTACACAAGCAGAGAATATACCTAACTAAGGTTAGTTTAGATAGAAAGAGGAAATTTTTCTATGCTACTTCGTACATATATACACAGATACGTCTATACGAAAGTATTGAGACTTTTATGGTTTAATCCGATAAAAGGTCGTTCTTTGATGGCGCATATCCGTCGTACACGCCATATTATGATGCCATCGCATCGCTCTTGCTTCTCATACTCAGTATTCGCTTCTCAAAATAAACCATCCAACACGGCTCTCTAAACAGAGTTGTTCTCTCTGTTTAGAGAGTCTCCATAGATTAATTTCTGAATATTTTTGTATTGTCTAGAACAGGCAAGAAATATTTTGTGAAATTAACTTAATCTTATTTAATTTAAAATAAAAATTCTTACTTTAGTTTTTTATATTAAAAAACTAGAGCGAGTTGTTTTATTCTAAATAAATCTATTGCGTTATTAAAATTAATAGCGCAGGGTAACTTTACGTCAAAAAAATAAATAAAAGGAGTTTATTATGCCAAACTTAAAAATTGCATATAATCCAAAAGTTGAACAATATTTCTCTACAAATAGAGAATTAGTTGAAATTACCAAAACAGACTTTACTGATGTTGCAGCTATCATGTTGACATCAGGGGATGTAGGTGAATACCTTGAACGTATTCAAACAACAAATTTTGGTATCCCAGTATTTGTTGTTCAAACTGAAGAAGAACAAGTTGATCCGAAATTCTATGATGCTATTTATCATATTCAAGATTTAAATGGTTATGACATTAAGCTTTATAGCCGTCAAATCGAAACTGCTGCAAGACTTTATGAAGAAAAAATGTTACCTCCATTCTTCAAAATGTTAAGTGAATATGTAGAAATGGGTAATATTGCTTTTGACTGTCCGGGACATCAAGGTGGTCAATACTACCGTAAACACCCAGCAGGTCGTTTCCTTTATGACTTCTACGGTGAAAACATTTTCCGTTCAGATATTTGTAATGCAGACGTGAAATTAGGTGACTTGTTAATTCACGAAGGTGCAGCTTGTGATGCACAAAAATATGCTGCTCAAGTATTCAATGCAGATAAAACTTACTTCGTATTAAATGGTACATCTTCTTCAAACAAAGTTGCATTAAACGCAGTACTTGCTCCGGGCGATTTAGTATTATTTGACCGTAATAACCATAAATCAAACCACCATGGTGCATTAATTCAAGCGGGTGCAACCCCAATTTACTTAGAAACTGCACGTAATCCATTTGGTTTCATTGGTGGTATCGATAGTCACTGCTTCGAAGAAGATTATTTGAAATCATTAATTAAAGAAGTGGCGCCTGAAAAATTAAACCAAAAACGTCCATTCCGTTTAGCCGTTATTCAATTAGGTACTTATGACGGTACAATTTATAACGCACGTCAAGTGGTAGATAAAATTGGTCATCTTTGTGACTACATCTTATTCGACTCTGCATGGGTAGGTTATGAACAATTTATTCCAATGATGAAAGACTGCTCTCCATTATTGCTTGAATTAAATGAAAATGACCCTGGTATTTTAGTGACTCAATCTGTTCATAAACAACAAGCAGGTTTCTCACAAACTTCACAAATTCACAAAAAAGATAAACACATTAAAGGTCAAGATCGTTATGTAAACCACAAACGTTTCAATAATGCCTTTATGTTACATGCGTCAACCAGTCCGTTCTATCCATTATTTGCGGCGTTAGATGTGAATGCAAAAATTCAAGGTAGCGAAGCAGGTCGTCGTTTATGGCATGAATGTGTGAAAGTTGGTATCGAAGCACGTAAATTAGTATTAAATCACTGTGAATTAATTCGTCCATTTATTCCAACCACAATTAAAGGTAAAAAATGGCAAGATTATGACACAGAAGAAATCGCAACTAACCTCGAGTTCTTCAAATTCCACCCAACAGATACATGGCATAAATTTGAAGGCTATGCTGACGAACAATATTTCGTTGACCCATGTAAATTCTTGCTTACCACGCCAGGTATTAGCTTAGAAACAGGCGAATATGAAAAATTTGGTGTACCAGCAACCATTCTTGCAAACTACTTACGAGAAAACGGTATTATTCCGGAAAAATGTGACTTGAATTCAATCTTATTCTTGCTCACTCCGGCAGAAACCCTCACCAAAATGCAAACTTTGGTCGCTCAAATCGCCTTGTTTGAAAAACACATTAAACAAGACTCTTTATTAAAAGATGTATTGCCAACTGTGTATAAAAACAATGAAGACCGTTACAAAGGCTACACCATCCGTCAATTATGCCAAGAAATGCATGATCTTTATGTAAGCCGCAATGTGAAACAACTTCAAAAAGATTTATTCCGCAAAGCGACATTACCAGAATATGTATTAAATCCACATGATGCAAATATTGAGTTAGTACGTAACAAAGTTGAACTCGTTCCATTGACTGATATTGTTGGTCGTGTGGCTGCGGAAGGTGCATTACCTTATCCTCCAGGTGTGTTATGTGTGGTGCCTGGAGAAAGATGGAGTCCAACTGCACAAAAATACTTCCTTGCATTAGAAGAAGGTATCAACACATTACCTGGTTTCGCACCTGAAATCCAAGGGGTTTACTTACAAAAAGACCCTGATGGACGTACTCGTGCATATGGCTATGTTTTAACTGACTATTAATAAAGTGAGGTTGTGAGGATCTTCCTCATAACCCTCTCAGCACAAACAAAAGAAAGTGCGGTTAAAAACATCTGATTTTTTGACCGCACTTGTAGGAGTATAAATTATGAGCGCTAAAAGTAATAAAATTGGTGTGGTACAACTTACCATTCTTACCATGGTTAATATGATGGGTTCCGGTATCATTATGTTACCGACCAAATTAGCTGAAATTGGGACTATTTCCATCGTTTCTTGGCTTGTAACAGCCGTTGGTTCAACAGCCTTAGCTTACGCATTCGCACAATGCGGTATGTTCAGTAAAAAATCTGGTGGTATGGGCGGTTATGCGGAATACTCTTTCGGTAAAGCCGGTAACTTCATGGCTAACTACACTTACGGTGTATCATTAGTTATTGCGAATACAGCAATCGCGATTTCTGCGGTGGGTTATGGTTCAGAGCTTCTCGGCGCAACCCTTTCTCCACTTTCTATCGCATTATGGACCATCTTCACCCTTTGGCTTGCAACCGTTCTTAACTTTGGTGGTGCAAGAATCACCGGTAATATAAGTTCATTTACTATCTGGGGCGTAATTATCCCTGTAGTAGGTATTTCTATCATTGGTTGGAAATGGTTTGATGGTTCAATGTATGTAAACTCTTGGAACCCACATAATGTACCAACTTTTGAAGCGATCGGTGTATCTATTTCAATGACATTATGGGCGTTCTTAGGGTTAGAATCAGCTTGTGCTAACGCAGATGCAGTTGAAAACCCTGAGAAAAACGTACCAATAGCAGTACTTGGTGGTACTTTAGGGGCAGCGGTAATTTATATTGTTTCAACTAACGTGATTGCAGGTATTGTACCTAACCTTGAACTCGCTAATTCAACAGCGCCATTCGGTTTAGCCTTTGCTCATATGTTTGATGAAATTGTAGGTAAAGTTATCATGGTCTTAATGGTGATGTCTTGCTTTGGTTCATTATTAGGCTGGCAGTTCACTATTGCTCAAGTATTCAAATCTTCAGCAGAAGAAGGTTATTTCCCAGCATTCTTCAAAAAAGTTACCACTAAAGATGCACCTGTTGTTGGTATGATTACCATTACTGCGTTACAAACTTTACTCTCTTTAATGACAATCAGCCCATCATTAAATAAACAATTCAATGTGTTGGTGGACTTAGCGGTAGTAACAAACGTTATTCCATACTTGCTCTCAATGGCTGCACTTGCAGTGTTATTGAAAGCAGAGAATGTTACGCCACAAAAATATAAAACAACCGTTTTTGTTGCCTTTATTGGTTCACTATATAGTATCTATGCGCTTTATGCAGCCGGTGAACAAGCGATGTTATATGGTTCAATTGTGACCTTTATCGGTTGGACATTGTATGGTTTTGTTTCTTACAAATTTGACCTTAAAAAATCACAAGCTAATTAAAAAAAGAGAAGCCTACATCTTAATGTAGGCTCTTTCGAGTAGTAATAAGCTAAGTACAAAAGAGCGGTTGAAAATTTAATTGTTTTCAACCGCTCTTTTTATTTAGGATAATACTCTTAACAAAATAGGCTGAAATTCTGTTTGTTGGCCGAGTTTTCGGGTGTAACGTTTAACCATAACAAAGGAAAGTGCGGTCAACATAAAGATTAAAATCTCACGGATGATCTCTTTTTCACTGATATAACATGAAATAAAAGCCAGTTTTTCAATTAAATTTTGAACACGATTAAGATTAATTGACATAGTTTTCTCCTGATATGATTTATTTTTTGATATTCGTTAAACAATAATAATTTTTCGTTGAAAATTAACCTTCTCTAAGCGTAATATCGGTATTTCTAAATACCTATAAAAAGGAGTAGAAAATGAAAAACATGTTACTGCTCAGTAGCTCAAAATACAAGAACACAGGTTATCTTGAACACACTCTACCTTGGTTACAAAATTTCTTGGCGGATTATCGTGGTAAAACAATTGCTTTTGTGCCTTATGCTGGGGTACGCCGCACTTTTGATGAATATGAAAAAACTGTGCAAAATGCACTTTCTTATTTAGAGATGAATATTGTTTCCGTTCATCATGGTAAACAGCATCGAGATATTATTGAACAAGCAGATGTCATTGCTATTGGCGGCGGGAATACATTTTGTTTGTTAAAACAGCTTTATGAACACAATTTAATTGATATCATTCGTGAAAAAGTGAATAACGGTACGCCTTATTTTGGTTGGAGTGCTGGGGCAAATGTAGTGGGTGCATCCATTATGACAACGAATGATATGCCAATTACTTATCCTCCTTCATTTCAAGCATTACAGCTTTTTCCTCATCAAATTAATCCGCACTTTATTTCAGGTAAAATGCAAGGTCATAATGGCGAAAGCCGAGAAGAACGTTTGGCTGAATTTTTACTCGTTAATCCAACCGCACTTGTATATGCATTGCCTGAAGGTTCTGCACTTTATATACAAAATGAAATGGCAACTGTGTTGGGTGAAAATCCTATTTTGTGCTTCAGTGAAAATATGGAATGTGGCACATTTGACATCAATACAACTTTTTCTTATTAACTTAAAAGGAACATATAATGGAATTATTCAAATCCATCGTTGCAGTGATTGGCATTATTGCCACAATTTATTTTCTGATTAAAAAAGCCGAAACCCGAACTGTTTTGATTGGTGTCGGTTTAATAATGTCCATTCTAACGCTGAATCCAATGGGCGCATTAGATGCTTTTGCCAAAAGCATGACATCTGGCGGATTAATTATGGCTATCTGTTCTAGTATGGGTTTTGCTTATGTAATGAAATACACTCAATGTGATACTCATCTAGTGCATTTACTTACCAAACCATTAAGCGGATTAAAATTCTTCTTAATTCCGATTGCAACAGTCATCACCTTTTTCATCAATATTGCTATTCCTTCTGCTGCTGGTTGTGCAGCTGCGGTTGGTGCAACATTAATTCCTGTTTTAAAAAGTGCGGGTGTTCGACCAGCTACTGCTGGTGCAGCTATTTTAGCAGGGACTTTTGGATCAATGATGAGCCCAGGTTCTTCTCACTCAGCAATGATTAGTGAAATGTCAGGCTTAACTATCACTCAAGTAAACCTTTCACATGCGCCATATAACATGATTGCGGGAGCAATAGGTGCTGTTGTTTTAACAATTCTTGCGCTTGTTTTTAAAGATTATGGTGAACAACATCGCCAAGCTTATCTTGCAGAACAAAAAGAAAGTGAAATTAAAGTTGTTGAAGGTGTCAATGTACTTTATGCCCTTGCACCATTAATACCATTAGTTATTTTAGTGATTGGTGGAACATCATTACAACAAGTACCGGGTCTTGAATGGACTAAAATGGGCGTTCCTCAAGCGATGCTGATTGGTGCAATTTACGGCATTATAGTAACTCGTATTTCCCCAGTAAAAATCACTGAAGAATTTTTCAATGGTATGGGAAATTCTTATGCAAACGTACTTGGTATCATTATTGCAGCCAGTGTATTTGTAGCAGGATTAAAATCTACAGGTGCAGTGGATGCGGCAATTTCTTTCTTAAAAGAATCCAACGAATTTGTACGTTGGGGTGCAACAATTGGACCATTCTTAATGGGTTTAATTACAGGCTCTGGCGATGCAGCAGCGATTGCCTTTAACACTGCCGTCACACCACATGCTGTAGAACTCGGCTACACTCACGTAAATCTTGGTATGGCAGCAGCGATTGCTGGTGCAATCGGTCGTACAGCTTCACCAATTGCAGGTGTAACCATTGTTTGTGCAGGCCTTGCGATGGTAAGCCCAGTAGAAATGGTAAAACGTACCGCACCAGGTATGATACTTGCTGTTTTATTCTTAGCATTATTTATGTTGTAAAAATAGTAAAAAATTGACCGCACTTTTTTTAAGTGCGGTCTGTTTTTATAGACTTTTAAAGGAAGAAAAAATGAACTTAGATTTAAATCAACTTGTTAAATGGCGTCGTGAATTTCATCGTTTTCCAGAAATTGGCTGGAGTGAATTTTGGACAACTTCTCGCATTGCGGATTACTTGGAAGACTTAGATTGTTTTGAAATTTTTCTTGGCAAACAAATTATAAATCCAGACTTTGTTCGTGGACGAAAACAAGCCGTAGTAGATAAAGGCTTAGCTAATGCAAAAGCCTATGGAGCCAATGAAAAATGGCTCGAAAAAATGGAAGGGTACACTGGTTGTGTGGCATTATTTGATTCAGGTAAACCAGGAAAAACCATCGCGTTACGTTTTGATATCGACTGTGTGAATGTAACGGAAACTCGCTCACCCGCGCATATTCCAAATAAAGAAGGTTTTGCCTCAATTAACGATGGTTTTATGCATGCTTGTGGACATGATTCACATATTACAATAGGTTTAGGTGTTGCATTATGGATCGCTCAGAACAAAGATAAACTCACTGGAAAAGTAAAAATTGTATTCCAACCAGCAGAAGAAGGTGTTCGAGGTGCAGCAGCCATTGCACAAAGTGGCATAATTGATGATGCAGATTATTTTGCTTCTTCACACATTAGTTTTTGCGCGAATACAGGCACAGTTATTGCTAATCCAAGAAATTTTCTTTCCACTACAAAAATTGATATTCGCTATAAAGGTAAACCTGCGCACGCAGGTGCTGCGCCCCATTTAGGTCGTAATGCTTTATTAGCTGCAGCGCATACAGTCACTCAACTTCATGGTATTGCACGCCATGGTAAAGGCATGACAAGAATTAATGTGGGTGTGCTAAAAGCGGGTGAAGGACGAAATGTCATTCCATCCTCTGCTGAATTACAATTAGAAGTGCGGGGAGAAAATAAAGCAATTAATGAATACATGACTGAACAAGTCATGCAAATAGCCAAAGGTATCTCCATAAGTTTTGATGTAGCGTATGAAACTGAAATTGTAGGTGAAGCAGTGGATATGAATAACGATGTTGAACTTATAAAACTCATCGAAGAAATATCTCTTGAACAACCACAAATAAATAACGTAAATTCAGATTATGCTTTCAATGCAAGTGAAGATGCGACTATCTTAGGTAGACGTGTACAAGAACATGGAGGCAAAGCAATTTACTTCATTCTTGGCGCAGATCGCACAGCAGGTCATCACGAAGCTGAATTTGATTTTGATGAAAATCAATTACTTACTGGGGTTAATATTTATACTTCCTTAGTACAGAAATTATTATCTTAATTAAATAAAAATATTTTTACTCCTTTCTTTTAAGAATCCGCTATTTTTCTTAGAATAAAGGGAATATTTACTCACCCTAATAAGGAAAACTCTATGATGAACAGACGTCATTTTATTCAAATTGGTGCGACCAGTATTCTTGCATTAAGTGCAAACCGTTTTGCGATGGCAAAAGGAAAGAGCGATGTTGATTTACGCATTGTGGCAACAACAGATGTTCATAGTTTCTTGACCGATTTTGACTATTATAAAGATGCACCAACCGATAAATTCGGTTTTACTCGTGCGGCAAGCCTTATTCGTCAAGCACGTGCTGAAGTAAAAAATAGTGTATTGGTTGATAACGGGGATTTAATTCAAGGTAATCCAATTGCAGACTATCAAGCCGCACAAGGCTATAAAGAGGGTAAATCTAACCCTGCGATCGATTGTTTAAATGCGATGAATTATGAAGTGGGTACATTAGGTAACCACGAATTTAACTATGGTCTCAATTATCTTGCAGATGCCATCAAACAAGCTAAATTCCCAATTGTGAATTCAAACGTAGTAAAAGCGGGGACAGAAGAACCTTATTTCACACCTTATGTCATTCAAGAAAAATCAGTTGTTGATAATCAAGGTAAAACACATAAATTAAAAATTGGTTACATCGGTTTTGTGCCACCGCAAATTATGGTTTGGGATAAAGCAAACCTTCAAGGCAAAGTTGAAACCCGTGATATTGTAAAAACAGCGCAAAAATATGTCCCTGAAATGAAGAAAAAAGGGGCTGATATTGTCGTTGCATTAGCTCACACTGGCCCATCTGATGAACCTTATCAAGAAGGTGCTGAAAACTCTGCATTCTATTTAGCGGATGTTCCACATATTGATGCGGTTATTTTTGGACACTCACACCGTTTATTCCCAAATAAAGAATTTGCGAAATCACCAAATGCAGACATCGTAAATGGTACCGTAAAAGGCGTACCAGAAAGTATGGCTGGTTACTGGGCAAATAATATCAGCGTGGTGGATTTAGGCTTAACAGAACACAAGGGTAAATGGATCGTGACTTCTGGCAAAGCTGTGCTTCGTCCAATTTATGATATAGAAACCAAAAAAGCACTTGCAAAAAATGACCCAGAAATTACCGCACTTTTAAAACCAGTTCACGAAGCGACACGTAAATATGTTTCTCAACCTATCGGCAAAGCCACAGACAATATGTATAGTTACCTTGCATTAGTACAAGATGATCCAACCATTCAAATTGTAAACCAAGCACAAAAAGCGTATGTAGAGAAAGTTGCACCAAGTGTTGCAGCAATGGCTGGCTTACCTATTTTAAGTGCAGGCGCACCATTTAAAGCGGGTGGTCGTAAAAATGACCCAACGGGTTATACAGAAGTGAATAAAGGTAAATTAACTTTCCGTAACGCTGCAGACTTATACCTTTATCCAAATACATTAGTGGTTGTTAAAGCGACAGGCGAACAATTAAAAGAATGGTTAGAATGTAGTGCTGGTATGTTTAAACAAATTGACCCTACAAGTGATAAACCACAATCATTAATCGACTGGGAAGGTTTCCGTACTTACAACTTTGATGTAATTGATGGTGTCAATTATGAATACGATCTAACCAAACCTGCTCGTTACGATGGCGAATGTAAATTAATTAACCCAGAATCACATCGTGTAGTGAACCTCACTTATCAAGGCAAACCAGTTGATCCAAAAGCAGAATTCTTGATTGCAACGAATAACTATCGTGCTTACAGTAATAAATTCCCAGGCACTGGCGATCAACATATTGTTTACGCTTCGCCTGATGAAAGCCGTCAAATTTTGGCTGATTATATTAAAGCAACCAGTGAGAAAGAGGGTTCAGTCAATCCAAATGCGGATAAAAACTGGCGTTTTGTGCCTATCACAGGTAACGATAAATTAGATGTCCGTTTTGAAACATCGCCAAGCGAACAAGCAGCGAAATTTATCGCAGAAAAAGCACAATACCCGATGAAACAGGTGGGTACTGACGAAATCGGTTTTGCAGTGTATCAAATTGATTTGTCGAAATAGTAGCTAGAAAAATAAAATGCCGTCTAAAAATTAAAATTTAGGCGGCATTTTTTCTTCCTAAAGTGCGGTCAAATTTTTGAATATTTTTACAAATTACATTTGCTTTTCAATCCTTCTATTGCTTTACATTCCTCTTCATTATGTTCACTTTCAGTAACAATTGACTGTAAAAAATCTTTAATTTTATTTCCTTAACTATTTGATTTGAAGGAAGCATAAAACCTGTAGTAACTACAAAGTCAAATCATAAAACGTACATTTAATAAAATTAATTGTTTAAAAAAACTAAATTATAGGGATTTCAATAAAAATTCATTTTTATCTGTGGATAACTCATAAATAATCTGTCATAAAACTGTTTTTACTCACTTAGTAACGTTGAGAAAAAATAAAGTTGTTAATAACTTTCCATTTTACACACAAGATTTTTAAAGAAAATGATCGCATTTTCACAAGATTTTTGGATCCTATAACACCTGTTTCCATAAGGATCGAATAAGGTTACTCACAACCAAAAAAGATCTTAATAATAACAATAATAAGATCTTTATATATAAAAAGAGATCTTATTTACTAATACAAACCTGATCTTTCAAAGGATCAATAGATCCATTCTTTTTTTGTCAGGTGTTTTAAATTTCTGTAGAATAACGCCAATTTTTTGATCCGAATAAATAGAGATAGATATGTTTTACACTGAAACTTATGATGTGATTGTGATCGGTGGTGGCCATGCGGGTACAGAAGCCGCGCTTGCACCAGCTCGTATGGGATTTAAAACCCTTTTATTAACACATAATGTAGATACTTTAGGGCAAATGTCTTGTAACCCTGCAATTGGTGGGATCGGTAAAGGTCATTTAGTAAAAGAAGTAGATGCAATGGGCGGTTTAATGGCGCATGCTGCAGATAAAGCAGGGATCCAATTTCGTACTTTAAATAGCAGTAAAGGCCCAGCAGTGCGTGCTACTCGAGCTCAAGCTGACAGAGTTCTATATCGTCAAGCTGTTCGTACTGCATTAGAAAATCAACCTAATTTAGATATTTTCCAACAAGAAGCGACCGATATTCTGATTAAGCAAGATCGAGTTACAGGCGTTAGCACAAAAATGGGATTAACTTTTCGTGCTAAATCAGTGGTATTAACTGCAGGTACTTTCTTAGCTGGTAAAATTCATATTGGTTTGGAAAATTATGAAGGTGGTCGAGCAGGCGATCCTGCTTCTGTAAATCTTTCACATCGATTAAGAGATCTCGGATTACGTGTAGATCGCCTTAAAACAGGTACACCACCGCGTATTGATGCACGCACGATCAATTTTGATATTTTAGCTAAACAGCATGGTGATGCTGTATTACCTGTATTTTCTTTTATGGGATCGGTATCTGATCACCCGCAACAAATTCCTTGTTATATTACTCACACCAATGAACAAACTCATGAAGTAATCCGTAATAATTTGGATCGTAGTCCAATGTATACTGGTGTAATTGAAGGGATCGGTCCACGTTATTGCCCATCTATTGAAGATAAAGTGATGCGTTTTGCGGATCGTAATTCACATCAAATCTATTTGGAACCAGAAGGATTAACCAGTAATGAAGTGTATCCAAACGGGATCTCTACCAGTTTGCCGTTTGATGTGCAAATGGGCATTGTGAATTCTATGAAAGGTTTAGAAAACGCACGTATTGTGAAACCAGGTTATGCTATTGAATACGATTATTTTGATCCACGCGATTTAAAACCAACATTAGAAACTAAATCAATTTCGGGTCTATTCTTCGCAGGTCAAATTAACGGTACAACCGGTTATGAAGAAGCAGCGGCACAAGGTTTATTGGCTGGGATTAACGCAGGTCTTTATGTTCAAGAGAAGGATGCATGGTATCCACGCCGTGATCAATCTTATACTGGCGTATTGGTTGATGACCTTTGCACACTTGGTACCAAAGAACCATATCGTGTATTCACTTCTCGTGCTGAATACCGTTTGTTACTACGTGAAGACAATGCAGACATTCGTTTAACACCAATTGCCCATGAATTAGGTCTAATCGATGAGGCTCGCTGGGCACGTTTCAATCAAAAAATGGAAAATATTGAACAGGAACGCCAACGTTTACGCAGCATTTGGTTGCATCCTCGTTCGGAATATTTAGAAGAAGCGAATAAAGTGCTTGGTAGTCCACTTGTACGTGAGGCTAGCGGTGAAGATTTATTGCGTCGTCCTGAAATGACCTACGATATTTTGACTTCTTTAACGCCATATAAACCGGCAATGGAAGATAAGGAAGCTGTTGAGCAAGTAGAAATTGCTATTAAATATCAAGGCTATATCGAGCACCAACAAGAAGAAATCGAAAAACAAAAACGCCACGAAAATACGGCTATTCCAGCTAACTTTGATTACAACAAGGTATCTGGTTTATCTAATGAAGTACGTGCGAAATTGGAACAACATCGTCCGGTTTCCATTGGTCAAGCGAGCCGAATTTCAGGTATAACGCCTGCTGCTATTTCAATTATTCTGGTTAATTTGAAAAAACAAGGAATGCTAAAACGTGGGGAATAAAGTTTTTTATTAAAAAACAAAAGTGCGGTAAATTTTAATCTAATTTTAATCCTAGAGCATATTGTTTAATTATTGACAATAAAGCGTAAAACTATTAGAATTCGCCGTCTATTTCTATATAGAAGTAGATTTTTTGAACAACATTCTATTCTTGAATAACATTTAAACTGGAGCTTTTTTAATGGCAACTATCAACCAGCTAGTACGCAAACCGCGTGTGAAAAAGGTTGTAAAAAGCAACGTTCCTGCATTAGAGGCTTGCCCGCAGAAACGTGGTGTATGTACTCGTGTATATACTACAACTCCTAAAAAACCAAACTCAGCGTTACGTAAAGTATGTCGTATCCGCTTAACTAACGGTTTTGAAGTAACTTCTTATATCGGTGGTGAAGGTCACAACCTTCAAGAGCACAGTGTTGTATTAATCCGTGGTGGTCGTGTTAAAGACTTACCGGGTGTGCGTTACCACACAGTACGCGGTGCATTAGACTGCGCAGGCGTTAAAGATCGTAAACAAGGTCGTTCTAAATACGGCGTTAAACGTCCTAAAGCTTAATGGTTCTCCGTTAAGTAAGGCCAAACGTCTAAATTAGCAAAACAATTTAAACCATAAACTCCAGTCAAAAAGCGCTTTGCGCTGCAAATTTTCTCAATGAGAAATATTGCTGATGGGTTTTGGATATCCTGAAGATTAAAATACGGAGAAATTCGCAATGCCACGTCGTCGTAGTGTTGAAGCACGCAAGATTCTTCCAGATCCGAAGTTCGGTTCAGAATTACTTGCAAAATTTATTAATGTAATCATGGTAGACGGTAAAAAATCCGTTGCTGAATCAATCGTTTATGGTGCTTTAGAAACTTTAGCACAACGCACAGGTAAAGAACCTTTAGAAGCGTTTGAAGTTGCACTTGAAAACGTACGTCCAACTGTTGAGGTTAAATCTCGTCGTGTTGGTGGTTCTACTTACCAAGTACCAGTTGAAGTGCGCCCTGTACGTCGTAACGCATTAGGTATGCGTTGGATCGTTGAAGCAGCACGTAAACGTGGTGATAAATCAATGGCTTTACGCCTTGCAAACGAATTATCTGATGCTTCAGATAATAAAGGTGCAGCAGTGAAAAAACGTGAAGACGTTCACCGCATGGCTGAAGCTAACAAAGCATTTGCTCACTACCGTTGGTAATAAGTTTTTGAATTTAAAGGGCTTCATCATTGATGAAGCCTTACCCTTATATAAACTGATATTAAATAAACAAGGTTATAATAATGGCTCGTACAACCCCTATTGAAAGATATCGTAATATCGGTATCAGTGCGCACATTGATGCGGGTAAAACCACTACTACTGAGCGTATCTTATTCTATACTGGTGTTAGCCACAAAATCGGTGAAGTGCACGATGGTGCAGCAACGATGGACTGGATGGAACAAGAACAAGAGCGTGGTATCACCATTACCTCTGCGGCAACAACTGCATTCTGGTCTGGTATGTCACAACAATTCCCACAACATCGTATCAATGTTATCGATACTCCGGGACACGTGGACTTTACTGTTGAAGTAGAACGTTCTATGCGTGTTCTTGATGGCGCAGTAATGGTTTACTGTGCGGTTGGTGGTGTTCAACCACAATCTGAAACCGTATGGCGTCAAGCTAATAAATATGAAGTTCCGCGTATTGCGTTCGTAAATAAAATGGACCGTACTGGAGCGAACTTCTTACGTGTTGTTGAACAATTAAAAACCCGCTTAGGTGCTAATGCGGTTCCACTTCAACTTCCAATTGGTGCAGAAGAAAACTTCACTGGTGTAGTTGATTTGATCAAAATGAAAGCGATCAACTGGAATGAAGCAGACCAAGGTATGACTTTCACTTATGAAGAAGTGTCTGCAAATATGCAAGCAGACTGTGAAGAATGGCGTCAAAATCTTGTTGAAGCGGCAGCTGAAGCATCAGAAGAATTAATGGAAAAATACTTAGGTGGCGAAGACTTAACTGAAGAAGAAATTAAGTCAGCATTACGTCAGCGCGTATTAGCAAATGAAATTATTTTGGTAACCTGTGGTTCTGCATTCAAAAACAAAGGTGTTCAAGCAATGCTTGACGCAGTTGTTGAATACTTACCAGCACCAACTGATATCCCTGCAATTAAAGGTATCAACCCAGATGAAACTGAGGGTGAGCGTCATGCAAGTGATGAAGAACCATTCTCTTCATTAGCATTTAAAATTGCAACTGACCCATTTGTAGGTAACTTAACATTCTTCCGTGTATACTCTGGTGTTATTAATTCTGGAGATACAGTATTGAATTCTGTACGTCAAAAACGTGAACGTTTTGGTCGTATCGTACAGATGCACGCTAATAAACGTGAAGAAATTAAAGAAGTTCGTGCAGGTGATATCGCAGCAGCTATCGGATTAAAAGATGTAACTACTGGTGATACATTATGTGCAATTGATTCGCCAATTATCCTTGAGCGTATGGAATTCCCAGAGCCAGTAATTTCTGTTGCGGTAGAACCAAAAACTAAAGCTGACCAAGAAAAAATGGGCTTAGCATTAGGTCGTTTAGCACAAGAAGACCCTTCATTCCGTGTTCACACAGATGAGGAATCTGGTGAAACCATTATTTCTGGTATGGGTGAGTTGCACTTAGATATCATTGTTGATCGTATGAAACGTGAGTTCAAAGTGGAAGCTAATATTGGTAAACCACAAGTATCATACCGTGAAACTATCCGTACTCGTGTTAATGATGTGGAAGGTAAACACGCTAAACAATCTGGTGGTCGCGGTCAATATGGTCATGTTGTTATCGACTTATACCCATTAGATCCAGAAGGTCCTGGTTATGAATTTGTAAACGAAATCAAAGGTGGTGTAATCCCTGGTGAATACATTCCAGCCGTTGATAAAGGTATTCAAGAACAACTTAAATCTGGTCCATTAGCGGGTTACCCAGTAGTTGATCTTGGTGTACGTTTACATTTCGGTTCATACCATGATGTGGATTCATCTGAGTTGGCGTTTAAACTTGCTGCGTCTTTAGCATTTAAAGCGGCATTCTCAAAAGCAAACCCAGTATTACTTGAGCCAATTATGAAAGTTGAAGTTGAAACTCCACCTGAATATGTTGGTGATGTAATTGGTGATTTAAGCCGTCGTCGTGCTATGGTAAACGGTCAAGAAGCGAACGAGTTTGTTGTTAAAATCGATGCAGAAGTTCCACTTTCTGAGATGTTCGGTTATGCAACAGACTTACGTTCACAAACTCAAGGTCGTGCATCATACTCAATGGAACCGTTAAAATATGCTGAAGCTCCAACAAGTGTGGCAGCTGCAGTAATTGAAGCGCGTAAAAAATAATTTTTGTAAACCAGCGGTGTAAAATATGATTGTTTTATACCGCACTTCTTAGGAAACATTAGCAATGTCTAAAGAAAAATTTGAACGTACAAAACCGCACGTAAACGTGGGTACAATCGGCCACGTTGACCACGGTAAAACAACTTTAACAGCAGCAATCACAACCGTATTAGCAAAACATTACGGTGGTGCAGCGCGTGCATTTGACCAAATCGATAACGCGCCAGAAGAAAAAGCGCGTGGTATTACCATCAACACTTCACATGTTGAATACGATACACCAACTCGCCACTATGCACACGTAGACTGTCCAGGACACGCCGACTATGTTAAAAACATGATTACCGGTGCGGCGCAAATGGATGGTGCTATTTTAGTAGTAGCAGCAACAGATGGTCCTATGCCACAAACTCGTGAACATATCTTATTAGGTCGCCAAGTAGGTGTACCATACATCATCGTATTCTTAAACAAATGCGATATGGTAGATGACGAAGAGTTATTAGAATTAGTAGAAATGGAAGTGCGTGAACTTCTATCTCAATATGACTTCCCAGGTGACGACACGCCAATCGTACGTGGTTCAGCATTACAAGCATTAAACGGCGTAGCAGAATGGGAAGAAAAAATCCTAGAATTAGCTGGTCACTTAGATACTTACATCCCAGAACCAGAACGTGCGATTGACCAACCGTTCCTTCTTCCAATCGAAGATGTGTTCTCAATCTCAGGTCGTGGTACAGTAGTAACTGGTCGTGTAGAACGTGGTATCATCCGTACTGGTGATGAAGTAGAAATCGTCGGTATCAAAGATACAGCGAAAACTACTGTAACAGGTGTTGAAATGTTCCGTAAATTACTTGACGAAGGTCGTGCAGGTGAAAACATCGGTGCATTATTACGTGGTACCAAACGTGAAGAAATCGAACGTGGTCAAGTATTAGCGAAACCAGGTTCAATCACACCACACACTGATTTTGAATCAGAAGTATACGTATTATCAAAAGATGAAGGTGGTCGTCATACTCCATTCTTCAAAGGTTACCGTCCACAATTCTATTTCCGTACAACAGACGTAACTGGTACAATCGAATTACCAGAAGGCGTGGAAATGGTAATGCCAGGCGATAACATCAAGATGACAGTAAGCTTAATCCACCCAATTGCGATGGATCAAGGTTTACGTTTCGCAATCCGTGAAGGTGGCCGTACAGTAGGTGCGGGCGTTGTTGCAAAAATCATCAAATAATTGATGGATTCCTGAATGTCTTAAAGATAAAAGACAGAAGAAACAAAAAGAAAAGTGCGGAGAAAATTCTCCGCACTTTTTTATTTTATATATGTAAATATTTACTAAATTATCTGATTTTGGATTAGAACTAAATGCTCACTGGTCATCTAAATATCCTGTTGCAGTTTGGTTTGTGTTACCCCTAGGAATGGTATTGCCGGTGGTATCTTTACCCCATCACTGACAACAGGCGCAGGCATTGGCACAATGCTTTGGGATCTAAGTGGTGGTATGGTTGATCAACGTTTTTTGGTGATTTTATGTATGGTGGCATTTTTAGCTGGCTGCACACAATCGCCAGTTACAGCCAGTGTTATTGTAATGGAAATGACAGGTGCACAACCCGTTCTCATTTGGCTCTTGATTTCCAGCATTATTGCATCCATAATCTCGCACCAATTTAGCCCAAAACCATTTTACCACTTTGCTGCAGGCTGTTTTCTCCAGCAAATGCAAGCTCGCCAAGCCGAAGAATTACGTAGCAAAACCGAACAAGAGAAATAAAAATGCCTCAAAATCTACCGCACTTTTACCGCGGCCGTTTTTCTGTTGCACCAATGTTAGATTGGACAACACGCCATTGTCGTTATTTTCATCGCCAATTTTCAAAGCACGCATTACTTTACACTGAAATGGTCACAGCACCAGCGATTATCCACGCAAAATATGACCACTTGGATTTTGATTTACAAGAAAATCCCGTTGCGTTACAGCTGGGAGGAAGCGATCCTGAACAACTCAAATATTGCGCAAAACTTGCTGAGGAACGAGGCTATCACGAAATTAATCTTAATGTAGGATGCCCTTCTGATCGCGTACAAAATGGAATGTTTGGTGCTTGCTTAATGGCGAAAGCAGATTTGGTGGCAGACTGTGTAGAACAAATGCAAGGTGCGGTCAAAATTCCAGTCACTGTGAAAACGCGTATTGGTATTGATGAATTAGATAGCTATGAATTTTTATGTGATTTTATTGAAAAAGTTCAAGGAAAAGGTTGCCAAGAGTTTATTATCCACGCACGAAAAGCTTGGCTTTCGGGGTTAAGTCCCAAAGAAAATCGAGAAATTCCGCCATTAGATTATACTCGGGTGTATCAACTAAAACGTGATTTTCCACATCTAACTATTGCAATTAATGGTGGTATAAAAACCATTGAAGAAATGAAGCAACATTTGCAATATGTGGACGGCGTGATGGTTGGGCGAGAGGCTTATCAAAATCCAAGTTTACTTGGGCAAATTGACCAAGCCTTATTTGATCCTAACGCACCAATTGTTACCGCTCATGAAGCGGTACGGTCAATGCTTCCTTATATTGAAAAACAACTTAGCCAAGGCATACACCTTAATCATATCGTCCGTCATATATTAGGCGCATTCCAAAATTGCAAAGGTGCTCGTCAATGGCGACGCTATTTAAGCGAAAATGCGTTTAAACAAGGCGCAGGAATTGAAGTGGTTGAAACAGCCTTAAGCTTTGTAGAAAGCTAATCCTAAAAACAAAATAAGCCGCAAAAGTGCGGCTTATTTTTCAGCTGTTTTTCTTACGCAATACGCATTTGAAAAATCACCAATTCAGCTTGGCAACAGAAAGTGAAATCTGCCTTTAATAAATAGCCATCATCCACTTTTGTAATTTCAGTTGTTATAGGGGGCATAAGCCGACCCTATAAATAATATCACTTTGGGTTTTAGAGATAACTAAAACTCAAACTGAACTGACATTCTATAGTTTCTGCCTGGTGCGTTGAAGCGGTTGATACCCAATCCACTCTTTTGGTCAATTATATTACTTGTACCAAATGGTCTAATTGATCTCGCAGAATCCCAAGTAATATATTTTCTATTGGTTAAATTATATACCCCTGCTCTTAAAGTAAGATTTTTAATTGGTTTGATATATCCTAACAAATCAATGGTTGTATAAGATTCACTTCTCCATTTAATTGTGCTGTCTGTTTTGCCTTCTTCTTTATAGAACATATTATAAGTATCTTCTGCATTTTTGGCAGAGACGTGAGTAAAGTACAGGTCTAAGCCAAATTTATCAGCAGGATGAGCATAACTCACGCCATAAACAGAGGTTTTTGGTTGAATGGCATTCATTGGGATGCCGCCGTCTATTCTGCCTTTTTGATAGGTGTATTTATAGCTTAGGTTCAAACCGTTAAGGAATTGAGTAATCTTACCTAAGGAGATTTGAGAAGCAATTTCCCAGCCTGTTACTTTAGCATTTGGTCTATTTACATTTTGATATGTGTGATATGGTCTTAGTTTTGAATGTCTCTGAACGTTATAAAGACCTTTATAGGCTAAATCAATAAAATTACGATAGCGTGTGTCAAAAACAGAAGTCGTCACGTAACCTATTTCGTTATGTAAGGTTAAAGCTAGCTCTTTTGTTTTTGCCGTTTCTGCTTGAAGATCTCTATTTGGTCGAATAGAAAAATCTGGATGCAAGAAAGTAAAGTAAATTTCATCACTTGTTGGTGCACGGAATGCTTTACCATATTTTGCTTGTAAGCGTAACCAATTTAACGGATCAAGCGTTGTCCCCACAGAATAAGAACTTGCAGAGAATTTTTTAGGTTGAGCAATTGCTTTAATGTTTGCAGCAGCATTAGCTTCTTTTTTCCTTAACTCTTCAGGAGGAAGATTTACTTTTGTATCATCAAATGTCGGCTGTTTTACATAAAGATTAACGACCATATCGTCAGGAATTTTTGGTGTTTTTCCTGGGATATACTCGGGGTCATATTTCACGCGATCATAACGATAACCAAAATTAAAGGCGATATGGCTGTTCACACGGAAATCGTTAATAAAATACAACGCACCTGTTTTCGTTTTCACGGGAATCAGGAAAGAATACACATTGCTATTATTACATAATGTATTTGTTCGCTCTGGGTTTAATGTTGGTGCTCCATTTGGTGTAGATGATGGTAAAAAGATATCACAATTATGTGGATATTGTGCCCACCATTTTACATTCAGCGGAGAATCGCCAGAGATATTGGTCATTGATTTTTCCATTTCAGACCACAAGCCACCATAAGACAAATCGTGCTGTGTTTTACCTAATTCAAGATGTTTGGTTAAGTCAAGGTTAATTTGTTTAGTTTCACTCGTTAAATCACGTTGTGTCCAAAGATTCGTTTGATAACCTTTTTTATTTGGCATAAAAAGGAATGGACCAGATAGCTGAGTTTTGGCTTTTACTTCTGTTTTAGCATATTTTTTGCCATTTTTGTAAATTACCTCAAAAGGAATATTTTCAGTAGTTCCATCTTTTTTAAATCCTTGAATCATTTTTTTATCACAATTTAATCCATCACAACTAAAAAGATAACTGACGTTAGTCGGCAATCTTTGTTCATCAGAGATAACGTTTTTATCTGCTTCAGATAATAGATTGTATTTTTTGCCATTGATTTCAAAGGTGTTTTCTTTTTGACGAGTTTTTACTTCGTAAGTGCAAAAGGAATCAGATTCATTGTTTAAACAATATTTTTGTATTTTGGCTTCAGGATGTTTTGCTTGAACAGCATTCCAATCTACTTTCTTCCATAACCATCTTTCGTGAGTGTGAGTTAATTCTGCTCTTTCTTTTTTTGTATTCTCTTTATCAAGATCTTTATATTTAGCAGGATTACCATCTTTTCCAACAAGTTGATTATCCTTATTATATTTCATTCCAAGCGGATTTCCCGCCAAGGCACATTTGTCATTCCCATCGCAATAATCATCGGTTCTTGCTGTAGTCGTGATTTTTTGATGAGAATAACTGATTTTTAAGGTATCCCAGAAAGGTGTTTCGGTAAAGTTTTCATAAGTAAACGCAAGATTTTTACGATCCACTTTATCATTGGTATGGCGTAATTCTACCTCGTCATAGGTCATATACTCCGTGTTTGGTTTTAGAGTATAAGAAAAGTCATGACCTTTAGACGTTTGTTTATATAAATCTACCACTACAGACAAGCGGTGATTTTCAGTGGGTTGAAAAGCAAATTTTAACAGTTTACTTTCTTGTGTTCTTCGATAAGGATCGGCTTTTTCTCTTTCTCTACCTTGTATTCTATCGTTATAATTTTTATAACCATAGTTTTCTAATTCATGACCTTTACGTGATGTAATTACCGCAATAGCATCAAAATATTTATAACGCCCAGCGAGGGTAAGTGTTTGAAGATTTTGGTTATCTGCGGTGTTATAGCCTCTTTTATAGGAAGCATAGTAATTTTTGTTAAGTAAATAATCTCTTGCATCTTTTGTATCAAAACTCACTGAACCACCTAATGCACCACTCCCTGATTTTAGCGAGTCTGCACCTTTACGAATGGTTACTTGTTTGAGGGTTTCAATCTCTGCAGTGTTTCTCGTGTTATTGAAGTTTCCATAGCCTTCAAATAATTCTTTAAATCCTTGTGAAGAAATTGTTTCTGCTTGATGCAATCCATCTATTTGAACGGCTACACGGTTTTCATCTACTCCTCGAACGGCAAAGCCACTATTTCCAAAACGTCCCGCCTCTACGACAGTAATCCCTGTTTCATAACGTACGAGATCTTTAACATCTTGTGCCTGTTCTTTTTCTAATTTTTTTGCTGATTTTACTGTTTCAGCAATTTTTGGTGGTGTTTTTGTATCACTATTTTCGGTAGAACCAGATACATTAATTTGTTCTAGTTGTTCAGAAACATTACTATTTTGGTTGGTTGGTTGGTTGGTTGGTTGGTTGGTTGGTTGGTTGGTTGGTTGGTTGGGCAGCATAGGCTGTGCTTGCATTTAATGCAAATGCAATAGAGCAAGCAAGCAGGCTGAATTTAAAGTTGGCCATAGGTTTCCTTATTTTTAATGATAATAATTGTCATATATTAAATAATTCAATTTATCTAATCAATATCAAAATGAAAAAGTATAATAAGTACAAAATCCTAATTGCTTTGTATCAGCATAAAAGAAAATCATTTTGACCGCACTTTTGTTTGTAAGCCGTATTTTAAAATCATCAAAATGCAATTTTTAATCACTCTTTTATCGACTACGTAGATTTCTTTAGTAATTGTAGGGTGGGCTTTAGCCCACCAACAAACAATCGTGAGATATTTTGGTGGGCTGAAGCCCACCCTACGTTTGGGATAGGTTCAAAACAAGCCGTAAAAGTGCGGCTTATTTTTCAGCTGTTTTTCTTACGCAATACGCATTTGAAAAATCACCAATTCAGCTTGACAACAAAAAGTGAAATTTGCCTTTAATAAATAACCATCATCCACTTTTGTAATTTCAGTAATTGTAGGGTGGGCTTTAGCCCACCAACAAACAATCGTAAGATATTTTGGTGGGCTGAAGCCCACCCTACGTTTGGGATAGGTTCAAAATAAGCCGCAAAAGTGCGGCTTATTTTTCAGCTGTTTTTCTTACGCAATACGCATTTGAAAAATCACCAATTCAGCTTGGCAACAAAAAGTGAAATTTGCCTTTAATAAATAACCATCATCCACTTTTGTAATTTCAGATTGAATTTTACAAGGTTCACTTTCTACATCACGCGCTTTCTGGGTAAAAAATGCGAGCGCTTCTTGCGCTTGTTCTTCACCGTCATAAATATATTCAATAACCTGACTACAATCACGATTATCGAAAAGTGATTTCATATCAAATGTGTTACAACCTACACATTCAATCGGTTTTTCAGTTTGAATTGCCATAATATTATCCCTTTTATTCAGATTATTTTGCAGCAACAAAACCTACTGCTTCATACACTTTCGCCAAGGTTTCTTGGGCTTTTGCACGCGCTTTTTCCGCACCTTGTCGTAAGATATTATCTAATAAAGCTTCATCATTACGATATTGATGGAAACGTTCTTGTAAACCAGCAAGTAAAGTTGAGACTTCATCCGCTACTGCAGTTTTTAAATGTCCGTACATTTTACCTTCAAATTCTTTTTCAAGATCCGCAATTGGCTTATCCGTAACCGCAGAAAGAATATCTAAAAGATTGGATACCCCCGCTTTATTTTGCACATCATAACGAACAACAGGCGGTTCATCTGAATCTGTTACGGCACGTTTAATTTTCTTCGCCACAGATTTTGGATCTTCTAAAAGTGTCACCACGTTGTTGCGGTTATCATCTGATTTTGACATTTTCTTTTCAGGATCTTGCAATGACATAATACGCGCACCTGCTTTTCCAATGAAAATTTCAGGAATAGTGAAAATATTGCCATAGAGCGCATTAAAGCGATTTGCAATATCACGCGTAATTTCTAAGTGTTGTTTTTGGTCATCGCCAACAGGCACGCTTTTTGCTTGATAAAGTAAAATATCCGCCGCCATTAACACAGGATAATCAAACAAACCCACGTTAATATTTTCTTCATAACGCGCTGATTTATCTTTGAATTGCGTCATTCGGCTCATTTCACCGAAATAGGTGTAGCAGTTTAACACCCAGCTTAATTGCGTGTGTTCAGGAACGTGAGATTGAACAAAAATAGTACTTTTATTTGGATCAATTCCGCACGCCAAATAAAGTGCAAGCACATCAAGCGTTGCTTTGCGAAGGGCAACAGGATCTTGACGCACAGTGATCGCATGTAAATCAACTACGCAGAAAATACATTCATAATCCTCTTGCATTTTCACCCAGTTGCGCAACGCGCCCAAATAATTTCCGATAGTTAATTCACCAGAAGGCTGCACGCCACTAAAAACAATTGGTTTTGCCATAATCAATCCTTAATACCTTAAAACTGTTCGCTCATCATATCAGAAACTCTAGGCTTTTTTAATGTTCGAGTTCAAAAGCTAGGTTAAAAATGCTATATTTAACGGAAACGTTTTCCTAATATTTTCTAATGAAAAACTACCACGATATTGTTCTTGCCCTTGCTGGAGTGTGCCAATCAGCAAAATTGGTTCATCAACTTGCAACAGAAAGTCGAGCAGATTCAGATACATTTTTAACCGCACTTAATAGCCTTTTCATTACCCAACCACAACAAATCGAAGATGTTTTTGGTGGAGAAGTTCGTCATTTAAAATTAGGTCTAGAAACCTTAATTGATCAGCTCAACGCGCAAGGCGATCAAAATTTAACTCGCTATTGGCTAAGCCTTTTGGCATTAGAAGGGAAATTATCGAAAAATCCCGATGCCAAACAAACATTAGGCAATCGAATTTCTCGCCTAAAAGAACAGGAAATTCATTACGCTCGCGATAGTGAAACAATGCTATCTATTATGGCAAATATTTACAGCGACGTTATTAGCCCATTGGGCAAAAAAATTCACATACTAGGCTCACCTGATTATTTGCGACAAGAACTCGTGCAAAATAAAATTCGTGCAGTGCTACTTGCAGGCATTCGCTCTGCTGTGCTATGGAAACAAATGGGCGGAACAAAATGGCAAATTTTATTTTTCCGCAGAAAATTACTTGCCACCGCAAAACAGATTTATTCTTCTATTTATTAATACAATTCTGGAGCAAACATTTATGCAACTCTCTACACTGACCGCACTTTCTCCTCTTGATGGTCGTTATCAAGATAAAGTAACGCCATTACGTGCTATTTTTAGCGAATTCGGGTTAATGAAATTCCGTGTAGCTGTGGAAGTTCGTTGGTTACAAAAATTAGCTTCAACGGCAGACATTACTGAAGTACCGACATTTTCTATGCAAGCAAATGCTTTTTTAGATGGAATTGTGGCTAATTTTAATGAGACCGATGCTGCGCGTATTAAAGAAATTGAACGCACAACCAATCACGATGTGAAAGCCGTTGAGTATTTTCTGAAAGAGAAAATTCAAAATGAAGTGGAACTAATGAACGTTTCCGAATTTATTCATTTCGCTTGCACCTCAGAAGATATTAACAACCTCTCTCACGCATTAATGTTAAGTACCGCTCGTGACGAAGTGATTTTACCAGAATGGCAAAAACTGATTGATGAAATCACTCGTCTTGCAGAAGAATATAAAACGATCCCATTACTTTCTCGCACACATGGTCAGCCAGCTTCACCAAGCACAGTGGGCAAAGAAATGGCGAATGTCGTTTACCGCCTAAAACGTCAATTTAAACAACTTCAGAACGCGGAAATCTTAGGTAAAATCAATGGCGCAGTAGGTAACTATAATGCGCATTTATCGGCATATCCTAATATTGATTGGCATAAATTCAGCGAAGAATTTGTCACTTCATTAGGTATTCAATGGAATCCTTATACCACGCAAATTGAGCCGCACGATTACATTGCTGAATTTTTTGATGCAGTAGTACGCTTTAATACCATTATCATTGATTTTGATCGTGATTTATGGGGATACATTGCATTAAATCACTTTAAACAACGAACTATTGCAGGCGAAATTGGTTCTTCAACCATGCCACATAAAGTCAATCCAATTGATTTTGAAAACTCAGAGGGCAATCTAGGGTTAGCCAATGCAGTAATGACCCATTTAGGTCAAAAATTACCAATTTCTCGCTGGCAGCGTGACTTAACAGATTCAACCGTATTACGTAATTTAGGCGTAGGATTAGGTTATTGTTTGATTGCTTATGCTTCAACGCGCAAAGGCATTAGTAAACTTGAAGTAAATCAACCGCACTTATTAGAAGAACTCAATCAAAACTGGGAAGTTTTGGCTGAACCAATTCAAACCGTAATGCGCCGCTATGGAATAGAAAAACCTTACGAAAAATTAAAAGAATTAACGCGAGGTAAACGAGTGACAGAACAGGCTATGCGTGAATTTATTGATAAGTTGGATATTCCACAAGAAGAAAAATTACGTTTACAAAAATTAACACCCGCTACTTATATTGGGGCTGCAGAGGAATTAGTAGAAAAACTATCATAGGAATTTGGCTCTTTTTTCAACAATATTCTTTACAAGAACATAGCTTTTCTCTATAATCCAGCGCCTGTGTTAGTCAATCTAACAAATTTCTGGTTGGTGCTTGACCTATTCAAGCCCCATCCAAGACCGTAGGGGAGTAATCTTAATTATCCTACGTAGATGGTGAACAGAATAAGAATTTTTCTTGCTTCTGGGCGCCGAAGTCATCCTAGTCTTAGGATTAGGTAAATTAATTCCGAGTAATCGGAGTGTATTCAGGAGCTAAAAGCCAATGGCATTAAATCTTCAAGACAAGCAAGCAATTGTTGCTGAAGTAAATGAAGCAGCCAAAGGTGCACTTTCAGCAGTAATCGCGGATTCTCGCGGTGTAACTGTTGAGAAAATGACTGAATTACGTAAATCAGCACGTGAAGCTGGCGTTACAATGCGTGTAGTTCGTAATACTTTATTACGTCGCGCAGTTGAAGGCACAGATTACGAATGCTTAAAAGATACGTTTGTAGGTCCAACACTTATCGCGTTCTCTAACGAACACCCGGGCGCAGCTGCTCGTTTGTTCAAAGAGTTTGCTAAAGCAAACGATAAGTTTGAAATTAAAGGTGCAGCCTTTGAAGGTAAAATCCAAGATGTTGAATTCTTGGCAACATTACCAACTTACGAAGAAGCGATTGCACGTTTAATGGGCACAATGAAAGAAGCTGCAGCAGGCAAACTTGCTCGCACCTTCGCGGCATTACGCGACAAATTACAAGAAGCAGCTTAATCATTAAGCGTTTCTTACTTCATCTAACTTTATTTATTTTAGGAATTGATTGTTATGTCATTAACTAACGAACAAATCATTGAAGCGATTGCTTCAAAAACTGTAACTGAAATCGTTGAATTAATCGCAGCGATGGAAGAAAAATTCGGTGTTTCAGCAGCGGCAGCAGTAGCAGCAGCTCCAGCAGCAGGCGGTGCAGCGGCAGCAGAAGAAAAAACTGAATTCGACGTTGTACTTAAATCTGCAGGTGCGAACAAAGTAGCAGTAATTAAAGCAGTACGTGGTGCAACTGGTTTAGGCTTAAAAGAAGCTAAAGATTTAGTTGAATCTGCTCCAGCTAACTTAAAAGAAGGCGTTTCTAAAGAAGAAGCTGAAGCACTTAAGAAAGAATTAGAAGAAGCGGGTGCAGAAGTAGAAGTTAAATAATTTCTATTTTAACCACTTTAAAATTCAAAAAACCGATGGGAAACCGTCGGTTTTTTTCTTATCTAAAAGTCTGTTATAGCTTTTACTTAAAAACTTACCATTCGCTATCTTTCTACGATAGAATATTACCCATTATTGATGAATAAAGAGAAAATCTATGACAAAAAAAGCATTAAGTGCGGTAATTTTAGCAGCTGGAAAAGGAACTCGCATGTATTCCGATTTACCTAAAGTGCTACATACAATCGCTGGTAAACCAATGGTAAAACACGTGATTGATACTGCCCATCAATTAGGCTCAGAAAATATTCATTTAATCTATGGTCACGGTGGGGACTTAATGCGTACCCATCTTGCAAATGAACAAGTAAACTGGGTATTACAAACAGAACAACTTGGCACAGCACATGCAGTTCAACAAGCGGCACCTTTCTTTAAGGATAACGAAAATATTGTTGTACTTTACGGCGATGCACCATTAATAACTAAAGAAACATTAGAAAAATTAATTAAAGCGAAACCAGAAAATGGCATTGCATTGCTTACCGTAAATTTAGACAACCCAACAGGCTATGGACGAATTATCCGTGAAAATGGGAATGTTGTGGCAATTATAGAACAAAAAGATGCAAATGCAGATCAACTAAATATTAAAGAAGTAAATACTGGCGTTATGGTATCTGATGGTGCAAGTTTCAAAAAATGGCTCGCTCGTGTAGGCAATAATAATGCTCAAGGCGAATATTACTTAACGGATCTTATTGCTCTCGCAAACCAGGATAATTGCCAAGTTATTGCTGTACAAGCAACAGATGTCATGGAAGTTGAAGGCGCAAATAATCGCTTACAATTAGCCGCACTTGAACGTTATTTCCAAAATAAACAAGCCTCCAAATTATTACTTGAAGGCGTAATGATCTACGATCCCGCTCGCTTTGACCTACGTGGAACATTAGAACATGGAAAAGATGTGGAAATCGACGTTAATGTTATTATCGAAGGTAGTGTTAAACTCGGTGATAGCGTAAAAATTGGCGCAGGTTGCGTATTGAAAAATGTTGTTATTGGTAATGGTGTAGAAATAAAACCTTATTCTGTGCTAGAGGATTCCGTAGTGGGAGAAAAAGCCGCAATTGGTCCATTTTCTCGTTTACGCCCAGGTGCAGAACTCGCAGCTGAAACGCATGTCGGTAACTTTGTAGAAATTAAAAAATCTATCGTTGGTAAAGGTTCTAAAGTTAATCATCTAACTTATGTTGGCGATTCTGAAATCGGCTCAAATTGTAATATTGGAGCGGGTGTTATAACCTGCAACTACGATGGTGCAAATAAATTTAAAACGATCATCGGTGATGATGTATTTGTGGGATCTGATACACAATTAGTCGCGCCAGTGAAAGTCGCAAGTGGTGCAACTATTGGTGCAGGCACAACAATTACACGTGATGTAGGCGAAAATGAATTAGTGATTACAAGAGTTGCTCAACGACATATTCAAGGTTGGCAGCGACCAATAAAGAAAAAATAAAATAAAAAATCCTACGTTTTATCGTAGGATTTTTTTATAAACCAATTTTACAAATCGTAATTAAAACCACATAAAAAATGACCGCACTTAATATTAATAATTTATTTGCTAGTTTAGGTTTATGTTGATGAATAAGGTATAGTATTCGAGCTGTAATGGCTAGAATAAAGGGATAAACCCAAAAAAGTATTGAAAATAAATTGATTTGCCAGTTTGTTAGATGAGGATTTTTACTGAATGCCGTAGAAATTAATAATGCCATTGGACACAATAATATAGGCGAACAAAAAGCAGCAAGCCCCCAAGCAAACGGGCTAAATTTAGTTGGTAAAGATTGTTTTTTCATATTTTAAATGATTAAAAATAAATAGATGCAAGAAATAAATATAACAAATGTATTGAATAGTAAAGAATATTTTAATGAAAGTAATAATGTAGAAATGGCGCACCCGAAAGGATTCGAACCTTTGACCGCTCGGTTCGTAGCCGAGTACTCTATCCAGCTGAGCTACGGGTGCGTAGATGATGCTTTAATTATTCATAACCACTTTAATAAGATAGAGCCGTTTTAAAAATGGCGCACCCGAGAGGATTCGAACCTCTGACCGCTCGGTTCGTAGCCGAGTACTCTATCCAGCTGAGCTACGGGTGCAGAATAAATAAAACAAACAATGGCGGTGAGAGAGGGATTCGAACCCTCGATGGAGCTTTTTAACCCCATACTCCCTTAGCAGGGGAGCGCCTTCAGCCTGCTCGGCCATCTCACCACAATCAGTGTGAGCGGTATAATACGTTTTTTAGAAAATATGTCAAACCATTTTTTGAAAAACACACCTGTTTGAATATTTTATCTACACATTAAATATATTATTGAATAAAAATCTACTTATCATTCAAAAGTACTAAAATCTTAGATATTGTTTCCCGTCTTAATTCATCTTGCTCAAATAACACCTCATGTTTAGAATTTAGTGCTGTTAATGCCTCTTCGTTCTATTATTAAAAAAGAACCGCACTTTTTGAAGTGCGGTTATATTTTTAATAGTTTTACGCCACCTGTTTAGGTTGTTTAAATACCGTAACTTCTGGTGCTACACCTGTAAATTTCTCAATCTGAACGATACAAGTATTTGGAGAATTACCCTGTGCCAATTTAGATGTACCTTCATCTCTAGTTAAGACATTTGCACAACCATTTTTACACAATGGTTTTTCACTTTCACCTAAGTCCATTGGGTCATACCATGCACCCTCATGTAGAGCAATGGTACCTTTGATGATGTTTTCTGTGACAACCGCACCTGCAAGCACTTGACCGCGTTTGCTATGAATGCGAACAATATCACCGTCTTTAATACCGCGAGCAGCGGCATCTTCAGGGTGAATCATCACTGGCTCACGATCATTTACCGCATATTTTTGACGTAATGAAGTATGTGCCAATTGGCTATGTAAACGATAGTAAGGATGTGGCGTCACTAAAGCTAACGGATATTCTTCTGTCACATTACCCGCAAATTCTTCTGGCTCCATCCAGCTTGGGTGACCTTTACAGTCGTTATAATGCATTTTCTCAATAACATCAGAGAAAATCTCAATTTTGCCTGATGGCGTGCCGAGCGGATTGAGCAATGGATCTTCACGGAATTCACCATAACGCACCCATTTCTTCGCGGCTTCGCCCGCTTCAAAACTTAATGGTTTATTTTCTGCCCAGAATTTATCAAAACGTGGCATTGCTACACGGTTTGCACGTGCGGCAGTAAAGGCTGCATTGTAGAATTCTTCCAGCCATTCCATTTCCGTTTTACCTTCAGTGTATTGTTCTTCCACACCTGCTCGTTTTGCGAGTTCAACGAAAATATCGTAGTCATTTTTCGCTTCAAATTGTGGTGGAACCACTTGTTTCATCGGGTAAACGCTCATCATGGAGTAGTCGCCTGCCATGGTTAAGTCATTACGTTCATAACTGGTAGTTGCCGGCAATACAATATCTGCCATGCGTGCAGTTGGCGTCCAGTTCACCTCATTGACAATCACCACATCAGGTTGTTGGAAGGCCTTCACTAAGGTATTGGTATCTTGATGGTGAACAAACGGGTTACCACCTGCCCAATATACCGCTTTGATGTCAGGATAAGTAATTTCAGTACCGTTATACTGAATTTTTTTGCCTGGATGGAGCAACACATCAGCAATACGAGCTAATGGGAAGGCAGATTTAGAGGTATCATCCAACCATGTTTTTGCACCCGCTTTGCCTGATGGACTTGCGGTAATGGAGCCGATAATACCCCCTGTCGCTGTTGGCACCCCACCATTTGAATAGTGATAGCTTAAACCGAAACCACCACCTGGCAAGCCAATTTGTCCCAACATAGACGCTAGCGTTACTAACATCCAGTGGGTTTGTTCACCATGGCGTTGGCGTTGCATACCCCAGCCCCCCATTAACATGGTACGTTTGCTAGAGAAATCTGCTGCAAGCTGTTTAATCGTTTCTGCTGGTACACCACAAATTTTTGCCGCCCATTCTGCTGTTTTTGGTTGGCCATCGGTTTTACCTAATAAATATTCCTCGAATTTAGCATAACCCGATGTGTATTTTTTCAAGAAATCTTTATCGTGCTTACCTTGTTCAACTAAAGTATGCGCAATACCAAGCATTAATGGCACATCCGTTGCTGTATTCACCGGAATCCATTCTGCATTCAGCATTTGGCAAGTTTCGCTTTTTTGCGGGTCGATACAAATAATGCGTTTTCCACTCGCTTGGAATTTTTTGAAATATTCAATCCCTTTTTGGTCAGTAGACATCCAAGCAATACGCATGGTTGTGAGTGGATTTGCAGACCAAAGCACAATAATATCACTACTTTCTAATATGGATTCCCAGCTGGTTTGTTGTTCATAGACTTCAATAGTACCAAGCACATGCGGCATGATTACTTGCGCAGCACCCGTAGAATAATCTCCTTTATGCCCCACAAAACCACCGGTAGCGTTCATATAACGATGTAATAACGTACGAGAAGCATGTAATGAACCACAGCTAAACCAACCATAAGAACCGGCAAAAATGCCTGTTGGTCCATGTTCGTCACGAATGCGTTTAAGCTGATTGTGTACTAAATCTAACGCTTCATCCCAAGAAACACGCACCCATTCATCACGACCACGCATTGTAGTATCGCTTTTTCCTGGGTTAGCTAAAAAGCCTTTACGCACCATTGGATATTTCACGCGGGCTTCGTTATACAATTGATCGGCAACAACTGTTTGCAATTCGTTCGGCACTGCAGGCTCAATAGCAGGACCAGATTTTACGACCTTACCATCTTGTACAACAACCCCAAGAGATCCCCAATGAGCGGCAGTCACTACCGTTTTCATTTCAGCTTCTTTTGCGACCGCACTTTTTGATACAATGCCCACCATACCACCGGAAAGGGCACTACCAGCCACGCCTAAAGATGTTTTTTTCAGAAAATCACGACGTTGTTCGTTTACGTTATTCTTTTTCATTTCAGCCTCGTTAGATACTCAGTAATTATTTTTTTGCCATATCTTTGGCATTGCGTTGCAGATAAATAGTTAATGCACGCACTTCATCTTTGTTCATTGATGTACGGTCTTTCATGGAATTCACCACACCAATCCATTGGTTAGCCGTGTAATGATCCGCACTAATTGCTGCGTGACAACTACTACATTGAGTTTGATTTAACTGACTACCGTATTGATTAAGTGCGGCTAAATCTGATGTCATTTTTTCTTTTTTAACATTCACCGCAACATTGATTTCTTTCCAGTCAGAATCTGTTACTGCATCATGAACTGTTTTTAATACTTGAACATGATTACGTGCATCTTCATCCAGTAAAGCAAGCGTGATACGTTTGCCTAACTCTTGATAAACAACCGCTTCAGCTCCTACTTGTTGCCAACCATGCAAGGTGCCTTGAACTTGATCGCCATTTACTTTCCATTGCATTAATTCTGCATAAGGCATTAAGCGAACCTCATTTCCTTTATCATTAGTCGCTTTCATCATTTCAGTGGCAAAAATGGCTGAACCATCAGAGAGAGTACCACCTTGTACAGCAGAGGATTTTTGCGCATTTTGATCGCTATGTGCTTCAGGAAGGAAGTGAACAATACCTTTATGGCAATCAATACAGGTTTGCCCATTTGTTTGAGCGTCTGTATGGGTTTGTTTTGCTAATTTAGTTTGTTTTGAAAGCTCCATTGCATCAAAACTGTGGCAACTGCGACAGGTTTCTGAATCGTTGGCTTTCATATCGTCCCACACTCGTTGTGCCATTTCTTCGCGATGAGCTTCATATTTTTCTTTATTCTCAATCTTGCCTTGTGCTTCATACCACAAGTCTTTTAAAGCAATAAATTTCGCTTTGACATAATGCCAACCTTCTTTTGGAATATGGCAGTCTGAACATTGTGCTCGCACGCCTTTTGTATTCGCAAAGTGGCTCGAACCTTCCCATTCTGCTTTTGGATAGCTCATTGAATGACAACTTACACAAAACTCAGTTGTACTGGTTTTATGCATAACCCATTGCGTTCCCCACAATGCTACAACACCGACACCCACCAAGCAAAGTGCGGTCACGATTTTCTTGATTTTTGACATAGACACTCCAACTATACAAACAATAAAAAGTATAACTACAAATAAGTATTATGGATTGTAGGGATATAGTGAGAAAGAAACTATGATCTTGCTCAATAAAAGCTTAAACACTCATGAGATAAAAATAAAAAAACATTACATAAATAAATATATAATGTTTTATATTTAATCTAATTAGGAAAATTTAAGAATGAAGAAATTGATTAATGCGTTCAAGCACCGCTTTTCTCACGTTATCCTTTTCAAAAAGGATTTCATGTTTTGCTTGAGGTACAAGTATAGATTCTGCATAAGGAAAAAGTGCGGTTAATTTTTCAAGATTTTTGTTATCTACTATTTTTTCTTTTTCGGCTTGTAAAATGAGGATTGGAATTTCAATCTTAGGAATAACTTTCGGTAAGCGTTTAATTGCATTCAAACACAAATGTACCCAACGGAATGTTGGTCCGCCAAGATTAATTGCTGGATTTTTACGATTTATACGATTCATCCATTTCATTCTGGTTTTACAGAAAGTTAATTCATTGTATTCCAAGTGGGTTTGTTGATAATCGCCTTTTCCAAAAACATAACGCTCGCCTTGTCCTAAAATATTCATTAGGGCAATAATCAGTTCATCTCTAATTGGATGTTTTAAAGAAATGCCGTAAAAAGGCGAAGAAAGTACCGCTTTATTAATGCGATGATCACAATTCGCCAAATAATAGGTGGAAATCAATGCGCCCATTGAATGAGCAAGCAAATGCTGTGTTGAATAGCTGAAAAGTGCGGTCACTTTTTCGATGATTTTCGCCATATCATCGACATAGAAACGAAATTCGTCTAAATGCCCTTTTTGAGGAATAATACGCTGTGAATAGCCTTGACCACGGTGATCAAATAGCAGCACATCATAGCCTTGATGATAAAAATCATAAGCCAATTCAGTCCATTTCAGCATATTTTCTGCTCGACCATTTACTAAAATCATCAATTTTCTGACCGCACTTTCAGGTTGAATCAAATGACGATAAGCTAATTTTATATTTCGTTTACCAGAAAGATATTGGGTAGGAAATTGCTCAAAAAAAGGCAATAATTTTGCAAGGGCAAATTGATGAAAATGAGGTTCTCTGATCATAATTTTTAATCAAAAGGGCGTAGTAAATACGCCCTTTGTAGTGAAAGTAAAATTTATGCCACTAATTGTTTTAAGATACGGCGAACTGGCTCTGCTGCCCCCCATAATAATTGGTCACCCACAGTAAAGGCTGCCAAATATTCAGGCCCCATAGCCAATTTACGTAAACGCCCAACTGGCACGCTTAATGTACCTGTTACTTTCGCTGGCGTTAATTCACGCAATGTGATTTCTTTGTCGTTTGGAATTACTTTTACCCATTCATTATGTGATGCAATAATTTGTTCGATTTCTTCTAATGGTAAGTCTTTTTTCAGTTTGATAGTGAACGCTTGGCTGTGGCAACGTAATGCGCCGATACGCACACATAAACCATCAACAGGAATTGGATTGTCGCTTAACCCTAAGATTTTATTGGTTTCTGCATAGCCTTTCCATTCTTCTTTAGTTTGCCCTGTTTCAGGAAGAAGTTTGTCAATCCAAGGGATTAAGCTACCGCCTAATGCTGCACCGAAGTTATCCGTTGGGAAGCTATCAGAACGCATTTCTGCAGTCACTTTACGTTCAATATCTAAAATAGAAGAAGCTGGGTCTTTTAATTCACTAGAAACCGCTTGTTCTAATAAACCCATTTGTGAAAGTAATTCACGCATATTTTTTGCGCCTGCACCCGAAGCCGCTTGATAAGTTGCGACAGATACCCATTCCACTAAATCTTTCTCAAACAAACCACCGATAGCCATCAACATTAAGCTCACGGTACAGTTACCGCCCACGAAAGTTTTAATGCCTTTTTTCAAGCCTTCAGAAATCACGTTTTGATTCACAGGATCAAGTACGATAATTGCATCATCTTTCATACGTAGCGCTGAAGCTGCATCAACCCAATAACCATCCCAACCTGTTGCTTTTAATTTTGGATAGACTTCATTGGTATAGTCGCCACCTTGGCAAGTCACGATAATGTCTAATTTTTTAAGTTCATCAATGTCGAATGCATTTTTAAGCTCACCCGCTTCTTTACCTGCAAATACAGGGGCTTTTTGACCTGCTTGTGAAGTGGTGAAGAAAACTGGATTAATATTGGCAAAATCTTGCTCTTGCACCATACGATCCATTAATACGGAACCGACCATTCCGCGCCAACCGATAAAGCCTACATTTTTCATTGTTGTTTCCTTAGTTTGTTGTGTTTGAATAGCATTATTAATTACAAGATAGCGTTAGCAAAATCAAGTATTTTTAATGAAAATTGATCTTTTGTGAAAGAAATTAAATAAAAAATAAAGAAAGTGCGGTTAATTTAAAAGAAAATTTAATTTGACCGCTCTTTTTCTAGTTATCTACTTCAACACTCATTACACCTTCTTCCGCTTTCAACAACGCATACGCATCTTTCAACATTGTGGAATCAATGGAAAAACAACAGATTTGTAACCGCACTTCACCACTACTTTGATCTTTCACTTGTATATGTTCAATACGATACTGATTGTTTACTAACAATTGAGTGACTTTTCCAATACTTTCTGCACCATTGACAAGAATATTGAATTTTGTCCGACGACGTTGTGATTTACGATGTACCCAACGTTGAACCAACGGACTTAATCGAATAGACACCAAAATCATCACAGTTGCAATGACCGCATCGAATACGAAACCTGCTCCAGCAGCAATACCGATCCCCGCAGAAGCCCAAATAATCGCCGCAGTGGTTAAACCTGAAATCGCATCATTTTTCTTATGCAAAATCACACCAGCACCTAAAAAACCGATTCCACTAATCACTTGAGCCGCAAGACGCATCGGATCCGTACGAATATTGTCTGAAACTTGTGCATAATGCTCTGCGGCTTGAATCGAAACAATGGTTAGCACACAAGTGGTGACGGCAATAATAGCGCAGGTTTTTACACCCACAGGTTTACGTTTAAGTTCACGCTCTAAGCCAATAATACTACCAAGCACCATCGCCAAGAGCATTTTGCTAAAAATAATTAAGTGATCAGGATCGAAAAGTGCGGTTAAAAGTAAAGATGAATTTTCCATAATGATAAAAATGATTCCGACATAACCATCTATTCTACATCACTTAGCTTAAAATCTTTACTCTTCCAAGCCTTTAATTTATCGCCTTTCTTGCGAAAATTGAGTAAAATCTTGCGCTTGAAATTTTATAGAGCGAAAAAACGGTTATTTTTATGCAAAATTCAACTCCAAGCATTGGCTTTGTAAGCCTTGGTTGCCCCAAAAACTTAGTAGATTCTGAACGAATCTTAACGGAACTACGCACCGATGGTTACAACATTGTGCCAAGCTATGAAAATGTTGATTTAGTGATTGTGAATACTTGTGGATTTATTGACAGCGCGGTGCAGGAATCCCTCGAAGCGATTGGCGAAGCATTAGAAGAAAATGGGCGCGTCATTGTAACTGGCTGTTTGGGGGCAAAAGAAGACCAAATTCGTGAAGTGCATCCTAAAGTTTTGGAAGTTAGCGGCCCACATAGTTATGAAACAGTGATGGCTCAAGTTCACAAATACGTGTCAAAACCGACACATAGCCCTTACACCAGCTTAGTACCAAAACAAGGCGTAAAACTGACACCAAAACATTATGCCTATTTGAAAATCTCTGAAGGCTGTGATCACCGTTGTACGTTCTGCATTATTCCATCTATGCGTGGCGATTTGGAAAGCCGCTCTATTACGCAAGTTTTGGACGAAGCAAAACGTTTAGCCGAAGCAGGCGTAAAAGAATTACTTGTGGTATCACAAGATACTTCCGCTTATTCCATGGATTTAAAACGCCAAGAGGGCGGTGTAAAAACGGCTTTTTGGAATGGCATGCCAATTAAAAATGATTTAATGACCCTTTGTAAACAGCTTGGCAAACTTGGCATTTGGGTTCGCTTACATTATGTGTATCCCTATCCGCATGTGGATGATTTAATTCCATTAATGGCTGACGGCACACTTTTGCCGTATTTAGACATTCCATTACAACACGCCAGCCCGAAAATCTTAAAAGCAATGAAAAGACCGGGCAGTATTGACCGCACTTTAGAACGCATTAAACAATGGCGTGAAATTTGCCCAGATTTAACATTACGCTCCACTTTCATTGTAGGTTTCCCAGGAGAAACAGAAGAAGATTTCCAATTATTGCTCGATTTCTTAAAAGAAGCCCAACTTGATCGCGTAGGCTGTTTCAAATTCAGCCCCGTTGAAGGCGCACCTGCAACAGATATGGCTGACCAAGTGCCAGAAGATGTGAAAGAAGAACGTTTCCATCGTTTCATGCAATTACAACAGGAAATTTCTGCAAACCGTTTAAAACAAAAAATCGGTAAAACTCTTGATGTATTAGTGGATGAAATTGACGAAGAAGGCATTATTGGCCGCTCCAAAGCAGATGCCCCTGAAGTGGATGGTTTAGTTTATGTAGATAATTTAAGCGGAATCAATGTCAAAGTCGGCGACGTGATTAAAGTAACCATCACAAATTCTGATGAATATGATTTGTGGGGAAGTTGTTAAATAACAACAATCTCAAGGAAATAAACAAAAAATCCATCTTCGTATTGAAGATGGATTTTTTATTAGCCAAACACTTTTTCCAAATGTGCTTGGTAGTCTGATAAATATTGTTCTACTTGTGGATTTTTAACCACATCGTTACATAAGAATGTCGGCAGACGGGTCAAGCCGATGAACTCATTGAGTTTGTGGAAATGCATATACAACACATCCACACCTTTGCCTTCAAAGAAATCGCCTTCGCGAGTAAAGGCTTCAATCGGTGCATTCCAAGTAAGTGAAAGCATATGTTTTTTGCCTTGCAACAAGCCGCCTGTGCCATAGCCCTCGGTTGGATTAACGCTGTGTCTGCCATCACTGTGATATAACTTGCCGTGTCCGCTGGTTAATACTTCGTCTATGTATTTTTTCACTGTCCAAGGTTCGTGCATCCACCAACCTGGCATCTGCCAAATTACGGCATCCATCCACAAAAATTTTTCGATTTCTGCTTCAACATCATAGCCAGCATCGATCACAGTTTCTTTTACATTGTGTCCAAGTGCGGTCAAAACTTCTTTCGCTTTTTTGTGAAGCGTGTGGTTCAACTCGCCGTGAGAATGACCAAACGCCTTACCGCCGTCTAATAATAAAATATTCATCTTTTTGCTCCTAAAACAAATAATTATAAAAAATGGGGCTGCCATTATGCCTTTTTACGTTAATTTTTAAAAGTATATTTGCCTGCCACATTATTTCCAGACTATAAGGAAGACTACAGCCCGTAGGGTGGGCGTAAGCCCACGAAAAAAGAATATTATCAATAATAACTTTTTGAGTTAAACGCGTGAGCTTACGTCCACCTTACATTAACTAACTGCACGGGCTTTTTCGGAGTAATCGATGAAGAATGCTTCGAGTTTGCGGGTGTTGTCTTTGGTAGAGAGTATTTGCGGGCTTTCGTAGTTACCACTGGAAACTTCAATAAAATTAATACCCATTTCCGACAGTTTTTGTACTACTTGCACCGATTCACTTTCGTCAAAACTGCCTTGGAAATCCGCCGAATTAAGTTTTACGCCAACCAAGAAATTTTTGCCCACGGCGGTGCGGATGGCGGTGTAGGTTTCCAAAAGGAAGCGCATCCGGTTTTTTAAACTGCCGCCCCATAGGTCTTGGCGGCGGTTATGGTGCGGTGAGAGGAATTGGCTGATGAGATAGCCGTGCGCGGCGTGTCGTTTTGTGTGCCACCTTTCGCCCATTTTTCGGCATTTCAATGCTACAGTCGCCTGAAATTACCACATCGTTTATCAAATTCTTGCCACTTTCGGTGGTCATCACATTAGCAAAATTCCCAAAGCTCATACATCCTCAGTTCTGAGTATCAGACGCAACCAAAATCGATAGGCGTCAATATATAATGCGGGCTACATCTCTAGTTTCTATTAAACCGAGCGTTCATGACATCTATGTGTTAGGTCATATTACTACCTTATATTGTTCATATGCCACATAATTTTATTTTAACTTCTAGGTGGAGAACAGCGGAAAACATGTCTACCTATAAACTTAAATAACTTCTATTTTCGTCATGCTTATAAAAGCTATGACATGATGGAAAATCACTGACTATAATCTTACTCTATTTTAGAAACTGTTCACCATGTAGCAACATTTGAGCTAGAGTCTTAGTGTTTTGAGCTACGTAGAACCGTACTCTTCGCGAAGAGTTGCGCTACCCTACTCAGGGGCAGAGGAAAAATTATCAATCACATTTATTTTGTGATTCTACTGACATGTATGGGATGCATTCCCCTTGAAGGGATGAGGATGCAATTTTTAACTAATTTGCAGAAATAGATTTTACCATCGCTGATAATTCACACACACTTAAGACTGAGTGGCTAAACAAATCTATATGCGCTAGCTAACATAATGGCCTTAAGTCACATTGATTGGCGCGATTCTATACTGATTGAGAGCTTCAAAAAGAAAATGTAGAAAAACTTCTGTCAGAGAAATGGTCTATCAATTTAGATAAATACCGCGTTAGCGTCATGATTGTATTTAAGTATCTCACAAGAGATTCCAAGCGAGCCAAGGCCCTATCGGCAATGGAAGATATCGTTGATTAGATAAACGACAAAAATGCAGCTCCCATGATCAAGCGAGGCTTATTGAAAAATTGGATTGTATAAACCCAAAACATACGACTCTTTAACAACAAATATGCAGCCAGTTTTTATGTAGTAACTATTTATTTGTATGTTAAAATAATTATAATTATAATTATTGAAACTTTGCCATGACCTACACCGAATCAGCCATCGAACACAAATTCATTCAAAAACTGATCGACTTAAAATACACCCACCGACCTGATATTCACGACCGGGAATCGCTCGAAAAAAATTTCCGTCAAAAATTCGAGCAATTGAACCGCGTCCGTTTAACTAGTAGCGAATTTGAACGCTTAAAACTGGAAATCATCAAGCCTGATGTGTTTTCTGCTGCGAAGCTCCTACGCGAGACCAATACTTTCATTCGCGAAGATGAGACTCCGCTCCACTATACTCTGGTTAATATCAAAGACTGGTGTAAGAATGACTACGAAGTCATCAGCCAACTGCGTATCAATACTGAAAACAGCCATCACCGTTATGACGTAATTTTGTTAATTAACGGGCTTCCGTTGGTACAAATCGAGCTAAAAACCCTGCAAATTCCGCCGATAAAAGCCATTGAGCAGATTATCGACTACAAAAATGATACGGGAAACGGCTACGGTAACAGTCTTTTATGCTTTATGCAGCTTTTTATTGTCAGTAACGAAAGCAGTACCTATTATTTTGCTAACAACTCAAACAAACACTTTAGCTTCGCTGCAGACGAACGCTTTTTGCCCGTTTATCATTTTGCAGACGAAGCCAACAATAAAATCAACCATCTCTACGACTTTGCCGATAAATTCTTAGAAAAATGTACCTTAGGCAGAATGATCAGTCGTTATATGGTATTAGTTGCCAATGAGCAAAAACTGTTAATAATGCGTCCTTACCAAATTTATGCTGTTAAAGCGATTGTGGATTGCATTCATCAAAGTCGCGGTAATGGTTATATCTGGCACACTACTGGTTCTGGTAAAACGCTGACTTCCTTTAAAGCCTCAACTCTGCTCAAAGACAATCCTGATGTCGATAAATGTCTGTTTGTTGTAGATAGAAAAGACCTTGATCGCCAAACCCGTGAGGAATTCAACCGTTTCCAAGAAGGCTGCGTTGAAGAAAACACCAATACCCAAACTTTGGTAAACCGTCTGCTGTCCGACGATTACGCTGACAAGGTCATCGTAACTACTATTCAGAAACTCGGCTTGGCACTCAAAGAAAACAGCAAATACCATAACCAATTAAGCACACTCAAAGACAAACGCATGGTGTTTATCTTTGACGAATGTCATAGAAGCCAATTCGGCGACAACCATCGGGCGATTAAAAACTTCTTCCCGAAAGCTCAGATGTTTGGCTTTACTGGCACACCGATTTTTGAAGAAAATGCCAGTTACAAACGTATTGATGGCACGGATGCTACACTTCAGACGACCTTAGACATCTTTGAACAGCAGTTGCACGCCTACACCATCACCAATGCTATTGACGACGGCAATGTCTTGAAATTCCATATCGATTATTACAAAGCCGAAGGTGATAAACCCGTTTCCGCCACCCATCCTGCCACCAAACAGGCAATTGTCGATTCCATTTTAAGCAAACACGATGCAGCAACGGGCGGCGAGCGCCGCTTCAACGCTATTTTTGCTACCGCGTCCATTAACGATGCCATCGAATATTACGAATTATTCAAGTCTGCCCAAGCTAAGCTGCAAGTAGACAATCCCGAATTTGAGCCGTTGAACATCGCCTGCGTTTTCTCGCCGCCTGCACAGGCAATGCAGAAAGATGACCACAAAAACCAATCCGACATCGTTCAAATGCAGGAAGATTTACAACAGGAAAAATTCGATAATCAAACTGACCCAGAAGGCAAAAAAGCAGCCTTAAAAGCTATTATCGAAGACTACAACCACCAATACCGTACCAACCACAGCATCGGTGAATTCGATGTGTACTATCAGGGTATTCAAAAACGCATCAAAGACCACCAATATCCCGACAAAGACTATGCGCACAAAAACAAAATCGATATCACCATCGTCGTCGATATGCTGTTGACCGGATTCGACAGCAAATATTTGAACACGCTCTATGTCGATAAAAATCTCAAGTACCACGGCTTAATCCAAGCCTTTTCCCGCACTAACCGCGTTTTGAACGCAAGCAAGCCCTACGGCAATATCCTCGATTTTCGCGGACAAGAGTCGCAGGTAGATGAAGCCATCAAACGCTTTTCAGGGCAGGATGCAGAGCGCGCCAAAGAAATCTGGATAGTCGATCCCGCAGAAATCGTCATGACCAAACTGCAAAACGCCATGACTCAACTTGAAGACTTCATGTCATCGCAAGGCGTAGCATGCGAACCATCCGAGGTTTATAACCTTAAAGGCGACAACGCCCGCGCAGGCTTTCTTAACCTATTTAAAGAAGTACAACGTTACAAAACCCAGCTTGGGCAATACACCGATTTAAGCGAAGAACAAAAGCAAGAAATAGAAGCCATTCTACCCACCGATACCCAGCGTGCTTTCAAAGGCGTATATCTGGATATGGCGCAACGCTATAAAGAAAAAACTGGTAAGAAAGACACTGTTTTACCTCAAGAAATCGAACAACTGGATTTTGAATTCGTCCTCTTTTCATCCGCCATCATTGATTACGACTACATTATGCGCTTGATTGCTGAAAATACATCCAAGCCGAAGAAGCAGCAGATGAGCCGAAAGCAATTAGTCGAACTGATTGCCTCTAGCAGCGACCTGATGGACGAAAAAGACGACATTATCGCCTATATCGACAGCCTGAAAGCAGGCGAAGCCCTAAGCGAACAAGATGTTAAAGCAGGCTATCAGGCATTCTGCCAAGAAAAAACAGACAAAAAACTGACCGCACTTTCCGACAAACACGGCATCTCGAACGCAACCCTGTCCGCATTCGTCAACGAAATTATGGATAGAATGATTTTTGACGGTGAAAAACTGACCGACCTGCTTGAGCCGCTGGATTTAAACTGGAAAGAACGTCGTATTAAAGAACTCGCCTTGATGGAAGAGCTCATGCCTTTTCTGAAAAAATTGGCAAAGGGCAAAGAGATCTCGGGATTGAAGGCGTATGAGTAAAAAGTGTGATTTCTCGAAATAACGGCAATTCTTATTTCGAGAAAAACTGTTTTCTCGAAATAACAGCATTTATTATTTTGAGAAAACAGTTTTTCTCGAAATAAGGAAGTGTGTTATTTTAAGGAAAACGTAAAATCAAGGTGAATTTATGTCAGCAACACAAAAAATCGAAACCTTCAAAGCAGGCAAATGGGAAAAACGCTACCAATACAACAGTTTTGAGCCGACGCTCATCAACAAGCCGTGGTCGTGGGAAGATCCCAAAATCAACTTTATGCTGGAGCGGGCAATCAAAGCCTTAGGCGAACTGAATGCTTTTTCACTGATTGTGCCTGATATTGACTTATTTATTCAAATGCATATCACCAAAGAAGCACAAACATCCAGCAAAATTGAAGGCACGCAAACTCAGCTTGACGAAGCATTAATGCCCGAAGATCAAATCCAACCTGAAAAACGCGATGATTGGCGTGAAGTACAACATTACATCAAAGCCATGAACCAAGCGGTTGACGGGCTAAAAACACTACCACTGTCCAACCGCCTGCTTAAACAAACACACCATACTTTAATCAGCGGAGCAAGGGGCAAAGAAAAACTGCCCGGTGAATTTCGCAGCAGTCAAAACTGGATTGGCGGTTCAAGTTTAATGGACGCCGCATTTATCCCCCCGCATTATGAAAACGTACCTGAATTAATGAGTGATTTGGAGCTGTTTTGGCACAATGAAGACATATTTGTGCCACATCTTATCCGTATCGCCATCAGCCACTACCAATTTGAAACCATTCATCCATTTTTAGATGGCAATGGACGCGTTGGGCGTCTACTGATCCCCTTGTATTTAATTGGCCATGGAGTATTGGAAAAACCATCTTTCTATATATCAGATTTTTTTGAGCGCAATCGATCCAGCTATTACGATGCGCTTATGGCAGTACGCCTGCGGAATGATTTGAAACATTGGATTTTATTCTTTTTAAATGGTGTAGAAGAAACGGCAAAAAAAGGCTGTCAGGTTTTCCGTCAAATTCTGGCGTTGCAACAAGAAATGCACACCGTTGTTATGAGTTTGGGCAAGCGGGCAGAAACCGCAAATAGCCTGTTGAAACTGCTTTATACACAACCGATACAGACCGCACAAAACGTAGAAAACAACTTGGGCGTATCGTCATCAACTGCCAATTCACTGTTAAAAGAATTTGAAAAGTTGGGCATTTTGCAGGAAATCACAGGCAATAAACGTGGAAGGATGTATGTCATGACCCGTTATTTGAATATTTTCTAAGCAAAGACTAAAGAGCACAGACAATGAATACAACAAACATGGACAAACAAGACGATAAACAAGAACGTGTTATTCCAAAACTGCGGTTTCCGGAGTTTCAGACGACGTTGGGGTGGGATACATTTAAATTGAAAGATGTATCCACCAGAATATTAGATAAAGTAGGCGATAAGAAATTAATGCCTATAAGTATCACTGCTGGTGTAGGTATTGTTTCTCAAGAAGAAAAATTCGGGAAAAATATTTCAGGAAAACAATACAAAAATTATCTAATTCTAAATAAAGGAGATTTTGTCTATAACAAAGGAAACTCAAAAAAATATCCTCAAGGATCTATATATTATTTAGATAAATGGGAAAAAGTAGCTGCTCCGAATGTTTTTTTATGTTTCAGACTGAAATCAGATCAAGTCCATGGATTTTATCAAGGATATTTTGATAACAATGCTCATGGTGTTCAATTACTAAAATATATTACCAGTGGTGCAAGAAGTGATGGACTACTAAATATTAGTGCAGATACTTTTTTTAATTTAAGCTTTGCCATCCCTGATCCAAAAGAACAGCAAAAAATCGCCGATTGCCTATCTTCCATCGACGAATTAATTGAATTACAAGAACAAAAACTTGCAGCCTTAAAACAGCATAAAAAAGGCTTGATGCAGCAGTTATTCCCAAGCCACAATGATCTGCAAGCAAGCAAGCAAGCAAGCAAGCAAGCAAGCAAGCAAGCAAGCAAGCAAGCAAGCAAGCAAGCAAATAGTTTATCCGAAACTTAGATTTCCGCAATTTAAAGATTGTAAAGGTTGGAGGGTTGTCAAATTAGGTAATGTATTCAAAAGAATAACTTCAAAAAATAAAGAGAATAATCAAAACGTATTAACTATTTCTGCACAATACGGATTAATTAGTCAACTGGACTTTTTTAATAAATCTGTTGCTGCAAAAAATATTACAGGATATTACTTATTGCATAAAGGCGATTTTGCATATAACAAAAGTTATTCCAATGGCTATCCTTGGGGAGCGGTTAAGCCACTGAAATTATACGATAAAGGTGTTGTTTCTACACTTTATATTTGCTTTAGACTTCAAGAACTTTACTCAGAATATGGTTCATTTTTCGAACACTATTTTGAAACTGGATTACAAAACACTGAAATCAGCCAAATAGCTCAGGAAGGAGCAAGAAATCATGGTTTGCTAAATGTTTCAGTTCAAGACTTTTTTGAAAATATAAGCATTTGCCTTCCTTCTCCCAAAGAACAAGAAGCCATCGCCGATTGCCTGTCATCACTAGACAAGCTGATTAACGAAGAAAACGAACAGATAGACCGTCTGAAAGACCATAAGAAGGGACTGATGCAGCAATTGTTCCCTAAAATACAATAAGGAAATAGCGACTATTTTCGCGGCATCACGAAAATGGTCGGTTCAACCAATTGAGAACCAATAAAACGCAATGGCAAACAAAAACAAACAGCAAAACGAAGATCCGTTCAAAGACCTAGTTGATTTAAATGACTTGGCGGGACGACTAAGAAAACAAAACAGCAAATGCCACTTGATTTTTGCTCATAATGGCACAGGGAAAACACGCTTATCAATGGCATTTAAAGATTTGGGGAAACAAGACAATAGCCGTGATACGTTGTATTTTAATGCTTTTACCGAAGACTTGTTTTTTTGGGACAACGATTTGGACAATGATACTGACCGAGTATTGGTATTGAATGACTATTCTCACTTTTTCGATGGTATCGAGAAATTGGAAATGGAAACCCGGATCCGTCCTTTTGTGCAGAAATATGTAGATTTTAATTTTCGGATAACCAAAGAGAAGCATAGAAAAGAGGCTGATAAAGAAGAAATTGAAAGATGGGAGGTTTCTTTTTTCCTGCCCGAAAATCCGGATGAAAATATTAAAGTATCCAGAGGAGAAGAGCATATTTTTATATGGTGTTTTTTCCTTGCCATTCTGCAACTTAGTTTGGATAAAGAGGATGGTTCGCCTTATGAATGGGTGAAATATGTCTATATTGATGACCCGATTTCTTCATTAGATGATAATTATGCAGTTTCTGTTGCTCATAATTTGGCAACAATGCTAAAAGATTATAAAAAAATAAATTATGATCCTAAAAAGGATATTAAATTTATTATATCTACTCATCACGGTTTATTTTTTAATGTATTATGCAACGAATTAAACAAAGCACCCAGATATTTACTCTCTAAAAATACTTCTGATAAATACTATTTCATTAAATTAGAAGGGGATACTGCCAGTTTGTATCATGTAGCTATGCTGAAAGTGCTGAAAGATACGTTGGATAATAATGAACCGCTATATCCTTATCACTTCAATATTCTACGAAATATTATGGAGAAAACAGCAAATTTTCATGGGTTGGCAGGCTTTAAAAAATGTATAGAACTAGACGATGCTGAATTTTATGAACGTCTCATTCCCGTACTTAATCATGGCGGCTATTCTGTTTTTGAACCGAAAGAAATGCTACCTGAAAATAAAGCAAACTTTGAAAAGGTTTTGAGAAAATTATTGGACACATATCCGTTTCATTCAGACTTATTACCCAATTCATTTAAAGAGAGTCAACCATGACCCAAGAACAATTAAATCAACTCGGCAAAACGCTATGGGCAATCGCCGACCAACTGCGCGGAGCGATGAATGCTGACGATTTCCGCGATTATATGCTGTCATTTCTGTTTTTACGTTATCTGTCCGACAACTACGAGCTTGCCGCACAAAAGGAATTGGGGCGGGATTATCCGCAATTGAGCGATGAAGACAAACGCACACCGCTTGCCGTGTGGTATGAACAAAATGCTGAATTCGTCGCTGATTTTGAAAAACAGATGCGCCGTAAAGTGCATTATGTGATTAAGCCCGAGTTTCTTTGGGGCAGCATTGCCGAGCTTGCGCGGATTCAAAGCAGTGAATTATTAAATACTTTGCAAGATGGCTTTAAATATATTGAAAACGAGTCTTTTGAAAGTACGTTTAGCGGCTTATTTTCCGAAATTAATTTAAATTCGGAAAAGCTTGGCAAAAATTACGAAGAACGAAATAAGCGATTAAGCGAGGTCATCAAGAAAATTGCTGAAGGCATCAATGAATTTTCTACCGATAGCGATGCTCTGGGCGATGCCTATGAATACCTGATTGCCCAGTTTGCGTCCGGCTCTGGTAAGAAGGCCGGCGAGTTTTACACGCCGCAGCAGGTTTCCACGATTTTATCGCGGATTGTTACGCTCGACAGCCAAAACCCCGTCAGCGGTAAAAAGAAAAAGCTGGACAATGTGCTGGACTTTGCCTGCGGTTCAGGTTCTTTATTGTTGAATGTGCGTCATCAGATGACGAAAGCAGACGGGCATACCGGCAAAATCTACGGACAGGAAAAGAATATTACCACCTACAACCTAGCGCGGATGAATATGCTGCTGCACGGTGTAAAGGATACAGAATTTACCATTCATCACGGCGATTCTCTGCTCAACGATTGGGATATTCTCAATGAAATGAATCCTGCGAAGAAGCTGGAATTCGATGCCGTTGTTGCCAATCCGCCGTTCAGCTACCGCTGGGAGCCGAAAGAGGATTTGGCAAACGATTTCCGCTTCAAAAACTATGGGCTTGCCCCTAAATCGGCAGCAGATTTCGCCTTTTTGCTGCACGGTTTCCATTTTTTAAGCGATAGCGGTACGATGGCTATCATTCTGCCGCATGGTGTGTTGTTCCGAGGTGGTGCGGAAGAAAAAATCCGCACAAAACTACTCAAAGACGGCAATATCGATGTCGTTATCGGATTGCCTGCCAATTTGTTTTATTCAACAGGTATTCCAGTCTGCATTTTGGTGTTGAAAAAATGTAAAAAAGAAGACGACGTTTTGTTTATCAATGCTGCCGATTATTTTGAAAAAGGCAAACGCCAAAACCGCCTGACAGGCGAACATATTGAGAAAATTGTAGACTGCTACAAATACCGCAAAGAAGAACAGGGTTACTCTCGCCGTGTGTCTATGCAGGAAATTGAGGATAACGGCTACAATCTGAATATTGCCCGCTATGTCAGTAATACTCCTATTGAGGAAGAAGTTGATTTAGATGCTAACCATAAGGTTTTAGTGGATTTGGATTTAAAAATTAGGGAAGCTACAGAAAAGCACAATGCATTTTTGAAGGAGTTAGGATTACCTCTACTGCCTTGATTGTTATTAAAAAGTCGATTGAAATAAGCATTCCAAAAAATGGAAATCAACCAGTGCTAATAAAATAAAAAGGAGGCGGCTATTTTTCTTTTCATCATCAATGGTATAGTGAACGAAATTATTGATAAAAATACTTTAAAACCTGACCGCACTTTTCCCCTCTTGTCTTTTCATTCCGAGCTAGGTTTTCTAACCTCCTTTCAAAATCGCTCTTAATCGATCAAGTTGGTTTTGTGTTTTTTCTTGTTTTTGCTCGGTAGTTAGTTTTGGTTTATCACGTTCCCACAGTACATCATCATTAGGTAATTCAGCTAAAAATCGGCTCGGTTCTGGGCGAACTAATTCACCATATTGACGGCGCTCATGGCATAAGGAAAAGGTGAGCTCTTTTTGTGCTCTTGTGATACCCACATAAGCCAAGCGGCGTTCTTCTTCCACGTTGTCTTCATCAATGCTAGTTTGGTGAGGCAAGATGCCCTCTTCCATACCAATCAAATAAACATAAGGAAATTCCAATCCTTTAGATGCGTGCAATGTCATCAGTTGAACTTGATCGCTGTTGTCATCGTCTTCGCCTCGCTCTAACATATCCCGTAATGTCAGGCGGGTTACCACTTGATTAAGGTTCATCGGCTCATTGGTTTCATCGCCTTTTAACATATCCGCAACCCAGTCAAATAACGTGGCGACATTCTTACTTTGCATTTCTGCCGCTTTAGGGCTTGTTGCGTATTCGTACAAATATTCTTCATAATGAATCACAGATAACATTGAACGTACCGCACGTTCAGGTTCAGAACGTTGAATTTCATCATTAAGTTCTACAATCCAACGGCCAAATTTTTGCAATGAATCATAGGCTTTTGGTGTGATGCGTTGAATAAGTTCAAACTCAAAAATAGCATCGAACAAACTGATGTGTTTTTCTTGAGCCAACTCGCCAAGTTTTTGTAAGGTTGCGGTGCCAATTTCACGCTTCGGTGTATTTACAATACGCAGGAATGCGGCATCATCATCTTGATTCACCACCAAGCGCAAGTACGCCATCATATCTTTGATTTCTGCACGGGAGAAAAAAGAAGTACCACCCGAAATTTTGTAAGGAATACGGTTTTGCATCAGTACTTTTTCGAGTAATCGAGATTGATGATTGCCTCGATACAAAATCGCATAATCTTTATATTTGGTTTTACGGCTAAAACGATGGGCGATCAACTCAGCGACAATCCGCTCTGCTTCGTGTTCTTCATTTTTTGCTTCGATAATAAGTAATTTTTCCCCTTCGCCAATGGTTGAAAAGAGTTTCTTATCAAACACGTGGTCATTGTTATCAATCAAAATATTGGCACAATGCAGAATGCGTTGGGTTGAACGATAATTTTGCTCTAGCTTAATCACGTTCAAACGAGGGAAATCATCGCATAAACGCACCATATTTTCTGGTCGTGCGCCACGCCACGAATAAATAGATTGGTCATCATCGCCCACCACAGTAAAACAAGCACGATCCCCCACTAAAAGTTTAATCAGTTCATATTGGCTGGTGTTGGTATCTTGATATTCATCCACCAACAAATAACGAATTTTTGCCTGCCATTTTGCCCGCACTTCTTCATTTTGCTTGAACAACAATGTCGGCAGCATAATTAAATCATCAAAATCAAGAGCATTGTAAGCTCGAATTTGTGTGGCGTAACGCTCATAACATTTTGCAAAAGTTTGATATTTAGCATCACGCGCCAACGCAAATGCCTGTTTTGGCGAAATCAAATCATTCTTCCAGTTAGAAATCACTGAAATTAACTCACGCAATAAATCCTTATCTTCTTTTAACACATCGGCGGTTAGCTCTTTTAACAACGCAAATTGATCGTGCTCATCAAACAAGGTCATATTTGATTTAAAGCCCAACGCTTTATATTCACGCTTAATAATGTCAAAACCGAGGGTATGAAAAGTGGAAACGAGCAAGCCTTTAGATTGTTCTTTGCCAATGGAATGTGCTACACGCTCTTTCATCTCACGTGCGGCTTTGTTGGTGAAAGTAACAGCAGCAATTTGTTTCGGAGAATAACCACACTTTCCAATTAAATGGGCAATTTTATTAATGATTACGCGAGTTTTGCCAGAGCCTGCGCCAGCAAGCACAAGACAAGGGCCTGTTACATATTCAACGGCTTGTTGTTGTTGAGGATTGAGTTTCATAAGAATTATTGAGCCCACGCATAGGGCAGTAACACGGTGTCTAATAAAAATGAGAGGGGCAAATCTAAGATTGGAAATCCCCATTGTTGAGCCATTTCAAGATCATAAGCAACCCCTGCATAGGCAGTATATTTTTCCGTTGGATCGATAAGTTTGACCACGGAACCACAACCAGATAAAGCGATAAGTGCGGTTAAAAAAATAAAGGTTTTTATCATCGTGCTTTTAACGCATTGAACACAGACACAGGAACTAGCTCAGCGACATCTCCGCCATGCAAATAAATTTCACGCACAATGGTGGAAGAAACAAACACCCATTTTTCTGCTGGTGGGAAAAACAAGCTCTCTACGCCTTTTGTGAGTAAACGATTAAGAGCAGCTAATTGAAGTTCATATTCAAAATCGGTTGTCGTGCGTACTCCGCGAATAATGGCAGAAATATTGTGCTGTTTAATCACATTGGCTAACAAATCAGAAAAGCCAAAAACCTCCACATGGGATAAATGCGCAACAGATTGACGAACAAGTTCTACGCGTTCCTCCAAAGAAAATAGTGTTTTTTTGCTTGGGCTATTTGCCACCGCCACTAAAACACGAGGAAAAATCACTGCACTTCTTTCAATTATATCTAAATGACCGTTCGTGATCGGGTCAAAAGTGCCAGGATAAATCACGCTCGTCATACATTACGCTCCAAATAAGGTTTTAATAAATCTAACAAACGCTGTAATGCCCCTCGGTTTTCCATCAGCACTTCATAGCCTGCATTGCCTAAACGTTCGCTAGCCTCTTTTGAATTTAATAAGGCTTCTACCGCGCGTTCTAAGGAATCTGCGGTTGAATTAACTTCCAACACACCTTGCACTTCCACCAGCATTCGAAATATCTCGGGGAAATTGAAAGTATGCTTGCCAGTAATCACTGGCATTTTAAATGCAAGAGGTTCTAAAGGATTATGCCCCCCATGTTTCACAAGGCTTCCCCCCACAAAAGCAATATCGGAAATGCCATACATCAACATCAGTTCGCCCATGCTATCACCCAAAATCACTTGGGTATTCTCATTTGGTAACTCATTTGTAGAACGACGAATAAATTGAAATTTTTCCTTTTTAAGTAAATCAGCCACCACATTAAAACGCTCTGGATGGCGTGGAACGAGCAATAACAATAAATTTGGGTATTTTGCTAACAAAGTGCGGTGAGATTTTAAAATGATTTCATCTTCTCCGTTATGCGTACTGGCTGCAATCCAAATCGGACGATTTTTTACCCAAAGAGATCGTAAATCATCAATCTTTTCACGTAATTCATCAGTGATCGAGAGATCATATTTAATATTGCCCGTGATATTCAATTTTTCCTTTGGGTACCCCAAAGTGGCATAGCGTTTTCCGCTAATATGATCCTGTGCTGCAATCAAACTAATTTGCGACCACATTGTTTGTAAGCGCGCTTTTATTTTTCCGTAACGATGTGCAGAACGTGCGGATAAACGAGCATTAGCGATGACAAATGGGATATTGCGTAAAAATAATTGATGAATAAGATTAGGCCAAAGTTCTGTTTCCATCACGATACATAATTTAGGTTGTACAAAATTAATAAAACGATGGATCGAAAAAGGTAAATCAAAGGGTAAATAATAATGAAAAACACTGTTTCCAAAAGTGGCTTTTACGCGTTCTGAACCTGTGGGGGTAAAAGTTGTAAAAGTAATGGATAAATGCGGATAATCTTGTTGCAATTGACGAACCAGCGGTGTCGCAGCAATCACTTCTCCAACGGAGGCTGCGTGGATAAAGATCCCTTGTGGTGGTGGGCAAGACGCATTGCCATAAAAACCATAACGTTCAGCCAAACGCTGACGATAACGTGGAGATTTAACACTGAGCAAGCCAATAAAACACAATATCAACGGCTGGCAAATTAAAAGCAAGCTGGTATAAAAAAAACGCCACATAAATGAAATTCGGTTATACTTGAAAAAATTTCGGCTAGTATAGCAAAAAAAGGATTGAAAATATGCCTACAATTAGCGTTGCAATGATTGTAAAAAATGAAGCACAAGATCTAGCGAATTGCTTAGACACTGTGAAAGATTGGGTGGATGAAATTATCATTCTAGACTCTGGTAGCACAGATAACACTAAAGAAATTGCGCTCAGTTATGGGGCGAAATTCTATGAAAATAGAGACTGGCAAGGGTTTGGAAAACAACGCCAATTAGCCCAACAATATGTAACCAGTGATTATGTACTCTGGTTAGATGCAGACGAACGCGTTACCCCCAAGCTGAAACAGGCTATTTTAAGTGCGGTCAAAAATAATCGAGAAAATACCGTTTATGAAATTCCACGAGTCAGTGAAGTATTTGGACGTGAAATTCGCCATTCAGGCTGGTATCCCGATTATGTGGTTCGCCTCTATCGCACAAACTATGCACAATATAACGACTCACTTGTACATGAAAAAGTGGAATTTCCAGCTGGCACAAAAGTAGAAAAATTAACAGGGGATTTAGAGCATTTCACTTATAAAAGCATCCATCATTATCTAGTGAAATCCGCGGGTTATGCAAAAGCATGGGCAGACCAACGCCAAGCTAAAGGAAAAAAAGCCACACTGTGGCAAGGAATTTCTCACGCCATCGGTTGTTTTGTGAAGATGTATTTATTAAAAGCGGGTTTTTTAGATGGCAAACAAGGATTTTTATTAGCGGTGTTATCGGCACATTCAACCTTTGTAAAATACGCCGATTTATGGGAGCGAGATCAACATAAACACTAGCGAGTTTTGCAAGGACAATCATTTAAATGATCGTCCACCAGCCCCATAGACTGCATAAACGCATAGCACGTGGTTTCGCCAACAAAGACGAAACCACGTTTTTTTAAGGCTTTAGAAAGAGCTTTAGATATTTCTGTTTTAGCTGGCACAGATCGCAAATCAGGCACATCATTGACGATCGGTTTATGATTCACAAATGACCAAATAAAATCACTGAAATTTTCACCGCACTTTTCCATCTCTAAATAAGCTTTCGCATTTTTGACAATGGCTTCTAACTTGGCTCGATGGCGAATTAATCCTGCATTTTTCATACAATCATCAATATCAAGTGCGGTCATTGTTGCGATTTTTTTCGGATCAAATTGATGAAAAGCTACACGGTAAGATTCACGTTTTTTCAAAACCGTAATCCACGAAAGCCCTGCTTGCTGCCCTTCCAAACAAATTTTTTCAAATAGCTTTTGGCTGTCGAATTCAGGCTTTCCCCATTCCTTATCATGATAATCAATATAAATAGGTTGTTCGCCAACCCAAGGGCATCTGGTTATTTGTTGCATATTTAAAACTTGACAAAATAAAACGTTTTGATATATTCCGAGCCAAGTGGATCGAGGGTGCTTGGTCGGCGTCATAGCTTCAGTGAGTTTCATTGAGGCTTTTCGCTTTTTAGGAGTAAGGAAAATGTTTCAGTCCTTTTTGATCAAAATTTTCCCCCAGTATTTTTCTTCCACCTTCACAATAAAATTTCTTTTTAAGGATCTCAAAGGCTCGATTTGGTTGATTACTATCTAAAATATGTCTCCCGATAGGTCTTGCCACTAAATCCGCAACCTGCAACCCCACAGAATTAATCTGTTTTGGCACAATCTTTACTTGAAAAGGCAAGGACTTTTTAAATTTATTTTGTCCGTCACAAATACGTAAAAACTCCAGCTCTAACTCTCTATCCTCATTACGTCCACGGCTTTCCACAGCAACAAAAGTGATTTTATCTTCTTGATGCTTTTCACAAACAAATTCGTATAGGGTTTCTAAACAATGTTTGAGTGAAAAATGATAAGGGTGTGTTGTTTCATTTTGTGGTATTTTTCGCTTATCAATCACACAGGCAGCAAGAATAAAATTAGTATTTTCAATAATAGATGAAATACGTTCCATAAAACCTTCACGCTGTTCACGAGAAGTGAAAATATTAAAATCGCCTTTTTCTTTGCGGATTTCATGCTCATGCAATATCACCATATCATGACCAAAATAATCAAATTTTAGCTTCTGTATCTGCGGAACAATATTATTTCGATAATGGTCTTTATAAAAAATACAGAATGCAAGCACAAACACAGGGTAGTTTTTGTCAATTGACTGTAAACTATGATCTCCACTTTCATCAACATATACCATAAAGTCGCTGTATTTACTTTTCATTGTCAATTACCTTATTTTAATTGTTCATAAACCGCGACAAAATCTGGCATTACGCCTCGCCATAAATGGAAAGAATGTGCAGCTTGTGCGACCAGCATTCCAAAGCCATCGCTAACATTGGTTAAACCTAAACTTTTGCATAATGCAATAAATGGCGTGTCTGTGCCTTTCGCATATTGCATATCGTAAAAAGCTGAACCTAATTTTAAAATTTCAGCATCAACTGGTGCAGTTCCACCACTTAATCCAGCTGAAGTCGCATTAATTACCAAATCATAAGTTTGTAGCGGAATAGAATCCATTGAGGCTGCTTGAATATTGCCGTAAGGCTGAAATCTTTCAGCTAATTCTTTGGCTTTGGAAAAAGTGCGGTTGGCAAGCACAATATTTTGTTGAGCTTGCAAAAGTGGCAATAATACGCCTTTTGTTGCTCCGCCTGCTCCTAGAATTAATATGCGTTGATTTGGATGAAGCCAATTTAAACGTTGTAAATCCGTCGCTAAGCCAATCCCATCAGTGTTATCCGCATAAAGTTTTCCATCATCGAGTTTTTTGAGCGTATTGCAGGCTTCCGCCAATTTGGCTCGTTGGCTATATTCGTCTGCCAGCTGATAAGCTCGTTCTTTAAAAGGCGAAGTAATATTGCAACCTTTCGCACCCTCCTCAAAAAATGCCAAAAGCTGTTGTTCAAAAGAATCAAGATTGCCTAATTTTGCGATGTATTCCATAGTTTGATGGGTTTGCGCTGCTAACTTATTTTGAATTAATGGGGATTTACTTTGCGTAATCGGATTGCCCCACACAGCATAAAGATCCATAAATTATCCCTGTCTAAAAAGTTGATTTGTGCGTAAGTCTCGAATTTCAGATGGATTGCGTGCATCTCCCACAATTTCATCCAATACAGGAAAATCTACACCGAATTGTAACCGCACTTCATCGGCGGTGCGACAAGGTGGCTCTCCTGTCAGATTTGCACTAGTCGAAGTTAATGCAAAACCCGTAATTTCACACAAGGCTTTCACAGACGAGTGATCGCACAAACGTATCGCAATGCTATCAAATTTGCCCGTGAGAAAATGTGGGGTGGTGGATTTAGCTGGCACAATCCAAGTCGTTGGACGTTCATATTTACCTTGCAGGCGAGAAAGCTGTTCATCGTTAATCTGTTCAAAATCAACAAAAGGACGGAAAAAATCCAAGCTAGGTGCCACTAAAATCAGCCCTTTTTCCACTGGACGTTGCTTCAAATCAAGTAATTTTTTTACCGCACTTTCACTTTGCGGATTACAGCCCAAGCCAAATACAGCTTCAGTGGGATAAGCAACCACTTGATTTTGTCGAAGTGCTTCGGCGATTTGTTCTCTATTCATTTCACTCTTTTACGTTTATTGCTCAAAAATATGACGACAAGTTTTATTTGCACACTGGAAAATTTGTTTTTCCCCATTTCTTTCTACATTGTCGCTTTTTAACAAAGAAAGTGGGAAATGGCAGGTTGGGCAAGACACGGTATAAGGCTTGGCAGGCAAAGAAAATTTACATTTAGGGAAATTATCACAGCCGTAAAAAATTTTTCCTTGGCGACCTCGACGAGAAATCAAATGCCCCGTTTTACATTCAGGACAAGCAATTTTTTCCTCAGATTCAGATTCTTCTCGCACCACAAAATCGCATTCAGGATAATGGCTACAACCAATAAACATCCCAAAACTGCCTTGTTTCAACTGCAATAAATTACCGCACTTCGGGCAAATTTCATTAAGTGTTTTTAATACTTTATGTTCCACTCGTTGCAAAGGACGCAAATAATCACATTCAGGATAAGCAGAGCAACCTAAAAACAGCCCTTTTTTGCCTTGTTTAATTTGCAAAGGCGCACCACATTGAGGGCAATATTCCTGTTGTTTGCTATGATGAAAAAGGCTTTGATTCATAATCTATCCTTATGCTTGAAGCATTTCTTCCAATTCTTCCTGTGCGGTCATCCATTCCGTTTCCACATCATCCAATGCTTTCTTCACATCCACTTGTTGAGCCAGAAGTGCGGTCAATTTTTCTTTATTTTCGGCATTATATAATTCGGTATCTGCCAGTTGATTTTCTATGTTCGCAAGCTCAGAAGAAAATTTATTCATTTTTTCTTCTAATTGCGTGATTTTTTTACGTAATGGTGCAGTTTGTTGGCGTAACTCTGCTTCACGGCGTTTTTGTTCCTTACGATTTTGAACCGAATTTTCATTATCGCCCACTTTTTCCGAAACTTTATTTTCAGACGTACTGTTTTGTTCATTCAGCCATTTTTGATAGTCTTCTAAATCGCCTTTGAATTCTTCCACTTTTTTATCGTGAACTAAATAAAATTCTTCCACGGTATTGCGTAATAAATGACGATCGTGCGACACCACCACCAAAGAACCTTCGTAATCCACCAACGCTTCCGTTAATGCCTGACGCATATCCAAATCCAAATGGTTAGTCGGTTCATCAAGTAGTAACAAATTCGGGCGTTGCCAAACAATCAAAGCCAACACCAAACGAGCTTTTTCTCCTCCAGAAAAGGATTTCACTGCTTGATTTACTTTATCGCCGTGAAACGCAAAACTGCCTAAATAATCTCGAACTTGTTGCTCCGTTTGCTCAGGTGCTAGTTTTTGCATATGCCACAGAGCAGATTCATCTGCGCGTAAAGTATCTAATTGATGCTGGGCAAAATAGCCAAGCTGAACACCTTTTGCCAACTGAACTGTGCCTGAAAGTGCGGTCAGTTCTCCAGCTAAAAGTTTAATCAAGGTTGATTTTCCTGCACCATTTTTCCCGAGTAAACCAATGCGCGAACCTGGCACCAAATTCAGTTTAATTTTACTTAAAATTTCTACCGCACTTTCGCCGCTGCCATAACCTGCACTTGCCTGTTCAATCATCACCAACGGATTCGGCAAGGATTGCGGTGGACGAAATTCAAAAGTAAAAGGATTATCCACATAAGCAGGTGCAATCAGCTCCATTCTTTCCAATGCTTTCATACGGCTTTGTGCCTGTTTAGCTTTGGTGGCTTTGGCTTTAAAGCGATCAATATATTTTTGTAAATGGGAAATCTTTTGTTGTTGCTGACGATACATCGCTGTTTGTTGTGCAAGTTTAGTGGCTCGTTGCACCTCAAAGGAAGAATAATCGCCCGTGTATTCGTTGAGCTTCTGATTTTCGATATGGAGGATTTTTGTCACAATTGGGTCGAGAAAATCACGGTCGTGAGAAATTAATACCAAAGTGCCTTGATATTGCACTAACCAACGCTCCAACCAAATAACCGCATCCAAATCCAAATGGTTGGTCGGCTCATCCAGTAATAATAAATCTGACGGACAAAGCAATGCTTGTGCCAAATTCAAACGCATCCGCCAACCGCCCGAAAAAGCCCTCACTGGCTGGGTTGTTTCTTCTTGACTAAATCCTAAACCATTCAATAACGAAGCGGCACGAGATTGAATTGTCCACGCATCCAACATTTCTAATTGCCCGTGAATACGCGCAATGGCGTTACCGTCATTGCGTTCATTTGCTTGTTCAAGCTCTTGTTGCAAACGGCAATATTCACGATCCCCTTGAATCACATAATCAATCGCTGAAATATCCAATGCAGGCGTTTCTTGATTCACCCAAGATACTCGCCAATTTGATGGGTAATTTACCTCGCCCCCCTCTGGCGTTAATTCTTTTTTTAATAAGGCAAAAAGCGAAGATTTTCCACAACCATTTTTCCCCACTAAGCCGACTTTTTGCTTAGGATTAATGGTAGCAGAAGCATTTTCGAGAAGCTCCGTTTGCCCTCGTTTTAAGGACAGATTACTAAATATAATCATTTTTCTACATAGGTCTTAATTTGAGGCTATTTTGCAATATTTTTTCTTTTCTCGGAACAGTCTATTCCGATTTTATCGATTTTCTAGTCAAAAAAGCCACGTATAATAAGGTGCAATAAAAACTATTTATTGAGAAAACTTAATGAAAATATAACAAGTCAATATGAAAATAATGGGTATATCTTAGGCATTTTTTACCCTTAGAGGCACAATTGACAGGGTTTTCCCTAAAGGAGCGAGCAATTTTAACAACGTTTCAAGTTGAGGATTCGTTTGTCCTTTTTCAATGCGTGCAATCATAGGTTGCTTCACACCGCTTAAGGTTTCAAGTTGTTTTTGGGAAATCCCAAGTTGCTGACGAGAAGTAATCAATTCTTTAATTAAGGCTACACGCAAATTACTTTCTCGGATTTCTTCTTCATTGAAAATTTGCTGTTCAAACTCATTCCAATTTGAACCTAATGGGCTGATTTTATTCATTTTTCAATCTCTCTTTTAATTCACTTAAGCGTTGTTGGGCAGTTTGGATTTCTCGTTTTGGCGTTTTTTGTGTTTTCTTCATAAATTGATGTAGTAAGACAAAGCGACCATCCATTAATCTTGCAAACAAGATGCGATCCCTAATTGGACGAAGTTCCCAAATTTCACCGTCTAAATGTTTCACATAGGGTTTGCCAACAGACGTCCCGAGTTCGCTTAATAATTTTACATAATCTCGAATTTTATTCAGTTTAATTCGACTATCTTTGCTTTCATTTTGAGCCAGCGATAGCAGATATTCTTTCACTGGCTCAATGTCATTTTGGTCTCTGTAAAAGAGAATCTCGTACATAATTTATCCTATTTACTTATTTATTTCAATAACTAATAAGTTATTGATTTTTGATGTGTAAGCATAAATAGAAACTAAAAATTTGGCGAGATAGTCATTTCAATCTTTCGATCGAGATCGCAAAAATAGCAAAAAGAGGTTGATTTTCAAGGAGATTTTGCACAAATGCCGATGTTTGAACATTAGCTTTGAAAGAGAGAGTAAAAGGTAGATCCTTTCTTAAGAAAAAGTGCGGTAAAAATTTACCGCACTTTTGATTTTAGACAGGTTTAAAACTCAAACTGCACTGACATCTTATAATTTCTACCTGGTGCGTAGAAACGGTTAATGCCTAGTCCTGTTGATTGATCTATAACATTACTTGTTCCAAATGAACGAATTGAACGAGCAGAATCCCAAGTAATATATTTACGGTTTGTAAGATTATATACGCCAGCTCTTATGGTTAAATTTTTAATTGGTTGCACATATCCAATTAAATCTAGAATAGTATAAGATTTACTGCGCCATTTTATGGTTGTATCACGTTTACCACGTTCTTTCGCATAAATATCATAAGTATCTTCTGGATTTTTAGTGGCTACGTGGGTAGTGTAGAAATTAAATCCAAATTTTTGGCTTGGGTGATCATAGCCTAAGCCATACACCATCGTTTTAGGCTGAATTGCATTCATAGGAATATTGCCATCCATTCTTCCTTTTTGATAGGTATATTTATAGCTTAGGTTAAATCCATCCATAAATTTTGCCATTTTACCAAGGAATACTTTTGAATTAATTTCTATTCCTTTTACTACCGCACTATCTCTATTTATATTTTGATAAAGAGAAAACGGTAATAAGCTACCTCCTCTATCGCCTACGTTAAACTTTTTTTCTCCTTTAAATATTAGGTCGATAAAGTTTTTATAGTTAGTTTTAAACAGACTTGTGGAAATAAATCCCCAATCATCATTATGTAATGTAAAAGCAATTTCTTTTGTTTTTGCTATCTCTGGTTTTAGATTAGTATTTGGCAAAATAGTGAAATCAGGGTGTTTAAAGGTGAAATACATTTCATCTGAAGTTGGTGCTCTAAAACCTTTTGAATATTTTAGTTGTAAACGAAGAAAACTCGTTGGATCAATCGTTGAAACAAAACTGTAAGAATGTGCTTTATATTTTTTGTTCTGTTTGGCGATATAGTCAATATTTTGTTGTACATTTTTCTTAATATCATCATCAGAAGGATTATTTTTTTCTAATGGAATAAATAATCCTTTCACAATATCATCGGGTAATTTGGGTGTGATACCGTGTTTATATTTTGGTTGATAATGGATATTGTCATAACGATAACCCAAATCAAAAGATAAATAATCAGTTATAACAAAATTATCAAAGAGATAGACTGATTTTTCTTTTGTTTTAATGGGTAATAAGTAAGAAAATTCAGGATCAACTCGAGGGCAAAGGTGAGCCTTCCAAGAATCTTCACAGGTTCGTGGAATTTCTTGTGATGGGTCGCGGGAAAAAAAGTCTGTTTTAGTGCCTAGAGTACGTTCAGCCCACCACTGAACATCAGTGGCATCATTACCAGCACGATTAACCATTCGCTTCATCGTTGTATTATATGAGCTACCATATTGTAGATTATGTTCAACACGCCAAGTTTTGAAGTCTTTGGTTAAATCTAAATTTAATTGTTGGGTGTTGGTGTCTAAATCTCGCTCTTGCCAGAGGCGTTCTAAATAACCAGGTGAAGAGGGAAGAATAGATTTTATTGTCCTATCATTCTTATGATTTATTCTAGCGAAAGTTTTGCCATTTATTTCTTTTTTTTCAAGTTCAAATTCTTCCAATTTTCCATCATAGCCATAATATGTTTTACCTTTAAAAGCTTTGATTTTATTTTGACAATCAAATATTGAACAATCATACCAAGTGTCATTGGCGTTTCCTAGGGTTAGTTTATCTTCTATTACTTGATCATTAATATCAATAAATTTCTTGAAGTCATCATATTTTTCGTTATTAGTACTTTTTTGAAATTTAAGTTCTGAACCATCTCGACGTGTTATTTTCCCATCTGTTAATTTTAGTCCCGTGGGATTTGCAGTTCCCTCACAATATCTTACACCGGCATCACAGTATTCGTCAGTTCTTGCTCTCGTTTTTATTTTTTGTTTTGAAAAAGTAATTTTTAACGTATCCCAAAATGGAGTTTGAGAGAAATTTTCATAGCTAAAGGAAATATTACGTCTCTTTGTTTTATCATTGGTGTGTCTAGAATCAACTTCATCGGTTTCATTACCACTACGTTGATATTTTAGTGTATAGGATAAATCTTGCCCACGAGAACGATGTTCATATAAATCTGCTGCAAGGGTAAAACGATGATTTTCAGTAGGATTGAAAGATAATTTTAATAATGTACTATCTTGCTCAATTTTGTATGGGTCTGCTTTTTCTCTTTTTTTACCTTGAGTAAGGCTATCTGCATTTTTGTAATCATAGTTTTCAAGTTCGTGTCCATTTCTGCTTGTTGTAACCACTAGCACATCAAACTTTTTATAACGTCCAGCAAGAGTAAGGGTATTGAATGATTGATTATTTTCCGTAGCGTATCCTTTTTTGTAACTTACATAGTAATCCTTGTTAAGGAGATAATCCCTCGCATCTTTTGTTTTATAAATTACAGATCCACCTAAGGAACCACTACCACTTTTGATTGAATTTGCCCCTTTTGTAATATTTACTTCTTTTAAAGTTTCAATTTCTGCACCATTACGCGTATTATTGAAGTTACCATAACCCTCAAAAAGCTCTTTAAAGCCTTGAGAAGATAATGTTTCAGCTTGACGTAATCCATCAATATTAATCGCTACACGATTTTCATCTACACCACGAATGGCAAAACCGCTTTGCCCAAAACGCCCAGCTTCAACAACAGTAACGCCAGTCTCGTATTTAACGATGTCTTTAATATTGTTTGCTTGTTCTCTTTCCAGCGTTTTAGCCGTTTTTACAGTTTCGGCAATTTTTGGCGGAGCTTTCGTATCAGTATTTTCGGTAGAGCCAGATACATTTATTTGTTCTAGTTGTTCGGAAAGATTACTATTTTGGTTGGTTGGTTGGTTGGTTGGTTGGTTGGTTGGTTGGTTGGTTGGTTGGTTGGTTGGTTGGTTGGTTGGTTGGTTGGTTGGTTGGTTGGTTGGTTGGTTGGTTGGTTGGGCAGCATAAGCAATACCTGCCGTTAGCCCAAGCATAACGGAATAGGCAAGCACGTTTAATCTAAAATTGGCCATATTTAATCCCATAAAAACAAATAATACTAATTCTCAAATATATTATAGGAGAAAGTATTTTCTCACAATACTAAAAGTGTATTTTTGATCAAAATCAAGAAATAAAAACTATTCTCATTATTTTCTGTATTTAAACGAGCTTGTTTCCTATAATGCGAGCCGTTGATTGTTGATATTAGTAATTGTAGGGTGGGCTTCAGCCCACCAACAAACAATCGTAAGATATTTTGGTGGGCTGAAGCCCACCCTACATTAAGTACGCATAATTCTTTCTATGCGTACTTCTTTTTATTTTAGGAGTAATCATTATGATGATAGATAAACGCCTAATTAACACGGTGGCTGACAGCAAAAAATGGATTGGTATCACGGTGTTGTGGAATTGGGTGGCGTTAGTAGTTGTAGGGTGGGCTTTAGCCCTCCAACAAACAATCGTAAGATATTTTGGTGGGCTGAAGCCCACTCTACGTTAAGTACGCATAATTCTATGCATACTTCTTTTTATTTTAGGAGTAATCATTATGATGATAGATAAACGCCTAATTAACACGGTGGCTGACAGCAAAAAATGGATTGGCGTCACGGTGTTGTGGAATTGGGTGGCGTTAGTTGGCGGGATTATTAGTGCCGTTGTGTTTTCTTATATTTTACAGGCGGCTTATTTTCACGAATTGAGCCTGTTAAGTGCGGTCATTTTGGGCATCGTTTTGATTGCAGCATTGGCATTGCGTGCTTTCGCAGGTAAAAAATCGGTGCAGGCGTCTTATTTTGCCAGTACAAAAGTGAAGCATGAATTGCGTAGCCTTATCTATCGTAAATTGGCTTCTATGCCGCTTAACCAAGTGAACCAGCAATCCACCTCAAGCATTATTCAAGTGGCATCAGAAGGTGTGGAACAGCTTGAAATTTACTTTGGGCGTTATTTGCCGCAGCTTTTTTATAGCTTGCTTGCACCGCTTACCCTCTTTGTTTTCTTGATTTTTTTCAGCTTTAAAACAGCCGTAATTTTGTTGATTTGCGTGCCGCTTATCCCAATGTCGATCATTGCAGTGAATAAAATTGCGAAAAAACTTTTGGCAAAATATTGGTCGATTTATGTGGGGTTAGGCAGCAGTTTTTTAGATAACTTGCAGGGTTTAATTACGCTAAAAATCTATCAAGATGATGCTTATAAAGCGAAAGCGATGGATAAAGAGGCTGAGCATTTCCGCAAAATTACCATGAAAGTGCTTACTATGCAGCTTAACTCTGTTTCTCTTATGGATTTACTCGCTTATGGTGGCGCAGCTATCGGGATTTTAACCGCACTATTGCAATTCCAAAATGCACAACTCAGCGTGTTAGGCGTGATTTTATTTATTCTACTTTCCTCCGAGTTCTTTATTCCCCTTCGTTTGCTTGGTTCATTCTTCCATGTGGCGATGAATGGCAAAGCGGCTTCAGATAAGATCTTTACATTACTTGATACGCCAGTGGAAACCCAACAAAGTGCGGTGGATTTTGAAGCAAAAAATAACGTTCAAGTGGAAATTAAAGATCTGCATTTTTCTTATAGTGAAGAAAAACCAGCAATTACAGGTTTAGATTTGAGTATCTTACCAAATCAGCTTACGGTATTTGTGGGTAAAAGTGGTTGCGGTAAATCAACCTTAGTTTCGTTGTTGATGGGCTTTAATCAAGCGCAACAAGGTGAGATTTTGTTTAATGGACAAAACGCCCTCAATATTGACCGCACTTCTTTCTATCAAAAAGTATCATTAGTAAGCCACAGCAGTTATGTGTTTAAAGGCACACTGCGTGAAAATATGACGATGGCGAAAATTGATGCAACAGACGAGCAAATTTATGCTTGTTTAGAACAAGTGAATCTCGCCCAATTTGTACGCGAAAATGGCGGCTTAGATATGCAGCTATTAAGCCGAGGTGCGAATTTATCGGGCGGTCAAATTCAACGTTTAGCCTTAGCGCGTGCTTTATTGCACAATGCGGAGCTTTATATTTTTGATGAAGCGACCAGTAATATTGATGTGGAAAGCGAAGAAATTATTTTGCAGTTCATTCAACAATTTAAACAACAAAAAACCATTGTGATGATTTCCCATCGTTTGGCAAATGCGGTAAATGCGGACTGTATTAACGTACTTGACCAAGGCAAATTGATTGAGCAAGGCACACACGAAAGCTTAATGGCAAAACAAGGTGCGTATGCTGAAATGTTCCAACAACAAAAAGATTTAGAACAAATTAGAGAGGTGGCAAATGCGTAAAAATGGTTTTGTTGTAATGGGGCATTTGTTGAAATTAGTGACTCCACTGGCGCACATTATGGCGTTTACCATTACTATGGGAACGCTCGGTTTCCTTGCTGCCATCTTTATTATGGTGCTGGGTGCGATGGGGTTAGTGAATCTCTTAAACTTTGACACTCATTTAAGTTTCTCTGGCATTTTGACCGCACTTATCGTGTTGGCGGTGGCTCGTGGCGTATTGCGTTATTTAGAGCAAATGTCAGGGCATTATATTGCTTTTAAATTACTCGCATTATTGCGTGACAAAGTGTTTTCTTCTTTGCGTCGTTTGGCTTTTGTGAAGTTGCAAGATAAACAAGCAGGGCAATTAGTGTCATTAGTAACCAATGATATTGAATTGCTTGAAGTATTTTATGCACATACCATTGCACCAATTATGATCGCGTTCTTTACCTCTGCGATTTTATTGTTGGTTTTTGCTCATCTTTCAGGTTGGTTTGTGCTTGTGGCATTGGCGGCGTATTTAACAGTGGGCGTAATCCTACCGATTATTACCACCAAATTGGCACGTGAAGATGGCAGACGTTATCGTGAATTAGTCGGCGAAATGAATGATTTCTTCCTCGACAGCGTGCGTGGTATGAAAGAAATTCAGCTTTTTGGTTATGCAAAACAACGCTTAGATGAAATTCAACAACGCAGCCAAAAAATCGATACGGCGTTTGAGCGTATCAAAGACCAAGAAGCGAAAGTTCGTGTTTATACTGAAGTGGCAGTATCTGTTTTCAACATTATTATGCTGTTTACTGGCTTAATTTTATTTAGCTTAGATAAAATTGATTTCGCTGCCTTTTTAATCGGCGTGATTTTATTGATGTCGAGCTACGGGCCAGTTATCGCCTTAAGTAACCTCTCAAGCAACTTGTTACAAACTTTGGCTTCTGGCGAACGAGTATTAAGTTTATTAGCGGAAGAGCCAGAGTTAAAAGATGTAGAAAGTGCGGTAGATTTAAAAGATGTTTCTCGCATTGATGTCGAGAATGTAAACTTCGCTTACGGCGAAGAACAAATTTTATCGGATGTCAGCTTATCTGTGAAAAAAGGGGAAATATTAGGTATTCACGGCAGAAGTGGTAGCGGTAAAAGTACCTTGTTGAAATTGCTTATGCGTTTTTACGATCCAAAATCAGGTAGCATTAAAATTAACGGCGAAACCTTACCGAATATCAACACTTGCAGTTTGCGTGACAATATGGCGTACATTACTCAGCAAACCTATATTTTCAACGAAACCATTGAGGAAAATATTCGCCTTGCTCGCCGTGATACAACCTTAGAAGAAATTATGGAAGCGGCGAAGAAAGCCTCAATTCACGATTTTATTTTGAGTTTGCCACAAGGCTATCAAACAAAAATGACCGAATTGGGTGGCAATCTTTCTGACGGAGAAAAACAACGTATCGGTATTGCCCGAGCATTCTTGCATAATGCACCGATTATCTTGCTTGATGAGCCAACCAGTAATTTGGATAGCTTAAACGAAGCAATGATTTTGAAATCATTACTCGATGTTAAGGCTGAAAAATTGATTATTCTCGTCAGCCATCGTCAATCTACCATGGCAATTTGCGATCAGGTAATTGGCATAGAAAACGGCAGAATGTCCTAAATTAATATAAGAAAAAATCGCACTGTTAAAGGTGCGATTTTTTTGTTTCTAATACTAAATATTCAAAATTTTATAAAGGTCATCCAAATAATGAATAGATTGAATTTTACGAATTGTGCGGGACTTTCCTCGAATTAAAATGGTTTCAGTACTGGCTAAATTGCCTTTGCGGGAGATACCTTTAAGCAAATCGCCATTGGTAATGCCTGTTGCAGTAAATACAAGATTGTCATCACGCACGAGATCTTCAAGTTTTAACACTTCATTCACTTTTATGCCCAGTGCTGCACAGCGTTGAATCTCATTAGCTGCAATTTTTTTATTTTCTTCGGTGTCGCCTTTTACTTCATTGCGTGGGATTAAACGAGCTTGCATATCGCCACCTAATGCTCGAATGGCTGCAGCAGCTGCCACGCCTTCTGGCGCACCACCAATTCCATAAAGAAGATCGACTTCAGCATCAGGTAAACAACACAATACGGAACCTGCCACATCGCCATCAGGAATTGCCAATACTTTCGCGCCCAAGTTATGTATTTGTTTAATTACGGCATCGTGACGTGGTTTTGCTAATACCATTACGGTAAGGTCAGAAAGGGATTTTCCTAGCTTAGATGCGATGCGGCGAAGATTTTGTTCCAGTGGTAAATTTAAATCAATGATGCCTTTTACATTTGAACCCACCACTAATTTTTCCATATACATATCAGGTGCTTTTAAAAAGGTATTTTTGCCACCTGCAGCCAAGACAGAAATAGCATTAGATTGCCCCATTGCGGTCATACGTGTACCATCAATAGGATCTACTGCGATAGAAACTAATTCCCCTAAGCCAGAACCGACTTTTTCGCCAACATAAAGCATTGGGGCTTCATCAATTTCGCCCTCTCCTATAACGATTTCAGCGTCCATATGAATCAAATTCAGCATATAACGCATCGCTTTTACCGCTGCATCGTCTGCCGCATTTTTATTTCCTCGACCAAGCCACGTGTAAGCTGCTAGAGCGGCGGCTTCTGTTACTCGTGAAAATTCAATGGCTAATGCTCGATTCATTATTATTCTCCTTCTGCTTATTTTTCAAGATTATGGTAAAAATAGCATCATTCTATCACTGAGTAATCGTTTGCATAATAAATTTTTATTCAATGCTTTAAAAAGGTAAATTTACTGGGTAAAATACCCCTAAACTTACCCATATTTAAAAGGAAATCATTATGTCTTTAGAAATTTTAGACCAACTTGAAGAAAAAATTAAACAAGCGGTAGAAACTATCCAATTACTTCAATTAGAAGTTGAAGAATTAAAAGAGAAAAACGCAGAATCTCAAAGAAATATCGAAAACTTACAAACTGAAAATGAACAGCTGAAAAACGAACATCGTAACTGGCAAGAGCATATTCGTTCATTACTTGGTAAGTTTGATAACGTTTAATCGTAATAAAAGGCTTAGATTTTCTAAGCCTTTTTATTTTAATCATTTCAATAATTTTCTTTTCTCTTTGAGAAGAAAATAAATATAGGATAATAAAATGCACATTTGTATTCTTTCAGGCAGCACTTTAGGCGGGGCGGAATATGTTGCCGAGCATTTAAACGATGTTTTAGAAACTCAAGGTTTTTCCACCGCACTTTTTCACGGACCAAATTTATCTGACATTGAAAACGAGAAAATTTGGCTGATTGTCACTTCAACGCACGGTGCAGGCGAATTACCAGACAATTTAAAACCTCTATTTGATGAATTAGCGAATAGCCAAAAGGATTTTTCAGATGTTTGTTTTGGGGTCGTTGGGTTAGGTAATTCTGATTATGATACTTTCTGCTATGCTGCGGAACAAGTGGAGCAAACACTTCAAGCAAAAAGTGCGGTCAAAATTTGTGAGACTTTAAAAATTGACGTGTTAAACGTGGATGATCAAGAAAGTTATGCTGAAGAATGGTTACCGAGTTTTATTGAGGGATTAAAATGATTGCCCTAATTCAGCGTGTGTCTCAAGCAAAAGTGGATGTAAATGGCGAAACAATAGGGCAAATCGGAAAAGGTTTATTGGTTTTACTTGGTGTAGAAAAAGAAGATAACCAAGAAAAAGCGGATAAACTTGCTGAAAAAGTGCTTAATTATCGAATTTTCAGTGATGAAAATGACAAAATGAATTTAAATGTTCAAAAAGTACAAGGGGAATTACTTATCGTTTCGCAATTTACATTAGCGGCGGATACACAAAAAGGTTTACGCCCGAGTTTTTCAAAAGGTGCGTCCCCAGCATTGGCTAATGAATTATATGAATATTTTATCCAAAAGTGCGGTGAGAAATTACCTGTTTCAACAGGGCAATTTGCAGCGGATATGCAAGTGAGCTTAACAAATGATGGGCCTGTGACGTTTTGGTTAAATGTATAACAAGAAAATCTAATTTGGTAATAAGCTCGCTGTTTTACATTTGTTTATTAAATGGTTTAGTGAATGGAATATTCTTGTTAAAACGTATAAATTCCATCAATTAATAATGAACCATATATTCAACAAGGTTGGTAAGCAAAAAGGCGGACTGAAGCCCTCTATTGCTCCCTCACCCATAAATGGGCGTTTCCTTTCACCAATGGTCACTTAATAATAACGAGCAATCGCTTATTATTTCACTAATAAAAATGCGATGAAATTCTTTTCAAATTGCACCGCACTTTTAAGAATATAAGAATAGTAAATTATTGTCGGATTAAAAGAGCAACGGCTTCACAAGCAATCCCCTCTTGTCTTCCTGTAAAGCCTAATTTTTCGGTAGTCGTTGCTTTTACATTAACTTGCTCAATATCGCATTGGAGATCTTCAGCTATTTTGGCACGCATTGCATCAATATGTGGGCGCATTTTAGGTGCTTGAGCGATGATGGTAATATCAACATTACCAATTTTATATCCCTTTTCTTGTACTTGACGAAACGCTTCACGCAGTAAGCCTCGACTATCCGCATTTTTATATTGCATATCGGTATCGGGGAAAAGTTTTCCAATATCGCCTAAAGCCGCAGCCCCTAAGATTGCATCAGTTAATGCGTGTAATGCCACATCGCCATCTGAGTGCGCAATAAAGCCCGTATGATAAGGCACTTCTACACCACCAATAATTAATGGACGATCTTCGCCAAAAGCGTGAACATCAAAGCCGTGTCCAATTCTGATCATAATTTATTCCTTGTTAAATAAAATTCTGCTAATGCTAAATCTTCTGGACGAGTCACTTTTAAATTATCGCTACGTCCAGCCACTAAGTGCGGTCGAAATCCAGCAAGTTCTATCGCTGATGCTTCATCTGTTATATTCGCACCTTGTTGAATTCCTGTGGAAAGCGCATCTCTTAATATATCTACTGGGAAAAACTGCGGTGTCATTGCTTGCCAAAGCTGGCTACGATCTTCTGTTTTTACAATACATTGCTGATTGTCCGCTCGTTTAATCGTATCTGTTACTGGGATTGCCAAAATCGCACCTTGTTTATCTTCAATAGCTAACAATTTATCAATATCAGCATGTTGTAAACAAGGGCGAGCAGCATCATGAACAAGCACCCAGGCATTTTTTTCCGCAATTGCATTTAAACCATTTAAGACAGATTCAGCTCGCGTTGTGCCACCTTCCACTAACTGAATTTTAGGATCGAGCGATAGTGTAGAAATATAAGGATCATCTTTGCTTACAGCCAAAATAATTTTAGATACGGCAGGATAAGAAAGCATCACATCGAGTGTATGTTCAAGCAGTGTTTTGCCAAGCAGCGTTAAATATTGTTTAGGTTTATCCGCTTGCATCCGTGAACCAACACCAGCCGAAGGCAAGACCGCAATAATTGAACGAGCCATTATTTACTCTCTTTTACAATATGATAGAACACTTCATTTTCTTTCACTAAGCCATGTTGCATTCGTGCGCGTTCTTCGATCGCTTCAAAACCTTTTGTTAATCCTTGAATTTCTGCATTAATACGCTGATTACGTTGAGATAGCTTTTCATTTTCTGCTTGATTTTCCTTAATTTTCTCAGCATTTTGACGATAATCTAAAAAACCGTTACTGCCAAACCAAAAATCATATTGAAACAATACTAATACTGAAAGAAGGATTAAAATAAGAAGTCGCATACGGATATTTGTTGTGAGTAAAATTTTAACCAGTTTACCGTGAAAAATTAGGAAAAACGATAAAATGAAAGAAAGTGCGGTTAAAAATTCTTTTATTTTAACCGCACTTTTTTGTGTAAAAATTATTTTCTAGAGAGAGGTGGAACAAAGGTTAAACCTAAATCCCAAGGTTGCTCAATCCAAGTATTTTGTGGAATATCAATTACGTAATCATCCACTAATTCCGCACCTGCAGGTTTTGCAAATACAGTAACAAATTTTGCATTAGGGTACATTTGACGAATGGCACGCGCAGTATTACCCGTATCAACTAAATCATCTACCACGATAAATCCTTCGCCGCCATTTGGCACTTGGGCAGCATGAAGAACTTGTAATTCACCTTGATTGTTATGATCGTGATAACTTGCGATACAAACGGTTTCAATATGACGAAGACCCAATTCTCTAGCCAATACAGCCGCTGGAAACAAACCACCGCGACTCACCGCAATAATACCTTTCCATTGGGAAGCAGGAAGTAAACGTTCTGATAATCTACGGGCATGCATTTGAAACATATCCCAAGTTACCACATATTTTTCGCTCATAATTGCACCTTAGTTTAAATTTATCGAGAAATAAAAAATTGCGTAAGGATAACCCGAAATGGCGTTTTATGCTATTATTTCGTAAATATTTTCAGTAAAAAGGAGCAATTATGTCTGAAATTACAACACTTCAACCTTCACTGTTATGGAAATGGTTCGATCAAATTTGTGCAATCCCTCATCCTTCTCATTATGAAGATACGTTAGCTAACTTTATTGTAAATTGGGCAAAAGAAAAGCATTTTTTTGTTGAACGCGATGAAGTAGGTAATGTCCTCATTCGTAAACCTGCAACAAAAGGAATGGAAAATCACACACCTGTTGTGCTACAAGCGCACTTAGATATGGTGCCACAGGCTAATGAAGGCAACCCACATGATTTTACCAAAGATCCAATTCAACCTTATATCGATGGAGAATGGGTAAAAGCACGAGGTACCACATTAGGAGCTGACAATGGTATCGGTTTAGCCTCTACTTTAGCGGTGTTAGAAAGCAATGATTTAGCCCATCCACCTCTTGAAGTGCTTTTAACAATGACAGAAGAAACAGGCATGGATGGTGCAAAAGGCTTACGTCATAACTGGTTACAATCTGAAATTTTAATCAATACAGATACCGAAGAAATTGGCGAAATTTACATTGGTTGTGCGGGCGGGATTAACGCAAACTTTGAAATTCCCGTTCAATATGAAACCAATACGTTTGAGCACAGCGTACAAATCACCCTTAAAGGTTTACGTGGCGGTCACTCTGGCGGCGATATCCATACAGGGCGCGCAAATGCAATCAAAGTGTTAGCGCGAGTATTAGCAAAACTCTCTCAAAATCAACCGCACTTTGCTCTCTCTGAAATTCGTGGTGGCTCAATTCGTAATGCAATTCCTCGAGAAGCAGCAGCTGTGTTAGCCTTTAATGGCGATGTAAAAACCATAGAAAGTGCGGTAGAAAATCTGGCGGTTGTGCTTAAAGAAGAATTAGCAATTGCAGAACCTAATTTCACACTTTTTGTAGAATCCGCAGAAAAAGCCCCTACCGTATTCACAGCACAAAGCACTCAAACGGTTATTAACGCCCTCAACGTATTGCCAAACGGCGTTATCCGCAATAGTGATGTAGTTAAAAATGTCGTAGAAAGTTCATTAAGCGTTGGCGTATTGAAAACAGAAGGTAATGTTGTAAAAAGCACCATTTTAGTTCGTTCATTAATTGAAAGCGGTAAATATTACGTAACTGAAATGCTTAGCTCACTTGCAATCTTAGCAAATGCAAAAGTCGAGTTTTCTGCACCTTATCCGGGCTGGCAACCGGTAAATGACTCAACTATCTTAGACGTTACTCGTAAACATTATGCTGAAGTGCTAGGCGAGCAACCTGTAGTGAAAGTCATTCATGCAGGATTAGAATGTGGTCTTTTAAAAGAACATTATCCAAACATTGAAATGATTTCTGTTGGGCCAACAATCCGAAATGCTCACTCACCAGATGAAAAAGTGGAAATCGCAACAGTACAAACCTATTGGGATTTATTGACAAGAGTACTTGCCGATATTCCTGCGAAGTAATCTAATATTAATTAAAAGTGCGGTTAAAATTTTTTTTGTTTTAACCGCTCTTTTATTTTTTTCGTTTCGCTCTTGGGTGCGCCTGATCGTACACTTCTGCTAGATGTTGGAAATTTAAGTGAGTATAAATTTGCGTGGTGGAAAGGTTGCTATGCCCAAGCAATTCTTGCACGGCGCGTAAATCAGAACTTGCTTCCAACATATGCGTCGCAAAAGAATGACGTAATTTGTGCGGATTAAGATGGCTATTTAAGCCTTGACGAATACCCCAAGTTTCCAAACGTTTTTGAATGGCTCGATGAGAAATACGATTTCCAAGCTGGCTAACAAATAATGCCTCATCTTTTGGGTTAAATAATGCCCGCACTTTTAACCATTCTTGAATAGCATGCGAAGCATAACGTCCAAACGGCACAACTCGTTCTTTGTTACCTTTCCCGATAACACGCACTTCCCGCACACGGGTATTAATGCTGTTTAAATCTAAACCTTGTAATTCAGATAAACGCAAACCTGAACTATACATTAATTCCAAAATAGCACGATCACGAATATCAATAGGTTCTTTGCTATCGTTTGCAAGCAATTGTTGAATTTGCTCGCCATCCATATTTTTCGGTAAATGCCTGCCTTGTTTCGGTGCAGAAATGCCTGTGGCAGGATTTACTTTTAATTCGCCTTGTTGCACTAAAAAACTGAGAAATCGACGTAATGCGGATAAACGCAAAGCCAAGCTTTTTTCTTTTAAGCCTTGTTTTTTGCTTTCCGCTAAAATAAAGCGCACCACACTCGGTGTTACCTGCGCCCAAGCATAAATATCTTGTTGCGCTAAGATTTTGATGGTGGCATCAAGCTGATGTTGATAATTAGTGATTGTGTGAGGACTCATTTGGCGTTCAATCCGCAAATAATCCCAATAACGATTTAACGCTGTTAGCATGACAAACTCAATTCAAATAAACGTTCTTTCGGGTTTAATTTAAACCCTTCCGATTCCAACAGTGAATATTGATTTTGCGCTAATTCTGCCACTAAACGATTGGATTGCGTAAAATGCACAAAGTCTTTTGCTTTAGAAATCAACGCCGCATAAATTTCTGTTTGTTGAGCATGTTCCAACACAAAAATATCGGTGATTTGCCAATAACGTTGCAATTGTAAAGAAGAAAGGCGAGGGAAAAGCTGCACAAAGCCAATAGCCTTTTCATTTTCATCCACCGCAATAAAAAACAGGCTTTCATTAAAACGCATACGATTGGTTAAAAAAGCCAAGGTACGTTCTGGATTTTCTGCTTGCCCATAGGCTTGGCGATAGGCTTCAAAAAGAGGAAGAAGCACTTCAATATTCCATTGTTCAGCTTTGAAAAGTTTCATAATTGGTTATTTTTTATTGGTTCCATACAGGTAATTGTAGCTTTTTAGCTCAAGATAATCATCTTTCTGTGAGAATTTTTTTAATTTTATGATCTTCTGCAAAGAATAGGAGCGAAATTTTGGTATAGTAAGCAAGTTAATTTTATCAACTATGGAGAAACAAAAATGGCACGTCGTCCTTTAGTTATGGGTAACTGGAAATTAAACGGTAGCAAAGCATTCACGAAAGAATTAATCGAGGGATTAAAAGCGGAATTACATGATGTAACAGGTTGTGATGTAGCAATTGCCCCCCCCGTTATGTATTTAGGTACGGCTGAAGCAGCACTTTCTGGTTGTGGTTGCAGCTGTGGCGGTAAAAGTGTGATTCAATTAGGTGCACAAAACGTAGATATCAATGTGAAAGGTGCATTTACTGGTGATATTTCTAGCGAAATGTTAAAAGATTTTGGTGCAAAATACATCATTATTGGCCACTCTGAACGCCGCACTTATCATAAAGAAAGCGACGAATTTGTGGCGAAAAAATTTGGTGCATTAAAAGAAGCTGGTTTAGTGCCAGTATTATGTATTGGTGAATCTGAAGCAGAAAATGAAGCAGGCAAAACTGAAGAAGTATGTGCGCGTCAAATTGATGCAGTCATCAATGCATTAGGCGTAGAAGCATTCAACGGTGCAGTGATCGCATACGAACCAATCTGGGCAATTGGCACGGGTAAATCTGCAACTCCAGCACAAGCGCAAGCAGTTCACGCATTTATCCGCGGCCACATCGCGGCGAAATCACAAGCCGTGGCAGAGCAAGTAATTATTCAATACGGCGGTTCTGTAAATGATGCAAATGCCGCTGAATTATTTATTCAGCCAGACATCGATGGCGCATTAGTGGGTGGCGCATCATTAAAAGCCCCTGCATTTGCAGTAATTGTTAAAGCAGCAGCTGCAGCGAAAAACTAATTTTCAGTTAATTAGAATAACAACAAAAGTGCGGTAAATTTTTACCGCACTTTTTTATATCTTATATATTTTTGATGAATGGGTTAGTAAGCGGTATCAATCGGCAATTCTGCTCTGCACCATCCATCAAATCCGCCAATCATACTAAATACATTTTTATAGCCTTGTTCCACGAGAAAAGTCGCTACATTTCGACTGCTCACGCCGTGATAACAACTCACAATAATAGGCGAATCAAAATCTGTTAGTTCTTCAAATTGCAAAAAACTTTGGTTTGTTAAATGAAAAGCACCTTTAGGATGCGAGTAGGTAAATCGAGCATCATCGCGAATATCGGCTAACACAGCCCCTTGTTGAACCATTTCCCAAGCTTGTTGTGGCGTAATTTCTTTAAATGACATTTATAAACTTCCTTTTGCGTGTTGTTTGTAAACGCCATCAACCATAACAAGAATCATCGCGATAACTAAACAAATAAAAAGTGGGTAGCTTTCGCTATCAATTTGTTCTCCGATCAAAAATGATACGCATAGCATCATAATAGTTTCAACATAACCAAGCAGACCGAGTAAATTCATAGGAAGCATATTACTGGCTATTACATAGGCAATTAACGCAGTACCGCTGATTAATCCTAGTAAGACAAGCAGCCCCCAAATAAATGGATTGGTTTGCTGTACTGTCGCGAAATCTGTTTGTAAAGCAAAATAAATACTGACAGGCATAAGGCTTAACATTTCTAAACAAAAGGAGGCAAGATCGGTATTTTTTAATGCTTTTCGGATAGAAAAATATGCGGTGTAACCTAAACAGATAACAATGGCTTCCCAAGAAAGACCGCCTTTTAGCACAATATTAGAAATTACGCCTAATGTTGCAATGATAACGGCAATAAATTTGAATGTTGAAATGCGTTCTTTAAAAAACACGCGACCTGCCGCCACCATTACAATTGGTAAAAGTAAATAACCAAAAGATACACTTAATGAACTGCCATTATTCGGTGCCCAAAGAAAAAGCCACATTTGAAAACCCATTAATAATCCGCAAAGTAAATATGACAATGCTAAGTGCGGTCGTTTTTGAATGCGTTTTAAACGTTCAATTAAAGCTGCTTTTTGTTTAAATAATGTGACGGACAACAGGACAAAAGGAAAAGTAAATATCATCCGATAACCGAAAATATCTGTGCCACTCAAAGGTTTTAGTAACGTAGAAAAATAATACATATAGCCAAATAAAAACGAGGCTAATAATGAAACGAGAATACCTTTAAACATAAGAAATCCTTATTTTAAACCATTATTTATTCTATTCTAACATCGCCCAAAATGCACGGACTAGGGGCTGTTCGAGATTTCTTTTTTGGGTGCAAATACCTAATTCAAAAGGCTCAATAGGTTTATCAAGATTAAGTCTGGAAATTTGGTTATTCATTGGGCTGCTGTCAATTACTGCATCAGGCAACATTGCTAATCCAAATCCTAATCCCACCATTGGCACAATTCCTTCGTGTCCCGCAACAGTAGCATAAATTTTCGGGTGTTTAATTTGTTTCTCCCTTAACCATTGTTCAATTCGCTGCCGAGCATGCCCTTCAACAGGGAAAATAAAAGGCATTTGCTGCCAATCAATAGGTTTTTCTTGCAATAATTGTGTCGCCAAACAAGCCACTCGCGGGGCAATTAGGGACAAACTAATATCATCTATTTTATGAAACACTACACTAGAGGGCAGATTATTTGGTTTCCCCGCAAGCGCGAGATCGACTTGTTGCGCTTGAATTAATTCTAGTGCTAACGCTGGATCACCCGTAGTCAGTTGAATTTCCACTTTAGGATAACGCTGGCGAAATTCTTTAAGTACGTGAGGAAGATGGCTATAAGATGCGGTTACAGAACAAAAAAGTTTAATTTCACCGCAAAGTTCATCGGATTCATCTTTCAGTTGTTGTTTAAATTGTTGCCAGTTTTGCCATTCTGTTTTAGCAAATTGTAAAAATTTCTCGCCATATTCAGTAAGTTTGACTTGGCGATTATCACGAATAAAAAGTATCTTTCCTAACTCGTCTTCCAACCGTTGAATTTGACGGGAAAGGGTAGAGGGAGACATGTGGTTTTGGGTGGCGGTTTTGGTGAAGTTTTTTGTATCACTGAGGTGGATGAATATTTGTAGGTCGGTAAATTCCATAATTTCTTCTTTTATTTAATATCGGGTTTCGCCGATGGCGACCTACTTTTTCTTTGCTCGTGCAAAGCAAAAGTAGGCAAAAAGAAAACACGCCCTACTTTGCCTTATTTCCTGAAAAATTGGAAATTTGCTTAACGGAAATTTGCTGAACTCGCTACGCTCAAACAGACGAAAATTTCCTACAAATTTCCAATTTTTCAGGCGGCAAAGAAGGGAACCCATTTTGTTCTTTCTTAAATTTAAAAACGAATGCAAAACTAACCGCACTTTTTAAATAACACTAAGGTAAATTATGCCCCATATAAATCGCCTTTGCGATTTTCAATTTTCAGGCAATTTGCGTCTGTTTGAGCGTAGCGAGTTCAGCAAATTGCCGTTAAGAAAATTGAAACAAAGCAAAGAACAGCGATTTAATTGGGGCGTGTTTTCTTTGCCTACTTTCTTTTACACGAGTAAAAGAAAGTAGGTCGCTCATCGAGCGAAATACGATGCTAATTCACAAAAAAACAAAATAATTGCACAAATCGCAACATTACATTCCTATAATATCACTTTACGCAACAACAAAAAATCCTATAATCAACCCACAACAAAAAAATATGCAAACACAACATCATACAATTATCAACCTTATACAATTAAGGACAACAAAATGGCTAACTATTTCAACACATTAAATTTACGTCAAAAATTAGACCAATTAGGTCGTTGTCGTTTTATGGATCGCGAAGAATTTGCAGATGAAGCAAACTTCTTAAAAGGTAAAAAAATCGTTATCGTAGGCTGTGGTGCGCAAGGTTTAAACCAAGGTTTGAATATGCGTGATTCTGGCTTAGATATTAGCTATGCCTTACGCCCTGAAGCGATTGCAGAAAAACGTGCGTCATTCCAACGTGCAACTGAAAATGGTTTTAAAGTGGGTACTTATGAAGAATTAATCCCAACTGCAGATTTAGTCGTAAACTTAACACCAGACAAACAACACTCTAAAGTAGTTGCCGATGTCATGCCTTTAATGAAAAAAGACTCTGCATTTGGTTATTCACACGGATTCAATATTGTTGAAGTTGGCGAAGAAATCCGTAAAGATATTACGGTTGTGATGGTTGCGCCAAAATGTCCAGGTACTGAAGTACGTGAAGAATACAAACGTGGTTTCGGTGTGCCAACATTAATCGCAGTTCATCCTGAAAATGACCCGAAAGGCGAAGGCATGGCGATCGCAAAAGCATGGGCTGCTGCAACTGGCGGTCATAAAGCGGGTGTTTTAGAATCTTCATTCGTGGCAGAAGTAAAATCTGACTTAATGGGTGAGCAAACTATCCTTTGCGGTATGTTACAAGCAGGTTCTATCGTATGTTATGACAAATTAGTGGCAGATGGTAAAGATCCAGCATACGCAGGTAAATTAATCCAATACGGTTGGGAAACCATTACCGAGGCATTAAAACAAGGCGGCATCACATTAATGATGGATCGCCTATCAAACAGTGCAAAATTACGTGCATTTGAACTAGCTGAACAAATCAAAGAAAGCCTTGGTTTCTTATATTACAAACATATGGATGACATCATTAGCGGTCACTTCTCTGCAACAATGATGGCAGACTGGGCAAATGGCGACAAAGATTTATTCGCATGGCGTGAAGCAACAGGTAAAACAGCCTTTGAAAATGCGCCAAAATATGATGGCAAAATTAGCGAACAAGAATATTTTGATAACGGCGTATTAATGATCGCAATGGTTAAAGCTGGTGTAGAATTAGCCTTTGATGCGATGGTTGCAAGCGGTATTTATGAAGAATCAGCTTACTACGAATCACTTCACGAATTGCCATTAATTGCGAACACTATCGCACGTAAACGCTTATACGAAATGAACGTGGTAATTTCTGATACCGCAGAATATGGTAACTACTTATTCTCTAACGTAGCGACCCCAATTCTTGCAAAAGAAATTATCCCTAACCTTCAAAAAGGCGATTTGGGCGAGCCAACTCCAGCAGTGGAAGTCGATAACATTACCTTACGCGATGTAAACGATGCAATTCGCAACCACCCTGTTGAATTAATCGGTCAAGAATTACGTGGTTATATGACAGATATGAAACGTATCGCAGTCGCAGGTTAATGTTAAATTGAACTGAATTAAAAACCGACTTTGTCAATATAAAGTCGGTTTTTTCATAGATAAAATTAATCATAAAAATGCACGTTAATTACAACATGCATTTTTCTTATTTAAGCATCCATCGACATACACAATAACGTCAATGGATGGATGCAAGTCACGTTAGATGACATATCAATTTGCCATTTACAGGTTTGACATTCAGATATAACGTAATCAAATCCACCCTCGTCAAACCTGATAATATTGTGTACACTCCGTTGGTAAAAGAACTTGCACAATATAATGTGGAAGTGCATCCTTACACCGTGCGTAAAGATGCACTGCCTGCGTTTTTCACAGACGTAAATCAAATGTATTATGCCTTATTGAATAAATCAGGGGCAACAGGTGTATTTACTGATTTCCCAGATACTTGCGTGGAATTCTTAAAAGGAATAAAATAATTTCTATTATAACCGTAGGTAAGTTTATTTACGGTTATTAATGCCATCTATGATGAAAAACACTTTTCAATTGAAAAGTGTTTTTCAGAAAGACTTACTATATCCTTAATGAATAGGAACATAATATGAAAACAACGTTAAAAATGACCGCACTTGCGGCTCTTTCTGCTTTTGTTTTAGCTGGCTGTGGTTCACACCAAATGAAATCAGAAGAACATGCAAATATGCAATTACAACAACAAGCGGTGCTTGGATTAAACTGGATGCAAGATTCTGGCGAATATAAAGCATTAGCTTATCAAGCGTACAATGCGGCAAAAGTTGCATTTGATCACGCAAAAGTGGCAAAAGGTAAGAAAAAAGCGGTTGTGGCTGATTTAGATGAAACTATGTTAGACAACAGCCCTTATGCTGGCTGGCAAGTTCAAAATAACAAACCATTCGATGGTAAAGATTGGACTCGTTGGGTAGACGCACGTCAATCTCGTGCCGTTCCGGGTGCGGTAGAATTTAATAATTATGTAAACAGCCACAAAGGTAAAGTGTTCTACGTAACAAACCGCAAAGACAGCACTGAAAAAGCAGGCACTATCGATGATATGAAACGCTTAGGTTTCAATGGCGTGGAAGAATCTGCATTTTATTTAAAAAAAGACAAATCAGCTAAAGCGGCTCGTTTTGCAGAAATTGAAAAACAAGGCTATGAAATCGTACTTTATGTAGGCGATAACTTAGATGACTTCGGTAATACCGTATATGGCAAATTAAACGCTGACCGCCGTGCATTCGTTGATCAAAACCAAGGCAAATTTGGTAAAACTTTCATCATGTTACCTAACGCAAACTACGGTGGCTGGGAAGGCGGTTTAGCTGAAGGGTATTTCAAAAAAGATACACAAGGCCAAATCAAAGCTCGTTTAGATGCAGTACAAGCTTGGGATGGTAAATAATTTTCCATTAAAAAAACCAATTTAAATATAATTTAGTTTGGGGCTAAGCTCAGTTTTTACTGGCTTAGCCTTTTTAATTTTTCAAGTTCACTCAAGTAATCATCATTACTACAGCCTGAAGTTTTGCTATGATGTTGCAAGTCTTTCAAAATAGAAATCATAAGTTAATGAAGAAAAATTTTTCAGTGGGGAAATTGCCGTCTAAAGGAAAAAGTGCGGTTAATTTTCACCGCACTTTTAAGCCAAAATTAAAACCCAAAACGCTGTCGTTGGATGAAACCAAAGTTGTATTATTCAATAAACCTTTTGATGTGCTCACGCAATTTACCGACGAACAAGGGCGTGCTACCTTAAAAGATTTTATTTCAATTCCAAATGTTTATGCGGCAGGTCGATTAGATAGAGACAGTGAAGGATTACTGATTTTAACCAATCATGGCGAATTACAACATCGTTTGGCAGATCCCAAATTTAAAACAGAAAAAACCTATTGGGTGCAAGTGGAAGGTATCCCTGAAGAAACCGATTTAGCACAACTCAGAAAAGGTGTAGAACTTAAAGATGGCGTGACTAAACCCGCTAAAGTGCGGTTAATTTCAGAGCCAAATTTATGGGAACGCAATCCACCTATCCGAGAACGGAAAAATATTCCCACAAGCTGGTTAGAAATTAAGATTAGTGAAGGGCGCAACCGCCAAGTGCGGAGAATGACTGCGCATATTGGTTTCCCCACTTTACGATTAGTGAGAGTGAGTATGGGCTTATTATCTATTAATGGATTAGAAAATGGCTCATTTAGATTATTATCATTGGATGAAATAAAAGCGTTATTTCAGACCGTCAAATTATAAAAATAGGGCAAGTATTTAGCTTGCCCTAAATTTTTCTCCCATAAATATTGCGCACTGAGTAAATTAGCACTATCCGCAACGCGATGAGCTTGAGCTTGGTCAATATTGAATTGCTCACTTAACCCTCAAGCGGTGCGCGCTCGAATATCTGCAACTTGGAAGTTTTTTTCTAGGCTATAAATGACGCCTTCGCGCAATGCACCGTCAGAATAGTGCATTTGTTGAATATGAAAAACGTCAAACACTGCACTTAAAATCGCTAAACCGGGTACAAAAACATCCACACGGTCTTGGTTTAAACCGTTAATATTTAGCTCGGTAAAATGCTTGGCTTGTAGTGTTTGTTCAATTAGAGCATTTAATCGCTCGGCTGTAATGGTTCCATTTGGATCGAGATTAGTCGTAATGACTTGCGCAACAGTTTTAATCGTCCCCGATGAGCCGAGCACAGATTGCCAACCTAATTTGCGATATTCAAGGCCTAAATCTTCGATTTTATTGACCGCACTTTGGCGCGCACGTTGAAAGTTTTCTGGGGAAATGATGCCATCGGTAAAAAATTGAGTCGCAAAACTCACGCATCCCATATGTCGGCTTTCAGCTATAAGCGGCGTGAAATCATCGCCGATGATCATTTCTGTCGAGCCACCACCAATATCTATAACAAGCTTTCTGCCTTTTTCTGGCTGAGTATGGCATACGCCAGCGTAGATGGTTTTAGCTTCCGTTTGCCCACTAATAATATTAATGGGATAGGGGAAAACTTTGGCTGCTTGACGTAAAAATTCGTCATTATTCACAGCTCTTCGTAACGTATAAGTGCCAACTACATTGACGTTTTCCATAGGAAAACCTTGTAAACGTTCAGCAAATAAGGCTAAGCAATTCACGCCACGTGTGATGGCCTCTTGATTAAGCACCGCATTTTCATCTAAGCCTTCTGCGAGTTTAACTTTTTGTTTTAAGCGAGAAAGCACTTGGATTGAGCCGTTTACAATACGCGCAACAATCATATGAAAGCTGTTTGAGCCAAGATCAATCGCAGCAATTTCACGTACATTGCCACGATGCTTGGGTTCTAAAATAGCGTCATTCATAACATTCCTAAAATTCAAATTTATAAAGTAAATCAAACACTTGGTTTGTGCTAGAAACGGATTGAAAATAAAGCTGTGGCATTAGGCGATAACGTAATGTAACTTCTGCTAACCCATCAAATAAACCTACGCCATATTTTATTTGTAAGCGATTGGTAATATTGCCACTTACTGTAACCTTAGATTTATCGCCCACGCCAGATGTACCAAGGTTTAAGTCTTGAATACCAAAAACTTCGCCAATACTGCCCACTAATTTACCGCTCTTTGAAATGCCTAAACCAATCAATGCTGCACCAACTGATCCCGTTGAACCCACTTCTCCGCTGCTTTCTAACGAACGACCTGTTAATAAATAAGAAAGTGCTTGATCTTGTGGTTTGCTTGGTTCACTGAAAATAGTGACTTCTGGGCTATCAGCTATGCCAATCACTCTCACGCCAGCAGTAATTTTGCTGTCTTCCATTGTTTCAGGATTACGAATAGCCTCAATATTCAATGTAGGTTGTGTCGCTTGCCCAGAAAAGCTAATAAGCCCTTTACGAATGAGTAAATCTTGCCCGAAAGAAGCATAGCGACCTTTGGTTAAATTGATTTGACCGAATAAACCTAAATTGCCTTTGTCTTGTTTTACAGAAAGTAAACCATCAAGATTGGTTTTTAAGCCATAGGCATCAAGGCTAACGTCTTTACCAATATTGATGCGTAAATCAGAGCGAATTTCCATTCCTGATTTTGTTTTTGCGGCAAATTCACGTTTAATCAGTTCTTCTTTGCTCTTGTGCGGGCCATTTAAAATAACTTCATCTTCACTCACTGGCTCAGCAGTATCTGGCAGACTGTCAATTTTAATACGCGCCCAAGGAATATCCACTGTTCCGCTTAAATTCAATTCTTTAGGGTTCGCTTTTATCGTGATATTTGGACTGAAACGTAGCTTCGCCATAGAAGGAATATCCACGTTGAAATTATTTGCTTGCGCATTTAATTCTGTTGTCCAATGTTCAATATTAGCCCAGTTTGCACGTCCAGTTAAGTTTAAGTGACTATCTACTGTTTTGATTTTCCCTTGCAATGTTGAACGGTTATCATTAAAGCGTAGAGCAATATCGCCATCAGTAATATTCACTGGCATAGATTTTAATTTGGTACGAATATTACGGATATTGAAGTCACCATTTAATAATGGTTTCTCTAAATTTCCACCGAAACTCAACTTCGATACTACCTCACCATTCACTGATTCACCGCTAGTAAGTAGCTGATTTGCGATCGACAAGTTTAATCGTTCTATCGCAAGGCTACCGCCAAGTTGGCGATTTTTCGCAAGATCGTTTAAATGAATATCGCCTACAATTCTGCCTTGGTTATGCACATTGATGTCTGTTTTTAAAACCAAATTATTATTTTGAATATCGGCGTTAAGTGTTAATTTTGGAATATCTAATTTAAACGTGCGGTAATCCAATTTTTGAGAGAAAGCTAAATGATTGCCATCTACGTTGGCGGTAAATTGGAATGGTTTATCCGTAAACCAAGCCACATTTCCTTGCACTTGTAAATTGCCTTTGAGGCTGTTTTGTTCGATAAGTTTATTCACTAAATCCAAATTAACACGTTTAAATTGGAAAGGAATATTGCCTTGCTTGCCTGCATTGAATGCTTGTGGGAAACATAATTCTACATCGGTGTTTTGCCAGCAATGTGAGGCAATATTGGCTTGTGTTTGTTTGTTATCGTAAGACACCGCAATCGCTTGGTTGGATTTTACATCGCCAATCGGAGTTTCAAATTTTACCTGTGAAATTGTGCCTTTCCACTGTTCCAAAGTGCGGTCAAAATGGCCGTTAATTTGTAAATTTGCAGCAACAGGCTCGCCTTGAGATTTTAGGATTAGTTTGTGATTTTGTTCATCGCCTGATAAATCAAGATCAAGTAAATGGAGTTTAATATTTTCGCCATAATGAAGTTGTTCTGCTTTAATATTCAATTTTCCACTCGAGAGTGAGGTATTGTTTATATGACCTTTTATACTTGCTTTGGCTAACTGAAAACCCTGTAAATGTAAATTAGATGAAGTTAAATCAAGATCAAGATTAGGTGTCGTAATTTGACCAGAAATCGCTACTCGACCTTTTACTCGCCCTTTTAAATCTGACCATAATCCACGTAAATTTGGCGCATTTATATCTAGCGCAAAATCAGAATGATCATCTAATACGCCACTGGCTTTAAGATAATTTTCGCCATATTTAATCTGTAAATCAGGCACTGTTAGAAGTACATTTTGATTAAGTGTTGCGGAGCCTTTTAAACTGATGGGGTTTGAAGACAATGTTCCGTTTAAATCGGCTACTGGCACTTCCACTTGCCATCCTTGAGAGCCTGCAAAACCACGTGAATGCAATTTACCAGATAGTGTTGCAGGCATTACAGGAACAAAAAAACCAATATTCATTTTTTCTAAATCGGCTTGAATATCCCAGTTTGCACCATTTTTCCAATTCGCATTACCCACAAATTCACTTTTACCGTCTAATGAATCTATCCCCAATTTATTGACGGTGACTTCATAAAGTTTACCGTCGGCATTAAGTTCCACTTGAGATGCGGGAATATAATTCATTCCTGCTACATCGCCCTTAAATTCGGCGTGATAATTTAGTAAATCCCCTGTGAGTTTAAGCGTCACATCATTAATTTTGAGTGGCGTCATTGTGTTTACAAAAGTGTATTGTCCTTTTGCCACGTTTAATGTGAGGTTTAAGGGCATTTTGTCTTGTGCTAATTGCACGTCGCCATTCAGTTCAGCATCTAATACGCCTTTTGTTTTTAAAGAAAGTGCGGTGGATTTTTTCAATGATCCCGAAAGTGCAAGATCCACATCACTCGCAGGTAGAATTTCTTTTCCAGCGGATTTCAACGGTTCCAAATGGGATTTTAAAGTTAAATCTAGCGGCATATCGCCATCGAGTTGTAATTTACCTTGTGAAGAAAGATTACCCAACGAGCTTTCTACCGCTAATTTTTGTAATTGCAGTTGGTTATCGACGGTATCCGCCTGTGCAATTAAACTAGACATTTCAACAGATTGAAGCGTTTCGCCTTTTTCATTCACTGCTTGATACTGCCAGTTTTTGCCTGAAATTTCAGGAATATGTAAATCAAAAGGAAGAATGATTTCTGATACATTGCCTAAAAAAGCAGGCGTTAAAGATTGCTCAATCGCAGCCCAATCTACAGGCTTATTCGGCTGTTCGGCTTTCGGCTCTGATTTAACTTCAGACAATTTTTTTGCAATCACTGAAATATCGTTAATTTCAGTCGGCGCAATAGTTAAGCCTTTTTCATTATTTAAACTTACCGCACTTTTAAAATTTCCAAGCGTAATACTAGTCTGATCAATGTTTACAGATAAATCTTGCACCACCAAATTTTCTGCATTGATACTAATTGGCAAGGAAATACGCTTCATTGAGCCAGACTTTGAATTATCAGGTGCCGATGGAGGCAATAATGCAGTATTAATCGCAATCGTCGGTTTATTTAAGGTGAAATCACGTAAACAAACTTCACGTGAAAGCAAACAAGCGAAATCAATCTGTAAACGTGCTTGTGCAATATGTGTCTCAATCCCAGCGGTTTGATAACGAACATTCTTTAACACCAAGCCATTTTGTAATCCGCCTTCAATTTGCTCAACGGAAAAACTATCAAGCATTTTATCGGCAAGTTGAATTAAACTTTTTTGCCCCGCATCGAAAGAAAGTGCCCCAGCAACACCTAAAACAGGTATAAAAATGACCGCACTTCCGATACAAACAGCCTTGCGTACCCAATGTTTTTTATTAGGTTTCTCAGGTGATTTTGGTGAAGTTTCTGATGGTTGTAGTTGTTCTGTCATAAATTCACCTTAAATTTCTGTACCAAGTCCAATGTAAAATTGAATATTTTTGCTGTTATCTTTATCACGAATGGGTGTGGCAATATCAAATTTAATCGCACCAACTGGCGATGCCCAACGCACACCAACGCCTGTGCCATAACGCAGCTCTTTTGCTGTGTAATTATCGGCAGCTAATCCACTATCTGCAAAAGTTGCTGCCCACCAATTTGGATAGACTTGATATTGATATTCTAAAGAAGTGGTAAGCAATCGCGAACCACCAACTAATTTTCCGTTTTTATTTTTAGGCGCAATTTTTTTATAGCCGTAACCGCGCACACTACGATCGCCACCAGCAAAGAAACGCAGTGTAGGTGGAATTTTTTCAATATCTTTTGTATGTAAATACCCGATTTCAGCACGAGCAACGATACGATGATTTTCTGCATAAGTACGAACCCACGCGCTAGATGCTTGCACTTTTATAAAAGAAGATTCTGATAGCCAAATTCGTTTGCTTAAATCAAAAGTAATTTTTTGCACATCGCCCCAAGTGGCAAAGGAACCACCACGTAATCGAGTACGAGTAAATCCAACAGTTGGATAAAGAAGTAAGGTTTTATCAGTGATATCCGCTTGTGTAAAACTGTCGTATCGCATACGAAGTCCGCCAAAATATTGCCAACCATGCGCATTATTCCAATAACGTAACGCTGACAACGTAAGCACTCTCGTATTGGTATCATTCTCTTTTTCCCCTTCCCAACCGACGGCAAAATCATAGTAATAATTTAATGGATTTTTAAGCAGTGGCATTCGATAAGTTGCCTCTAGAGTTTGTTTTGGTGCAGAGAGATAAAGATTTGAACGCAAACTATGTCCACGGCTATTAATCCAAGGTTTTGTCCAGCCTATTTGTCCGTGAACGCCGCCATCAGTAGCAAAGCCCACACCCAGTTCCATCGCATTTTTTTTACGTGGATAAAGAATAATCTCCACATCCACAGTTTTGCTTTTATGATTAACATTAGGCTGAACTAATACTGAGCTAAACCAATTTGAAGATGAAAAATCGCTGGTTAAATCCGACAAATTATTCATTAAATACGGATCACCAGATTTGATGTTAAGAATATTATTTAAGTAATCATCCCGAATTTGTGAATGGCTAAAAGTAATATTGCCATAATGATAACGGACACCACTATCAAATAACATTCGCCACCATGCTTGATGGGTTTCAGGGCTGATTTCTAAACGTGAAATTTTAAAGTTCCCATCAAAATACCCACGATTTAATGCTAAACGTGAAATCGCTGTTTTGTAATCATCGTAAGTTTGGTGCTCAACCAAAACGCCATCTTTCGGTAAGTTTTTACGCAATGCATTAAAATTTTCATCTTGTGCGGCTTCCCCCTCAATTTGCACATCAGTCCCCGCAATTTTTGTTGGCTCGCCTGGTGTAACATGAGCAATCAATAAATCGCGTTTGCCTTGACGCTGTTTTCGTTCAAAACGCACGGAAGATTCATAATAACCAAACACACGCAAACCACGATCCACGGCTTTGGTTACCAAATGTTGATAGCGTTCGGAGCCATCCATTTCTTCTTTATTAATCAAATTAACATTGAGATCTGTATTACGCACAGCACGGAAACCACGAATGCCTTGAACTTCAATATCAACAGTTTGTTCAGCAAATGCGGGAAAGCAACTTAATGCTAAAAAAAGTGCGGTGAGTTTTAGCGATTTTTTCTTCATTTTAAGGGGTTAAAATTTTCTAAGTAAATTGCACTATAGTCTACCGAGAAGTTCGTTAGGATCCAATATTTTCAGTGCATTTTGTCGGTTTTTTCATAAAAAATACCGCACTTCATTGCCAAAGTGCGGTAAATTTTTGAGCTGTTTTAATTAGTGACCGCCGCAACCACAGCTGCCGTGATTATGTTCGTGATTATGTTCGTGATGATGACCACCACAGCCACAACCGTGACCTTCTTCGTCATCATCGTGGCTGTGCGCACCGTGAACGTGGCCGTGAGCAATTTCTTCTAACGTTGCTTCACGCGCTGCAACAACTTCAACGGTGAAATGTAATTCTTGACCCGCTAACATATGGTTTCCATCAACTACAACTTCATCGCCATCGATTTCAGTAATCACTACTGGAACTGGGCCAATGTCAGTATCCGCTAAGAAACGCATACCGACTTCAAGTTCATCAACACCTTGGAATACATCTTTTGGTACACGTTGAACCATATTTTCGCTGTACGCACCATAACCTTCTTCAGGTTGTACACGTACTTCAAATTTGTCGCCAACTTCTTTACCTTCAAGTGCTTTTTCAAGACCGACTACTAAATTATTGTGACCTTGTAAATATTCTAGTGGTTGATTTGCTGGAGCTTCATCGACCAATACGCCATCTTGTGTGCGAACTTGGTAAGAAATGCTCACCACTACATTTTTTTCTACTTTCATTATGTTTTCCTTATAAAAAAATCCGTTAAAAAAGTCGTACCATTGTAGCGAAAATTATTCCGCGCGCAAGACTTTACGGATTAATGAACACGAGGCTCTTCTTCATCTTCATCATCAAAAAATTCCCCATCGTCACCGTATTCATCTTCATCGGCATTTGGGTCTTCAAAATAGGTGCCCCAACCATCATAAATGCCTTTATGTTTTTCTAACAATGGAAGGATTTCTTTTTGTTGTGCATCGATAATTTCAGCTTTTAATTCTACTTCACTGATGATGTCAAAACAGAAAATTGGTTTACCGTCATCATCTTTAAATTCTTCCGCTTCGGAAACTTCATAGCCCGCTTTAAACGCATCAACCGCAATTTTTTCTAACAAATCAAAATCGTGGTGTGCGATGTGATGCTCAATAATGTAAAGCGCATTTGGATCACTGCCATCATTAAGTAAATCTTCGATAATTTCACGGGTTTCTGCTTGTAATTCAGCCAATTTTGACATAATAAAATCCTTCAACAAGAACAAAAGTGCGGTTATTTTAGTGGATAAATCACCAAAAGTCGCATAGAATTTCGCACAATTATTTTCGATAAAAAAGAGCCCTTAACTATGCTCGAACAACTCCCTTATTTAGCATTAAAAACTCCGCCAAAAACCACCGCACTTTTAAAGGCTGAATGCGCGGATTTTATTGTAAAAGAGCATTTAGGCTATGAAATGTCGGGCGATGGAGAGTTTGTTGCATTGTATGTACGCAAAACAGATTGCAACACCTTATTTGTTGGCGAAAAATTAGCTAAATTTGCTGGTGTTTCTGAACGCAATATGGGATATGCAGGGTTGAAAGATCGTCGAGCGGTGACAGAACAATGGTTTTGCTTGCAAATGCCAGGAATGGAAACGCCCGATTTCAGTCAATTTGAATTAGATGGCGTAGAGATTTTAACGGTTACTCGACATAACCGAAAAATTCGCACGGGTAGCCTTGAAGGAAATTATTTCGATATTTTATTACGTGGTGCAGAAGAATCTGATGAGCTTAAAGTGCGGTTGGATTTTGTGGCAAATTTTGGTTTCCCCAATTATTTTACGGAACAACGTTTTGGTCGGGATGGCCATAACCTCACGCAAGCATTGCGTTGGGCTCAAGGGGAAATCAAGGTAAAAGATCGCAAAAAACGCAGTTTTTATCTTTCCGCCACGCGCAGTGAAATTTTTAATTTAGTTGTGGCTGCGCGTATCGAAAAGAGCGCAACAAATCAAGTGTTGCCAAATGATATTGTGCAATTAGCAGGTTCGCATAGTTGGTTCAAAGCGGATGAAAAAGAAGACTTAACTGCCTTGCAAGTGCGGTTAGAAAATCAAGATATTTTGCTTACTGCCCCTTTAATTGGCGAAGATATTTTGGTGGCGAGTGAGATTGAAAATGAAATCGTAAATCAACATTCAGTTTTCGATTCTTTAATGAAACAAGAAAGAATGAAGGCTGCGCGTCGCCCATTGTTAATGAAAGCAAAAGGGTTTTCTTGGGCATTTGAGCCAGAAGGCTTGCGTTTAAAATTTTATTTGCCAGCAGGCAGTTATGCCACGGCATTAGTTCGTGAGTTAGTAAATTATACAGAAGAATAAGGAAATATAATGCGAATTTTAGTTAGTAATGATGATGGTTTTCACGCGGAAGGCATTCAAGTTTTGGCAATGGAATTAAGAAAAATTGCAGAAGTCATTATTGTTGCACCCGATCGTAATCGAAGTGCAGCATCAAGCTCGCTCACATTGGTTGAGCCATTACGCCCACGCCATTTAGATAATGGCGATTATTGTGTAAATGGCACACCTGCAGATTGCGTACATTTAGCGTTAAATGGATTTTTATCTGGTCAAGTGGATTTAGTGGTATCAGGTATTAATGCAGGTTGTAATATGGGTGATGATACGATTTATTCAGGCACATTAGCTGCAGCCCTTGAAGGTCGTCATTTAGGTTTGCCTGCTATTGCAGTTTCGTTAGATGGTCGTCAGTATTATGAAACAGCGGCACGAGTGGTGTGTGATCTCATTCCTAAATTACATCATCAATTATTAAACCCTCGTGAAATTATTAATATCAATGTGCCTGATTTGCCTTTTGAAGAATTAAAAGGCTACAAGGTTTGTCGCTTGGGTTATCGTTCATCTTCCGTTGAAGTCATTAAACAAAGGGATCCTCGTGATGAAACCATTTATTGGATTGGCCCTTCAGCATTACCCGAAGATGAAAGCGAAGGAACAGATTTTTATGCCGTGAAGAATGGTTATGTGTCTATCACACCAATTCAAGCGGATCTTACCGCATATCATTCATTGCTTTCTTTGCAAAATTGGTTAGAGCAGGAATTTACCAAATAGAGAAAAATATGAAAATTTTCGGCACGATGTACGATAAAACGATGGAATGGTCAAAACATCGTTTTGCTGTTTTTTGGCTCTCTTTTGTAAGTTTTATCGAGGCGATATTTTTTCCTATTCCGCCCGATGTAATGTTGATCCCAATGTCTATGTCAAAGCCAAAAGGTGCGGTGAAATTTGCATTTTATACGGCAATTGCGTCTGTAATCGGCGGAATTATCGGTTATGCTATCGGTTTTTATGCAACGGATTGGGTGGAAAACATTGTGCAACAATGGGGATATGCTGCGCATTGGGCAAAAGCCATAAATTGGTTTGAGCAATGGGGTGTATTAGTTGTGTTTGTGGCAGGGTTTAGCCCAATTCCTTACAAGGTGTTTACGCTCTGTTCTGGCGTTATGCAAATGGCATTTTTCCCTTTTGTCATCACCGCATTTGTTTCACGTTTAGCGCGTTTCTTGCTAGTAGCAAAATTAGCTGCATGGGGCGGTGAAAAATTCGCAGCAAAATTGCGAAAATCTATCGAAATTATTGGCTGGTCAGTGGTTGTACTGGCTATAATCGCTTATTTTATACTGAAAAATTAGGATAGAAAATGAACAAATTAAGTCTTGTTTTAGTAGCTGGATTTCTTTTGGTTGGATGTGCATCTGAACCAGTTAAAGATCCAGACGCATTACCAAATGGCATTATGCAACCAGTAGAAGGCACAGGTGCCGTTGCTGGCGGTAGTTTTATGCCAGAAATTCAAAAAAATACGATACCAACACAAATGAAATAATAAAGGAACAATAAGGAATAACTATGAAAAAATCGTTTCTCTTACTCCCTTTGAGTCTTGTTGTATTATCGGCTTGTACCTCTAATTCTCCTGCACCTATTTCTGATGCAGATGGAAATCTTTCCCCTAGTGTAATACAATCTGTAAATGGCAGTAATGTAGGTGGTGCTTGGCAACCTGAAATTCAAAAAAATTCATTACCTACAATGGGAAATATGGTCACGCCACAACCAAATTTTCAACCGATTAATCAACAACCAACAATGCCAACAGCACCTGCACAACCTGCATTTCAACCCTCTCCGAAAACCGTAGTTAGCGCACCGACAGTACAAACAAAAACAGTTACCAAAACAGTCGCTGATTGTGTAGATGGACAGCATATTAATATCCCACGTAATCCAAATACCAATGCGCCAGATTACAGCAAAATCTCAAAAGGCTCTTACAAAGGCAATACCTATAAAGTAAACAAAGGCGATACAATGTTCTTAATCGCTTACTTGGCGGGGATTGATGTAAAAGAATTGGCGGCGTTGAATAACCTGTCCGAACCTTATAATTTAAGTTTAGGGCAAGTTTTAAAGATTTCTAATTGTGACATAAAAACGGTTACTACAACGGTTTCTGTAAAACAACCTGCAGTCACAGCATCAACAGCAACGCCAGTTAAACCAGCAGTCACTTATACTCCGGGCGCAAACGGTACTCAAATAGGATCTGACGGTACTATTATTGGCCCAATTAAATCAGAGGCTGGCACATCGCCTAGTGTACCTGTGGCAACTTCATCAACACAGGTTACATCATCTGTAAATAATGCGAATAGCACACCAATTAATTCCAATGTTGTTGCGCCAATCGCCTCAAATGTTGTGTGGCAATGGCCGACTTCAGGTAATATTATTCAAGGTTTCTCAAGCACAGATGGCGGTAATAAAGGAATTGATATTAGTGGTTCACGAGGACAAGCTGTAAAAGCGGCTGCAGCAGGGCGAATAGTGTATGCAGGCAATGCTTTACGTGGTTACGGTAATTTAATTATCATCAAACATAATGATGATTTTTTAAGTGCCTATGCGCATAACGACAAAATTCTTGTCGCCGATCAACAAGAAGTCAAAGCAGGTCAAGACATCGCAAAAATGGGTAGCTCTGGTACAAATACCGTGAAACTCCACTTTGAAATTCGCTATAAAGGTAAATCAGTGGATCCAGTACGTTACCTACCAAGACATTAATCTTCCTGTAAAAAGTGCGGTAAAAAATCTCAACAAATTTTTACCGCACTTTTTTATTAAAAATATTCTGTGAGGAATATCACAAAATAAAAAAATAATAGATGACAATATTAAATTTTATATTATTCTGATAATGCTTCGTAGTTAGAAGTCAGTGTTAAGTTTTATTAAGTTTCTCTTCTCTTAAAAGGAGTTTAATATGCTCAACTTGCTTTCTCCTAACCAAACTTGGGTTCTTGTTGATCCAAGATTATCTTTTTATTTTCCCATAATTTATTAATCCTTTCTTATTAACCATCAAAGTGTTTTCATTTTAGAAAATCATTTTTTATTTAAACTAAGCAAATTAATTTTTGGGGATTTTGCTATGGAAAATTTTAAACATTTACCTGAACCTTTCCGCATTCGTGTTATTGAACCAGTAAAAAGAACTACTCGTGAGTATCGTGAGCAAGCGATCTTAAAATCAGGCATGAATCCATTTTTATTGGATAGTGAAGATATTTTCATTGACTTACTTACAGATAGCGGTACTGGTGCCGTTACACAAGATATGCAAGCTGCAATGTTACGTGGCGATGAAGCCTATAGTGGCAGTCGCAGTTATTATGCGTTAGCTAAAGCAGTGAAAGATATTTTTGGTTATGAATATACAATTCCTACTCATCAAGGCCGCGGTGCTGAACAAATTTATATTCCAGTATTGATTGCTAAACGTGAACGTGAGAAAGGTTTAGATCGCAGCAAAATGGTGGTTTTCTCTAACTATTTCTTTGATACCACACAAGGACATAGCCAAATTAATGGGGCAACGGTTCGCAATGTTTATATCAAAGAGGCATTTGATACAACAGCAAAACATCCATTTAAGGGTAATTTCGATTTAGAAAAATTAGAAAAAGGCATTCAAGAGGCGGGAGCACATAATGTACCTTACATTGTATGTACCATTACTTGTAACTCTGCGGGTGGTCAGCCAGTTTCTATTGCAAACTTAAAAGGCATGTATGAAATTGCGCGTAAATACGATATTCCAGTCATCATGGATTCAGCTCGTTTTGCAGAAAACGCCTATTTTGTTCAACAACGTGAAGAAGCTTATAAAGACTGGACTATTGAACAAATTACTTACGAAAGCTATCGCTATGCTGACGGTTTAGCGATGTCCGCCAAAAAAGATGCTATGGTGCCAATGGGGGGTATTTTAGCGTTTAAAGATAAATCAATGGAGGAAGTTTATCACGAATGTAGAACGCTTTGTGTTGTGCAAGAAGGGTTCCCTACTTATGGTGGTTTAGAAGGTGGTGCAATGGAACGCTTGGCTGTTGGCTTACATGATGGTATGCGCCAAGAATGGCTGGCTTATCGTATTGCGCAAATTGAATATTTGGTTGCAGGCTTAGAAAAAATTGGTGTGCTTTGCCAACAACCAGGTGGCCACGCTGCGTTCGTAGATGCGGGTAAATTATTACCACATATTCCAGCCGACCAATTCCCAGCACAAGCACTTTCTTGCGAACTTTATAAAGTTGCAGGTATAAGAGCGGTAGAAATTGGCTCATTTTTATTAGGGCGAGATCCGAAGACGGGTAAACAACTACCATGTCCAGCAGAGCTTTTACGCCTAACTGTACCACGTGCAACTTATACGCAAACTCATATGGATTTCATTATTGAGGCGTTCCAAAAAGTGAAAGAAAATGCGGAGAATATTAAGGGTTTAACCTTTACCTATGAACCAAAAGTTCTCCGCCACTTTACGGCACGTTTAAAAGAAGTTGAATAATATCACGAAAAATGCAGTTCATTTTGAACTGCATTTTTTTATCAACAGCTAACTCAATAATTTGTTATTGATAAGGATGTTCTATGAAAAAACAACCTTCCATTTTTGGTGGTGCCTGTATTATTGCTAGTGTTTGCGTCGGAGCTGGAATGCTTGGTTTACCAACATCTGGTGCTGGAGCTTGGACAATATGGTCAGCATTAGCAATTTGCTTAACGATGATAATCATGACATTATCAGGCTGGTTATTACTTGAGGCCTATTCTACTTATGATTTAAGAGCATCATTTAGTACCGTAACTAAAGATATGCTCGGTTCAACTATCAATTCTATTAATAATCTTGCGGTGTATTTTGTCGGGGGTATTTTACTTTATGCTTATACCACTGCATCTGGAGGTATACTAGAAAACCTTATTAAACCGTGGATTGATTTTGGATCATCTACATTGGCAATTTGCTCTACTGTATTTGTATTAGTCTTTTCCTTCTTTGTTTGGCATTCCACTCGCATTGTAGACAGAATATCTGTTTTATTGATTGTATTCATGGGGTTTACTTTTATTTTTAGTACTTATGGATTAGCAACTAATATTAGTTTAGATACTTTATTAGATATTGGTGGAAAAGATACAAACTATGCAAAATATGCGGTAGGGATGTTTCCTGTTGCATTAACATCTTTTGGTTACCATCATTCTGTTTGTACTATGCGAGCCTATTATGGAGACGAGAAAAAAGCTAAATATGCCATTTCAGGTGGAACAGCCATTGCTCTTACTCTTTATTTACTTTGGATTTTTTCAATTTTCGGAAATTTGCCTCGCAATCAATTTGCACCTGTAATAGCTAGTGATGGCAATCTAGATATATTACTTAACGCTTTAGGTAGAGTAATAGAATCTAACACGGTTAAACAAATGATTAATGCCTTTTCTATCGCCGCAATTTTGTCATCTTTTATTGGCGTAGGATTAGGTGTATTCGATTATCTCGCTGATTTCTTCAAATTTGATAATAGCAAAATTGGACGAACAAAGTCATGGGCTGTGACTTTCCTACCACCACTAATTATGTCAATTTTATTTCCATTGGGTTTCTTAAAAGCCATTGGATATGCCGGCGCAGTAGCGACAATTTGGACTTGCATAATTCCAGCACTTCTTGCTTATAAATCTCGCAAAATAAATGCAGCAGCAACAACATTCCGAGTTTTTGGTGGAAATGGCTTAATAATCTTCATTGTATTATTTGGTGTTTTTGTGGCTATTTTCCATTTTCTAGCAATGTTTGACTATTTGCCTGTCTTTAAAGGATAAATATCAACTGAAAGTGCGGTAAAAAATCTCAACAAATTTTCACCGCACTTTTTTTATCTAGCTTTTTCCCCTTTCGGCACCTAAAATAGCCGCCACAAAACCTATCTTTATTCAGTTTCAAAGCAGGTAATTAGATGATTTCCGAAGAAAACTTCCAACAACATACGCCAATGATGCAACAATATCTAAAACTCAAAGCGGAGAATCCAGATATTTTGTTGTTTTATCGCATGGGGGATTTTTACGAGTTGTTTTATGACGATGCGAAAAAAGCGGCGGCATTGTTGGATATTTCTTTAACGAAACGAGGTCAATCTGCAGGACAGCCCATTCCGATGGCAGGAATGCCTTATCATGCGGTGGAAGGTTATTTAGCAAAATTAGTGCAGTTAGGCGAATCTGTGGCGATTTGCGAACAGATTGGCGATCCTGCCGCAAGCAAAGGACCAGTAGAACGCCAAATTGTTCGAATTGTTACGCCCGGTACGGTCAGTGATGAAGCGCTTTTGCCTGAACGCCAAGACAATCTGATTGCTGCGGTATATCAAGAGAAAGAAAAATTTGGATTAGCCACTTTAGATATGACCTCTGGCCGTTTTCAGCTTTGTGAACCTGCGGACAAAGAAACTTTGCGTGCGGAATTACAACGTATTGCACCTGTGGAATTGCTGTATTGTGAAGAATTTAATGAAATGGCTGCCATAGAACATTGTAAGGGATTACGTCGTCGCCCGATTTGGGAATTTGAACTTAGCACAGCCATTACCTTACTGAATCGCCAATTTGGCACAAAAGATTTACGCGCCTTTGGTGTGGAAAAATCCCCTCTAGGCTTAAGTGCGGCTGGTTGTTTATTGCAATATGCAAAAGAAACCCAACGTACCGCATTACCCCATATTCAAAGCATTAGCTTGATTCAAAATCAAGACTGCATTCAGTTAGATGCCGCCACGCGCAGAAATCTTGAATTAACACAAAATCTTGCAGGTGGCACAGAAAATACGCTATCGTCTGTCTTGGATAAATGCGTTACGCCAATGGGCAGTCGCTTATTGAAACGTTGGATTCACCAACCTATTCGTGATGTGGAAAAATTAAAACAACGCCAACAAGCGATTGCGGAAATTCTGAATTTTGATTTGGTCGATGAACTCCAACCTTATTTGCAATTAGTCGGCGATATGGAACGTATTTTAGCGCGTGTGGCGCTACGTTCAGCGCGTCCTCGCGATCTCACCCGTTTACGCACGGCGTTAGAACAAATTCCAGCATTACGTGCGATTGTGCAACAAAAAACACCGCCATTTTTAACCGCACTTTTCAGCCAAATTGCCGATTTCAGCGAGCAATGCGATTTATTGCAACGTGCATTGATTGAAACGCCTCCACTTTTAATTCGCGATGGTGGCGTGATTGCTGAAGGTTACCATGCAGAGTTAGACGAATGGCGTATGCTGTCTGATGGCGCAACTCAATATTTGGAAAATCTCGAAAAACGTGAGCGTGAAAGCACTGGTATTGATACGTTAAAAATCGGTTTTAATGCAGTGCATGGTTATTACATTCAAATCAGCCAAGGCCAAGCGCATAAAGCGCCCATTCATTATGTTCGCCGTCAAACCTTGAAAAATGCAGAGCGTTACATTATTCCTGAACTCAAAGAATATGAAGACAAAGTGCTGAAATCAAAAGGCGCAGCGTTAGCATTAGAAAAGCAACTTTACGATGAATTATTTGATTTATTATTACCGCACTTAGGCACGTTACAACTGGCTAGCCTCGTACTTTCTGAATTGGATGTATTGGTCAATCTTGCCGAGCGCGCAGACACCCTCAATTACGTGATGCCAACATTCTGTGATGAAGTGAGCGTGAAAATTGAAAATGGCCGCCATCCTGTTGTGGAACAAGTATTGAAAGATCCTTTCATCGCCAACCCAGTGGAGCTCAATCACAACCGTCATTTATTAGTTATCACTGGGCCAAATATGGGCGGTAAAAGTACTTATATGCGCCAAACCGCATTAATTACATTGCTGGCGTATATCGGCAGTTTTGTGCCAGCAGACAGCGCACGAATTGGGCCGATTGATCGTATTTTCACTCGAATTGGTGCGTCTGATGATTTAGCCTCAGGGCGTTCAACCTTTATGGTGGAAATGACGGAAATGGCAAATATTCTTCATCAAGCTACTGCGCAAAGTCTCGTGCTTATTGATGAAATCGGTCGTGGCACATCCACTTATGATGGCTTATCCTTAGCTTGGGCTTGTGCAGAATGGTTAGCCAAAAAAATCCGCTCGCTTACATTATTTGCCACCCATTATTTTGAATTAACCGCATTGCCAGAACAACTAGAAAGCATCGCCAATATTCATTTAGATGCCCTTGAGCATAACAACACCATCGCCTTTATGCACGCCGTACAAGATGGCGCAGCAAGTAAAAGTTATGGTTTGGCAGTCGCGGCTTTGGCAGGCGTGCCACAATCCGTCATTAAACTAGCAAAACAGAAATTGACACAATTAGAAAAAAACTCAAGCTATTCAGCCGAACAGCAAATTCAAGCGTTGCGTGAAGCCAATCACAATCAGGGCGAATTATTGTTTGAACAAGAAACAGATGCACTAAGAGAGGCTATTGAAAAGCTGGATCCCGATGATTTAAGCCCTAAACAAGCCTTGGCGTATTTGTATCAGTTAAAGAAAATGGTGGGGTAAATATTATATCCTAGCGATAAATTCAAAGGTTTATATGGATTGGCGGAGGGGAATGGGAGTTGAACCCACCCAAGAACGCTGGCGTCCTCAACAGGATTTGAAATCCTGCCACCTCACCGGAGATGACGCCCCTCCGTGGTTGAAATTGCAATCACTTTAGCGTAAATTAATCGGCAATTCAACGTTATTTTAAACGGATTCAAAAATGACCGCACTTTTTCAACAACTTCCTTCCGTTGATAAAATTCTCAAAACACCTCAAGGCTTACAACTTATTACCGAATTTGGTCACACTGCAGTCGTGGCAACATGTCGAGAATTATTAACCCAAGCTCGTCAATTTATAAAAAAAAACAATCAACTTCCTGAATATTTTTCTAATTTTGACCGCACTTTTGTAGAAATTCATTCTCGCCTACAAAAACAAAACCAAGTACAAATCAAAGCGGTGCATAATCTGACAGGTACGGTATTGCACACAAATCTTGGGCGGGCACTTTGGTCTGAAGCAGCACAACAGGCAGCACTTTCTGCGATGCAAAAAAATGTTTCGCTTGAATATGATTTAGATGAAGGTAAGCGTAGTCATCGCGATAATTACATCAGTGAATTATTATGCAAACTCACAGGTGCTGAAGCTGCCTGTATAGTGAATAACAACGCCGCTGCGGTATTGTTAATGCTGGCAACCTTTGCTCAAGGTAAAGAAGTAATTATTTCTCGTGGCGAATTAATTGAAATCGGCGGTGCATTTCGTATTCCAGATATTATGGAACAAGCTGGATGTCATTTAGTAGAAGTGGGCACCACTAATCGTACTCACCCGAAAGATTATCGTAATGCTATCACTGAAAATACGGCTTTTTTAATGAAAGTGCATAGCAGTAATTATCAAATTTGTGGTTTTACCTCTTCAGTTTCAGAAGAAGAACTCACCGAACTAGGGCGAGAAATGAATGTACCCGTAGTAACTGATTTAGGCAGCGGTGCATTAGTTGATTTAAGCCAATATGGCTTGCCAAAAGAACCGACCGTGCAAGAAAAAGTCGCACAAGGTGTGGATTTGGTCTCTTTCTCTGGCGATAAATTACTTGGCGGTGTGCAAGCAGGCATTATTGTGGGTAAAAAAGCATGGATCGAACAATTACAAGCCCATCCACTCAAGCGTGTATTACGTTGTGATAAAGTTATTTTATCAGGCTTAGAAGCCACATTACGTTTATATTTAAACCCTGAAAAATTAACTGAAAAATTACCAACTTTGCGATTACTCACGCAACCATTAGAACAACTCAAAATAAATGCTATGCGTCTCAAAGAGCGGTTAGAATCTCGCTTAAATTCACAATTTGAAATTCAAATTGAAGATAGCCAAGCACAAATCGGTAGTGGCTCACAACCAATGGAAAGAATCCCTTCCGTGGCTGTTACTATTGCAGAAAAAACAAACGTAAAACTTTCCGCACTTTCAGCTCGCTTTAAACAACTTTCTCAACCTATTATTGGGCGAATGGAAAACGGAAAAATTTGGCTAGACTTACGTAGCCTTGCGGATATTGAAACATTATTAAATACATTGGACGAACTATGATTATTGTTACTTCAGGTCACGTTGATCACGGCAAAACAGCATTATTAAAAGCATTAACTGGCAAAAGTACCGCCCATTTACCAGAAGAAAAAAAACGCGGTATGACCATTGATTTAGGGTATGCCTATCTGCCGTTAGAAAACAAAGTGCTTGGCTTTATTGATGTGCCGGGACACGAAAAATTCTTGTCAAATATGCAGGCAGGCTTAGGTGGTGTGCATTATGTAATGTTAATTGTCGCTGCCGATGAAGGCGTTGCAACGCAAACAAAAGAACATTTAGCAATCTTACGCCAGCTTCAATTCCACGAAATTATTGTTGTCATCACAAAAGCAGATCGTACAAATCTAGAGCAAATAGAATCGTTAATCCAAGAAATTAAACAAAATTATAGTTTTTTACGTGATGCTAATTACTTCGTTACCTCAGCAGAAACAGGACAAGGCATCAGTGAATTACGTCATTACTTAGCTAATCTACCTGAATTATCTGATACCCAGAAACCTTTCCGTTACGCAATAGACCGAGTATTCAACGTAAAAGGGGCGGGTACCGTCGTGACAGGCACAGCCTTTTCAGGGACAGTGAAAGTAAACGATGAAATTTACCTTTCCACTGGACAGAAAGTTCGTGTAAAAGCGATTCACGCACAAAATACATCAAGCGAACAAGGTATTGCGGGGCAACGTTTAGCGTTAAATTTAAATGCTGATTTAGACCGCACATCAATGAAACGAGGTGATTGGTTATTGCAGAATGAGCCACTTCCACCAACAGATCGCATCAGTGTACAAATTTTGGCTGAAGTACCATTAAATGAAAACCAACCAGTGCATATTTATCACGGCGCAAGTCGCACTACGGGTAAACTCACTTTATTACAGGGAAAAAATGCCGCAAAAAATGACCGCACTTTAGCTGAAATCATATTAGATTCGCCATTATTCTTGGCTTTTGGAGACAAACTTATTTTACGCAGTGGCGATACAAAAACCTTAATTGCCGGCGCACGAGTATTGGAAATTAACTCGCCAAAACGTCATAAACGTACTGAAGTGCGGTTAAATTTCCTAGCGAATTTAGCATTGGCAGAGAACGCTTCGCAACGTATTGCGCTTACCCTTAAACATAATGCGACAACAGCACGCCAATTAATGTGGACGGAACAACTAACAGAAACGCAACTCGACCAAGCTCTTTCCGAACGTGGCGCCGTACGTTATCAAGATTGGTGTTTTAATACTAATTACATACAAGAAAAAACGCAGCAAATTTTAACCGCACTTAATACTTATCACGAGCAACATAATGATCAACTTGGTGTAAGCAAAGCCAGATTATATCGAATGACCGCCTTAAACCAGCCTGAAAACTTGATCAATCATTTTATTGATGAAATGTTAGAAGAGGGAAGATTACAGCAAACTCGAGGTTGGCTTCACTTACCCGAACATAAAATCCAATTTAGCCAAGAAGAACAAAAACGTTGGGGGAATGTGTTGAATGAATTTGAAAAAACAAACGGTCAAGCCATTTGGGTACGTGATATGGCAAATGCTCTCGCTATTGATGAATCAATTATGCGTAATTTTATGTATAAAGCTGGGAAATTGGGTTACCTCACGCCAATCGTGAAAGATAGATTTTTCTTAACTGAAACTATCTATGCTTATGCAAGACTTATTAAACAAATCGCAGAAGAACAAGGAAAAGTTTCCGTAAATGAAGTACGTGATAAATTGAATTTCGGACGTAAACTTACCGTTCAACTGATGGAATATTTCGACCGAATGGGATTTTTACGTCGCAAAGGCAATGACCATATTCTACGCGATAAGAATGTTTTTGATTTATGATTTAAAAAGGAAAAAAGTATGAAAAAAACGCTCGTTGCTGCATTAATTAGTTCTGTCATCTTGCTCACAGGCTGCCAAGATAAAGATACTGAAGCAAAAATAAAACAACTAAATCAAACAGTAGCACAACTCAGTGCTGAAAATACTAAATTAAAAGAGCAAATAGAAAAAACAGTCCCAGCAATTTTTGTGGAAAATGATGAAATATTTAATCAATCTGAAATTATTAAACATCCTAAATCGAAAGAAGATTACCAGCCTGAAGAAACCAAAATTGAGTATTCAATTTCAACAATAAAAACCAATATTGATTGGCTTAATGATCTATTGTGGAAAAAATTGACTGAAAACGAAGAAACGAAAAATATTTCTCGCGAACAATTTATAGCACGTTATCAAACCGCTTTTGAGGAAGACAAAAAAGAGGCAAAAGAAACACCATCTTTTGGAATTTCTCATTCTATATGGACAAATTTTATCGGGCAAAAAGAAAAACTTGCAACCTTTGCGATTAGTTTTTATGACTATGAAGGTGGCGCGCACGGTATTGAAGGTAATCGCTATTTCACAATTGATCTAACTACACGCCATATTTTGACATTAAATGATTTATTTAATGAAAAAGATTTACCGAAAGTAAAAACGCTTTTATGGGAACAATATAATAATAGCAATAAGGAATATGAACCTATTATTGAAGCCGATAGTTTTAATTTATCGAACAATATTTACTTAGATTCAAAAGGTGTACATTTTATTTATGATGTTTATGAAATTGCCCCTTACGCAGCAGGAGAGCAAGATTTAATGCTCCATTTTGGGCAACTAGAAGAATTATTTAAACCAGAATTTAGACAGGGTAATGATATTTAAATCCTTTAACTTTTGAATAGCAATCAAAATCCCTAATTACATTAAAAATGAGAGACTATAGATTTTGCACTTCATCTTTATTATAATAGTCTTTCAATGTAATACTAAGGAGAAAAATTATGGCACTTACGAATTCCTCTATCAGCTTTAGAACAGTTGAGCAAACAAAATCAGAAGCTTATCAAGTTATTGAACAATATGGACTTACCCCATCACAAGTATTCAATATGTTTTTGGCTCAAATTGCCAAGACTCGCTCTATCCCTATTGATTTGAATTATCTTCGCCCAAATAAAGAAACCCTAGCAGCTATTGATGAATTAGATAGTGGTAACGCAGAGAGCTTTTTTATTGAAGCTAGTGAAAATTATTCTGCCGAAGAATTTACAAAACGCATTCTTAATGGTGGTCAATAATGTCAGAAGAGAAGCCATTAAAAGTAAGCTATTCAAAACAATTTGTAAGAGATTTAACTGATTTAGCTAAACGCTCCCCCAATGTGTTAATTGGCTCAAAATACATTACTGCAATATACTGTTTATTAAATCGTTTACCTTTACCCGAAAACTACCAAGATCACGCATTAGTAGGAGAGTGGAAAGGTTATCGAGATTGCCATATTCAAGGCGATTTGGTACTGATTTACCAATACGTTATACGCGATGAATTTGATGAATTGAAATTTTCTCGTTTAAATACACACTCACAAACCGCTTTAAAATAGAAGTAATCTTAAACAATAATCCGCACGTAAAATGTGCGGATTATTTTTACATAGGATTAAAATTCAAACTGAACAGACATTCTGTAATTTCTGCCAGGTGCGTAGAAGCGGTTTAAGCCTTTACCTGTTGCTGTCTGTACTCGGTTAATCGTGCCGATATGACGAATAGAACGAGCAGAGTCCCAAGTGAGATATTTTTTGTTGGTTAAATTATATACACCGGCGGTAAATGTAAGATTTTTAATTGGTTTCCAATAGGCAATCGTATCGATCACTGTATAGCGATTATTACGCCATAATCCGCGAGAATCTTTTACGTCTTTGCCGTTTGCTTTTGATGCTGCTTTATCTGTTGGAGTGTCGGTATATAGCTTTTCTTTTCGTTCGACCATACTCGTCCATTGAGAATTAAAGCTATCTTTTGCTTTTTTGGCTGCAACATTAGTGATATACATATCCACGCCCCATTTTTGGCTTGGTGCATCATAGCCAATATTGTATACCGATGTGGTTGGTTGTAAGGCATTCATTGGTTGAGGTTTACGAGCAATGGCTTCGTATTCTGGATGTTTAGCTTTATTCAATTTCAAAAATTCTTCATATTTTGGATGTAATCCATTGTCTTTGATTCTGCCTTTTTGATAGGTAAATTTATAGCCTAAATGGAATCCTTGTAGTTTTTCAAACAAATCACCTATTTCAAGACGTGAAGCAATTTCGATACCTCTGACTCTTGCTCGATCTCGATTTTGGTTTTGATGGAACGGATATTTTATTGCAGAGCCTTCTTCAATAGGACGTTCGCCCACTTCTACTAAGTCAATAAAATTACGGTAATCGTTTTGAAACGCATTTAACGTAATATAACTACTGTTTTTATAAAAAGTGAACGCGACTTCTTTTGTTTTAGAGGTTTCAGCTTTTAAATCTGTGTTAGGCTGAATGGAAAATTGTGGATGTTTAAATGTCATATAAATTTCATCAGAGGTTGGCGCACGAAAACCATTGGCGTATTTAAGCTGTACACGAAGCCAATCTGTGGGATCAAGATTTAACCCTAAATTGTAAGAATGATGTTTATAGTCAGTTTTGCGTAATAACAGGGCAAGATTGTCTTTAAAATTTTGTTGATAACAAGGTGTGGTGTAAGTGCAATTTTCATATCCTTTAGGCGTCGAATTTTTATTACCATAAACATAGTCGTTTTGGCGAAATTTCTTAAATAGCCCAGCAATTAATCCATTAGGAACGGGGATTTTTTCGTCATAACTAGGTAAATATTTTACGTGGTCATAGCGATAATTTAAATCTAGCCCTAGCCAAGAGGTAAGTTGCACATTATCTCCAAAATACAACACATTATTTTTAGTGGTAACAGGGATTAAATAGGTCTCTTTGCCTTTATCGGAATGAATTGGTGTACCATTGGCACAACCAGCTACGCTGATATTAGGTTGTGGTTTTTTCTTCACGCCAAGCTTTCCACCATCTGCTCTAGCACAGAAAAAGTAGTCAGCCCACCATTGCACATTGGCTGCAGTGTTGTATTGATGATTCACCATACTTTTTAGTGTTTTTTCATAAAAACCACCATATTTTAAACTGTGTTGGGTATGCCAAAGGCTAAATTCTTTATCTAAATCAAGTTTAATTTGTTGGGTGTTAGTGTTTAAATCACGATCATTGACGAAGTCTGTACTGTAGCCATGGCTTTTTGGAAAGAGAAAACGAGCTATTTCTTTTTGTAATTCACCTAGAAATTCTTTTTTCCCTTTTTTTAGTTCAATTTCCCCATATTTTTTACCATTGAAAGTTTTAATTTTAATCTCTCGGTCTTCATACTTATATTGGTCATCCCACTCTCCATCTTTTTCTTGATAAATTCTAAATTTTTTCCCTTCACAATTTAATTTTTCGCAATTAATTAAAACAGAATCAAGTGAACCGCCTTCTGAAATATCATTATCAACATCTGCACCCTTACTATCCTGAAATTTACGATAATAGCCACTTTTGTCTTCTTCGTATTTAAGTTCACCTCCATATTGATCCTTAATTTTATAAACTCCATCTTCTTCTACTAAATTTAGCCCTTGCGGATTACGTACACCAGGACAAGTGGATTGATGACAATATTCATCAGAGCGTGCTTTATTGGTAATTTTTTGTGAAGAATAACTTAGTTTAATATGATCCCAAAAAGGGGTTTGACTGAAATTTTCATAACTAAATTGGATATTTTTTCTTTTAGATTGATCGTTAATAATACGCTCACCGTATGTTTCCGGACATGTTGTATCCTTGCATGGTCTAAAAGCGTAAGACAAATCCATACCCTTTGTTTCTAAAGTGGAATCATCTAATGCCACACTCAAGCGATGGTTTTCATTAGGTTGAAAGCCCAATTTTATTAATGTGCTTTGGCGGGTAATTTGATAAGGATCGGCTTTTTCACGGGTAGGACCAACCGCTCTTAAATCAGCCTGTTTGTTGGGATAAATTTTATAATCGTAGTTTTCTATTTCGTGCCCATCACGCGTTGTATCAACGACTAAAATATCAAATTTTTTAGAACGTCCTGCTAATGTAAGTGTCTTAAGGTTTTGATTATTCATTGTTTGATAACCACGTTTATAGGAAAGATAATAATCTTTATCTAGCAGATAATCTCGAGCATCTTTAGTTTCAAATATAACAGAGCCACCCAATGCGCCACTACCAGATTTTAAGGAGTCAGCACCTTTGGTAATAGTTGCTGTTTTAACATTTTCAATTTCAATGCTATTACGAGTATTATTAAAATTGCCATAGCCTTCAAATAGTTCTTTAAATCCTTGAGAGCTTAAGGTTTCAGCTTGACGAAGCCCATCAACCATAATACCTACACGGTTTTCATCTACACCACGAACAGCATAACCACTTGCACCCGTTCTACCTGTTTCAACCACCGTAATACCTGTTTCATAGCGAACGAGATCACGAGAATCAGACGCCTGCTGTTTCGCTAATTTTTTGGCAGAAATTTGGGTTTCACCTACCTTTTTCTCTTTCACATTAATTGTTTCTGTACTTCCTGAAACATTAATTTGTTCTAGTTGTTCAGAAACATTACTATTTTGGTTGGTTGGTTGGTTGGTTGGTTGGTTGGTTGGTTGGTTGGTTGGTTGGTTGGTTGGTTGGTTGGTTGGTTGGTTGGGCAGCATAAGCTGTGCTTGCATTTAATGCAAATGCAATAGAGCAAGCAAGCAGGCTGAATTTAAAGTTGGTCATAGGTTTCCTTAATTTTTAATGATAATAATTATTATACATATTAAATAATTGAATTTATTTAATCAATATCAAAAAAAAGTATAATAAGTACAAAATCCTAATTGCTTTATATGAGCATAAAAGAAAATCATTTTTAACCGCACTTTTGTTTGTAAGTCGTATTTTAAAATTATCAAAATGCAATTTTTAATCACTCTTTTATCGACTGCGTAGATTTCTTTCGTTATAATTGAGCGTCTTTTTATTTAACAAACGTGTTCGGTGTGGATTTGACCGAGTGCAAATTAATTGAGGTAACAAATGTCATTAAATATTGAAACAACTCAAGGTTTAGAACGCCGCGTAGCGATTACCGTTCCAACTGAAATTGTCTCTAAAGCCGTTCGTGAAGAATTTAAACGTGCTGCAAAAAATGTGCGCGTAGATGGTTTCCGTAAAGGCCATGTTCCTGCCCATATCATTGAACAACGTTTTGGTGCGTCAATTCGTCAAGATGTATTAAACGATTTATTACCACGTCATTTTTTTGATGCTGTTATTGCAGAAAAAATTAATATTGCAGGTCGTCCAACTTTTGCTATTGAAACTTTTGAAGAAGGTAAAGACTTAGTTTTCACTGCCACTTTTGAGGTTTATCCAGAAGTTAAATTACAAGGTTTAGAAAATATCAAAGTTGAAAAACCAACTGTTGAAATCACGGAAGCTGACATTGATAAAATGATCGATGTGTTACGTAAACAACAAGCTACTTGGGCTGAAAGTCAAGATGTTGCAAAAGCAGATGATCGTGTCACTATTGATTTTGTTGGCTCTGTAGATGGCGAAGAATTTGAAGGTGGTAAAGCTACTGACTTCGTATTATTTATGGGTCAAGGTCGTATGATTCCAGGTTTTGAAGAAGGAATTGTTGGTCATAAAGCAGGTGAGCAATTTGATATTGATGTGACTTTCCCAGCGGAATACCACGCAGAAAACTTGAAAGGTAAAGCAGCAAAATTTGCGATCACTTTGAAAAAAATCGAAAATATGGTGTTGCCTGAATTAACAGATGAATTTGTTGCTAAATTTGGTCCTAATACTAAGTCTGTTGCTGATTTGCGTGCAGAAATCCGTAAAAATATGGAACGTGAATTGAAAAATGCGTTAGTTTCTCGTGTTAAACAACAAGTAATCAATGGTTTAATTGAACAAAATCCGATTGATGTGCCAGCTTCTGCAGTAGAAGAAGAAATTAATGTATTACGCAATCAAGCAGCTCAACGTTTTGGCGGTAATGCACAACAATCTGCACAGTTACCACGTGAATTATTTGAAGCGGAAGCAACTCGTCGTGTGCAAGTGGGTTTATTATTCTCTGAAGTGATTAAATCTAATGAATTAAAAGCTGATGAAGAACGCGCTAAAGCAATGATTGCAGATATTGCATCAGCTTACGAGCAGCCAGCAGAAGTTGTGGAATATTACAGTAAAAACGAAGAGTTAATGAATAATATTCGCAATGTAGTATTGGAAGAACAAGCTGTTGATGCAGTACTTGCAAAAGCACAAGTAACAGAAAAAGTTTCTTCATTCGATGAAATTATGAATCCACAAGCATAATAAGTAATATTATTATGATTGAATAAAAGTGCGGTCGCTCTTTTTAATAAAAGCGATCGCATTTTTATTTGTGGGTTATTTACGATAAAATAATTAGCAGTTTTAATGAAAAAGGTAAGAAAATGAGTGTAATTCCTATGGTCGTTGAACAGACTTCGCGTGGCGAACGTTCGTACGACATTTATTCCCGTTTACTAAAAGAACGTGTGATTTTCCTAAGTGGAGAAGTGGAAGATCGTATGGCAAATTTAATTGTGGCACAGCTTCTTTTTTTAGAATCGGAAGATCCAACTAAAGATATTAATATTTATATTAACTCTCCAGGCGGTTCTGTGACCGCAGGTATGGCAATTTACGACACAATGCAATTTATTAAGCCAGATATTCGCACTCTTTGTATTGGTCAGGCTTGTTCAATGGGCGCATTCTTACTTGCTGGCGGAACCGCTGGCAAACGAGCTGCGTTACCCAATGCGCGAGTGATGATCCATCAACCTTTGGGTGGTTTCCGTGGTCAAGCATCGGATATTCAAATTCACGCACAAGAAATTTTGAAAATTAAACACACCTTAAATGATCGTTTAGCATTCCATACTGGGCAAAGTATTGAGCGTATTGAGAAAGATACTGACCGCGATAATTTTATGTCAGCTGAAGAAGCACAAGCGTATGGTTTGGTGGATGAAGTCTTGGTTAAACGTTAAGGGTATATAATGACAGACAAAGATAAAGATTTGCACTGCTCTTTTTGCGGAAAGGAAAAAGGCGAAGTAGATAAATTAATTTCTGGCACAGACGGTTATATTTGTAATGAATGTATTGAACTTTGTCACTCAATGCTTGAAGAAAGTCATGATAAAAATTTAGAGGAAAGTGCGGTAGAAAATGAAGAAAAATTACCAACGCCTCACGAAATTCGCGCTCATCTAGATGATTATGTTATCGGTCAAGATTATGCGAAAAAAGTGCTTTCTGTGGCAGTTTATAATCATTATAAACGCTTGCGAACTAACTATGAAAGCAATGATGTAGAGCTTGGTAAAAGTAATATTTTACTTATAGGCCCTACAGGTAGCGGAAAAACGTTACTTGCGCAAACATTAGCTCGTCGTTTAAATGTACCCTTTGCGATGGCGGATGCAACCACATTAACGGAAGCTGGTTATGTGGGGGAAGATGTGGAGAATGTGTTACAGAAACTTTTGCAAAATTGTGAATACGATACTGAAAAAGCAGAGAAAGGCATTATTTATATTGATGAAATTGATAAAATTAGCCGTAAATCGGAAGGCGCATCAATTACTCGAGATGTTTCAGGAGAGGGGGTGCAACAGGCTTTATTAAAACTTATTGAAGGTACAATCGCTTCAATTCCACCTCAAGGCGGTCGTAAACATCCACAACAAGAAATGGTAAAATTGGATACGTCTAAAATTCTCTTTATTTGCGGCGGTGCATTTGCAGGATTAGATAAAATTATTGATAAACGCACTCAAACCAGTACGAGTATTGGTTTTAATGCCAAAGTTGAAAAAGATGAAAAACAACAATCTCTTTCTGAATTATTCCGTCAAGTTGAACCTGATGATTTGATGAAATTTGGTTTAATTCCAGAATTTATTGGACGCTTGCCAATGATTGCCCCATTAAGTGAATTAGATGAAGATGCGCTGATACAAATTCTCACAAAACCAAAAAACGCATTAATTAAACAATATCAAGCTTTATTTGGATTGGAAAAAGTAGAATTGGATTTCACACCAGAAGCATTAAAAGCAATGGCGAAAAAAGCACTTGAAAGAAAAACAGGTGCGCGTGGCTTACGTTCTATCGTAGAAGCAGTGTTGTTAGATACAATGTATGATCTACCGTCTCTTGAGAATTTACAAAAAGTTATCGTTGATGAATCGACAATTGTAGATAATCTTGCGCCCAAATTAGAATATTAGATTTAATCGCAAAAGTGCGGTTGTTTTCGCCAGATTTTCTATGTTGATGCTTATTTTCAATAGGCAAGGCGAAAAGAAAATGCTACAATCGCACGTTCTTATGGCATTATTCTTACACTTCCATTTAAAACGGATTCAATTCTATGGCAACCGAAATTGTTGATAAAAAGAAAAATACGCAAGAAGTGATCGTTGAAGGCAAGTCTAAAGGTTTAAATACATTCCTTTGGGTTTTAGCTGTGATCTTTTTTGCTGCTGCGGCAATTGGGAATATTTATTTCCAACAAATCTATTCTTTACCGATTCGTGTTATTGGTATGGCTATTGCATTAGTCATTGCATTTATTTTAGCGGCAATTACTAATCAAGGAACAAAAGCACGCGCATTCTTTAATGACTCTCGCACAGAAGCGCGTAAAGTCGTATGGCCAACCCGTGCTGAAGCGCGTCAGACAACATTGATCGTTATCGGGGTAACAATGATTGCTTCTCTCTTCTTTTGGGCAGTAGATTCGATTATTGTGACAGTGATTAATTTCTTAACTGATTTGAGATTCTAAAATGACTGAAGAAACAACAGTATCAAAAAAACGTTGGTATGTATTACAAGCGTTTTCTGGCTTTGAAAGTCGTGTAGCTCTAACTTTACGTGAATACATCAAACAACAACAAATGGAAGATCAATTTGGTGAAGTTTTAGTGCCAACTGAAGAAGTGGTGGAAAATGTAGCAGGAAAACGTCGCAAAAGTGAACGTAAATTTTTTCCAGGTTATGTACTTGTAGAAATGGAAATGAATGATGAAACTTGGCATCTAGTAAAAAGCGTGCCAAGAGTGATGGGTTTTATCGGTGGTACACCAGATAAACCTGCGCCTATTTCTAAACGTGAAGCGGATACTATTTTAAATCGCCTTGAACAAAATACTGATAAACCTCGTCATCGAAATGAATATCATCCAGGCGAGGAAGTTCGTGTGACTGAAGGTCCATTTGCTGATTTTAATGGTACAGTAGAAGAAGTGGATTATGAAAAAGGTCGCTTAAAAGTGTCTGTATCAATTTTTGGTCGTGCAACACCAGTTGAGCTTGAATTTGGTCAAGTTGAAAAAATACACTAAGAAATAATTAAAATATAACCGCACTTTTATAGTGCGGTTTTTTGTTTTTATTTAACAAATTAGGTAGAATAATCCCATATTTATGTAAGGATTAAAAATGAAAACAAAGGCAATTTTGACCGCACTTTTGGGTGCCATTGCACTAACAGGTTGTGCAAATAACAACGACGCGAAACAAGTGAGTGAGCGTAATGATTCCCTTGAAGACTTCAATCGAACCATGTGGAAGTTTAACTATAATGTGCTAGATCGCTATGTGCTAGAACCTGTTGCAAAAGGTTGGAACAACTATGTGCCTAAGCCGATTTCTTCTGGTCTTGCTGGCATCGCAAATAATCTTGATGAGCCAGTCAGTTTCATAAACCGCTTAATTGAAGGCGAACCGAAAAAAGCATTTGTTCACTTTAATCGTTTTTGGATTAATACTGTATTTGGTCTAGGTGGTTTTATTGATTTTGCAAGCGCAAGCAAAGAATTACGCGTAGATAATCAACGTGGATTTGGGGAAACTTTAGGTAGCTACGGCGTAGATGCTGGCACTTATATTGTGCTACCGATTTATAATGCAACAACGCCACGTCAATTAACAGGAGCTGTGGTTGATGCGGCTTATATGTATCCATTCTGGCAATGGGTTGGTGGTCCGTGGGCATTAGTGAAATATGGTGTGCAAGCAGTGGATGCCCGTGCGAAAAATCTCAATAATGCAGAATTGTTACGTCAAGCTCAAGATCCATATATCACGTTCCGAGAAGCTTATTACCAAAATTTACAATTTAAAGTAAACGATGGGAAATTAGTCGAAAGCAAAGAATCACTTCCCGATGATATACTAAAAGAAATTGATTAATAAACAGAAAAGTGCGGTAAAAATTACCCAATTTTTTATCAACTAAGGAGAAAATGATGACTCAAATTATTCATACTGAAAAAGCACCAGCAGCCATTGGCCCTTATGTTCAAGCGGTTGATCTTGGCAATTTAGTTTTAACCTCAGGGCAAATTCCAGTGAATCCTGCAACAGGCGAAGTGCCAGCTGACATCGTTGCACAAGCACGCCAATCTTTAGAAAACGTGAAAGCGATTATCGAGAAAGCAGGTTTAACCGCAGCCGATATTGTAAAAACAACGGTTTTCGTGAAAGATCTTAATGATTTTGCTGCGGTTAATGCAGAATACGAACGTTTCTTTAAAGAAAATAATCATCCTAACTTCCCTGCTCGTTCTTGCGTAGAAGTTGCGCGTTTACCAAAAGATGTGGGATTAGAAATTGAAGCGATTGCTGTAAGAAAATAGTTTTCTATTTGGTAATTTCTGCTTAAAAAAGTGCGGTCATAAACTCGCATGTTTTTGACCGTGCTTTTTGTTTGTATGCTGATAACAAAAATTTTACATTACACCTTGAATTTTTTGTGAATTTTCCTCACTAAGGAAATACTTAACCCTAACTTTGAGAGAACACATTATGATGCGTATTCTTCTTTTCTTGGCAACCAATATGGCTGTAATGCTGGTATTAGGTATTATTTTAAATGTGACTGGTATTGCAGGAAATAGCACCGGCGGTATTTTAATTATGGCTTTGCTATTTGGTTTTGCTGGTTCATTAATTTCCTTATTCCTGTCTAAAACGATGGCATTACGTTCTGTGGATGGAGAGGTGATTACTCAACCTCGTAATCAAACTGAACGTTGGTTAATTGATACCGTTAGTCGCCAAGCGCAGAAAGCGGGTATTCCCATGCCAGACGTGGCGATTTATCATTCACCCGATGTGAATGCTTTTGCGACAGGCGCGACAAAAAGCAATTCTTTGGTGGCAGTGAGTACGGGATTATTAAACAACATGACGGAGGCTGAAGCTGAAGCTGTTTTAGCGCACGAAATTTCCCATATTTCCAATGGGGATATGGTGACGATGGCGTTATTGCAAGGCGTATTAAATACTTTCGTGATTTTCTTATCTCGCGTTATTGCAACGGCGGTAGCAAGTTCGCGTAACAATAATGGAGAAGAAACGCGCAGTTCAGGCATTTATTTCTTGGTTTCGATGGTATTGGAAATGCTCTTTGGTGTACTTGCAAGTATTATCGCAATGTGGTTCTCGCGCTACCGCGAATTTCGTGCAGATGCAGGTTCCGCAAGTTTAGTAGGCAAAGAAAAGATGATTATGGCATTGCAACGTTTGCAACAACTTCACGAACCCCAAAATCTTGAAGGTTCTTTAAATGCCTTTATGATTAATGGTAAACGCAGTGAACTCTTTATGAGCCATCCACCACTCGAAAAGCGTATTGAAGCCTTACGTAATCTTTAAAAATTATAAAAAATCGACCGCACTTTAATGAGGTCGATGTTTTATTTTCCTCTTTTCACCCAATATTTGAACGGGGGTTTTTCCACTTCACTTTGCAGTAATGTGTGATCCATAAATTGACAGAAACTTGGAATATCTCTTGTTGTTGCAGGATCGTCAGCAATAATCAAAAGTATTTCTCCATCGTTAAGATGACGAATATTTTTACGAACAAGCATGACAGGTTCTGGGCAACGTAATCCTAAAGTATTTAGGGTTTGTGTGACGGAAATTTCAGACATATTCTTTTTTCTTTTGAAAAACAGAGCCATATCATACCGCACTTACGGCAAAATTTCGACAAATCCCAGTCATCAGTGATAGACTAGTGTCATTGAAATTACCTTGAAAAAAGAAATGGCGGAATACCTCGTTCCTAAAAGTGCGGTTGTTTTTGAAGAAGAAATTAAGAAAAGCCGTTTTATTACTTATTTACAGCACACCGAAGGTTTAGAAGACGCAAGAGCTTTTTGGGCAAAGATTAAACAAGAACATCCAAATGCACGGCATCATTGTTGGGCTGCCGTAGCAGGCAAGCCAACCGATTCTCTACAACTTGGTTTTTCTGATGATGGCGAACCTGCTGGAACGGCAGGAAAGCCAATGTTGAGTGCATTGCAAGGCAGTCAATTAGGTGAAATCAGTGCGGTGGTGGTTCGCTATTATGGCGGTATTTTGCTTGGAACGGGCGGATTAGTTCGTGCTTACGGCAATGGCGTACAACAAGCGTTAAAGCTGATTGAAAGCGAAATTAAAGTTGAACGAACCCCTTTCAAACTTGATTGTGACTATGGTCAGTTAAGGTTGGTTCAACAACTTTGTGAAAAATATCAGGTTGAGATTTTATCTCAAGGTTTTCAGGCAAATATTCATTTGATTTTAGGTATTAGTGAAAAAACAATAGAGGCGTTTTCTTCAGAATTAACGGAAAAGTCTTCAGGTAGATTAGTTATTCAACTTTTAGAGATAGGCGAATAGTTGTGCGTATTTTATCGATTATCCGAATTATTGGTATTCTTGTGATGTGTTTTTCAGGTACGATGCTAGTTCCTGCATTTGTTGCTCTGATTTATGGCGATGGTGGCGGCAAGGCATTTATGCAGGCTTTTATGTTGAGCTTGACAGCGGGCACATTGCTTTGGTGGCCATGCCATCACCATAAACAAGAATTACGATCCCGTGATGGTTTTTTGATTGTTGTGGCTTTTTGGTTAGTTTTAGGAAGCCTGGCAACATTGCCTCTTTTATTGTTCGATTCACCACATTTAACTATTGCTTCAGCCGTATTTGAAGCATTTTCTGGCTTAACTACTACTGGTGCAACGGTAATGACGGGGCTGGATAATTTACCTAAATCTATTTTGTTTTATCGTCAGTTTTTACAATGGTTAGGTGGTATGGGGATTATCGTATTGGCTGTGGCGATAATTCCGCTGTTGGGAATTGGTGGGACACAATTATATCGAGCAGAATCTTCAGGCCCTCTTAAAGATCAAAAATCTTTGCCTAAAATTTCAGAAGTGGCGAAAGCTCTATGGATTATTTATGCTTCATTAACTGCTCTTTGTGCCATTGCATATTGGCTATCAGGAATGAATCTTTTTGATGCCATTGGGCATAGTTTTTCAACAATTTCAAATGGCGGATTTTCAACGCACGATGCAAGTATTGGCTATTTTAATCAAGCTTCCATTTATTGGGTTACAACAATTTTTATGCTGATTGGTGGTGTTAATTTTAGTTTACATATTTCCGCTTTTCTTGCACTAGGTAAAAGAAATATTTGGCGAAATTATTGGAAAGATCCCGAATTTCGTTTTTTTCTAACGATGCAAATTATTTTTATTGGTATTGTATCTCTATCTTTATATGGTTATGGTTTAGTTTCAGATATAAACGAGGCAGTAACAAAAGGTGCATTACAATTAACATCAATGTCAATGACTGCTGGTTATACGATTTTTGATATTGATAATCTTCCGCCTTTTATTGGGCTTTTACTGGTAATTTCTGCGGTAATTGGTGGTTGTGGTGGTTCAACAACTGGGGGATTAAAAGCGATACGGACACTTATATTGTGGAAACAAATCGATCGAGAACTGCATAGTTTAATCCATCCAAATTTAGTACAACCAATTCGAATAGGTAAAAATCGTCTAGCACCAAGAATGATAGAAAGTATTTGGGCATTTTTCATTATTTTTATACTGGTTTATTGGGGGTGTGTTTTTGCTGTTATTCTTTGTGGGATGAATACTTTTGATGCGATGGGAGCCGTATTCGCCACATTAACGAATGCAGGACCGGGACTTGGTTTTATTCACGAAAGTTTTATTGGTGTTCCAGAAAGTGCTAAATTAGTCTTTAGTTTTGCTATGATCTGTGGACGTTTAGAAATGTTTTCATTAATCGTGCTGTTTATTCCAAGCTATTGGAAAAAATAAGAATTGAAAAATTATTGTATTTTTGACCGCACTTTTTAATGAAATGTTTATATTTCCATCAAAAGATCATTTTTTTAAATATTTTTACAAAAAAGTACTTGCAAGGGATTTGAAAATCCCTATAATGCACCGCACACAACGACGCACTGTTGTGAAGTTTTTTAAGTTTCCAAGTGCGTCGTTATTTTTTGCTCTTTAACAATGTATCAGACAATCTGTGTGGGCACTTGTTGATTGACTTGTTTTAAAAATATTTTTTAATTTTGAAGTCTTAATAGGTGCTTAACTGAAAATTCATCATTACTTTTTTTAAGTAGTGTTTTATTTATAGCTAAGCAGTTTATTGAGCGATTGAACTTGAATTGAAGAGTTTGATCA
>NZ_QQIK01000006.1:0-117625 GCF_003494325.1 Haemophilus influenzae
GCAAGCTTTCTCCTGCTACCGTTCGACTTGCATGTGTTAAGCCTGCCGCCAGCGTTCAATCTGAGCCATGATCAAACTCTTCAATTCAAGTTCAATCGCTCAATAAACTGCTTAGCTATAAATAAAATACTACTTAAAAAAGTAATAATGAATTTTCAGTTAAGCACCTATTAAGACTTCAAAATTAAAATATTTTTAAAACAAGTCAATCAACAAGTGCCCACACAGATTGTCTGATATATTGTTAAAGAGCAAAATAAAGTGGTCGGCGAGATAGGATTTGAACCTACGACCCACTGGTCCCAAACCAGTTGCGCTACCAAGCTGCGCTACTCGCCGTCAGATCTTATAAAGATAAGATGGGGTGGCTAATGGGATTCGAACCCACGACAACTGGAATCACAATCCAGGGCTCTACCAACTGAGCTATAGCCACCATTAAAAGTTGTTATTGCATTGACCTGGCGCGCTCGACAAGATTCGAACTTGCGACCTTTGGCTCCGGAGGCCAACGCTCTATCCAACTGAGCTACGAACGCGTTACTGCGTCGTTGCGGAGGCGTATATTAATGATTTAATAAAACCTTGTCTAGCACTTTTTGAAAAAAAATGTTTGCGCGATAGTTTTTTATTCAGTTTGTTTAAAATGCACTATTTTTTCGACTATTTTTACAACTTGGCGAATCATTATATATGTTGAATCATCCAACAATTATGAATTTGTTTATTACGTTCAAAATCTAGCGGTAAGGTTTTATGCGAAATTTCTACCGCACTTAAGCCTAATTCTTCCAACGCAACTAAATTCATTTTGAATCCACGTTTATTATTCGAAAAAACAATTGTGCCATTATTCGACAAAACTCGTTTTAGGTTGCTCATCAATTTCACATGATCTCGTTGAACATCCCAACTCTCTTCCATACGTTTAGAATTCGAAAACGTCGGTGGATCCACAAATATCAAATCAAATTGACGATCACATTTTTCTAACCATTGAAGGCAATCTGCTTGAATTAATTTATGTTGTTTACCTTCAATATCATTCAAAATAAGATTTTGCTCCGCCCAATTAAGATAAGTATTTGACATATCAACTGTAGTTGTCGATTTAGCGCCACCAAGTGCTGCATGAACAGTGGCAGAACCTGTATAAGCAAATAAGTTCAAGAAATCTTTACCCTTTGCCAACTCACCAATCATTTTTCTTGTTAAACGGTGATCTAAGAATAATCCAGTGTCTAAATAATCTGTCAAATTTACCCAAAGTTGCGCGCCATATTCATTCACATAAAAGTATTCGCCTTTATTGGCTAACTTCTCATATTGATTTGTACCTTTTTGTTTCTGACGAACTTTGAGGATCAACTTATTCGTTTCCACACCTGTCACTTGCAAAGTTGCAGTAACGGCATCTAACAAACGCTGACGAGCTTTGTTTTCATCAATATTTTTCGGTGCTGCATACTCTTGCACAACAATGTAATCTGCATAACGATCAACAGCTAAATTATATTCAGGCAAATCAGCATCATATAAACGATAAGCGTCTAATTCTTGTTGCTTTGCCCATTTGCTAATTTTCTTAATATTTTTTTGTAATCGATTAGCAAAATCGGGGGCGACCTCCGAAGTGCGGTTAAATTCTAATTCCTTTTCATCTGTAATTGCGTCAGATTTTCGTTCTGAAACTTGATAATTCTTTTGCACACAATCTAGTGGGCCATTTTTTGCTTTAAACTGTCGGCTGGCACGCATTCTCAAACAATCAAGCAATGTGGATTCGCTACTAAAAACAGAAACATTCCAACCGCAAAATTCTTTTTTAAGTCTTTGCCCAAATACAGAATAGAGCGCGATTAAAGCTGGGGTTGTTCCTAAACGTTCCCCATAAGGTGGATTACAGATAACCGTACCGACTTCATTTAAACGAGGATTTTTTAACGCTGCCACATCAGCTTGCTGCCATTTAATTAAATGTGAAACACCTGCATTTTGTGCATTTTTCTGCGCCTTTTTTAATACGCGGTGATCGAGGTCAAATCCATAAAAGTGCGGTTGAATTTCACGTTGTTTTTCCTCTGCTAATTCAATCGCTTCATTTTTTACTTTTTCCCAAGCCGATTGATTATACGCTTTCCAAAAATCAAATCCCCAATGTAAACGATAAAGTTGCGGTGCAATTTTAGCTTCAATTTGTGCCGCCTCAATTAAAAGCGTTCCAGAACCACACATTGGATCTACTAATGGAGAACCCGCTTGCCAACCTGAACGCATAACAATTGCCGCCGCTAGAGTTTCACGTAAAGGTGCTTGACCTGCATCTTCACGATAGCCTCGCAAATGTAATGCTTCCCCACTTAAATCTAAAGAAATCACTAAATTTTCACGATTCAAATAAGCATGGATACGTACGTCTGGCTGAATTTTATCTACATCAGGACGAGCTTTACCTTGACGTTCAAAGTAATCGACAATTCCATCTTTAACGCGCATCGCACCAAATTGAGTATGACGAATTTCTTGGTTGGTTCCATTAAAATCGACAAAGAATGTAACTCGTTCATCAAATTGCGCTAACCAATTAAAGCCTGAAACAGCCGCATAAAGATCCAAATCACTGTAAATTTTGGTTTCAATCAAAGGAAATAAAATGCGTGAAGCAAGGCGTGACCAAAGCAAAGTACGGTATAAAGTTTCGTCATCAGCTTGATAATGAACGCCACCTTGAACCACTTTTGCCTCTTGCGCGCCAAGTTCAGTGAGTTCAACTTTTAATAATTCTTCAAAGCCACGAGAAGTCGTTGCAAATAATTGTTTCATTTAGGTACCGATTTTGAAAATTTTGAGGGATTATAGCATAGAAAAAGATGATCTAATTGAGATCATCATAGCGAGTTAAACTGTAAAAAGAAAAGCCCTGATTTTCTTAAATCAGGGCTTTAGAATTTGTTGGTTGCGGGGGCCGGATTTGAACCGACGGCCTTCGGGTTATGAGCCCGACGAGCTACCAAGCTGCTCCACCCCGCGTCTGATGGGGCGTACTATACTCGCTTAAAATTGAATTGCAAGAATTAAACAAAACTTGACGTATTGTTTGTTAATAAAATGTTCAATATGTGGTTTTATTAATCAACTTCGCTAAATAACACTGGTTGTTTTCAGTAAATTTTGATAGCGTATGCAGCCCTATTGTAGCTTACTTTAGAATTAAAAAATGTCGATGCTTAAACCTTTCTGGTTCAAAACTTTTTCTATCTCAATTATTACCGCACTTTTGGTAGCTTGTACCTCTAACACAAAAAACACTCAGATTCCAACCACCCCAAATGGGAGTGATCCTCAACAATTCGGTGCAAAATATACCAATCGAACTTATCAGCAAACTGCTCTTGTGCCTGTTTCCTATATAGAAAACCAAAGTGCGGTAATAAATCAAGGCGATTTTTTAACACAGCTTTCCAATATAAAAAATTATTCAAGTAAACTTTCCACCAATTTTTACGATAATTATGAAAAGATTACAAATTGGGTTCTTTCTGGGGCAAATATTAATGAACTCACTCAATTTAATATCCAACCGCAAATTATGCGTGGCTTTGATGGATTTCAAAATGTGCTGATGACAGGCTATTATTCGCCTATACTTTATGCTCGTCATTCCCCACAAGGTCAATTTAAAAATCCAATTTATCGTATGCCTGTAAAAAAACGTCTAAGTCGAGCACAAATTTATGCGGGAGCATTAGCGGGAAAAAGATTAGAGTTAGCATATAGCGATTCAATGTTAGAAAACTTTTTACTTGGTGTACAAGGCAGTGGCTATGTAGATTTTGGCGATGGCAATCTTAACTATTTTGCTTACGCAGGACAAAATGGTTACCCTTACACGGCTATCGGGCGTTTATTAGTAGAAGATGGCGAAATTCCAAAAGAAAAAATGTCTATTCAAGCAATTCGAGAATGGGGTAATCGTAATCCCTCTCGTGTACAAAGCTTGTTAGAACGCAATGAAGCTTATGTATTCTTTAAAAATGATCCAAGTGGCAAAGTGAAAGGCTCTGCGGGCGTTCCTCTTGTAGCAATGGCTTCAGTGGCATCAGATCGCAATATTATCCCGTCTGGTTCTGTGCTTTTAGTCGAAGTACCCGACATTGATAATAACGGAAACTGGATTGGCACACACAAATTACACTTAATGGTTGCACTTGATGTAGGCGGTGCAGTGAAAGGTCATCACTTTGACTTATATCGTGGTATCGGTGCTAGAGCAGGACATATTGCAGGGCTTTCAAAACACTACGGTAGAGTATGGGTATTACGGTAATGGCTAGAATAGATAATTACGAACAACGCTTTGGTGGCATTGGGCGACTTTATACGCCTGATGGCTTAGCACGCTTACGCCAAGCGCATATTTGCGTAATAGGCATTGGTGGCGTGGGTTCTTGGGTCGTGGAGGCCTTAGCACGTTCAGGTATTTGCGAACTCACATTAATTGATATGGATGATATTTGCGTCACAAATATCAATCGCCAACTTCCTGCGATGAGCGGCACAATCGGCAAATTAAAAACTGAAGTCATGTCAGAGCGAGTAAAATTAATTAACCCAGAATGTACCGTCAATATTATTGATGATTTTATCTCGCCAGAGAATCAATCGGATTATCTCAATCGAGGCTATGACTATGTGATTGATGCCATTGACAATGTGAAAACTAAAGCGTCGCTGATTGCTTATTGTAAACGTAACAAAATTAATGTGATTACTATTGGTGGTGCTGGCGGTCAAACTGATCCAACCCAAATTCAAATTGCCGATCTCAGTAAAACCATTCAGGATCCGCTGCTCGCCAAAGTGCGGTCAGTTTTACGCAAGGATTACAATTTTAGCCAAAATCCAAAGCGTAAATTTAGTATCGATGCGGTATTTTCAACACAACCTTTAATATTCCCACAAATGACTGAAGGCTGTTCTACTTCTGCCACAATGAATTGCGCAAACGGATTTGGCGCAGCCACAATGATTACGGCAACCTTTGGTTTTTTTGCCGTTTCTCGTGTAATAGATAAATTACTAAAGAAAAAATCTTAATCACCTCTTGAAAATGCACATTGACCATAAATGTGCATTTTTTATTGAATGAAACCTATTGACTTTGAAAATGAAAAATTTTCCCTCTTTTTACTATAAAATCGTTGCAATTTATATAAAAAGGCGTACTCTTTTTTCCCTTTGAGAATTACTACCAACAAGTAAGGAAACATAAATATGAAAAAACTTTTAAAAATTAGTGCCATTTCTGCCGCACTTTTAAGTGTGCCAATGATGGCGAATGCCGATGTATTAGCATCAGTAAAACCTTTAGGCTTTATTGTTTCATCTATTGCAGATGGCGTAACTGGTACACAAGTCCTTGTTCCTGCAGGTGCCTCTCCGCATGATTACAATTTGAAATTATCTGATATTCAAAAAGTAAAATCTGCAGATTTAGTTGTATGGATTGGTGAAGACATTGATTCATTCTTAGACAAACCAATTAGCCAAATTGAACGTAAAAAAGTGATTACCATTGCCGATCTTGCGGATGTAAAACCTTTATTAAGTAAAGCTCACCATGAGCATTTCCATGAAGATGGCGATCATGATCATGACCATAAGCACGAACACAAACATGATCATAAACATGATCATAAACACGAGCATAAACACGAGCATAAACACGATCACGAACATCATGATCACGATCATCACGAGGGTTTAACAACAAACTGGCACGTTTGGTATTCTCCAGCTATCAGCAAAATTGTTGCACAAAAAGTAGCGGATAAATTAACTGCACAATTCCCAGATAAAAAAGCGTTAATTGCACAAAATCTTTCAGATTTTAACCGCACTTTGGCAGAACAAAGTGAAAAAATTACGGCACAACTTGCAAATGTTAAAGACAAAGGTTTCTACGTTTTCCACGATGCTTATGGTTATTTCAACGATGCTTATGGGTTAAAACAAACGGGTTACTTTACCATCAATCCATTAGTAGCACCGGGTGCAAAAACTTTAGCGCACATTAAAGAAGAAATTGATGAACATAAAGTAAATTGCTTATTCGCAGAGCCTCAATTTACGCCAAAAGTGATTGAGTCTTTAGCGAAAAATACTAAAGTCAATGTAGGACAACTCGACCCAATTGGCGATAAAGTTACTTTAGGTAAAAATTCTTATGCAACATTCTTGCAATCTACTGCAGATAGCTATATGGAATGTTTAGCTAAATAAATCTTTCTAAAAACAATGACCGCACATAAAAGTGCGGTCATTTTCTTTTCTAAATTTGATATTTAGTTTTATCTCCAATATCAAAATGCAAAGGCATTCGCCATTTTTGTATCGCTAAAACTAAAAGCAATACGCCAGAAATAATAGAAAAAATGCGTAGTGCAATAAGATTATTTAACACCCACGAAAACCACAAGCAAGCCACAAATATCGGCTGTAAATTTAGCAAAGGCACGCGGAAACAAAAATATTCTTTAAAACACAAACCGCCTAAAGTAAGTAACGCACCGCCAAGAGCCAACGCAGGATAATGATTAATATAAAAAAGTAATCCTATCCAAGTAGCAAATTGAAAAAGCAATCGAAAAGATTTTAAGTAAATGTGTAACGAAGAGGCACAACAGGTTGCCGCAATTAATATAAACGTGAGTGATAAATCTGGATACCAGCTTACGGTAAGAACAGCCAACGCAGCTATCACAAAACCAGTGCGGTAAATAATAACAGTCAGATAATCTAAAAAATCCATCGGTGATTTAATATGTGGATCAGCCATTGTATAAATGTTCCTTTTTATGAATTACAAATTAAAAATAAATATAGCCTAAAAGTCAGAAATAAAAAGTACAGTCAATTTAAAAACACGTTCTAAATTAACCGCACTTTTATTATTTCAGTTTTAGCTTATCAAGAATTTTTTGATGAATGCCACCAAAACTGCCGTTAGACATCACTAAAATATGATCCGTAGGTTGAGCCTCTGCAACAATCATATCCACTAATCGATCTAAATTTGCATTCCAATAAGCAGGTTGTACACATTGGTTTGCAATATCTGCCACTTCCCAAGAAAGTTGTTCAGGTTGAAGCATAAACACGGCATCAGCTCGGCCAAGTGCAGGCGCGATGTCATCTTTATCAACACCCATTTTCATTGTGTTAGAACGAGGTTCAAGCACTGCAAGAATTCGCACACCACCACCCACTTTATCTCGTAAAGCGGTTAGCGTAGCAAGAATAGCTTCTGGATGATGAGCAAAATCATCATAAACTGTAATGCTATTAACTTCGCCTTTCACTTCTAAACGACGTTTAGCATTCACAAAAGATCCCAACGCTTTGCACGCATCTTCAATAGCAACGCCAGTATGATGAGCCGCAGCGATCGCCATTAACGCATTATGCATATTATGTTGTCCGACTACATTCCATTTTACTTCTGCCACTTTTTCTCCATGATGGAAGACAGCAAAATGTGAAGCATCATTTGTAATACGTTCAGCAAACCACTCGTTATCTTTGCCTAAAAATTGCTGTTGAGACCAACATCCCAATGCCAAAGTTTCTTTTGCACTTTGTTCACTCGCCGAACTTAATACCAAGCCACTGGCTGGGATAGTTCGAATCATATGATGAAATTGGCGTTGGATCGCTTTGAGATCATCAAAAATATCTGCATGGTCAAAACTAATGTTATTTACGATAAGTGTACGAGGATTGTAATGGACAAATTTCGAACGTTTATCAAAGAAAGCTGTATCATATTCATCAGCTTCAATAACAAAATAAGGGCTATCTCCTAAACGAGCTGAAATGCCAAAATTACCCGCAATTCCTCCGATTAAAAAACCTGGTTTTAAGCCATTTTGTTCTAAGATCCACGTTAGCATACCTGTTGTCGTTGTTTTTCCATGCGTACCTGAAACCGCCAATACCCAACGATCTCGCAATAAATGATCATGTAACCATTGAGGACCAGATGTATATTTCAAATTATTTTCCAACACATATTCTACGCAAGGATTACCACGTTTCATCGCATTACCAACAATTACCATATCAGGCGCAGGTTGTAATTGTGCAACATCATAATTTGGAATAATCTCGATACCTTGCTCTTCTAAAAAAGTGCTCATTGGAGGGTAAACATTAGTATCGGAACCCGTTACGTGATAGCCCATTTGTTTAGCAATCATCGCCACACCACCCATAAATGTGCCACAAATACCTAAGATATGAATATGTTTCATTGTATTTCTCTATTGATTAAGGAAAACGAAAAATATGATAAAACAACTTCTATGAACTTTCAAAAGAAAAGACTGCCATACCAAACTATATGATCTATAATTAACGCCACTGAACTGTTATTTAACCACTTCAATAGGAATAAACAATGAAATTTAAGCGATAAAGCAATTTCAGAAGCACAATGGCTCACTATTTACAAAGAAAATAATCAGCCGTTCTATGTAGCAAATCTTCCTGCATTACAATTTGGAAAAACAGTTGCACCAAAAGCAAATGAAGTCGTTACCTTATCAACCGATGAAGAAGCCGTGCTTTCTCAAATTCGTCCTCACTTACAACAAGGAAAAAGTATTCAAGTCGATATTATTGGGACTTCAATTCATTTTGCTGACGGTACCCAAATTGGTTTAGTTTCAGAACAAAAATAATCCTATAAAAAATGCCTGTGTAAAACAGGCATTTTTTTATCCGCACTTTTAAGCAATTCGCTCAAAACCAGCTTTCAAATCTGCAATTAGTTCATCCACATTTTCAAAACCAATATGCACACGAATTAATGAACCTGTAAGATTACGTTTAATATTTGGACGAATATGTGCAATTTCTTCTGGTTGATTACAAAGAATTAGCGACTCAAATCCTCCCCATGAATAAGCCATAGCGAACAGTTGAAAATGATCCATAAAATTTGATACTTGCTCTGAAGTTAATCGCTGGGTTAATTCAAAAGAAAATAAACCACTGCTTCCACTAAAATCACGTAAAAAGAATTCATGACCAGGGCAACTTGGTAAAGCTGGATGATACACAGTTTTTACTTCTGGTTGCTCACTCAACCATTTTGCCACTTTAATACCGCTTTCCTGATGTTGTTTTAATCGTACCCCCAATGTACGGATACCACGAGCAGTCGTATAAGCAGAATCTGCATCAACCATTTGCCCCATTAAATAGGAATGTTCTCTAAGTTGATCCCAAGTTCGCGCATTCGCAACGGCAGTACCAATCATAATATCTGAATGACCCACTAAATATTTCGTACCCGCCTGAATAGAAATATCAATATCATGCTCTAACGCTTTAAATAGAACACCAGCCGACCAAGTATTATCAATCATAATCACAATATTAGGGTTCACCTTTCTTGCAGCCTTCACAATAGTCGGAATATCGGGAATTTCCATTGTAATAGAACTCGGTGCTTCTAAGAAAAGTACTTTTGTATTCGGTTGAATAAGCGTTGCAATATCTGCACCAATAAGAGGATCGTAATAAGTTATATCGATCTGCATTTTTTTCAGCACAATATTACAGAAATTTTGGGTTGGCTCGTAAGCTGCGCCACTCATTAACACATGGTCGCCAGTTTTAACAAAAGAAAGAATCGAATTAGTGACTGCTGCTGTACCACAAGGATAAAGATAACAACCTGCCCCCCCCTCCATTTCGCACATTAAATCTTGTAAAGCAAAATGTGTTAGCGTCCCTCTTCTGCCATAAAATAATTCGCCTTTTGCTCTACGTTGAGTAGCGTGTTTTTTATCTTCAATACTGTCAAATAGTAATGAAGAAGCTCGCTGTAAAACAGGGTTTACCGATCCTTGTGAAAAACGTTTTTGACGCCCTGCATGGACAAATGTTGTTGAGAGATTGTGTTGTTGCATATTTCCACCTTATTTTAGATAAGATTAATTGCTTTAATAGATAAAATCGAGTATAAAATGTCGGCGTTTCAAATAGAATCGCACCGCTATTTTGTGTGGCAAAACTTTAACTTAACTTTATATAGGAATTATGACTATGGTATTAGTAACCCGTCAAGCACCAGATTTTACTTCATCTGCTGTATTAAGCAATGGCGAAATCGTTGATAACTTCAACTTTAAAAAACACATTGCTGGAAAAGCTGCAGTAATCTTTTTCTACCCATTAGACTTTACCTTTGTTTGCCCTTCTGAGTTAATCGCATTTGACCACCGTTATGAAGAATTCAAAAAACGTGGAGTAGAAGTAGTTGGTGTTTCTATCGACTCTCAATTCACTCACAATGCATGGCGTAACACCCCAACTGAAAATGGTGGTATCGGTCAAGTTAAATATGCATTAGCGGCAGACGTAAAACACGAAATTGCTCAAGCATACGGTATTGAACATCCAGAAGCAGGCGTTGCATTACGCGCTTCATTCTTAATCGACAAAAATGGCGTTGTTCGTCACCAAGTAGTAAACGATCTTCCATTAGGTCGTAATATCGATGAAATGTTACGTATGGTTGATGCATTACAATTCCATGAAGATCACGGTGAAGTTTGCCCTGCTCAATGGGAAAAAGGTAAAGAAGGGATGAAAGATAACCCTGAAGGTGTTGCAAAATACTTAAAACAAAACGCTGATAAACTTTAATCCGTAATTATTTACAAGAAAGCCACATAATGTGGCTTTTTTTATATTCTTAGATACTTTAGAATAGGCATATCTCTAACACCAAGAGCGGTTCATTTCTATGAAATTTAATATTCCTATTTTCCTAACGATCTTTCGAGTCATTTTGATTCCTTTTTTCGTGATTGCATTTTATTTACCCATTGAATCATCTCCTTTCATCACAACGCTCATTTTTTTTATTGCAGGTGTCACTGACTGGCTAGATGGCTATCTAGCTCGTAAATGGAAACAGACCACGCGCTTTGGTGCATTTCTTGATCCTGTTGCTGATAAAGTAATGGTAGTGGCTGCACTAGTTTTAATTGTCGAACATCAACATACATTTTGGATAACCATTCCTGCCATTATTATGATTTCTCGTGAAATTATCATCTCCGCATTACGTGAATGGATGGCAGAGCTTGGGGAACGTAGCAAAGTCGCAGTCTCTTGGTGGGGAAAATGGAAAACCACAGCGCAAATGTTAGCACTAGGCGGATTATTATGGCGTTATAACAACTATATGGAAATAGCAGCAATTATCTTACTTTATATCGCCGCTATTTTAACTATATGGTCAATGATCCAATATTTACAAGTAGCAAAAGGAAGCTTGCTAGATAATATTCAATTATAAATTTAAATAAAACACAGTTATTTTTTATGATAACCATCTATATTTGAGTTATTTTTAATCAAATAAAATATTTTTTATTTTTTTCGTTTGACAGCAATATATAAATCCGTAAAATACGCCCCGTTGTCACGCAGCAGTGCTGATTAGTGATAAATGCGGGAATAGCTCAGTTGGTAGAGCACGACCTTGCCAAGGTCGGGGTCGCGAGTTCGAGCCTCGTTTCCCGCTCCAATTTGCCCGAGTGGTGGAATCGGTAGACACAAGGGATTTAAAATCCCTCGCCTTTCGAGGCGTGCCAGTTCAAGTCTGGCTTCGGGCACCATTTAAACACCAATCAAAAGATTTGAAAATTTATTTTAAAATCATCTAATTGGGTCGTTAGCTCAGTCGGTAGAGCAGCGGACTTTTAATCCGTTGGTCGAAGGTTCGAATCCTTCACGACCCACCACTTTAAAAATAAAGTAAGCACCGAAAGGTGTTTTTTTATTATCTAAATCTCTGAAACTCATATAAAAAATCCCCGACTCAAAGAATCAGGGACTTTTACAATCAAACGTCTTTAATTAATTAACGCTCATTCCAACGTTTAATAGACTCACGAATCACTTCTTTCGCTTCTTCTACATCGCCCCAATGAGTTACTTTCGTTGAGCCAGGTTTCTTAAGCGCTTTATAGTTATTGAAATGGAACTCAATTTGTTTAATTAAGTTTGCTGGTAAATCTGCTAATGAATTGTAAGCATTGCCTGTATCACGATCATCTGCAGGAACACAAACGATTTTATCATCCACTTCGCCATCATCAACAAATTTCATGACACCAATTACTTTAGCCTCAAGGAATACACCTGTTGCTAATGGTTGGCGAGTGATTAATAACACATCTAACTCATCGCCATCTTCATCTAAAGTTTGTGGAATGAAACCATAGTTAGTTGGTTTTGCAAAAATTGCTGGCTCAACACGATCTAACTGGAATGCCGCAACTTTACGGTTCCATTCGATTTTATGGCAGCTACCTTCTGGAATTTCATTTACTACATTGATAATGCCAGCATCTACATCGCCTGGCGTTAAAATTTGATTAAAATCAGCCATTTTGTTTCCTTCATTTTATCAAGTTAAAAAACGCGACAAGTATAGCAGTTTTTCTGCGAACTCGCAGTCTCATTTGTAGAGAAAATCAGCAAATAGATTATTTCATAACTATTCATAATTTTGACCGCACTTTATCCTAAATAAAACTCACGCAAACGTTTACTTATCATTTTTATGATGTAAAATAGCGCACCTTATTACTTCCAATTTTTTACTTAACTTCAAGGAACACTATGCCAACTTTAGAAAAAACATTTGAGCTCAAACAACGTGGTTCAACTGTTCGTCAAGAAATTATCGCGGGTTTAACCACGTTCTTAGCAATGGTTTATTCTGTCATCGTGGTACCCAATATGCTGGGTGCTGCAGGTTTTCCTGCGGAATCTGTCTTTATTGCCACCTGTTTAGTTGCAGGATTAGGCTCTATCTTAATCGGCTTATGGGCAAATGCACCAATGGCAATTGGTTGTGCAATTTCTCTTACTGCTTTTACAGCATTTAGCTTAGTGATTGGTCAAAAAGTCGCCATTCCCGTTGCGCTAGGCGCAGTATTCTTAATGGGGGTTGTGTTTACCTTAATTTCTACCACAGGTATCCGTGCATGGATCTTGCGTAATTTACCATCCAATATCGCTCACGGAGCAGGCATTGGTATCGGACTCTTTTTACTTTTAATTGCCGCAAACGGTGTTGGTTTAGTCGTCAGCAACCAAGCTGGCTTACCAGTAAAATTAGGCGATTTCACCTCATTCCCAGTCATGATGTCCTTAATTGGCTTAGCGTTCATTATCGGCCTTGAAAAAATGAAAATTAAAGGCGGCATTTTATGGGTAATTATCGCTATTACTATCGTAGGTTTAATTTTTGATCCAAATGTAAAATTTGGCGGAGAGATTTTCAAAATGCCAACCTTTGGTGAAAATTCTCTCTTCTTACAATTAGACTTTATGGGTGCACTACAACCTGCAATCTTGCCTGTGGTATTTGCTCTCGTGATGACTGCCGTATTTGATGCGACTGGTACAATTCGTGCAGTTGCAGGTCAAGCAGACTTGCTTGATAAAGACGGTCAAATTATCAATGGCGGTAAAGCCTTAACTTCAGATTCAATCAGTAGCTTATTCTCAGGCTTATTCGGTACAGCACCAGCTGCCGTTTATATTGAGTCAGCAGCAGGGACAGCAGCAGGCGGTAAAACAGGTATTACTGCTATCGTTGTTGGGGTGTTATTCCTATTAATGCTTTTCTTCCAACCATTAGCTTTCTTAGTGCCAGGCTACGCAACTGCTCCAGCATTAATGTATGTTGGTTTATTAATGTTAAGCAATGTAAGCAAATTAGATTTCGATGATTTCGTTGGAGCGATGAGCGGATTAATCTGCGCAGTGTTTATCGTACTTACCGCTAACATCGTAACAGGCATTATGTTAGGTTTTGCGGCATTAGTAATTGGAAGAATAGTGAGCGGCGATATTAAACGCTTAAATATAGGTACTGTGATTATTGCAATCGTACTTGTTGCATTCTATGCAGGCGGTTGGGCGATTTAGTAACAGAAATAAGAAAAGGGAAAAGCCTTCCCCTTAATTTTAATCACAAAAGCGCGGTGAAATTTCACCGCACTTTTTTATACTTGGATTACTCTTTCTTCAATAAGAAAATACCGTGATGAAGTTCACAGTTTTTAAAATTCAAGTGAAAAAATAAACGTGAAATTCACCGCACTTTTCTTTATAATTGCAAGAATTTTCCTTACATCGAAACACGATTATGTCAAATCCCTCTTGTATCATCATCGCCATCACAGGTGCATCTGCATCAGGCAAAAGTTCTATCGCTTCCACTGTTCACAAAGAGCTCTGTAATGAATTAGGCTGCCAAGAAATTGGTATTATTACTGAAGACAGTTACTATAAAGATCAAAGTCATTTAGAAATGACTGAGCGCGTAAAAACGAATTACGATCATCCAAGCTCTATGGATCGCGATTTACTTATCCAACATTTAAAAAATCTAAAAAATGGCAGTGCAGTAGATGTGCCTGTTTATAGCTATGTAGAACATACTCGCACCAACGAAACAACGCATTTCACACCAAAACGAATCGTAATTTTAGAAGGGATTTTATTGCTCACAGACGAAAGAGTACGCCAATTAGCCGATATTTCTGTATTCGTAGACACACCACTTGATATTTGTTTCATCCGCCGTTTACAACGCGATATGGAAGAACGTGGTCGCTCTCTACAATCAGTGATTGATCAATATCGTGCAACTGTGCGTCCGATGTTCTTACAATTTATTGAGCCGTCTAAACAATATGCGGATATTGTTATTCCTCGCGGTGGTAAAAATCGCATTGCGATCAATATGTTAAAAGCTCAAATTCTTCATTTATTGAATCAAAAATAGGAAATCTTATGCGTCTTTGCGATACTGATATTGAACGCTATCTCGATGATGGCATTATTTCTTTAACACCACGTCCAAATAATGACAAAATCAACGGTGCGACAATTGATGTTCGCTTGGGGAATTCTTTCCGTGTATTTCGTGAACACTCTGCACCTTTCATTGATTTAAGTGGCCCGAAAGAAGAAGTATCCGCCCAGCTTGAATCAGTAATGAGCGATGAAATTATTATTCCAGAGGGGGAAGCATTTTTCTTACATCCTGGTACTTTAGCCTTAGCAACCACGCTTGAATCCGTGAAATTGCCAGCCAATATTATCGGTTGGTTAGATGGCCGTTCTTCTTTAGCCCGTTTAGGCTTAATGGTACACGTCACCGCACACCGTATTGATCCAGGTTGGGAAGGAAAAATCGTGCTGGAATTTTATAATTCAGGGAAATTACCCTTAGCATTACGCCCAAATATGGTAATTGGTGCGTTAAGTTTTGAAGTATTAAGTGGCGAAGCAAAACGACCATACAGCAGCCGCAAAGATGCAAAATATAAAAATCAACAAAGTGCAGTAGCCAGTCGTATTGACGAAGACAAGGAATAATCGATGAAAAAGTTCGCACTTATCGTAGGGATCGTCGCTTTGGCGATCTTTTCTTTTTTATATATTCAACTTTACCGCGTGCAAAGTGCTATTAATGAACAACTGGCACAACAAAACATTGCCGTTCAGTCAATCAATTTATCATTATTTTCTCCCGCACTTTCCCTTGAAAATCTAAAAACTACGCAATTTTCAGCTCAAAAAATTGAAGCTAAATTTAGTTTTTTGCCTCTTTTGTATGGAAACGCAGCACTTCATTCACTGAATATTCAACAGCTCAAATTAACTCAAAACACACAAAATCCTGCCAATGTATCGATAGAGGTTTCGCCTTTTTCATTAAAACAGCTTTTATCAAAAAAAGTAATATTAAATGGCGAAAACCATATTCGCATTGAATTTAATAAACCTATTTATGGAAAAACAAAAACTTTCCATTTTTCTTTCCATAAAGCGAATTTAGACTTCTCAACATCAGAATCAGCCGTGCTTCAATTTGTAGATGCAAACCTAAATAATCAGCCTATCGGTTATATTGAAAGCCACACAGCCCACCAACAAATAGTGACTTATATAAAACCACAATGCGATAACAATTGTTTAGCCGTATTGAAATATCAACAAATTGGCAACCAAAGTGCGGTAAATTTTTCGAGTAAATATTTCCCTGTTCAACAATTATTCGCACTGTTAAATTTACCAGAAATGTTAAGTGGACACGCCGATTTTGATCTTGATTTCAGCTTTTCATCTTCCTCGCTTATTCAAGGCAAATTAAATTTTTTAGCGCAAAATGGCGAAATTCTTGGTGTGAATCTATTGGATATGGTAGCACAATATTTCCCGATTAATTACAACAATGATTTGTTACAAAACAAAGAGTTAAACACTCGCTTTGAACAATTTTACTTACAATTATTTCTCCAACAAAATCAACTCATTGCTGAAAAAATCGAATTAAAAACGCCCGCACTTTTGGGGCAAGGAAAAGGCATCATTGATTTAAATCGAATGGAATGCAATGTGGATATTAATGTAAATTCTACGGATCAACGCTATCAAAATTTAACCCTGCCAATCAATTTTTTTGGTAACTGCAATTCTCCACAATACAAAATTAATTTTACGAAGAAATTCCGCCATCAATTAATTGATGCGATTAAAGAAAAGTTACGTTAATGTCGTTATATTTAAAAGCTGAAAAAATCCAATCATGGCGCGTGCTTATTATGGCTTGCGCAGGATTTATTTTTAATACTACAGAATTTGTACCCGTTGCAATGTTAAGCGATATTGCACAAAGTTTTGATATGCAAACCGCTGATACTGGTTTAATGATGACAGTTTATGCTTGGACGGTGCTAATTATGTCTTTACCAGCCATGCTTGCCACGGGCAATATGGAACGTAAAAGTCTGCTTATTAAACTTTTCATTATATTTATTGTTGGGCATATTTTATCGGTCATTGCATGGAATTTCTGGATATTACTTCTCGCTCGAATATGTATTGCATTAGCCCATTCAGTGTTTTGGTCAATTACTGCCTCACTTGTGATGCGCATCTCACCTAAACACAAGAAAACTCAAGCATTAGGAATGCTCGCTATTGGCACCGCACTTGCCACCATCTTAGGCTTACCGATTGGAAGAATCGTCGGACAGCTTGTCGGTTGGCGAGTTACTTTTGGCGTTATTGCGATACTGGCATTATCCATTATGTTTTTAATTATTCGATTATTGCCAAATTTACCCAGTAAAAATGCTGGCTCTATTGCAAGTTTACCCTTGCTTGCGAAACGCCCATTATTACTTTGGCTTTATGTAACAACGGCAATCGTCATTTCAGCACACTTTACTGCTTATACTTATATCGAACCATTCATGATTGATGTCGGGCATTTAGATCCAAATTTTGCCACGGCTGTATTATTAGTTTTTGGTTTCTCAGGTATTGCCGCAAGTCTATTATTTAACAGACTCTACCGATTTGCTCCCACAAAATTTATTGTTGTTTCGATGAGTTTATTAATGTTCTCTCTATTGCTCCTGTTATTTTCAACTGAAGCAATGATAGCAATGTTCAGTCTTGTATTTATTTGGGGGATTGGCATTTCTTGTATCGGACTCTCTCTACAAATGCGCGTACTAAAACTTGCGCCAGATGCAACCGATGTTGCCACAGCTATTTACTCGGGCATTTTCAATGCAGGAATTGGCGCAGGCGCATTATTTGGAAACCTTGCGACAACCTATTTAGGATTAAATGAAATTGGTTATACGGGTGCAGCATTAGGTTTAATCGGTTTCATCATTTTTATTACAACGCACTTAAAATATCGCCATACCTTTCTTCTGCAAAACAAATAAAAAAATAACCGCACTTTAGTTCTCCAAAAAGAGTTTTAAAAGTGCGGTTAAATCTTGCTAAGTTTTATTTATCTTGCGTTTAACGTTTTGCTTTCTTAATAAACTTCATCAAACGTTTACGTTTACGCAATTGGTTCGGAGTGAGTTTATTTTTGCGTCCTGCAAATGGGTTAGCCCCTTCTTGGAAAAGCAGACGAATGGGTGAGCCAATAATTTTTAAGCTCTTACGATAATAATTAGATAAATAACGTTTATAAGAATCTGGTAGTTTATCCATTTGGTTACCGTGAACTACTATAATCGGCGGATTGTAACCACCTGGGTGAGCATATTTTAATTTAATGCGACGACCGCCAATCATCGGCGGTTGGTGCTCATCCGTTGCCATTTGCAAAATACGAGTTAAAAGCGAAGTCGTCATTTTTTGAGTGGCACAAGCATAGGCTTCTTTAATCGAATCAAAAAGATTACCCACACCACTTCCGTGCAAGGCTGAAATAAAATGCACGCGTGCAAAATCAATAAAATCTAAACGACGATCAAGTTCAGATTTCACACGATCTTTCACATCTTGATCTAAGCCATCCCATTTATTCACGACGATCACCAAAGAACGCCCTGCATTTAAAATAAAGCCGAGCAAAGATAAATCCTGATCAGAAATGTTCTCTCTCGCATCAATAGTCAGCAATACAACATTAGCATCTTGAATCGCTTGTAAGGTTTTAATCACAGAGAATTTTTCCACTGCCAAATGCACTTTACCACGCTTACGCACACCAGCCGTATCAATCAAGGTATATTGCTGTCCATCACGCTCCATTGGAATATAAATACTATCGCGTGTCGTACCTGGCATATCAAAAACCACTACACGATCTTCGCCTAAAATACGATTGGTTAAAGTAGATTTACCCACATTTGGACGACCAACAATGGCAATCTTAATATTTTTATCTTGTTCTTCTTCCGATTCCTCTAAAGCCTCATCAATTAATGCCGTATCTTCTTCTGAATCAAAATCGAATTCTTGTTCCCATTCGTCTTGTTCTTCCTCAGAAGTGCGGTCATTTTCATCGGCGTTTTCCATTTTTTCCGCAAAAGGCGCAAGTACTTGTTCCATTAACTGAGTTACCCCACGACCTTGTGAGGCTGCGATTTGCTCAATTTCCCCTAAACCTAACTGATAAAATTCAGCACAATGAGAATCCGCATCAATACCATCGGTTTTATTTGCCACCACAATCGTCGTTTTGTTTTGACGTTGGCGTAAATAATTCGCAATACCAATATCTGCTACCGTTAAACCTGCTCTAGCATCCACAAGGAAAAGAACAATATCCGCTTCATCAATAGCAAGCAAAGATTGCTCCGCCATTTTTTCTTCTACGCCCTCTTCCGTTCCATCAATACCGCCAGTATCAATAACAATAAAATCATAGCCAGCAATATGTGCGTGACCATATTTTCTATCACGAGTTAAACCTGGAAAATCAGCGACTAACGCATCTCTCGTACGAGTAAGGCGATTAAATAATGTGGATTTTCCCACATTCGGGCGACCAACAAGGGCGACGACTGGAGTTGCCATAAAAAATCTCTTATTTTGTCAAAAATGGCGGCTATTATATCGGAAGTTAAAGGATTGGTAAAAAATGATTTCAACAAGGAAAAGAAAAAGCCACAGGATACAATCCTATGGCTTTCTAAATACTGTTTATTTATCTATAACTTAACGTTATAATAATCTCGCTTTCAAGAATCCAGCTTGAAAGCGAGTGTTGCGCTTTTTCGCAACGTTTGAAGAGGATAAGAAAATGATTAAACTCATTATCCTTGTTGTCATTTTATTGTTAGTGAGCCAGACCGCTTACTAATAAGACAACATACTAGGGAGTAGCAGCTCCCTAGTTCTTCAAATCTTAAAAGTTTACTTTATTTTTGTCAAGGATGAATAAATTTCAGATACAAAAAAAGCACCCTTAGGTGCTATCTTTATTTATCTTAATTGGCGGAATGGACGGGACTCGAACCCGCGACCCCCTGCGTGACAGGCAGGTATTCTAACCAGCTGAACTACCACTCCGAGATAAGATATTAATTTTAAATTGGCGGAATGGACGGGACTCGAACCCGCGACCCCCTGCGTGACAGGCAGGTATTCTAACCAGCTGAACTACCACTCCGCTAAGTGCTGCGTATCTTAATGATGAACACAAATCTCGTCAATCTTTTTTTATTAAATTTTACTTACCTGCTTAAATTCCAAACGATTAATGCACATTATTATTGCCAAAGCGTTTATCCCAAAGGCAATTATTTCCACTTTTTTTATTAAGCATCTTTAATAATTCTAAATGCGCTTGTAACTCATCATTAGTAGGTTGAAGTAATTTTAAATTGTGCGAAAAATCTACCGCACTTTTTATTTCTTCCGCCGCTTTTTCTTGCACAACACGGATAACTTCAGACTCAACAGATTCTTCTTCATCGAATAAATTTGTTTGCCCCCCCGTCATCATCAAATAAACATCCGCCAAGATCTCGGCATCCAGTAACGCACCGTGCAAAGTACGTTTGCTATTATCAATACCTAAACGATCACAAAGTGCGTCCAAATTATTGCGTTTTCCAGGATACATCTGACGCGCCATTTGTAGCGTATCTGTCACCAAACAAATATCGTCAGTTTTCACATTGAGGTTAAGTTTACGAAATTCATAATCCATAAATCCAACGTCAAAGGGGGCATTGTGAATAAGCAATTCCGCACCATTAATATAATCCAAAAAATCTTGGGCAACCTCTTTGAATTCAGGTTTATCCGCTAACATTTCATCAGTAATACCATGAACTTTAATCGCATCAGGATCAACGGGGCGATCTGGCTTAATATAAATATGGAAATTATTACCTGTGTAACGACGATTTATTAATTCAACTGCACCAATTTCAATAATGCAGTGTCCTTCATAATGTGCACCGAGCTGACTCATACCTGTAGTTTCAGTATCTAACACAATTTGGCGATTGGGATTAATCATTTGTTCAACCTATCTCTTTCCATTAAAATACCTGCCATTCTACACAACAACCTTTTTGTTATGCAAAAACAGATTGAAATTTTTACTGATGGATCTTGCTTAGGTAATCCAGGGGTGGGCGGAATTGGTGCCGTATTGCGTTATAAACAGCATGAAAAAATGCTCTCCAAAGGCTATTTCAAAACCACCAATAATCGAATGGAATTACGCGCTGTCATTGAAGCATTAAATACATTAAAAGAACCTTGCTTGATCACGCTTTATAGTGATAGCCAATATATGAAAAATGGCATAACAAAATGGATCTTTAACTGGAAAAAAAATAATTGGAAAGCAAGTTCTGGAAAGCCTGTAAAAAACCAAGATTTATGGATAGCCTTAGATGAATCCATCCAACGTCATAAAATTAATTGGCAATGGGTAAAAGGTCATGCAGGACACAGAGAAAATGAAATTTGCGATGAATTAGCAAAAAAAGGGGCAGAAAATCCGACATTGGAAGATATTGGCTACATGGAAGAATAATATAGAAGGTGGCATACTATTCTATTCCCCAATACCTAAAAATATTTATAGGTAATACTTAAACCTAAAAAAGAACAAAAAACAATCAAATTTATTTAAAAAGTGTGATCTCGATGAGATTTCAAGAAAATTAAAATTTTGGAGTATTGACATAAAAAATTTTTTTTGCGAAGATGCAGCACGTCGCTCGCCTATTTTGTTTGGTGATTAGACAATTCTATTGGAAAAAAGTTCAATCATAGATAGTAACAACCATAAGGAATACAAATTATGAAAAAAACACTTGCAGCATTAATCGTTGGTGCATTCGCAGCTTCAGCAGCAAACGCGGCTGTTGTTTATAACAACGAAGGGACTAACGTAGAATTAGGTGGTCGTTTAAGCGTTATCGCAGAACAAAGTAGTAACACTGTAGATGATCAAAAACAGCAACACGGTGCATTACGCAATCAAGGGTCACGTTTCCACATTAAAGCAACGCATAACTTCGGTGATGGTTTCTATGCACAAGGTTATTTAGAAACTCGTTTAGTTACAGAAGGCACTCAAGACAATGCAGATCACTTCGGTGATATTACAACCAAATATGCTTATGTTACTTTAGGAAATAAAGCATTCGGTGAAGTAAAACTTGGTCGTGCGAAAACTATTGCTGATGGCATCACAAGCGCAGAAGATAAAGAATATGGTGTTCTCAACAATAGCAAATATGTTCGTACTAATGGTAATACCGTTGGCTATACTTTTAAAGGTATCGATGGTTTAGTATTAGGTGCTAATTATTTATTAGCACAACAGCGCCTTCATAATGATCAAGGGATTATTGCTAATAAGGCAGGAGAAGTTTATCCACAAACAATCAGCAATGGCGTTCAGGTTGGTGCAAAATATGATGCAAACAACATTATTGCAGGTATTGCTTATGGTCGTACAAATTATAGAGAAAATGCTACAGGTAACCTTCGCTTAATTTCAAGTAGAAAAGAACAAGTAGAGGGTGTGCTTTCAACTTTAGGCTATCATTTTAGTGATTTAGGCTTATTAGTGTCGCTAGATAGTGGCTATGCAAAAACTAAAAACCATACAACAACAACAACAACAACAACAAGACCAGCAGTAACACACCCAGCATACGACGAAAAACGCTATTTCGTATCTCCAGGTTTCCAATATGAATTAATGGAAGATACTAATGTCTATGGCAACTTCAAATATGAACGCACTTCTTCAGATGAAGGTAAAAGAACACATGAACAAGCAGTATTATTCGGTGTAGATCATAAACTTCACAAACAAGTATTAACCTATATTGAAGGTGCTTACGCGAGAACTAAAACAAATGATAAAGGTAAAACCGAAAAAACTGGAAAAGAAAAATCAGTGGGTGTAGGTTTACGCGTTTACTTCTAATTATTTGTTAGAATGAATACTTAAAAAGCGAATCGAAAGATTCGCTTTTTTGTTTGCTTAAAAAAATCAAGTTAAAAAATGATTAAGTTAAAAAATGATTAAGTTAAAAGTGTATAAATATTTAGGCTATTTTATAAGTAACAAAATATTAATAAAAAATCTGTGATATATATCACAGATTTTTAATCAATTAACTATTTAAGTGTTTACTATTAATTCTCTTTCCACTTTCCGTTTACTACTGTGCCGATTACTTGGTAATTTGGCGTAAACACGGCTAAGTTCGCTATCTTACCTTTTTCTACCGAACCTAAACGATCATCTACACCAATTGCACGAGCAGGGTAAAGGTTACTCATTCTAATGGCTTCCGCAAGAGGAATTTCAACATATTCTACCGCATTTTTAATAGATTCCATCATTGTGATTGATGCCCCTGCAATTGTGCCATTCGCATCATAGCAACGCCCTTCTTTGATATAAATTGTTTTTCCCACAAAGGTAAAACTTTCTAGTTCTGGCGGTGCGCCTGCCGCTGCAATAGAGTCAGTCACAATACAAAGTTTGTCGCCTTTGATTTTTTTATCAATGCGAACATTGCCGTAATTGATATGCACCCCATCGACGATAATGCCAGTGTAAACATCAGAATCTAATACTGCACCCACTACGCCCATTGCACGTCCAGAACTAATTGGCGACATTGCATTATGTAAGTGGGTTGCAAAAGTTGCACCTTTGTGGAATGCGGCTTTAGCCACTTCATAAGTGGCATTAGAATGGCCTACAGAGACAATAATGCCCGCTTTCACAAAATCAGGCGTATAGTTAATAGTTGGGTTTTCTGCGGCAATGGTGATTTTTGTAATGACATCACCATTTTCACAGAGGAAATCTTTCATTTCAGGCGTAATTTCACGAATATATTCGGGACGGTGTACGCCTTTTTTCTCAATGCTGAGATAAGGCCCTTCAATATGTAAACCAAGTGCTTGGTTTTTATGCTTGTTTAAATATTCACGCATAATTTTTACCGCACTTTTTATATTTTCATCAGGCGCGGTAATAAAAGTGGGAAGGAAACTTGTACAACCTGATTTTAAGTTAGTTTCCTGCATAATTTCCAAGGTTTCAACGCTGGTTTGGTCGTTAAACATCACGCCACCACAGCCATTTAATTGCAGATCAATAAAACCAGCAGTTAAATTATTACCTTGTAAATCAATGGTTTTGATACCTGTTTCTAATTCAGCTTGGGGAACTACCGCTTCAATAATTTCACCGTTAATAATTACAGCAAAATCACGTAAAACATCATATTTTGTGTAAATTACACAATTAATTAATGCGTATTTCATATTCTGTTCCTAATATCAACATCAGTTTAACATAGCAACTATATTGCTCTTAAACGTAAGGACAATTTGCCCTATGATTGTTTGTGATTATAGGGCGAATGTAATTCGCCCCTACATAAAGATGAAGAATAGATCTCTATTTATCCTGATAATCCGTACCAGCAACCGAGCCTTCTAATTCAGTAAAATATTTCACGGTTTTCACTTTTAACTCTTGTTGTGCAGCTTCATCACAAACAAGCACGAAATGACGGTGCATTTGTAATGCACTGACTGTCCATAAATGGTTAATACTGCCTTCAACGGCAGCTTGCACTGCCAGTGCTTTTTGATGTCCTGTTGCTAAAATCATCACTTCTTCTGCATCTAATAATGTACCGACACCAATGGTTAAAGCATATTTCGGCACTTGAGTAACATCGTTATTAAAGAAGCGTGAATTTGCAATCAATGTATCTTGCGTGAGCGTTTTAATACGGGTGCGAGAACTTAATGAAGAAGCAGGTTCATTAAATGCGATATGTCCATCTACGCCAACCCCCCCCATAAACAGATGAATTTTGCCGTAGGATTTAATTTTTTCTTCATAACGACGGCATTCTGCATTGTGGTCATCGGTATTGCCGTTAAGAATATTGATATTTTCAGGTAAAATATCGATATGATTGAAAAAATTGTTATACATAAAGCTGTGGTAACTTTCAGGGTGTTCCTCTGGTAAAGCCACATATTCATCCATATTGAAAGTCACTACGTGTTTGAAACTCACTTTGCCTGCTTGATGAAGTCGAATCAGTTCTTGATAAGTTTTTAGTGGTGTACCGCCAGTAGGTAACCCCAATACAAAAGGACGCTCGGCGGTAGGTTTAAAATCGTTGATACGATTGATGATATGTTGTGCAGCCCAACAACTGACTTGTTGTTCTGTTTGTAACGGAATAAAACGCATATTAGCCTTCCTTTATTATTGACCGTAATGATCCTATTCATATCGTAGGGTGGGCTTTAGCCCACCAATCTTATTGGATATATGGTGGGCTAAAGCCCACCCTACGGCAAAGGATCATGATAAGTGCAGTAATTTTCTATCTTGTTTTTAAAAAGAAATTCTTTTGCTCCAATAATTTACCACAAAGCAATAGAAGTTGCCCCCTTCCGCCCTTCGGGCACCTTCCCCCGTAAACAGGGGAAGGCAAGTGCTTGCTGACTTGTTATTCTGTTTGTAACGGAATAAACAGAGGAAGGCAAGTTCTTGCTGGCTTGCTGTTCTGTTTGTAACGGAATAAAACGCATATTAGCCTTCCTTTATTATTGACCGTGATGATCCTATTCATATCGTAGGGTGGGCTTTAGCCCACCAATCTTATTGGATATATGGTGGGCTAAAGCCCACCCTACGGCAAAGGATCATGATAAGTGCAGTAATTTTCTATCTTGTTTTTAAAAAGAAATTCTTTTGCTCCAATAATTTACCACAAAGCAATAGAAGTTGCCCCCTTCCGCCCTTCGGGCACCTTCCCCCGTAAACAGGGGAAGGCAAGTGCTTGCTGACTTGTTATTCTGTTTGTAACGGAATAAACAGAGGAAGGCAAGTTCTTGCTGGCTTGCTGTTCTGTTTGTAACGGAATAAAACGCATATTAGCCTTCCTTTATTATTGACCGTGATGATCCTATTCATATCGTAGGGTGGGCTTTAGCCCACCAATCTTATTGGATATATGGTGGGCTAAAGCCCACCCTACGGCAAAGGATCATGATAAGTGCAGTAATTTTCTATCTTGTTTTTAAAAAGAAATTCTTTTGCTCCAATAATTTACCACAAAGCAATAGAAGTTGCCCCCTTCCGCCCTTCGGGCACCTTCCCCCGTAAACAGGGGAAGGAAAGTGCTTGCTGACTTGCTGTTCTGTTTGTAACGGAATAAACAGAGGAAGGCAAATTCTTGCTGGCTTGCTGTTCTGTTTGTAACGGAATAAAACGCATATTAGCCTTCCTTTATTATTAGCCACAAATCAATGCTCCTATTCATATCGTAGGGTGGGCTTTAGCCCACCAATCTTATCGGATATATGGTGGGCTAAAGCCCACCCTACGGCAAAGGATCATGATAAGTACAGTAATTTTCTATCTTGTTTTTAAAAAGAAATTCTTTTGCTCCAATAATTTACCACAAAGCAATAGAAGTTGCCCCCTTCCGCCCTTCGGGCACCTTCCCCCGTAAACAGGGGAAGGAAAGTGCTTGCTGACTTGCTGTTCTGTTTGTAACGGAATAAACAGAGGAAGGCAAATTCTTGCTGGCTTGCTGTTCTGTTTGTAACGGAATAAAACGCATATTAGCCTTCCTTTATTATTAGCCACAAATCAATGCTCCTATTCATATCGTAGGGTGGGCTTTAGCCCACCAATCTTATCGGATATATGGTGGGCTAAAGCCCACCCTACGGCAAAGGATCATGATAAGTACAGTAATTTTCTATCTTGTTTTTAAAAAGAAATTCTTTTGCTCCAATAATTTACCACAAAGCAATAGAAGTTGCCCCCTTCCGCCCTTCGGGCACCTTCCCCCGTAAACAGGGGAAGGAAAGTGCTTGCTGACTTGCTGTTCTGTTTGTAACGGAATAAACAGAGGAAGGCAAATTCTTGCTGGCTTGCTGTTCTGTTTGTAACGGAATAAAACGCATATTAGCCTTCCTTTATTATTAGCCACAAATCAATGCTCCTATTCATATCGTAGGGTGGGCTTTAGCCCACCAATCTTATTGGATATATGGTGGGCTAAAGCCCACCCTACGGCAAAGGATCATGATAAGTGCAGTAATTTTTTATCTTTATGACAAAAATTTCGCTTTCAAGTCTTTTGCTTTTGCAACCTGTTCTGCTGTTGCTTTTGATGTCATTGGTTCACGGCAATAACCTGCATCCACCCCTTCTAATTTAAGCAATTCTTTGATGGTTAAATATAAACCGTTCGCTAAAATGCCTTCAATTAAATCGTTGGTTACGTGTTGGATTTCTAAGGCTTCTTTGAGTTTACCTGCTTTGGTTAATTCAAAAATTTGACGAGCACGAACGCCGTTTACGTTAAAGGTTGAACCAATTGCACCATCCACACCAAGTGATGCCGCAGGTAACATCATTTCATCGAAACCTGCCCAAATTAAGTGGTTTGGATAAGCTTTTTTCAAACGTTCTAATAAGTAGAAATCACCTGCTGTGAATTTTACCCCTAATACTTTCGGGTTTTTGTAAAGTTCACCGAATTGTTCAATGCCCATATTCACGCCAGTTAAGAACGGGATTGAGTACACAATCATATTGTTGCCCGTTTCAGCGATGATGGTGTCGTAATAATGTTTAATTTCAGGGAAGCTAAATTTGTAATAGAATGGCGTCACTGCAGATAAGCAGTCGTAGCCTAATTCTGTTGCATATTTACCTAATTCCACCGCTTCTTTTAAGTTTACACTACCCACTTGAGCAATTAGTGCGATTTGATCTTTTGCTTCATCTTTTGCAATGCGGAAGATTTCTTTTTTCTCTTCCGTTGAAAGCATAAAGTTTTCGCCTGTTGAACCGCCCACATATAAGCCATCAACTTTCATTTTGTCGATATTATGGCGGATAATTTGGCGTAAACCTTTTTCATTAATGGTGCCATCTTCATTAAATGACACTAATAATGCACTGAAAATACCTTTTAAATCACGCATAAGTTTTCTCCTATTTTATACGTTGTTCAAGAATTACATTGAGAGTTTTTTGTTTAGTTTGAGCGGCAATTTCTTCTTCGCCCTGCACTAACAAAGCATAAATTAAATCTAATACAAAAAGCTGTGCAATTTTGGTGCCAATAGAATCGCCTTGTAACTTGCCTTGTTTATTACCATTTACCAAAACATAATCAGCATATTCTGTCACGGGGGAACGCAAACTATGCGTCAATGCCACTGTTGTTGCACCATTTTGTTTTGCGATTTTGATGGTATGTGCCGTTTCAGCAGAATAACCAGAATGGCTTAAACCAATTGCCACATCAGAAGACGTAAGTAACGCTGCCTGCATATACATAAAATGATTATTACCTGAAGCATCCACTTGAAAACCAATACGCATCAGCTTATTTTTAGCATCTTCAGCCGTTACGCCAGATGAACCCACACCAAATAAAAAAATACGGCGTGCTTTTTTAAGTACTTTAACGACTTCTTCAAGCTGTTTTAAATCAAGTAAATTAATCGTTTCTTCCATTACATTAGCAACCGCCGTTTGCAATTTTTGTGCAATAGTGAGCGAATCATCACTTGGCATAATTTCTGTTTCAAGTATGCTTTCATCTTGATTATCTTTCGTCGCAAGTTCAATAGAAAGCTCTAGTTTGAACTCGCTGAAACCTTTAAAACCAATGGTTCGACAAAAACGGACGAGCGTAGCTTCTCCAACTTGCAAATGTTTAGCGATTTCTGAAAGGGAGCATTGAGAGACTAAATCAGGCGAACGCAAAATCGTATCGGCAATTTTTTTCTCTGATTTAGTTAAACTCTGGTAAAGTGAGCCAATTTTGTTTAACACATTTCCCGATTTAGCCATAAATTGTTCCTTCAGGCTTATCCAGTAAAACATCTTTTACCCAATAAGCTGCGCCAATTAAACCTGCATCTTGTCCAAATTTAGCGGTTTCAATTTCACAACAATATATCGAAGGAAAATCTTGTAAATATTTTTCAACCAAAGATAAATATCCCTCAGCTAATCCCACACTGCCACCAATCGCGATTTTTTGAATATCTAAACTAATCACTAAATCAGCAATTAAATTAGCAATGGCTTTCGCAGAACGCTCGACAAGTGCGGTCGCTTTTTCATCATTTTTTCTAAAACGCTCAAACACTTCTTTTGGATCGCACGGATCTTCCCATTGGGAAGAAACTGCTTCAATTGCTCGCCCTGAAGCAATCGCTTCGACACAACCTCGACGACCACAACCACAGATCGCACCATTTGGATCAGCTAATGTATGACCAATATGCCCAGCAATACCACGAGAACCTGTCTGCAAAATTTGGTTCAGCACAATCCCTCCGCCAACTCCTGTTGAAACGGTAATAAAAACAAAATTTGATACCTGTTCAGAATTTTGCAATTGATATTCCGCATAAGTCGCAGCTTGTGCATCATTTAATAAACCAATCGGTTTATCCGTATGTTTTGCAATACTGGCTTTAAGTGGAAATTCCGCCAAGCCGCCTAAGTTTTTCGGATTTAATGCACTTAAAATGCCATTATTGATGATCCCCGTAGATGCTACCGCTACATAATCAAACTGCCCTTCATAATCAGCAAGCAATTTGCCTAACGCTTGGTGCATTCCCTCCACTACATTTTCACGTGGTGTATGAATTTGCTGACGTTGCTCAATTTCGCCATTTTTTACAATCGCCGCAGCAATTTTTGTCCCACCAATATCTAGTGCTAAACAACGCATAACTTATCCTTATAGTGTAAAGTCTTTTCTCACACGTCTTACGACTATCTTGCAGATTTCACTGAATTAGCAAACCAACTCACAATATGTTCAAGACGAGTTAAGGCTGAACCTACAGTCACGCAATCTGCACCAATTTCAATTGCCACTTTTGCTAATTCTGGTGTGTTGTAGCGACCTTCCGCCATCACAAAACAACCCGCTGCTTTTAAATCTTTCACTAATTGATAATCCGGTTCTTCTGGCACTGAGCCACCTGTATAACCCGACATCGTACTGCCGACAATATCAAAACCAAGCGCTTTACAATACAAGCCTTCTTCTAAATTAGAACAATCTGCCATTGCCAAACAGCCCATTTCGTGGATTTTTTTCACCGCACTTTCAATATCCACAGGACGCGGACGGCTCGTGCCATCTACTGCAATAATATCCGCGCCTGCATTGGCTAGATCTTCAATATCTTGTAAAAACGGCGTAATACGCACGGGACTATCAGGCAAATCACGTTTTACAATTCCGATAATTGGAACATTCACAAAAGGACGGGTTGCTTTAAGGTTATCAACCCCCTCAATACGTAAGCCAGAAGCGCCGCCCATAACCGAAGCCTGAGCCATAGCAGAAACGATTTCAGGTTTATCCATTGGGCCATCATCGACAGGTTGGCAAGAAGAAATAAGACCATATTGAATTTGAGAAAGTACTTCTTGATAAGATAATTTAGACATATAACACCCCTCATTTAAATCTGAATAAATCACTTTAAAATTAATTTAATCCACATAAAACAATCTTTTATAAGTTGTAATATGCTTATATTTTCATCATTTAACATTATTATATGAAAAAGAAATGCCATTTTAAAGAATATTTTTGAAGTGTTTTTTCATAAATGTGATCAACTTCTCATTTTTGAAATAAAACTCGTAAAACTATTTTAAATTTGTTTTTTTACTCTTAGAATTGCTCTCGAATCCTATTTTTGGGGAGAAAACATACATTTTTTGCCTAAATTGATTCTCATATTACGGGGTTAATATATTCCCCTTTCCAACATAAGTTCACACAGGAGCGAATATGATGAAATTGACAAAACTTTTCCTTGCTACAGCCATTTCTTTAGGCGTATCTTCTGCTGTTCTTGCCGCTGATTATGACTTGAAATTCGGTATGAATGCTGGAACTTCATCAAATGAATATAAAGCGGCAGAAATGTTTGCCAAAGAAGTCAAAGAAAAATCACAGGGTAAAATTGAAATTTCACTTTATCCAAGTTCACAATTAGGTGATGACCGCGCAATGTTAAAACAATTAAAAGACGGTTCTCTCGACTTCACCTTTGCAGAATCTGCTCGCTTCCAGTTGTTTTACCCTGAAGCAGCAGTATTTGCCTTACCTTATGTTATTAGCAACTATAATGTTGCACAAAAAGCCTTATTCGATACAGAATTTGGTAAAGATTTAATTAAAAAAATGGATAAAGATCTTGGCGTGACTTTACTTTCCCAAGCTTATAACGGAACTCGCCAAACGACTTCAAATCGTGCAATCAACAGTATTGCAGATATGAAAGGCTTAAAACTTCGTGTACCAAATGCAGCAACAAACTTAGCCTATGCTAAATATGTTGGCGCATCACCAACACCAATGGCATTTTCTGAAGTTTATCTTGCGTTACAAACCAATGCCGTCGATGGTCAAGAAAACCCGTTAGCAGCGGTGCAAGCACAAAAATTCTATGAAGTGCAAAAGTTCTTAGCAATGACTAATCACATTTTGAATGACCAACTTTATTTAGTAAGCAACGAGACTTATAAAGAACTCCCTGAAGATCTTCAAAAAGTCGTAAAAGATGCTGCCGAAAATGCAGCAAAATATCACACTAAATTATTCGTAGATGGAGAAAAAGATTTAGTCACATTCTTTGAAAAACAAGGTGTGAAAATTACACATCCTGATCTTGTCCCATTTAAAGCATCAATGAAGCCGTATTATGCTGAGTTTGTAAAACAAACTGGTCAAAAAGGTGAAGCAGCTTTAAAACAAATTGAAGCAATCAATCCATAATCCCTCTTTAGTGTGCCGTAATGGCACACTACATTCCCTTATTCTTCATTAAACGGAGTGAAGTATGAAATATATTAATAAGCTTGAAGAATGGCTGGGTGGCACATTATTTATTGCCATTTTCGGTATTCTTATCGCTCAAATTCTTTCACGCCAAGTTTTTCATTCTCCGTTAATTTGGAGTGAAGAACTCGCCAAGCTCTTATTTGTTTACGTGGGTATGTTGGGTATCAGCGTTGCTGTGAGAAAACAAGAACACGTATTTATTGATTTTTTAACTAATCTAATGCCCGAAAAAATCAGAAAATTCACAAATACGTTTGTACAATTATTAGTCTTTGTATGTATTTTCTTATTTATTCATTTCGGTATTCGTACTTTTAACGGCGCATCATTCCCTATTGATGCCTTAGGAGGCATTTCTGAAAAATGGATTTTCGCAGCACTGCCTGTTATCGCAATATTAATGATGTTTCGCTTTATCCAAGCGCAAACCCTAAACTTTAAGACAGGGAAAAGCTATTTACCTGCGACTTTCTTTATCATAAGTGCGGTCATTTTATTTGCGATTTTATTTTTCGCGCCAGATTGGTTCAAAGTATTACGTATTAGCAATTATATAAAACTCGGTTCAAGTTCAGTCTATGTCGCCTTACTCGTTTGGCTCATCATTATGTTTATCGGTGTCCCTGTAGGTTGGTCCTTATTTATTGCTACTCTACTTTATTTTTCTATGACACGTTGGAATGTCGTAAATGCCGCAACTGAAAAATTAGTCTATAGCCTAGACAGCTTCCCATTACTTGCCGTGCCGTTTTATATTTTAACGGGCATTCTAATGAATACAGGTGGGATTACCGAACGTATTTTTAATTTCGCTAAAGCCTTACTCGGTCATTACACAGGAGGAATGGGACACGTTAATATCGGTGCAAGTTTATTGTTCTCTGGTATGTCAGGTTCAGCACTTGCTGATGCTGGGGGCTTAGGTCAATTAGAAATCAAATCAATGCGTGATGCTGGTTATGACGATGATATTTGCGGAGGAATTACTGCTGCTTCTTGTATTATTGGGCCATTAGTTCCGCCAAGTATTGCAATGATTATTTACGGTGTAATTGCCAATGAATCTATCGCAAAACTCTTTATTGCAGGTTTTATTCCAGGTGTATTAATTACTTTAGCTTTAATGGCAATGAATTATCGCATTGCCAAAAAACGAGGTTATCCACGAACACCAAAAGCTACGAGAGAACAACTTTGCAGTAGCTTTAAACAATCTTTTTGGGCAATCTTAACGCCGTTATTAATTATCGGTGGTATTTTTTCAGGCTTATTCAGTCCAACAGAATCTGCCATTGTTGCAGCAGCATATTCTGTAATTATTGGTAAATTTGTGTATAAAGAATTAACCTTAAAAAGCTTATTTAATAGTTGCATAGAAGCAATGGCAATTACGGGCGTAGTCGCCTTAATGATTATGACAGTGACTTTCTTTGGCGATATGATTGCCCGTGAACAAGTCGCAATGCGTGTTGCTAATGTGTTTGTTGCCGTTGCCGATTCGCCTTTAACCGTATTGGTAATGATTAACGCACTGTTACTTTTTCTTGGAATGTTCATTGATGCCCTAGCATTACAATTTTTAGTATTACCAATGCTTATTCCTATCGCAATGCAATTCAATATTGACTTAATCTTCTTTGGTGTAATGACCACATTAAATATGATGATTGGTATTCTTACCCCACCAATGGGAATGGCTCTCTTTGTTGTTGCTCGTGTAGGAAATATGTCAGTTTCCACGGTAACCAAAGGCGTATTACCGTTCTTGATTCCCGTTTTCGTCACATTAGTATTAATCACGATTTTCCCACAAATCATCACATTTGTGCCAAATCTATTGATACCATAATAAAAAGTGCGGTTGAAAAACATTAAATTTTTTAACCGCGCTTTCATCGTTTTCGTAAGTTACATCTGCCGTATCTTACAATACAAAAGGGTGCAATAACTGCACTTTATCAACGCCTATTCAATGCCGTTTAATGAATAGAAAACTGTAAACACAACTCAAAATGGGGTTTATTATGAAACTAACTAAAACAGCATTATGTACCGCACTTTTTGCTACCTTTACTTTTTCAGCGAACGCACAAACTTATCCTGATTTACCAGTGGGGATCAAAGGAGGAACAGGCGCATTAATTGGCGACACAGTTTATGTGGGATTAGGTTCTGGTGGCGATAAATTCTATACCTTAGACCTAAAAGATCCTTCAGCACAATGGAAAGAAATTGCTACATTTCCAGGTGGCGAACGCAATCAACCTGTTGCAGCCGCAGTGGATGGAAAACTTTATGTATTCGGTGGTTTACAAAAAAATGAAAAAGGCGAACTTCAACTCGTTAATGACGCTTATCGCTATAACCCAAGCGATAATACTTGGATGAAACTTCCTACTCGTTCTCCCCGTGGTTTAGTAGGATCAAGTGGCGCATCTCACGGAGATAAAGTTTATATTTTAGGCGGCTCTAATCTCTCTATATTTAATGGTTTCTTCCAAGACACTGTGGCAGCAGGTGAAGATCAAGCGAAAAAAGATGAAATCGCAGCAGCTTACTTCGATCAACGTCCAGAAGATTATTTCTTTACAACAGAATTATTGAGCTATGAACCCTCAACCAACAAATGGCGCAATGAAGGTCGCATTCCATTCTCTGGTCGTGCTGGTGCAGCCTTTACAATTCAAGGTAATGATCTAGTGGTTGTCAATGGCGAAATTAAACCTGGACTTCGCACCGCTGAAACCCATCAAGGTAAATTCACTGCTAAAGGTGTGCAATGGAAAAACTTACCTGACTTACCTGCACCAAAAGGCAAATCACAAGATGGTTTAGCTGGTGCACTTTCAGGCTATAGTAACGGTCATTATTTAGTCACTGGTGGCGCAAATTTTCCAGGTTCAATCAAACAATTCAAAGAAGGAAAACTTCACGCACATAAAGGTTTAAGCAAAGCTTGGCATAACGAAGTTTATACGTTGAATAATGGTAAATGGCGCATTGTTGGGGAATTACCAATGAATATTGGTTATGGTTTTTCTGTATCTTACAACAATAAAGTTTTACTGATTGGCGGTGAAACTGATGGAGGTAAGGCTTTAACTAGCGTCAAAGCCATTAGCTACGATGGTAAAAAATTGACCATCGAATAATTTATCACAGAATAATGTTAAGGCTTGAGGCAAAGAATGGGCTCAAGCCTTTTGATTTCATCAAAATATAAAAATTAAGGAGATTATATGAGTGTACTCAGTTACGCACAAAAAATCGGTCAAGCCTTAATGGTGCCTGTGGCAGCCTTACCTGCTGCTGCATTATTAATGGGTATTGGCTATTGGATCGACCCAGATGGTTGGGGTGCAAATAGTCAATTAGCGGCATTATTAATTAAATCTGGCGCAGCAATTATTGACAACATGGGCTTACTCTTCGCTGTGGGCGTCGCTTTTGGGCTTGCAAAAGATAAACACGGTTCCGCCGCACTTTCAGGCCTTGTTGGTTTCTACGTAGTAACCACCCTACTTTCCCCTGCTGGTGTAGCACAATTACAACACATTGATATTAGTGAAGTGCCTGCCGCATTCAAAAAAATCAATAACCAATTTATTGGGATTTTAATTGGTGTGATTTCAGCTGAACTTTACAACCGTTTCTATCAAGTTGAATTACCAAAGGCACTTTCGTTCTTTAGCGGAAAACGCCTCGTCCCAATTTTGGTTTCTTTCGTGATGATCGCCGTATCATTTGCCTTACTCTATATTTGGCCTCATATTTTTAACGCGCTCGTTTCATTTGGTGAATCCATCAAAGATTTAGGTGCAGTAGGTGCGGGGATCTACGGTTTCTTCAACCGCTTATTAATTCCTGTGGGCTTACACCATGCCTTAAACTCTGTATTCTGGTTTGATGTAGCGGGTATCAACGATATTCCAAACTTCTTGGGCGGCGCTAAATCCATTGCCGAAGGCACTGCAACCGTGGGGCTCACTGGTATGTATCAAGCTGGTTTCTTCCCTGTCATGATGTTTGGTTTACCAGGTGCTGCTCTTGCAATTTATCACTGCGCAAAACCAAACCAAAAAGTACAAGTGGCCTCAATTATGCTTGCGGGTGCGTTAGCCTCTTTCTTTACAGGGATCACTGAACCGCTTGAATTCTCATTTATGTTCGTTGCACCTGTACTTTATGTATTGCATGCATTATTAACAGGTATCTCTGTATTCATTGCAGCTACAATGCACTGGATTGCAGGATTCGGATTTAGTGCAGGTTTAGTGGATATGGTACTTTCTAGCCGTAACCCACTTGCCGTTAGCTGGTATATGTTACTTGTACAAGGTATTGTATTCTTTGCTATCTATTATTTTGTGTTCCGTTTTGCAATTAATGCCTTTAATCTCAAAACGCTAGGACGTGAAGATAAAGCGGAAACAGCTGCAGCCCCAACTCAAAGCGACCAATCTCGCGAAGAAAGAGCGGTGAAATTTATTGCTGCTTTAGGTGGTTCAGAAAACTTCAAAACTGTGGATGCTTGTATCACTCGTTTACGCTTAACTTTAGTTGATCATCACAATATTAACGAAGATCAACTTAAAGCGCTTGGTTCAAAAGGTAATGTAAAATTAGGCAATGATGGATTACAAGTCATTTTAGGGCCTGAAGCTGAACTTGTAGCAGAAGCAATTAAAGCAAAATTAAAATAAATTTTGACCACACTTTGAATGCCGTCTATCACTAGGCGGCATTTTTATTAATGAGATTTAGCAATGTTATTTATTCCACCACCACTACTCTGTTTATTCATTGCCATAGCAATGTATTTTTTGCCAAAGATTGCTAGTTATTCTGTCCATTTTTCAGTGATTGTTTTTGTTATTTCCCTTTCATTTTTGATTGCTTTAAGCAGCGTTATGCAATTCTTTATATGTAAAACCTCCATTAATCCTCGTGATTTTAAAGGCACAACAAAATTAGTTTGCACAGGCATATTTCGATTTAGCCGTAACCCAATGTATTTAAGTTTGCTGTTAATTTTGCTTGCTTGGACGCTTTGGTTAGGTAATAGTTTGGCTTGGTTAGGCGTAATTATCTTTATATTAGTGATAAACCAGTTTCAAATAGCCCGAGAAGAAACCTATTTGGAAAATAAATTTGGCGATGAATATCGTCGTTACAAACAAAAAGTAAGACGTTGGCTATAAAAAACACCTTCACGAGGAAGGTGCTTTTATCAAATTAAAATCTATTTTTTCGGTGCCTGCATAAAGCGGAAGAAATCACTATCTGGTTTTAAAATCATTATATTGTCAGAATTTGCAAAACTCGCTTCATAGGCTTTTAAGCTACGCACAAAAGTAAAGAATTGTGGTTCTTGAGCAAAAGCATCTGAATATAATTTTGCTGCCGCTGCATCGCCTGAACCTCGTAATTCTTGTGCAGTTTTATTTGCATTAGCAAGAATTAACGTCACTTTGCGATCTACATCAGCTTGAATAAATGCAGCTTTTTCTTTCCCTTGAGAACGATGTTCACGCGCCACTGCATCACGTTCTGCACGCATACGTTGGTAAATTGAAGAAGAGACTTCATCTGGTAAATTAATTTGTTTTACACGCACATCGATCACTTCAATACCTAATTCTGCCGTACTGTCTTGTCCTGAACTTAAAGCTTTTTTTGCCCCTTCCATTAATTCTCCACGTGTACCAGAAACAATATCTTTAATCGTGCGTGAACCAATTTCAGAACGTAAACGGTCATTTACTTTACGACTTAATAAATTTGCAGCTTGGGCATAATCGCCACCGCCAGTAGACGTGTAGAATCGACCAAAATCACTGATTTTCCATTTCACATAAGAATCCACTAGCAAATCTTTTTTCTCAACAGTAACAAAACGTGTTGCAGAGCCATCTAAAGTACGAATACGCGCATCTAAAACTTTGATGCTATCAATTAAAGGCACTTTAAAATGCAATCCCGGTTCATATACAACCACTTTGTTATCGGCATCACGCTGTACTTTGTTAAATCGTAACATAATGCCACGCGTACCTTCCGTTACAACGACGATGCTAGAATAAACCACTGCCACAATCACGAAAATAACAGGTAATAAAAATCTACGCATTAGTTAAATCTCCCTTGACGAATCGGTGCAACGGTAGTCGGCTGAGGCTGATAAGAATTTTGACGTTCTGGCGCAGTAAAAGCAGGCGAAGAATTGACCGCACTTGGCGTGCTTGTTACCGATTTTTTGCCCATAATTTGCTCTAGCGGTAACACAGTTAAATTATTACCATTATTGCCATCAAGCATTATTTTTGGCGTATTTGCCATCACTTTTTCCATCGTCTGAATATATAAACGCTCACGCAGTAAATCTGGTGCAGCCTTAAATTCTGGCAACAAGCGTTGCAAACGTTCAACTTCACCTTTTGCATCTAACACAATACGATCTTTATAAGCTGTTGCTTCTTCAAGAATACGTTGTGCATCACCGCGTGCAATCGGTTCTTTCTCACGCGCATAGGCTTCCGCTTCACGAATAAAACGTTGTTCATCTTCCTGCGCTTTAATTGCATCATCAAAGGCATCTTTTACTTCTTCAGGTGGGCGCGCAGATTGGAAGTTCACATCAATAACCTCAAGTCCCATATCATAGGATTTGATAATTTCATTCAAAGCTTTCCAAGTATTTTCACGCACGACAGAGCGACCTGTGGTTAAAATATCATTCATAGACATATGCCCAACAACATAACGTAATGCACTATCTGTCGCTTGATTCAAACTATCATCTGCATTTGTTACGCTAAAAAGATATTTTGCAGGATCTTGCACGCGATATTGCACGGTCATTTCCACTTTTACCATATTTTCATCTTGAGTCAGCATTGCACCTTGTGTACGCAACTCTTTTACTTGCTCCACATTTACTGGCAATACTTTATCTACAAATGTTGGTTTCCAGTTCAAACCGGGTTGAACAATAGAATGTAACTCGCCAAAACGAAGCACCACACCGCGTTCAGCCTCTTTAATGGTGTAAAAACCGCTTACGCCCCAAATAATCGCACCAATCGCTACAGCAAGTGGAATAACTTTGCCAAAATGAAATGGCGTATTGCCTTGAGAACTGCCATTATTTTGACCGCTCTTTTTATTTCCACCACCTAATTTTTTAAGCAGATTATTAAAAATCTCCTCAATATCTGGCGGAGATTGCTCTTGATTTCCACGATTTTGGTTATTATTCCATCCATTATTGTTGGATGAATTTTCCGGCTGTTGGTCGTTGCTCTGCCCTGGTTTACTCCAAGGATCGCGATCTGAACCGTTCTGTGACATTTCATTCTCCATTTGTCAAAAAATTGTTAAGAGTTTAGCTAAATAAATGGGGCACGTCTATGAAAATACAAGAATTTTTAGGCAATAAAAAATCCTTGATTTTACACAAGGATTTTCTTGATTAATTCACATCATAAAAAACGCATTTTTGAAGTTCTTTTATCTGTAAACTTTCCCCACTCCATTCATAAAAGTGCGGTAATTTTTCTTGATGATTGACAAAAGCAGCTAAATAAATAGGGAGTTCATCAGTAAACCACAACTGCCCCTGCGGACAATAATCCGAAAAAATTTTTTGTTGTTCAGGGAAATGACGAACATTGGATAATTTTACGATCCCAAATCCTTGGGATTTCAATGCAGCCTCTCGCAAACACCAACAACGATAAAAAGCGTTCAAAGAATCCTGCTGATGATGAAACCAATCAATTTCTTCTTTTGGTGCAATATGTTCCATCAACGCCGTAAAATTTCTTATTTTAGGAAATTCAATATCAATTCCCACCGCACTTTTTTCTTCATTTCTAATATCTAATATTACCGCCACCCAATCACCAGAATGACTAATATTAAAATCTATTCTCTCATCAAGAAAATAAGGTCTGCCACTTTCAGTACGATGAATTTGAGATAAAAGTGCGGTGGATTTTCTAGATATTTTTAAAAGTTGGAAAAGTAATAAGTGAGCAAGCCGACGGCACTGATGACGCTGAAAAACACGCAAGCTATCCGTTTCAATGTGATATAGATTTTCTGGAATCAGTTCATCGGGTAAGGATTCCAAAGAAAAAGGTTGATTTATATTGCCGTAGGCGATGTAGGTTGTCATAAAATAAAAGCACCATTCAAAGGTGCTTTTATATTAAAAGGATTTAGTTTGTGTGTAAATTAGCGAATCACTAATTCCGCCACAGAAACACCGACCAAGCAAGCAACAACAACCCCAATTAAACCTGGCACCATAAAACTGTGGTTAAAATAATATTTACCAATTTTTGTTGTACCCGTTACGTCAAAGTTTACTGTTGCAATATCTGACGGATAATTTGGAATGAAGAAATAGGCATAAGTTGCAGGCATTAAACCAACTAAGATTGGCGCAGGAATACCTAAGCCAATACCCACAGGTAATAACATTACGGCTGTTGCTGCTTGGCTATTAATTACAACTGAGACTGCAAATAACGCCAATGCGAATGTCCAAGGGTAAGTTTGCACCATATCAGTAATCGCGGCTTTAAATTCTGGCATTGCATATTTGAAGTAAGTGTCGCTCATCCACGCAATACCATAAATTGCAATCGCTGCTACCATACCTGACTTAAATACCACACCATTTTGCACGATTTGAGGATTCGTTTTCGTTGCAAGTAAAATCACACCGCCAAAGCAAAGCATCATCATTTGAATGATAAGTGACATTGAAATTGCTTTTCCGCTACCGATAGTACGAATTTCAGGAATCATCGCAATCGCAACAATCACAACTAAAGCAAGTAAAAATAGGTAAACAGATTTTTTTGCCCCTTGCGGAAGGGTTTCATTCAATGTTGTACTGGTAGTATTTAAAATACGTTCGCGCCATACTGGATCTTGTAAACGACGTTGATATTCAGGATCTTGTTCTAACTCTTTACCACGACGCATACTGTATAAAGAAAGCGCAATCGTACCCGCTAAGGTTGCAGGAACGGTCACACAAATAATATCTAATAAACTAATATGCTCAAAAGCGGGCATTGCTGTAATTTTACCTAGATAAAATACAACAGCTGCAGAAAGTGGGCTTGATGTGATGGCTAATTGCGATGCTACTGAAGACGCTGCCATTGGACGTTCTGGACGAATTTTGTTTTTCAATGCAACATCGCCGATGATTGGCATAATTGTGTAAACAGAGTGACCCGTACCAAGCATAAAGGTTAATAAATAGACGACTAATGGGCCGAGTAAAGTGACACGTTTTGGATTTTTACGGAGAATGCGTTCAGCAATTTGTAACATAAATTTCAAACCGCCAGCTGCTTCAAGTACGGATGCGCAAGTCACCACTGCAAGAATGATAAGCATTACATCAATCGGTGCTTTCCCCACTGGCATACGAAATACGAAAACCTCGATAGCAAGACCGATACCAGAAACAACACCTAATCCGATACCGCCGTAACGGCTACCGATATAGAGCATTAATAGTAAAAATAAAAATTCTAAATAAAGCATAAACACCTCAAAAATGAAAAACTATGCAAATAATACTTCTTTTTAGGCATATAACTAAATAATTTTTTAAAATTTAAACCAAGATTTTAAGTAAACGATAATTTAGATCAATTTTTATGAAAAGGAAAAATAAAAAGTGCGGTAATTTTAAAGAGGATTATTAGAAAAAAAATTAGGCGACTTAAAACGTCGCCCAACTTAAAATTATTGATTGTTTTGCACGTAATCAATCGCAGATTGAACAGTGGTAATTTTTTCAGCTTCTTCATCAGGAATTTCAATATCAAATTCTTCTTCTAAAGCCATTACTAATTCAACTGTGTCTAATGAATCTGCACCTAAATCTTCAACAAAAGAAGCTTCAGGTTTAACATCTTCTTCTTTAACACCTAATTGTTCAACGATGATTTTTTTCACGCGTTCTTCAATACTCATTTGTTTTTCCTATTTGTTGGTTTTAACTCATAAAAGAGCAGTTAGTGTATGTATTTTTTAGTAACTTGCAACTATTTTATGGTCTGGTCGCACCACAAAATAGGCAATGTGAACACACACATCAAATATAGTTACGTACCTTTGCATACGCTCAAGGCGTAACCAAGTTACATTGCGAGCGGGATTTTAGCATTATCTAAAATCTTTGGCTATGATTTTATTGCTTAGAAATCCCCATAAATCAATGTCAAATTTTAGCTTAAGTATAAGCCACCATTCACGTGTAACGTTGTTCCCGTGATATAACCTGCATCATCAGAAGCTAAGAAAGCAACGGCTTTAGCTATGTCTTTTGCTTCGCCTAAACGTCCAGCTGGAACATTAGATAAGATCCCCGCTTTTTGTTCATCCGTAAGCACTTCTGTCATATCTGTTGCAATAAAACCTGGTGCAACCACATTTACAGTAATACCACGTGCAGCTACTTCTTTCGCTAAAGATTTAGAAAAACCAACCACACCCGCTTTTGCCGCACAATAGTTAGTTTGTCCTGGATTACCCGTTGAACCAACCACTGAACCAATATTGATGATACGACCAAAACGTTTTTTCATCATTGAACGTAACATGGCTTTAGAAAGATGATACACCGAAGTTAAGTTAGTTTGCATAATATCAAACCATTCCTCATCTTTCATACGCATCAATAAATTATCGCGAGTAATACCTGCGTTATTCACGAGAATATCAATATCGCCAAAATCATTTTTAATTTGTTCAAGTAAGGTTTCGATAGATTCTTTATCCGTTACGTTTAAAACTAAACCTTTACCTTTATCCCCTAAATAAGCCGAGATCGCCTCTGCACCCTTTTCAGAGGTTGCGGTACCAATTACAAATGCACCTTTTGAACTAAGTTCTTCTGCAATCGCACGACCGATACCACGGCTAGCCCCTGTCACTAAAGCAATTTTACCTTGCATTTTTTCTTCCTTTTACTTACGCTAAAAATTCTTCTACCGCATTGAATGATGCAACATCATTTACAGATATTGCTTGTAAATCACCCACAATGCGTTTGGTTAAACCATTTAATACTTTACCTGGCCCCACTTCAACAAGCACTAAAACACCATCTTGCGCCATTTTTTCAACTGTTTCAGTCCAACGAACTGGACTATATAACTGACGAACAAGTGCGGTACGAATTTCGGCGCCTTCAGTTTCAGCTTTCACATCAACGTTATTTAATACTGATGTTGTTGGTGTATTAATTTGAATATTCTCAAGTGTTACCGCTAATTGCTCGGCTGCAGGTTTCATTAATGCACAGTGAGAAGGTACGCTCACAGCTAACGGCAATGCACGTTTCGCCCCTGCTTCTTTACATAATGCAGCCGCACGCTCAACTGCAGTCTTCGCACCCGCAATAACTACTTGACCCGGTGAGTTAAAGTTCACCGCAGATACGACTTCGCCTTCCTCTGCTTGTTTGCAAGCATTAATAATTGCTTCATTATCTAAACCAATGATTGCATACATTGCGCCAGTGCCTTCAGGCACAGCTTGTTGCATTAATTTTCCGCGCAATTCCACTAATTTAATCGCATCTTGGAAATCCAACACCCCAGCACAAACTAACGCAGAATACTCACCCAAGCTATGGCCTGCCATCACTTCTGGTTTTAATTGAGGAAATTTTTCTTGCCATACGCGATAAATAGCGACTGAAGCAGCTAAAAGTACGGGCTGAGTTTGCCAAGTTTTATTAAGTTCTTCAGCTGGACCTTGTTGAACAAGATACCATAAATCATAACCAAGCGCATCAGATGCTTGTTTAAATGTTTCAATAACGATTGGATATTCAGTGGCAAGATCAGCAAGCATACCGACAGTTTGGGAGCCTTGACCTGGGAAGACCATTGCGAATTTTTTCATTATGTTTTGTCCTATTGTTTTTTAATTGAAAATTCTTCTTCGGTAATTAAAATCGGGTTTCGCCGATGGCGACTTACTTTTTCTTTGCTTCGCCAAAGAAAAAGTAAGCAAAAAGAAAGGCGACCCTACTTTTCCTTGTTTCCTTTGTTCCATTGAATTTGCTTAACGGAAATTTTCTGAACTCGCTACGCTCAAACAGACGAAAATTTCCTACAAATTCAATTCCACAAAGGTGGAAAAGAAGGGAACCCAGTTTGTTCTTTATCCGATTTAAAGTGCGGTCAAAACTCAAAATATTTTTTGTTCTTAAAATGAATTTAAAATTAACCGCACTTTTTAAATAATGCTCTGATAAATTCGGGGCCCCATATAAATCGCCTTTGCGACTTTCAATTTTTAGGCAATTTGCGTCTGTTTGAGCGTAGCGAGTTCAGCAAATTGCCGTTAAGAAAATTGAAACAAAGCAAAGAACAGCGATTTAACTGGGGCGTGTTTTCTTTGCCTACTTTCTTTTACACGAGTAAAAGAAAGTAGGTCGCCATCAGGCGAACCCCTGACATTTAACACAAAAAGTGCGGTCAATTTTTACCGCACTTTAAAATCATCAATAATTATATCAAATCAACTAAAATCTCACTAACGCTGAACCCCAAGTCCAACCACCGCCAAAGGCTTCTAATAATAGTAACTCCCCACGTTGAATACGACCATCTCGAATAGCCTCATCTAAAGCGACAGGCACAGTTGCTGCACTGTTATTAGCGTATTTATCTAACGTTACCACCACTTGCGACATATCCATTTCTAATTTTTTAGCTGTTGCTGTAATAATACGTAAATTTGCTTGGTGTGGCACAAGCCAGTCTAAATCTTTTTTATCTAAATTATTGGCTAAAAGTGTTTCTTCCACCACATTTGAAAGTTCACGAACTGCCAATTTGAACGTTTCGTTACCTTGCATCTCGATATAGCCAGATTTTTCTATACCACGTTCTGGCTGAGCTAAAACAAGGGCATTATTTTTATCTGCTGAAGCGTGTAAATGGGTGGAGATAATTCCTTCTTGTTCACTCGCTTCTAAAATTACAGCACCCGCACCATCACCAAATAGCACAACAGTGCTGCGATCTGTTTCATCTAATTTACGAGAATTGAGATCTGAGCCTATCACTAAGGCTTTTTTCACTTTGCCTGCACGAATAAATTGATCAGCTACGCTCAAAGCATAGACAAAGCCTGTGCAAGCTGCCGCCAAATCAAAAGAAATCGCATCATCAATATTTAATAAACCTTGCACTTGGCAAGCCGCACTTGGATAAGCATGTGAGTGACTTGTAGTTGCAACAATAATCAGTTCAATATCTTGAGGATTAATTTGAGCAGCTTCGATCGCATTTTTTGCCGCTTCAAATCCCATTGTTGCAACAGTTTCATCTTCCGCTGCGATACGACGTTCACGGATACCAGAACGAGTGACAATCCATTCATCTGATGTATCAACCATTTTTTCTAAATCCGCATTTGTGCGAATATGGCTCGGCAGATAGCTACCGGTGGATAAAATTCTACTATTCATACTCAATAAGATAAGCGATTAAAAAGGAAAAAATCTATGGACTATCGCCAAGTAAGAGAATAAGACGACACCGGATTATTTTCCGATGTTAAAGGAATGCAGATAGTAATACGGGGACCAACGTCCCCGCCCATCACATCTAACGCCAAAGTTAGACGGTTCAAGTGAACACCTATAAGTAAAAAATTACTTATTGATCACTTTACGACCACGATAGTAACCGTCTGCAGTTACGTGGTGGCGTAAGTGAGTTTCACCGCTTGCCTTATCTACTGATACAGCAGCAGTTGTTAAAGCATCGTGTGAACGACGCATATCACGACGTGAACGAGATTTTTTGTTTTGTTGAACAGCCATTGGCTATACTCCTAAATTTAATTTACTTTTGCTTTAAATTAGCTAATACAGCGAACGGGTTCGGTTTTTTTGCCAATTCTTCAGGCAATTCGCCAAAAACCTGTTCCTGCGCGGACACTTCACAGTGTTCAGATGAATGCATTGGGACAAGCGGCAAAGCTAAAATTAGCTCATCTTCCACCGTGCCAATTAAATCTATTTCGCCAAACTCATTGAACTCGATTGGCTCATAAATTTCGGGCAAGTCATCAGCCTGATCCCAATTAGCCACTGGACTATAAGTAAACTCACATTCCAATGTTTGTTTGTAAGGTTCGTTACAACGCTGACATTCAAGATCGACATCAATCTGTACTTTACCTTTCATCACCACTAATTTTTGTGGATCAACATAAAACGATAATGTTACCTGTGCATCGCTGAGCACGTTTACCACTGATTCCGCCAAACGCTCAAGCTGATTTGCCGAATAATAACCAACATAATCAAGCCGTCTTTGAGCATCTTTTATGGGATCAACAGTGAGGGGTAGTTTTACCTTTTGCATAGGGCGTGAATATTACCTGTTGTTGCGAAGATAGTCAAAGGGAAATCACATTTTTTATTGGATAATAACGAGAGAAAAATTTCTAATTACCAAAAAAGTTGGCACTTTGATAAAAATTGCTATAATCACGCCTCTTTTTTTAACAAGGAAAGATAATGATGACTTCAAATTCTTATTGGCAACGCTTAAAAGTGGCATTTCAATATGTCATGCCGCAAATTTATTTAACTCAAATTGCTGGCTGGTTTGCTAAACAAAAATGGGGCAAAATAACACATTTTGTAATTAAAGCTTTTGCGAAAAAATACAACATTGATATGAGCATTGCGCAAAAAGAACAATTTTCTGATTACGCAAGTTTTAATGAATTTTTTATTCGTCCGTTAAAAGAAAACGCACGTCCAATTAATCAAAATCCAACCGCACTTTGTTTACCAGCAGACGGTCGCATTAGTGAGTGCGGTCATATTGACGATAATCTTTTATTGCAAGCTAAGGGGCATTTTTTCAGCCTAGAAGACTTATTGGCAGAAGATAAAGAATTAGTGGAAACCTTTAAAAATGGGGAATTTGCCACTACTTATCTTTCTCCTCGTGATTATCACCGAGTACATATGCCGTGCGATGCTACGCTACGCAAAATGATTTATGTGCCAGGCGATTTATTCTCTGTGAATCCATTTTTAGCCCAACATGTACCCAATTTATTTGCACGTAATGAACGTGTGATTTGTGTATTTGATACTGAATTTGGCACAATGGTACAAATTTTAGTGGGTGCAACCATCACTGCAAGTATTGGCACAACTTGGGCAGGCGTAATTAATCCACCACGCCACAACGAAGTGAAAACTTGGACTTATGAAGGCGAAAGTGCGGTCAAATTATTGAAAGGTCAAGAAATGGGTTGGTTCCAACTTGGTTCAACAGTAATTAATTTATTCCAAGCCAATCAAGTGCGTTTGGCTGATCATTTAAGCGTAAATGAACCTGTTCGCATGGGCGAAATCTTGGCATATAAAAAATAAACAGGATTTATTTCCATAAATGACAGAAACAAATCCTGAAAATAGATATTTCTCACTTCTTTAAAGGCAGTATAACCTTACTGCCTTTTTCTTCTTTCATTTGAACAATTAACGCATTGTTACAAATTCCTCTGAACCTGTTGGATGAATTGCCACCGTATTGTCAAAATCAGCTTTTGTTGCACCCATTTTGATTGCTACAGCAAATCCTTGAATCATTTCATCTACACCAAAACCAATACCATGTAAACCCACAACTTTTTCATCTTTACCCACACAAACTAATTTCATTTTGCACGGTTGGCGATGTTGAGTTACCGCAGTGTACATCGCTGTGAAAGAAGATTTATATACCTTAACATTTTCTGCGCCGTACTGCTCAATCGCTTGCGGTTCAGTTAAACCTACAGTGCCGATAGGCGGATGGCTAAATACAACGGTTGGAACTAAACTGTAATCTAAATATTCAGTCGGTTTATTATTAAATAAACGCTCAGAAAGGCGACGACCTGCTGCAACTGCAACTGGTGTTAATTCAATGCCGTTTTCGATAATATCGCCTACCGCATAAATGCCTTTCACATTAGTATTTTGATATTTATCTACTTTGACATAGCCGTGTTCATTCGTTTCTACGCCTGCATTTTCTAAGCCAATTTTATCTGTCGAAGGAACACGACCTGCTGCCCAAATAACGCAATCTACGGTAACATCAGATTGACCATCACATCTTACAGTAAGTGAACCATCTGCATTTTTTACAATTTCAGATGGGGTAGAATTGGTATGTAATTGAATTCCATCTTGCGCAAGCACTTCCACTAATGTTTCTACGATTAATGGATCCTGATTACGCATTGGCGCATGGCGACGTACTAATAAATGCGTTTCCACGCCTAGGCTGTTTAATACGCCAGAAAGTTCAACAGCAATATAGCCTGCACCAATAACCGCAGCACGTTTTGGTAATTCGGTTAATGCAAAGAAACCATCTGAATCAATGCCGTATTCTTGTCCTTTAATGTTTGGACGATATGGGCGGCCACCTGTTGCGATTAATATATGATCTGCGGTTACTTGTTCTTTTGTACCATCAGCTAGCGTTACTTCGACGGTATGCGCATCGACAAATTTTCCGAAACCATTAATTACATCAATATTATTTTTCGCTAATACATTATTATAAGATGTATGGATACGACTAATATAGGCTTGGCGACTTTCAATCAGTTTTGAAAAATCAAATTTTTTCACTTCAACATCAAAACCATAATCTGGCGCATAATTGTTGATTGCTTCTGCAATATGTGCGCCATAAAACATCACTTTTTTAGGTACGCAACCGACATTTACACAAGTTCCGCCAAGATGTTTTGCTTCAATGATTGCACATTTTTTTCCATAACTTGCTGCTCGATTTAGAGACGCAATACCGCCACTGCCACCGCCAATAGCAATATAATCATAATGTTTAGTCATAGTTTGATCCTTTTTTGAACTCAAAAATTTTCCATATTTTGCCTAATTTTTATGAAGAATGCTATAAATTGATTTAATTGGTTTTATGAATATTTTTTATTCTTTTGAACAGATGATTAGTTTGAAATGATTTTATGTGAAGCCTAGTATGTAGAATGAAATAGCGTGATAGAAAAAGAGGAAGATTGTTCAATCTTCCTCACTGTAGATATGTGATTAATTAGAATATTGGTTAATCGCAGCCGCAACTTCTTGATCTTGATAAATATTGTTCACAATATCATTAAAAGTTTGAGATAGCACTTTATGAATTTCATCATTGTCCGCATTAAATACGCCCTCTTGTGAGCGCGTGACATTAAATGATTTATTATACGAACCTTTCGCACCTTGTACATAAACTGTCGCTTGAATTTTGGTATTAAGTTTATAACGAAGATTACCTTGTTCCACTTGCGTACCAAATTCACGCACATCCACAGTTACCCACGCATTTGAACCATTTAATTGCCCAATTCTAAAGCCTTTACTAATTAAATTTTGCTGCATCACTTGCTGAAATAATTGTGTAACACTTGGGGATGCATTTAATTTAATCAGTTCCCCGTGTTTCGTATAACTCGCAATCTCTTGTATTGCACGGCTATCTTTTGTTGTAACAGATACAACGGCAGTTCGATTAACATTCATTGAAGCACTTGGTGCAGGCGGTGTAAATGCTAATATATTTGATTGTGCTTGGCAGCCTGCAAGAAATAATGTAGCCGCTAGAATACCTACTGATGATAATGTTTTAATTTTGTTTACTAATGCCATAATTTCCCCATAAATCAATTAGAATTGTGCTATTCTTACAAACTTCCTTATTAATGTATAGCGTTTCATTTTAGTTTTTGTGGAGAACTTATAATGTCAATTCAACAAATTATTGAGCAAAAAATTCAAAAAGAATTTCAACCGCACTTTTTAGCAATAGAAAATGAAAGCCATTTACATCACTCTAATCGAGGTTCTGAATCACATTTTAAATGCGTTATTGTCAGCGCAGACTTTAAAAATATTCGAAAAGTACAACGTCATCAGCGTATTTATCAATTATTGAACGAAGAATTAAATCATAGTATTCACGCATTAGCATTACATTTATTCACTCCAGAAGAATGGAAAGTACAAAATGAAACTGTACCGCACTCAACAAAATGTGCAGGTATTGGTCGTTAATTTTGTTATAAAAATGTAACATTTTTGATATATCGCAAAAAGTTCTAACAAAAAACCCTCTGTTTAAGTAGCGAAAAACAGAGATTTTCGCTAGAATAAGGCGTTTAATTTAGTCCAAATTCGATTTCTCGGTAAAATTATTAACTGTGAAATCAATCCATTTGAGTTTTTTATTTTGTGACATTAATGTTTTTTTAGCGGTTTGTCACACTCAAACGTGAGATTGCTTCTAGGGTATTTTTACTATATTAGCAATTGTATTTTTAACCTTGAAAAGTAGTGCAAATAGTATGATTACAATTAAGAAAGGTTTGGATCTCCCAATCGCGGGAAAACCAGCACAAGTAATCCATAGCGGCAACGCTGTGAATCAAGTTGCGATTCTAGGTGAGGAGTATGTGGGGATGCGTCCTTCAATGAAGGTGCGCGAAGGCGATGTTGTGAAAAAAGGTCAAGTACTTTTTGAAGACAAAAAAAATCCTGGTGTAATTTTTACAGCCCCTGCAAGCGGTACCATCACTGCAATCAATCGTGGCGAAAAACGTGTATTACAATCTGTTGTTATTAATGTAGAAGGTGATGAAAAAATCACTTTTGCAAAATATAGCACAGAACAATTGAATACACTTTCTTCTGAACAAGTAAAACAAAACTTGATAGAATCTGGCTTATGGACGGCATTACGTACTCGTCCATTTAGTAAAGTTCCATCCATTGAAAGTGAAGCATCTTCTCTTTTTGTAAATGCGATGGATACCAATCCATTAGCAGCCGATCCCTCTGTCGTATTAAAAGAATATTCGCAAGACTTCACTAACGGTTTAACCGTATTAAGTCGTCTATTACCTTCAAAACCATTACACTTATGTAAAGCAGGCGATTCTAATATTCCAACTGCTGATCTTGAAAATTTACAGATTCATGATTTTACTGGTGTTCATCCAGCTGGTCTTGTAGGGACGCATATTCACTTTATTGATCCTGTCGGTATTCAAAAAACTGTATGGCATATCAATTATCAAGATGTGATCGCTGTAGGTAAATTATTTACAACAGGCGAACTTTATTCAGAACGAGTAATTTCTCTTGCAGGTCCTCAAGTGAAAGAACCTCGTTTAGTACGTACAACAATCGGTGCTAATCTTTCTCAATTAACCCAAAATGAATTAAGTGCAGGTAAAAATCGTGTAATTTCTGGCTCAGTTCTTTGTGGTCAAATAGCAAAAGATTCACATGATTATTTAGGTCGCTATGCTTTGCAAGTATCAGTAATCGCTGAAGGTAATGAAAAAGAATTTTTTGGTTGGATTATGCCACAAGCCAATAAATATTCTGTGACTCGTACCGTATTAGGCCACTTCAGTAAAAAATTGTTTAATTTTACTACTTCAGAAAATGGTGGCGAACGTGCAATGGTGCCAATCGGTAGCTATGAGCGAGTAATGCCATTGGACATTTTACCTACATTATTATTACGTGATTTAATCGTGGGCGATACCGATGGTGCTCAAGAGTTAGGTTGTCTGGAATTAGACGAAGAAGACTTGGCGTTATGTTCTTTCGTTTGTCCAGGCAAATATGAATACGGTTCAATCTTGCGTCAAGTCTTAGATAAGATTGAGAAGGAAGGTTAAAAATGGGTTTGAAAAATCTTTTTGAAAAAATGGAACCCGCGTTTTTACCCGGTGGTAAATACAGCAAGCTTTATCCGATCTTTGAATCGATTTATACCTTGCTTTATACACCAGGTACGGTAACGCACAAAAACACTCACGTTCGTGATGCGTTAGATTCAAAACGTATGATGATTACGGTTTTCCTTGCGTTGTTCCCTGCGATTTTCTATGGGATGTACAATGTGGGGAACCAAGCGATTCCAGCGTTAAATCAATTAGGCAATTTAGATCAACTAATTGCTAACGATTGGCACTATGCTCTTGCAAGTTCATTAGGTTTAGATTTAACTGCCAATGCAACTTGGGGCTCTAAAATGGCTCTTGGAGCAATTTTCTTTTTACCAATTTACTTAGTGGTATTTACCGTTTGTACTATTTGGGAATTGTTATTCTCTGTGGTTCGTGGTCACGAAGTAAATGAAGGAATGTTCGTTTCAACCATTTTATTTGCGTTGATCGTTCCACCAACATTGCCACTATGGCAAGCCGCATTAGGTATTACTTTTGGTATCATTGTTGCAAAAGAAATTTTTGGTGGCGTAGGTCGTAACTTTATGAACCCTGCACTTGCTGGTCGTGCGTTCTTATTCTTCGCATATCCAGCTCAAATTTCAGGCGATACGGTTTGGACTGCCGCAGATGGTTTCTCTGGTGCAACCGCACTTTCACAGTGGTCACAAGGTGGTCAAGGTGCATTGCAACATACCGTAACAGGCGCTCCAATTACTTGGATGGATGCTTTTGTTGGTAACTTACCTGGTTCAATGGGGGAAGTTTCTACCCTTGCAATTTTAATTGGCGGTGCTGTTATTGTATTCACTCGCATTGCAGCTTGGCGCATTATTGCTGGTGTGATGATTGGCATGATTGCAACCTCAACCTTGTTTAACCTAATTGGCTCAGAGACTAACCCTATGTTCTCAATGCCTTGGCATTGGCACTTTGTTTTAGGTGGATTTGCATTGGGTATGGTATTTATGGCGACCGATCCTGTTTCAGCATCTTTTACTAATACTGGTAAATGGTGGTACGGTGCATTAATTGGCGTAATGGCTGTATTAATTCGTACTGTAAACCCAGCCTATCCAGAAGGAATGATGTTAGCGATTTTATTTGCAAACTTATTTGCACCGATTTTCGACTACATCGTTGTTCAAGCAAATATCAAACGTCGGAGAGCAAGAACAAATGGCTAAGTTTAATAAAGACAGCGTAGGTGGCACAATCCTTGTTGTGCTACTACTGAGTTTAGTTTGTTCCATTATTGTTGCTGGTTCCGCAGTAATGTTAAAGCCTGCACAAGAAGAACAAAAATTGCTTGATAAACAAAAAAATATTTTAAATGTAGCTGGTCTTTTACAAGAAAACACGAATGTAAAAGAAACTTATGCAAAATTTATCGAGCCCCGTTTCGTTGATTTAGCAACGGGTGAATACACACAACAAGCAGATGATAGCCAACAAGCAATTCCTGCTGATGCAGATAAAGCACGTATTCGTTCTCGTAGCAAAACAACTGAAGTTTATCTTGTAAAAGATGAACAGGGTCAAACTCAACAAGTTATTTTACCAATTTATGGCACTGGCTTGTGGTCAGTGATGTATGGCTTAGTATCTGTTCAACCAGATGGTAATACTATTAATGGAATCACTTACTATCAACACGGAGAAACACCGGGATTGGGCGGAGAAATTGAAAATCCAAACTGGGCAAGTCTATTTAAAGGTAAAAAATTATTTGATGAGCAACATCAACCTGCCATTCGTATTGTGAAAGGTCAAGCTCCACAAGATGAACATAGCATTGATGGTTTATCTGGTGCAACTTTAACAGGTAATGGTGTTCAAGGTACCTTTAATTATTGGTTCAGCAAAGATGGCTTTGGTCCATATCTTGAAAAACTTCATTCAGGAGCAAACTAATGTCTGGAAAAACAAGTTATAAAGATCTGTTGTTAGCGCCAATTGCTAAAAACAACCCTATTGCATTGCAAATCTTAGGGATTTGTTCTGCATTAGCTGTAACAACAAAATTAGAAACTGCTTTTGTTATGGCGATTGCAGTTACCTTAGTAACTGGATTATCAAACTTATTTGTTTCCCTAATCCGCAATTATATCCCTAACAGCATTCGTATTATTGTACAACTCGCAATCATCGCTTCGCTTGTTATCGTAGTGGATCAAATTCTAAAAGCCTATGCTTATGGTTTATCTAAACAACTTTCAGTATTCGTTGGTTTGATTATTACTAACTGTATCGTAATGGGACGTGCTGAAGCATTTGCGATGAAATCCCCTCCAGTTGAAAGTTTTGTAGATGGTATCGGAAATGGCTTAGGTTATGGTTCAATGTTAATTATCGTAGCATTTTTCCGTGAACTTATCGGTTCAGGTAAATTATTTGGTATGACGATTTTCGAAACTATTCAAAATGGTGGCTGGTATCAAGCAAATGGTTTATTCCTACTTGCACCAAGTGCATTCTTTATCATCGGATTTGTGATCTGGGGATTAAGAACTTGGAAACCAGAACAACAGGAGAAGTAATCAATGGAACATTATATTAGCCTATTTGTTAAGGCAGTCTTCATTGAAAATATGGCACTTTCTTTCTTCTTAGGAATGTGTACTTTCTTAGCGGTATCTAAAAAGGTGTCCACTGCGTTTGGTCTTGGGATTGCGGTAACTTTCGTTCTTGGGATCGCAGTGCCAGTAAACCAATTAATTTATGCAAATGTACTAAAAGAAAATGCTTTAATTGAAGGTGTAGATTTATCATTCTTAAACTTCATCACTTTCATTGGGGTTATTGCTGGTTTAGTGCAAATTCTTGAAATGGTATTAGATAAATTTATGCCATCTCTTTATAACGCATTAGGGATTTTCTTACCGTTAATCGCAGTAAACTGTGCGATCTTTGGTGGGGTATCTTTCATGGTTCAACGTGATTACAATTTCCCTGAATCTATCGTGTATGGTTTCGGCTCAGGTTTAGGTTGGATGTTAGCGATTGTAGCGCTTGCTGGCTTAACGGAAAAAATGAAATACGCTGATATTCCTGCTGGATTAAAAGGTTTAGGTATTACCTTTATCTCTGTTGGTTTAATGGCACTAGGCTTTATGTCTTTCTCTGGTATTCAATTATAAGGAGTGTAATCAATGAGCGATTCAGTAATTCTTGCACTCGGTATTGCCGCATTCACGGTTATTGTATTAGTGTTAGTGGCAATCATCTTATTTGCGAAATCAAAATTAGTCGATTCTGGTGATATTACTATCGACATCAATGACGATCCTGAAAAAGCGATCACATTACCTGCAGGTGGCAAATTATTAGGGGCTTTAGCAAGTAAAGGTATTTTCGTGTCTTCTGCTTGCGGCGGCGGTGGCTCTTGTGGTCAATGTATTGTTAAAGTGAAAAATGGCGGTGGAGAAATTCTTCCAACCGAACTTTCTCACATTAACAAACGTGAAGCAAAAGAGGGATATCGCTTAGCTTGTCAAGTTAATGTAAAAGGTAATATGGAAGTTGAACTTCCAGAAGAAATCTTCGGCGTGAAAAAATGGGAATGTACTGTTATTTCTAACGATAACAAAGCAACCTTTATCAAAGAACTTAAATTAGCGATCCCTGAAGGCGAGGAAGTGCCTTTCCGTGCAGGTGGTTATATCCAAATCGAAGCTGAGCCACATGTAGTGAACTATAAAGATTTTGATATTCCAGAAGAATACCACGAAGACTGGGATAAATATGATTTATGGCGTTATGTCTCTAAAGTGGACGAGCATATTATCCGTGCTTACTCAATGGCTTCATACCCTGAAGAGAAAGGTATCATTATGCTTAACGTTCGTATTGCGACTCCACCACCACGCCAACCTGATGCGCCTCCGGGTCAAATGTCTTCTTACATTTGGTCATTAAAAGCAGGAGATAAAGTCACAATTTCTGGTCCATTTGGTGAATTCTTCGCGAAAGAAACTGATGCAGAAATGGTATTTATCGGTGGTGGTGCGGGTATGGCTCCAATGCGTTCACATATCTTCGACCAATTAAAACGTTTACATTCTAAACGTAAAATGTCGTTCTGGTATGGTGCACGTTCTAAACGTGAAATATTCTATCAAGAAGACTTTGACCAATTACAAGCTGAAAATCCAAACTTTGTATGGCACGTAGCACTTTCAGATGCATTGCCTGAAGATAATTGGACTGGCTATACAGGCTTTATTCACAATGTACTTTATGAAAACTACTTGAAAAATCATGAAGCACCAGAAGACTGTGAATACTATATGTGTGGGCCTCCAGTGATGAATGCAGCTGTAATTAAAATGTTGAAAGATCTTGGTGTTGAAGATGAAAACATTTTATTAGATGACTTTGGTGGCTGATTTTAGTTAATCAATTCATCATAAAAGCTGACCGCACTTTGTGATAAAGTGCGGTCAAAATTTAAGATGTTTTTAAAAATTTTCTATGATTACAGGTAAGTTTTGTTGAGTTTGCCAGTAATTCACAAATTTAGGAAATCCAGATGAAAAAATTAATAAGCGGTATCATAGCGGTAGCAATGGCATTAAGTCTTGCTGCTTGTCAAAAAGAAACAAAAGTTATCTCTTTAAGCGGTAAAACAATGGGGACAACTTATCATGTTAAATACCTTGATGATGGTTCAATAAAAGCAACATCTGAAAAGACGCATGAAGAAATTGAAGCAATCTTAAAAGATGTGAATGAGAAAATGTCCACTTACAAAAAAGATTCGGAATTGAGCCGCTTCAATCAAAATACCCAAGTGAACACACCGATTGAGATTTCAGCAGATTTTGCCAAAGTATTAGCTGAAGCGATTCGTTTAAATAAAGTGACCGAAGGCGCGTTGGATGTAACTGTTGGTCCAGTTGTGAATTTATGGGGATTTGGTCCTGAAAAACGCCCCGAAAAGCAACCTACACCAGAACAATTAGCTGAACGCCAAGCCTGGGTTGGCATTGATAAAATTGCCCTTGATATGAGTGGTGCAAAACCGACATTAAGCAAAGCACTTCCTCAAGTTTACGTAGATTTATCGTCCATTGCTAAAGGCTTTGGCGTTGATCAGGTGGCTGAAAAGTTAGAACAATTAAATGCTCAGAATTACATGGTTGAAATCGGCGGTGAAATTCGTGCGAAAGGAAAAAATATTGAAGGTAAACCTTGGCAGATTGCCATTGAAAAACCAACTACAACAGGCGAAAGAGCGGTTGAAGCTGTCATTGGATTAAACAATATGGGAATGGCAAGTTCTGGTGATTACCGTATTTACTTTGAAGAAAATGGCAAACGCTTTGCGCACGAAATTGATCCGAAAACAGGTTATCCAATTCAGCATCATTTAGCCTCAATTACGGTACTTGCACCAACCTCAATGACTGCAGATGGCTTATCTACAGGGTTATTTGTGCTGGGGGAAGACAAGGCGTTAGAAGTGGCTGAGAAAAATAATCTTGCCGTTTATTTAATCATTAGAACAGATAATGGTTTTGTTACCAAATCATCCTCTGCTTTCAAAAAATTAACAGAAACAAAAGAATAGTTATGCAAACTTTATTTTTTACTTTAATCGCTTTCATCGCAATTATATTGTTGATGTCTATCGGATTTATTATCAAAAAACAAAGTTTAAAAGGCAGCTGCGGTGGTTTATCTACCCTTGGTATTGCCAAAGCTTGCGATTGTGATAAACCTTGCGACACGCTTCAATCAAAATTAGATGCAGGCGATGAACAAGCGAAAGCTGAATATGAGCAAAAATTTGCGAAAAAAGATGATGACTCGCAATTTTATGAAGTGAAATAACTTGCTCAAAAATGACCGCACTTTATGTGCAAAATAAAATTAACGGCAAAATTATTTTGCCGTTTTCTAATTCAATGACCAATGTGCTTCGCCTTAACCGAAGTTACGGGAGAACTATGTTAATTTCAAATACTTATAATCAACACTTTCCTCAATTGACGCAAGAGCAGCTTGCGAGAAATGCGACAAAAAAAGTCATTTGTGGTATGTCTGGTGGCGTGGATTCTTCTGTGTCAGCGTTTATTCTTCAACAGCAAGGCTATCAGGTGGAAGGCCTATTTATGAAAAACTGGGAAGAAGATGATGATACGGATTATTGTACTGCTGCCGCTGATCTTGCAGACGCTCAAGCAGTATGCGATAAATTAGGGATCAAACTACATAAAATTAATTTTGCGGCAGAATATTGGGATAATGTCTTTGAGCATTTTTTAACTGAATATAAAGCAGGGCGCACGCCGAACCCAGATATTTTGTGTAATAAAGAAATTAAATTTAAAGCATTTTTAGAATATGCAGCTGAAGATCTCGGTGCAAATTATATTGCAACAGGGCATTATGTACGTAGAGCGGGAAATAATGAAAATGCAAAACTATTACGTGGTTTAGATGCCAATAAAGATCAAAGTTATTTTCTTTATACTTTAAGCCATAAACAAGTGGGGCAAAGTTTATTCCCCGTTGGTGAAATCGAGAAGCCCATTGTTCGCGCTATTGCTGAAGATCTTGGCTTAATTACGGCGAAGAAAAAAGATTCTACCGGTATTTGTTTTATTGGTGAGCGTAAATTTAAGGATTTCTTAGCACGCTATTTACCAGCTCAACCAGGTAATATTCGCACTGTAGATGATGAAATTATTGGTCGCCATGATGGATTAATGTATCACACATTGGGACAACGCAAAGGATTAGGCATTGGTGGTCTAAAAAATGCGGGAGATGAAGCTTGGTATGTAGTAGATAAAGATGTAGAAAATAATGAACTGATTGTCGCGCAAGGTCACGATCATCCTCGTTTATTTTCAAAAGGATTGATTGCTAGCCAATTACATTGGGTTGATCGCGAACCAATTCGAGAGTCATTACGTTGCACGGTGAAAACGCGTTATCGCCAACAAGATATTCCTTGTGTGATTGAACCAATTGATGATGAAACCATTCGAGTTATTTTTGATGAACCTCAATCAGCAGTAACCCCAGGGCAATCTGCCGTATTTTACCTTGGCGAAGTTTGTTTGGGTGGCGGTATTATCGCAGAAAGAATATAAAACAAAGATGACTAAAAGCGCGTAAAATGCGCTTTTAAACTATTTATTCAAACCAAATGACACTCGCCATTCGTCCCGTTTGATTGTCCCTGCGATAAGAAAAGAACTTTTCTTTTTCGTTGAATGTACAGTGATTTCCACCATAAATTTGCGTAATACCTAGATTGTTTAATCGCTGAGTTGCAATTTGATAAAGATTACTCAGGTATTTACCGTCTTCGATTGCATCAGGTTGAAAGGCGAGTTTGGCTTTTTCATCTACTGCAACAAACTTTTCTACAACATCAATCCCAACTTGAAAGGCCTTTGGACCTATTGCAGGGCCAAACCACGCGATAATATCTTCAGGTTTAGCTTGAAAATATTTCACTGTTTCTTCTAGTACGCCATCGCATAAACCACGCCAGCCAGCATGTGTTGCAGCCACTTCATTGCCAGATGTTGTAGTGAATAGAACTGGCAAACAGTCTGCCGTCATAACAACGCAAACTTGATTGGGAACATTTGTATAAACTGCATCCGCTTCAAGATTTTGTTCTGAATAAGGTAATTGAAGTACTCGAGTGCTGTGTGTTTGCGTTAAAAATATAGGTTTTTGTGGCAAGCCAAATTTTTCGACTAATAAAGTGCGGTTAGTTTTTACCGCACTTTTATCATCACCGACATGATCGCCTAAGTTGAAACTCAAATAAGGCTCTAAGCTCACGCCCCCTTCACGAGTAGTGGTAAAGGCATGAATATTCTTTGGAACATTCCAATTGGGGTTAATTACTTGCATATTAATAATCTAACTCATCTTGATGTTCGAGATAGTCGGCTTTGAGTGCATTAAGCAATTCAACGAAATCATCTGGCAATGGTGCATACCATTCCATCATCTCCCCTGTGATTGGATGAGCTAAGCGTAACATGACCGCATGTAAAGCTTGGCGTTTGAAATTACGCAATACTTCCATAAAGTCTTCACTCGCATTTTTGGGTGGACGAGGGCGTCCGCCATAGGTTTGATCGCCTAGCAATGGATGGGCAATATGTGCCATATGAACGCGGATTTGATGGGTGCGCCCCGTTTCTAAACGTAAACGTAAACGGGTGTAGTTACGGTAATTTTCCATAATACGATAATGGGTGACAGCTGGTTTTCCCATTGGATGAACAGCCATTAAAGTACGTTTGGTTGCATGACGAGCCATAGGTTGATCTACTGTGCCACCTTTAGTCATAATGCCTGAAGCGACTGCTTCATATTCGCGCGTAATTTTGCGTTTTTGTAAGTCTCGCACTAACTTAGTTTGTGCTGGAATAGTTTTCGCAACAACCATTAGACCTGTCGTATCTTTATCTAATCGATGCACAATTCCTGCTCTCGGTACTTCTACAATCGGCGGATAATGATAGAGTAACGCATTGAGTAAAGTTCCATTTGGATTGCCAGCACCAGGGTGTACCACAAGATCTTTTGGTTTGTTAATCACAATAATATCATCATCTTCATACACGATATTCAATGGAATATTTTCTGCTTCAAAACGTGTTTCATCTTCCACTTCAACAATAATCTCTATCCTCTCTCCTCCAAGCACTTTCTCACGTGGAATATTGGCAATGCGATCATTTAGTTTTACGAGATCGGCTTCAATCCATGTTTTTAATCGGGAACGAGAATATTCAGGGAACAACTCTGCAAGTGTTTGGTCTAAACGCTGTCCCATTTGTTCTGGCTGCACTTCAGCCGAAAGGGTAATTTGTGGCATAAATAGCTCTCAAAAATTTTAAAAGTTGGCTTATTGATTAATGTTCTATACAATAGCGGACAATTGTATCTTATTTATTGGTTTTCGTAAAAATTAAGGAAAAAACAATGCATAAAATAAAATCTTTGGCATTGCTTGCCGTGGCAGCATTGGTTATTGGATGTTCAAGTGGTTCAAAAGATGTTGAACAAGCATCGGTAAATGAATTATACACAAAAGGTACAACATCATTACAAGAAGGTAGTTACTCTGAAGCCATTCGCTATTTAAAAGCGACGACTGAGCGTTTTCCAGGTAGCGTTTATCAAGAACAAGCAATGTTAGATTTAATTTATGCAAATTATAAAACTCAAGATTATACGCAAGTATTATTGATGGTAGATAGCTTTTTACATCAATTTCCACAAAGCCCAAATCAAGCCTATGCGGTATATATGGCTGGCTTAACTAATGCAGCAACAGGCGATAATTTCATTCAAGATTTTTTTGGAATTGACCGTGCTACACGTGAAACAACCTCTATGCGTACCGCTTTTTCTAATTTCCAAAACTTAGTTCGTGTATTCCCTAATAGCCCTTACTCACAAGATGCTTTAGCTCGTATGGCTTATATTAAAGATGCACTGGCTCGTCACGAATTAGAGATTGCAAAATTCTATGCAAAACGTAAAGCGTGGGTAGCAGTTGCAAATCGTGTGGTAGGAATGTTAAAACAATATCCTGATACTAAAGCAACTTATGAAGGATTATTTCTGATGCAGGAAGCTTATGAAAAAATGGGTTTAACCGCATTAGCAAATGATACTCAAAAAATTATTGATGCGAATAAAGATAAAACTTTTGCACCAATTGAAAAACCAAACGAGCCAGACTTAAAAGTGCCAGCAGTAAAATAGCAATAACTGCAGAAAAATCGAATACTCTCTGCACCTAAAAGTTGAATAAAATTTAAACTAATTAAGGTGCAGATTTTTTTATTTTTTATCAACTGAAAATGCTTTACCATAATTTGCACAAATAATCTGAGCAGCATTATAAAGCGTTGTATCAGGTGTTAAACTTAACGTATGTTTCTTTTGCTTTTTAGGTGCTGCCCGCAAACCCTGTCCCCAAAATTCATCATAGAAATCAGTTCGTACTTGAGTTAAATGATAATTTGCACAATTCAAAATCTTATACTGACGAACAGAACGTGCATAACGTTTAGGCTCAGGATAAACATACAATCCCTTATCTAAATTCACCACTGCATCAAAATGTACAATTTGTGGCTCTTGGTTATCCACCCAGATCGATTCACTATCGATGTAATAATTCACATTCTTTACCAAACGTATATATCCGCTTCGTACATCAGTCGGCGGTGCCAGCTTCACATCATTTTGTTCAGCCTTTTGGATTTGAGCAGAACAGGCAGTAAGTAACCCAAGTGATAATGTTAAAATAATTTTTTTCATTATTTACTCCTTATGTTAGCTGACATTTATTCTAGAATTTTACAGTGTGTCCATAACCTTCTAGAATTGTTTTAATATGCTCTAAGGATTCTTTAGTTGGCGGTAATACATCTTCAAGCTCATAATCTAACCCAAGGGTTTTCCATTTATGTGCACCTAATCGATGATAAGGAAGAAGTTCAACTTTTTCAATATTGGTCATACCTTCAATAAACTGACCTAATAAATGCACATCGTGATCGCTATCAGTATAACCAGGAACCACAACATAACGAATCCAGGTATGTTGATTACGTTTTTGCAAATATTTTGCAAATTCAAGGGTACGTTTATTTGGCACCCCAATAAGATTTTGATGAACTTGATCATTAAGTTCTTTTAAATCGAGTAAAACAAGATCTGTTACATCTAATAATTCATCAATAATATGATCATAATGACGTACAAAACCATTTGTATCTAAGCAAGTATTAATCCCTTCCTCTTTACAAGCACGGAACCAATCGCGTACAAACTCTGCTTGTAACACAGCCTCGCCACCAGATGCTGTGACACCACCGCCAGTAGCATTCATAAAATGGCGATAAGTCACGACTTCTTTCATTAAATCTTCGACACTGATTTCTTTACCACCTTCAAGATCCCAAGTATCACGATTGTGGCAATATTTGCAGCGCATCAAGCAGCCTTGCATAAATAAAATAAAACGAATACCTGGCCCATCTACAGTGCCACAGGATTCAAAAGAGTGAATTCGTCCAAGAACTGACATACATAAATTTCCTAAAATTAGATATAGCTAAATTTTACCAAATATTTAGTCTATAAAAAATGAGCCTGATTTAAATCAGGCTCATACATATTATATTCCCGCTAAAGTGCGGTCAAAAATAAAAATGTTTTTACATTGACTCTGTGAAAGTTCTAGTAATTACATCTTGTTGTTGCTCTTTAGTTAAAGAGTTAAAACGTACTGCGTAACCAGATACACGGATAGTCAATTGTGGATATTTATCCGGATTTTCCATTGCATCTAACAACATTTCACGGTTTAACACGTTCACATTTAAGTGTTGGCCACCTTCAACCGTTGCTTCGTGGTGGAAGTAACCATCCATTAAGCCAGCAAGGTTGCGACGTTGTGCTTCGGCATCTTTACCTAACGCATTTGGTACGATTGAGAAGGTATAAGAAATACCATCTTTCGCGTAAGCAAATGGAAGTTTAGCTACAGAAGTTAATGATGCTACCGCACCTTTTTGGTCACGTCCGTGCATTGGGTTCGCACCTGGTCCGAATGGTGCACCAGCACGACGGCCATCTGGGGTGTTGCCCGTTTTCTTACCATAAACTACGTTAGAAGTAATGGTTAATACAGATTGTGTAGGCACTGCATTGCGGTAAGTTTTAAGTTTTTGAATTTTCTTCATAAAACGTTCAACTAAGTCACAAGCGATGTCATCAACACGGTTATCGTTATTACCATATTGTGGATATTCACCTTCAATTTCAAAGTCGATTGCTACGTTAGTTGCAACAACATTGCCATCTTTATCTTTGATATCGCCACGAACTGGTTTAACTTTCGCATATTTGATTGCTGAAAGTGAGTCAGCCGCAACAGAAAGACCTGCGATACCACAAGCCATAGTACGGTATACATCACGATCATGTAATGCCATTAATGCGGCTTCGTATGAATATTTATCGTGCATATAGTGGATTACGTTTAAGGCAGTCACATATTGTTTTGCCAACCAATCCATAAAGCTATCCATACGAGTCATTACTGTATCAAAATCTAATACTTCATCAGTAATTGGTGCAGTTTTCGGGCCTACTTGCATACCTAATTTTTCATCAATACCGCCGTTGATTGCGTATAACAATGTTTTCGCTAAGTTTGCACGTGCACCGAAGAATTGCATTTGTTTACCCACAATCATTGGTGATACACAACATGCGATTGCGTAGTCATCGTTGTTGAAGTCTGGACGCATTAAATCATCGTTTTCGTATTGAACTGATGAGGTATCAATCGATACTTTTGCACAGAAACGTTTGAAGTTTTCAGGTAATTGTTCAGACCAAAGAATGGTTAAGTTTGGTTCTGGAGAAGTACCCATGTTGTAAAGGGTGTGTAAAATACGGAATGTATTTTTGGTTACTAATGTACGACCATCTAAACCCATACCTGCGATGGTTTCAGTTGCCCACATTGGGTCACCAGAGAATAATTGATCGTATTCAGGTGTACGTAAGAAACGAACCATACGAAGTTTCATAACTAAGTGGTCAACTAATTCTTGCGCTTCAGTTTCAGTAATTTTTCCTGCTTTTAAATCACGTTCGATGTACACGTCAATAAAGGTTGCAGTACGACCGAATGACATTGCAGCACCATTTTGTGATTTGATTGCAGCAAGATAAGCAAAGTACATCCATTGAATTGCTTCTTGAGCATTAGTTGCTGGGTTAGAAATATCATAACCATAGCTTGCTGCCATTTGTTTTAATTGACCTAATGCACGGTGTTGTTCTGCGATTTCTTCACGTAAACGAATTGTTGCTTCAAGATTTACGCCATCTTCTAAATCTTTTTGTAAAGAAGAGAATTGTGCGTATTTATCTTTCATTAAGAAATCTACACCATAAAGTGCTACACGACGGTAGTCACCGATGATACGACCACGACCATAAGCATCTGGAAGACCAGTTAATACCCCAGATTTACGGCAACGTAAAATATCTGGCGTGTAAACATCGAATACACCTTGGTTATGTGTTTTACGGTATTCAGTGAAGATTTTTTTCACTTTTGGATCAAGTTCACGACCATAAACTTTACAAGAACCTTCCACCATTTTGATACCACCGAATGGCATAATGGCACGTTTTAAAGGTTCATCAGTTTGAAGACCAACGATTTTTTCTAAATCTTTGTTAATGTAACCAGGTGCGTGAGAGATAATGGTAGATGGTGTATGTTCATCAAAATCTAATGGCGCGTGAGTACGGTTTTCAATTTTAATTCCTTCCATTACAGATTCCCAAAGCTTGGTTGTTGCTTCGGTTGGACCTGCTAAGAAAGAGTCATCGCCTTCATAAGGGGTATAGTTTTTTTGGATAAAGTCACGTACATTGACATTTTCTTGCCAATCGCCACCAGCAAAACCAGCCCACGCCAATTTTTGCATTTCATTAAGTTCTGACATAGTCATTTCCTTTGTTAATTAATTAATAAGTAAATCTTTAATGCGTTTTGGTTAAATAACGTTGGAATACACCAATACAAATTGCCCCGCCGACAATATTTCCCAACGTTACAGGGATTAAATTCTTCACGATGAAATGGTACAAATCTAAATCTGCGTATTTCATCGGATCAACACCGATTTGTTGCCAAAATTCAGGTGTACTAAAATGTGCGGTAATAATTCCCATCGGAATCATAAACATATTAGCCACACAGTGTTCAAATCCTGACGCGACAAACAAACCAATCGGCATGATCATAATAAATGCTTTGTCTGTAACAGTCTTACCAGAATAAGACATCCAAACCGCCACACACACCATAATGTTACATAAAATACCTAGGTTAAAAGCTTCAAACCAAGTGTGATGAATTTTATGTTGGGCGGTTGCAAGAATTGTTAAACCCCATTGACCATTTGCTGCCATTGTTTGTCCACTAAACCAAATAACAGCCGCAATAAATAAACCACCAACGAAGTTGCCTAAATACACCACGATCCAATTTCGAATCATTTGTGTCGTGGTGATTCTACCGCCTACACGGGCGACTAAAGTTAAAGTAGAAGAAGTGAATAATTCAGATCCTAAAATCACCACCATAATTACGCCCAAGGAGAAGACTAATCCACCTACTAACTTGGTTAATCCCCAAGGTGCGCCTGCACTAGCAGTTTGTGTTGTCGTGTAAAATACAAAGGCTAAGGCAATACAAGCACCAGCACTAATACCGGACATAAACGATAAAAATGGACGTTTATTTGCTTTATAAGTTGCTGTATTTTCTGCATAATCCGTTGCTTCAACAGGTGTGAGCGCAACAGAAGATAGTTTTTGATTTTCTGATGCCATAATCAAACTCCAACTATTGACATTGAAAAAGTTGATGAAAATTTAATACTTTTAACAAGTTTACGACTACAAATACTTCTATAATTGGCGCTATTTTACTCTCCTCCCCTTTCATTGCAAAGAAAAGCAAAAATTATTTCAACAAACTTTGATATTTTGCAAGGTTTGTTTAATTAAAGACAAAATTCCCATATTAATATTCGCTCAATTTCATACATTCAGAGTAAGTAAAGCACTTAATTTGAAACTTGTTTTATTCGCGTAATACCGTGAATTCCCCCAGATAATCATCCACTTTTCCAAAACCTTGATTATTCACAACAGGCAAATTCATAATTTTTTTAAACGAACCAGATTAAGTGTATAGACTTGCTATTTTGAGTAATTAATAGCATTATTTTGATCTTTTTGAAGAAAAAGGCGATCTTTGTCATAAAATAATGATTTAAGTGCGGTTAAAATTTTGGTTAATTTTAAGTGCACTTCTTTATACAGGAGCAGATTATGTATTATGGTTTAGATATTGGTGGCACGAAAATAGAGCTTGCCGTATTCAATGAAAAATTAGAAAAATTATATTCTGAACGGGTGCTAACACCTAAAACCGACTATGAAGAATGGCTTAACACGATTGTGGATTTAGTGAATCGTGCTGATGAAAAGTTTGGTGAAGTGGGTACCGTAGGTTTGGGCGTACCTGGTTTTGTTAATCAACAAACTGGATTAGCCGAAATTACCAATATTCGTGTGGCAGATAATAAACCAATTTTACACGATTTGTCTGCACGTTTAGGCCGTGAAGTGCGGGCAGAAAATGACGCAAATTGTTTCGCGTTATCTGAAGCATGGGATGCTGAAAATCAGCAATATCCGACTGTACTTGGTTTAATTCTTGGAACTGGTTTTGGTGGTGGCTTTGTCTTAAATGGTAAAGTTCATTCAGGTCAAGTGGGAATGGCAGGAGAGCTTGGTCATTTACAATTAAATTATCATGCTTTGAAATTATTGGGATGGGATAACGCCCCAATTTATCAATGCGGTTGCGGCAACAAGGCTTGTTTGGATAATTATCTGTCTGGTCGCGGTTTTGAAATGCTTTATCAAGATTTGAAAGGCGAAACATTATCTGCTCGTAAAATTATTAATTTGTTCTATCAAAGCAATGAAAGTGCGGTAGATTTTGTGAATCTTTTTGTTGAGTTGGCGGCGATTTCTATTGGCAATATCATTACGGCATTTGATCCGCATATGATTGTGTTAGGTGGTGGATTATCTAATTTTGATTACCTTTATGAGGCTTTACCAAAAGCGCTTCCGCCTCATTTGATGCGAAAAGCAAAAGTTCCGCCAATTAAAAAAGCGAAACACGGCGATTCTGGTGGTGTGCGTGGTGCGGCAGCGTTGTTTTTAACCAAATAATTCAACAAACTAGTGGGGCGTATTCAAATAATACGCCCTTTATTTTGGAAAATATTTAGAATATTGTGAATTTATTAGATTTTTTCTTGTTTGTGTTTCTTTTCTTTAGAGAAATTATTAAAAGATCTCGCCTTTTCATTGAAAAGCCATACAATCAAATTATTTATCGCTTGAGGGATGATTATGGAATTTGAATTTTCAAAAATGTTAGAAGAAGTGCTAACTTGGATAGTCGCACACCTTGATGGACCTTTATGGGATGCCACCATTATTATTTTGCTTGGGACTGGTCTATTTTTTACCATTACAACAGGATTTGTGCAGTTCCGTTTATTCCCAGCAAGCCTTCGTGAAATGTGGTTTGGTCGTTCGGTGGAGGGGAGTTCATTAACACCTTTCCAAGCGTTTACAACAGGTCTTGCGAGCCGCGTTGGTGTGGGTAACATTGGTGGGGTTGCAACGGCAATCGCCTTAGGGGGCGAAGGCGCAGTGTTTTGGATGTGGGTAACGGCATTTATTGGTATGTCGAGTGCTTTCGCTGAATCTACCCTTGCTCAATTATTTAAAATTCAAGATAAAGATGGATCATTCCGTGGCGGCCCTGCTTATTATATTGTGCAAGGTTTAAAATCACGTTGTATGGCAGTGGCTTTTGCGCTTGCATTAATTTTTACATTTGGTTTTGCTTTTAATTCGGTGCAGGCGAACTCCATTGTTGAAGCGACGAGCAATGCGTGGAATTGGAAAGGGGAATATGTCGGTATTTCATTAGTAATTTTGACCGCACTTATTATTTTCGGTGGCGTTAAGCGTATTGCGATTATTTCGAGCAACCTTGTACCAATGATGGCACTTTTCTATTTGATTATGGCGGTAATTATTCTTGGCATGCATATTGATATGATCCCTTCCGTGATTCATCGTATTGTTCAAAGTGCATTTAGTTTTGATGCTGCCGCTGGCGGAATGTTTGGTGCATTGGTATCGAAAGCAATGATGATGGGGATTAAACGTGGTTTATTCTCAAACGAAGCGGGGATGGGATCTGCGCCTAATTCGGCTGCAGCAGCTCACGTTAAGCATCCAGTTAGCCAAGGTTTAGTGCAAATGCTCGGTGTGTTTGTTGATACAATGATCGTTTGTACTTGTACTGCCGTTATTATTTTGCTTTCGAATAATTATGGTAGCGAAACGCTCAAAAGTATCTCACTTACGCAAAATGCTTTGCAATACCACATAGGTGAATTTGGGGTGCATTTCCTAGCGTTTATCTTATTGTTATTCGCTTATTCTTCTATTATTGGTAACTATGCTTATGCGGAAAGCAATATCCGTTTTATAAAAAATAAACCTTGGTTTGTATTTTTGTTCCGTTTAATGGTGCTATTTTTCGTGTATTTCGGTGCGGTTCGCTCTGGCAATGTGGTGTGGAATTTTGCAGATACGGTGATGGCTGTCATGGCAATCATTAACTTGATCGCAATTTTGATGTTGTCGCCAATCGTATGGAAATTAATGAAAGATTATCAACGCCAGCTTAAAGAAGGAAAAACGCCAGAGTTTAAAATTGATGAATACCCTGAATTACGTAAGAAAATATTTGATTCCCGCATTTGGAAATAAAGATAAAATGGCTAGAAAGAGATTATCTACCTTTCCAAAGAGTTAGATTATTATTTAAAGAAATTTTTTGATATTGTTTCAGGCTTGGTTCTTCTAGTTCAGACTGAATAAACTATTGCCGGCACTTTTTACCGCCCTCGTGCCGGCTATTCCAAACTGCTTTGAAAACTGACCGCTCTTTAGCTTACTTCAAAAATGCCGCATGATAGGCAATATGCTCGCCAATAAAACTGGCGATGAAGTAATAGCTGTGATCATAGCCTTTATGGAAGCGCACATCGACTGGCTGACTTGCCACTCGACAGGTTTCGATAAAATCTTCGGTACGCAATTGTGTCGGTAAAAACTCATCTTCCAAGCCCTGCTCAATGCGCATACCTTGCACTTTATAGCCTTGTTGAATGAGAGAGCTGGCATCATATTGCTGCCATTTTTCACGATCTTCCCCTAAATAGGCAGAAAAGGCTTTTTCTCCCCAAGGCACAAGGCTTGGCGACAAAATGGGCGAAAAGGCAGAAACACTTTGATAACGTTCCCGATTTCGCAGTGCCAATACCAATGCACCGTGTCCGCCCATTGAATGTCCCATAATGGAACGTTTGCCGTTGGTAGGGAAATTTGCTTCAATCAAATCAGGCAATTCATTCAAGATATAATCATACATTTGATAATTCGTCGCCCAAGGCTGCTCGGTCGCATTAAGATAAAAGCCCGCTCCCTGCCCTAAATCGTAAGCCGCATCGTTCGGCACTTGCTCTCCACGAGGGCTAGTATCAGGCGCAACCACAATCACTTGATGTTCTGCCGCATAACGCTGGAAGCCTGATTTAGTAATGAAATTTTGTTCAGTACAAGTTAAGCCAGAAAGCCAATAAATCACGCCAAGCGGTCGATTTTCTGGATTATTTGGCAAATAGACGGCAAATTTCATTTCACATTGAAGCGTTTGGGCATTATGTGCCCAAACTTGCTGCGAACCGCCAAAAATTTGATGTTGTTCAATCAGTTTCATAGCGTACCTTAGTAGTGAATAACAGTACGGATTGATTTACCTTCGTGCATTAATTCAAAGGCTTCATTAATTTGATCAAGTGGCATTGTGTGAGTCACAAACGGTTCTAACTGGATGTCGCCTTTCATTGAATCTTCCACCATTTGCGGAAGTTCAGAGCGACCTTTCACGCCACCAAATGCCGAGCCTTTCCAAACACGACCTGTTACCAATTGGAACGGACGCGTTGAAATTTCTTGTCCTGCACCCGCTACGCCGATGATAATGGATTGTCCCCAGCCACGGTGAGCACTTTCTAATGCTTGACGCATTACGTTTACATTACCGATACATTCAAAGGTATGGTCAATGCCCCATTTATTAATATCTAACAACACATCTTTGATCGGCTTATCGTAATCATTAGGGTTTAAACAATCCGTTGCACCAAACTGTTTTGCCAACTCAAATTTTGCAGGATTGGTATCAATGGCGATAATGCGACCTGCTTTGGCTTGACGCGCACCTTGCACCACCGCCAAACCAATCGCCCCCAAGCCAAACACGGCAACAGAGTCGCCTTCTTGTACTTTTGCTGTATTATGTACCGCACCAATACCTGTGGTAACGCCGCAGCCGAGCAAACACACTTGTTCGTGGTTCGCTTCAGGGTTGATTTTCGCCAGTGAAACTTCCGCAACAACTGAGTATTCACTGAAGGTTGAACAGCCCATATAGTGATAGATCGGCTGACCTTGATAAGAAAAACGTGTCGTGCAATCAGGCATTAAGCCTTTACCTTGCGTGTCACGCACTGAGACGCATAAGTTGGTTTTACCCGAGCGGCAAAACTCACATTCGCCACATTCAGCAGTATAAAGAGGAATGACGTGATCGCCCGGTTTTACGCTTAACACACCTTCGCCAACCGCAACAACCACACCCGCACCTTCGTGTCCTAGCACCACAGGGAATACCCCTTCAGGATCGCTTCCTGATAACGTAAACGCATCAGTATGGCAAACGCCCGTGTGAGTGTTGCGGATTAACACTTCGCCTTTGCGTGGCATTTCTACGTCGATTTCTACAATTTGTAAGGGTTGATTTGGGGCGAATGCCACCGCCGCACGAGATTTGATGGTTGAATTGATTTGTTTAATTTCCATTGTTTTTCCTCTTAATTCATTGACAAATTTGCCTTGCCTAAGCAAGATAGCATCAGTTTACACTTTAGAGCTCACTCTAAAGCAAGTGTTTTTTTATCATTTTTGTTTAAAGGGAATAAAAAGTGACTTACACCACCGCTAAAGCTGCTGAAAAAATAGGCATTTCCGCCTACACCTTACGCTTTTATGACAAAGAAGGCTTGTTACCTAATGTCGGACGTGATGAATACGGTAATCGCCGTTTTACCGACAAGGATTTGCAATGGTTGAGTTTATTAAAATGCTTGAAAAATACAGGAATGCGCTTAAAAGACATCAAACGCTTTGCGGAATGCACCATCATTGGCGACGATACTATTGAAGAACGCCTTTCCTTATTTGAAAATCAAACAAAAAATGTAAAATGTCAAATTGCCGAATTAAAACGTTATTTAGATTTGCTTGAATACAAATTAGCGTTTTACCAAAAAGCGAAAGCACTAGGCTCGGTAAAAGCTGTGAATTTACCGCAAATTCCTGAAACGAGCTAAAAGGATAAAAGTGCTCACATCACAGAATTAGAAGAAAAATACAATTTTTAGAGATAGATAAATTTTAACTTTTTTATTACATAAATAAGTTAAAAATCAGGTTTTGTGATCAAGATCAGGATAACATAAAAATAATCTCCGATAGCTATTGTTCTAAATGGCTAAAAAGAGTATATTCCGAGCCAAATTTTTTCTTTTTTACAGAACGGAGTTTATTATGTTTGGTTTATCCCCCGCTCAACTGATTATTTTATTAGTCGTTATTTTATTGATTTTTGGCACGAAAAAATTAAGAAATGCTGGCTCAGATCTTGGCGCAGCAGTGAAAGGTTTCAAAAAGGCGATGAAAGAAGATGAAAAAGTAAAAGATGCGGAATTTAAGTCTATAGATAATGAAACAGCGTCTGCAAAAAAAGAAAATATAAAAGAGAAAGAACAGGCTTAATCCGTGTTTGATATTGGTTTTTCAGAACTTATTTTACTAATGGTTTTAGGATTGGTTGTATTAGGCCCGAAACGTTTGCCTATAGCAATTCGCACTGTAATGGATTGGGTAAAAACAATTCGTGGTTTAGCTGCTAACGTTCAAAATGAGTTGAAACAAGAGCTAAAATTGCAAGAATTACAAGATAGTATTAAAAAAGCGGAATCCCTTAACTTGCAAGCCCTTTCACCAGAATTGAGTAAAACGGTGGAAGAATTAAAAGCTCAAGCAGATAAGATGAAAGCGGAGCTAGAAGATAAAGCAGCTCAAGCTGGTACAACGGTGGAAGATCAAATCAAAGAAATCAAAAGTGCGGCTGAAAATGCAGAAAAACCTCAAAATGCAATCTCAGTTGAGGAGGCTGCAGAAACTTTATCTGAAGCAGAAAAAACACCTACAGATTTGACCGCACTTGAAACTCACGAGAAAGTAGAACTGAACACACATTTATCTAGCTATTATCCTCCTGATGATATTGAAATCGCTCCAGCGTCAAAATCTCAATCTTCAAAAACTAAATCATAGCGAGTTTTTATGAGTAATGTGGATGAATCTCAACCTTTAATTACGCACCTTGTTGAACTAAGAAACCGTTTATTACGCTGTGTGATTTGTGTAGTGTTGGTTTTTGTTGCTTTGGTGTATTTTTCCAATGATATTTATCATTTTGTTGCTGCACCTTTAACGGCTGTTATGCCAAAAGGCACAACAATGATTGCAACCAATATTCAAACGCCTTTCTTTACGCCAATTAAATTAACTGCGATTGTTGCAATTTTTATTTCTGTCCCTTATTTGCTTTATCAAATTTGGGCTTTTATTGCACCTGCTTTATATCAGCACGAAAAACGGATGATTTATCCGTTGTTATTTTCCAGTACGATTTTATTTTATTGCGGTGTTGCTTTTGCTTACTATGTCGTCTTTCCTCTTGTATTCAGCTTCTTTACACAAACAGCCCCAGAAGGCGTTACCATCGCAACAGATATTAGTAGTTATTTAGATTTTGCTTTAGCGTTATTTTTAGCTTTTGGCGTTTGTTTTGAAGTGCCAATTGCGATTATTCTACTTTGCTGGACTGGTATTACCACTGTAAAGGCTCTTTCCGAAAAACGCCCTTATATTATTGTTGCGGCATTTTTTATTGGAATGCTTTTAACGCCTCCTGATGTTTTTTCACAAACTTTGCTTGCCATACCGATGTGCTTGCTGTTTGAGCTCGGTCTATTGGTCGCTCGATTTTATCAACCAAAAGACGACGAAAGTGCGGTTAAAAATAATGATGAATCAGAAAAAACACAATGATGAACTGAATTGTTAATCGTATGGGGGCTTTGCCCCCGTTTTTATTATATTGATATAACCCTAATTTTTTTTCATAAAACATATTTTCGTAGTGATTTACTAGAAATATGATTTGTAGTCTGCTCTATATTTTTATTGAAAATATCATTACCTGATGGTTTTCTGTCGTTTTTTATTTTTTATCTAATAAATACGATATTTTTTAGATAATTTCTTTACTTTTTCCTTTTCTTTAAATTTCCTTTATAAAAATGGTTGCAAGATTAAATTAGCCATTGCATATTGTCTATGCGCTTCACGAGGCGTATACAATAAAAATACAATACACACAACATCAACAAAGAGGGAAATTCATTATGTCAAAAGTTGCTTCCTTAGACGCATTTTTAACAAAAGTTGCTCAACGCGATGGTTATCAACCTGAATTTTTACAAGCGGTTCGCGAGGTATTCACATCAATTTGGCCTTTTTTAGAAGCCAATCCTAAATATCGTTCAGAAGCATTATTAGAACGTTTAGTTGAGCCTGAACGTGCATTTCAATTCCGTGTGGCGTGGACTGACGATAAAGGGCAAGTGCAAGTAAACAGAGCATTTCGCGTACAATTTAATAGTGCCATAGGCCCATTTAAAGGGGGAATGCGTTTCCATCCATCAGTAAACTTATCTATCTTAAAATTCTTAGGTTTTGAGCAAATCTTTAAAAATGCTTTAACAACATTGCCTATGGGCGGGGCAAAAGGCGGTTCAGATTTTGATCCTAAAGGCAAATCTGATGCTGAAGTTATGCGTTTTTGCCAAGCATTAATGGCTGAACTTTATCGTCACGTAGGAGCTGATACAGATGTTCCCGCAGGCGATATAGGCGTCGGTGGGCGCGAAGTTGGCTATTTAGCTGGCTATATGAAAAAATTATCAAACCAATCAGCCTGTGTTTTCACTGGTCGCGGTCTTTCTTTCGGTGGTAGTTTAATTCGTCCGGAAGCAACGGGATATGGATTAATTTATTTTGCTCAAGCAATGCTTGCTGAAAAAGGCGATAGTTTTGCAGGTAAAGTAGTTTCAGTTTCTGGTTCTGGTAATGTAGCACAATACGCTATTGAAAAAGCATTATCTCTTGGTGCAAAAGTAGTAACTTGTTCTGATTCATCAGGTTATGTTTATGATCCAAATGGATTTACTACTGAAAAATTAGCCGCACTTTTCGATATTAAAAATACAAAACGTGGGCGTGTGAAAGATTATGCGGAACAGTTTGGTTTACAATATTTTGAAGGTAAACGCCCTTGGGAAGTGCAAGTTGATATTGCGCTTCCTTGTGCAACTCAAAATGAGTTAGAACTTTCTGATGCACAACTTTTAATCAAAAATGGTGTGAAATTAGTGGCTGAAGGTGCCAATATGCCAACAACAATTGAAGCAACAGAAGCATTACTCGCTGCAAATGTATTATTTGGGCCAGGTAAAGCAGCTAATGCTGGTGGAGTCGCAACTTCTGGTTTAGAAATGGCGCAAAGTTCACAACGTTTATATTGGACAGCGGAAGAAGTGGACGCTCAATTACATCGCATTATGTTAGATATTCACACAAACTGTAAAAAATACGGCACAATTGAAGGTCAAGAAAACATTAACTATGTTGTTGGTGCAAATGTAGCAGGTTTTGTTAAGGTGGCTGATGCTATGTTGGCTCAAGGCGTTTATTAACAGATAAAAAAGTTAAACTAAATAACCGCACTGTAATAAAGTGCGGTTATTTTTTAGGATGAAATTTGAATATAAAAAAGGCGACATTTTGTCGCCTTAGATATTATTTATTTTGAATTGTTTTCGTCACAATGATTAATATCACTGCATTTTCCGTAAAGATATACGTTATGCGTTTTTAATTTTATGCCGTATTTTTCGCTGATTTCACGCTGACGTTGTTCAATAATGTTATCAGTAAATTCAAATACTTTGCCGCAATCTTCACAAATAATATGATCGTGATGTTCTGTTGGAGCAAGCTCAAAAACGGATTTATTTCCCTCAAAATTATGACGGATTACAATATGCGCTTCATCAAATTGATTAAGCACACGATAAACTGTGGCTAATCCAATTTCACTACCTTGTTCCAGCAAAATTTTATAAACATCTTCTGCAGAAAAATGTTCATTTTTATGATTTTGCATTAAAGTGAGGATAGTTAGGCGAGGCTCTGTAATTTTTAATCCTGCTTTTTTGAGTAATTTAATATTTTCTTCAGACATAATTTTTCTTCCTATTATGCAAAAATGTTAAGCCAATTCAGCTAAACACATTTCATCATAAATTTGTTTACACCATTTTTCTACACGCTCTGCGGTAAGCTCTGGCTGGCGATCTTCATCAATACATAATCCGATGAAAGTGTCATCTTCCAATAAGGCTTTTGAAGCTTCAAAATTATAGCCTTCTGTTGGCCAATTTCCTACCACAATTGCACCGTGTGGCTCTATAATATCGCGTACAGTTCCGATAGCATCACAGAAATAATCCGCATAATCTTCTTGATCGCCACAGCCAAAAATACCTACAAGCTTATCTGTAAAATCGATTTCTTCGAGTGTTGGAAAAAAATCATCCCAGTCTGCTTGTGCTTCGCCGTAATACCAAGTTGGGATACCGAAAAGCAAGAAATCGTATGCTTCAATATCCTCTTTGCTACTTTTGGCAATATCACGAATATCAATTAAATCGCTACCTAATTGTTTTTGGATTTGTTTTGCGATGTTTTCAGTATTTCCAGTATCACTACCATAAAAAAGACCAACTATTGCCATTTTTATTTCCTTTTATATTAAATTTAATCTATTGATTATAAGACTTATCCAAATTCGGCGAACTATATCATAAAAGCATTCTCACTTAAACCACTTAATTCTTATTTAGAAATCGTTTAATTGCACGAATAACAAAATCAGGTTTTTCGGCGTGAACCCAGTGTCCACTCCCATTAATCGTAAAGGCAGTTGCATTAGGAAATTGTTCTAGAATTTTTTCGCTATTTTCTATTTTTATATAAGAGGAATTTCCACCCTTAATAAAAAGAGTTGGCGTAAATACACGTACCTTTTCCCAATCCATAATATCGGCATAATTGTTAAAAAGCGCGGTAAGATTAAAACGAAAACAATCAGCTGAATTAACATCAAAAGATTTCAACATAAATTGTACAACGTCTTCATCATTAATTTCTTGTTTTAAAATCGGTTTGGTTTGCTGACGATTTTTAGGCTTTGCATTTTTTACCGCAAATAGGCCATTAAACACATCTTTATGACCAAATCCTTCATAAGGCAGAGGGGACATATCAATTACGATTAATTTTTCGACTAATTCTGGGCAAAGTGCGGTGATTTTCATGGCGGTTTTTCCACCCATAGAATGACCAATTAATATCACTTTGGATAAACTTAAGTGGCGGATTACCTCGATAACATCTTCAGCCATCAGTTGATAATTCATTTTTTCCGAATGAAAACTATGGCCGTGATTGCGTAAATCAATACGTAAAATACTGTAATGTTTACTAAAAGCTCTTGCGATAACGCCGAGATTATCCATATCGCCGAATAAACCGTGAATAAAAATTAAAACAGGCGTATTAATCGTTTGTTTTACTTGATGAAATTGATAATTGAGTAATGATTTTACCATAATTTTTACGTGAGAATTTGTAAAGAAGTCGTTATAATTGAAAAAATTCTAGCAAACAGAGAGATAAAAATGAAGATCATTGAAGTAGATGAAGAATTATACCAGTATATTGCGAGCCAAACCCGCTCTATTGGGGAAAGTGCTTCGGATATTTTACGTCGTTTGCTTAGTTTACCTGTGCATACTTCAAGTGTTGATGATTTAGTTGTTACTTCAGCAGAAACTAACAAATCCGCAGATCAAAAGCCAGAACAGGCTATTAATGTGAAAGAAGTAAATATCAAAACAACAAAAAAGCAATCAATAAACGCAATTAATCAGATAGTAGAAAAAGTCCAAACTTTATTAAATTCAGATGAATTCAAAGAAGAAAGTAAGGCGGTGGTGCGTTTCTTAGCGATTTTACGTGTGCTTTATCGTACAAATCCTGAAAGTTTTGCTCAAGCCACAGAATCTTTACAGGGACGTACACGGGTTTATTTTGCTCGTGATGAAGCGACATTATTAATGGCTGGCAATCATACAAAACCAAAACAAATTCCAGATACGCCTTATTGGGTTATTACCAATACAAATAGTGGACGAAAAATGTTGATGCTAGAAGGCGCAATGCAATCTATGGAATTACCTGAAACATTGATTGATGAAGTACGATCATATTTCACGGTAAATTAATAATGTATCCTTGGCAACATTTTGCTATTCAACCTGATTTCTCAGATAAAATCGCTTTACGTACTACGCAGAGCGATACGCTTACTTGGATAGAATTAACTACAAAGATTAACCAAACGGTGGCTTTTTTACAAAAAAAAGGAGTAAATGCGGAAAGTGCGGTTGCTTTTGTGGGAAAAAATTCAGAGAAAATTTTATTTTTATATCTAGCTACAATTCAGCTTGGTGCAAAAGTTTTAGGCATAAACCCTGCTTTTCCACAAGAAAAAATTGCAAAATTATGTGAGTTTTATCAAATTGATTTTTGTTTTTATGATAAAGATTTACTAAATTTGCAAGAAATTGGTGTTTTTACACAAAAAGCCGATTTTTTTCGTCCTGCGACGATGACGCTCACGTCTGGCTCGACAGGTTTACCAAAAGCAGTTGTGCATAATGTCCAAGCGCATTTGGATAATGCAAAAGGGGTATGTAACTTAATGAAGTTTGATTGTAATCAATCTTGGTTACTTTCATTACCCTTATATCACGTTTCAGGGCAAGGTATTGTTTGGCGTTGGTTATATTGCGGTGCACAATTACATTTCCCAGAAGATGATTTTTATGCTTCATTATTAAAGACGACCCACGTTTCTCTTGTGCCAACGCAATTACAGCGTTTATTAGATTATTTACAGGAAAATCCGAGCATTTCATTTGCTACACGCCATATTTTACTTGGTGGCACGCATATTCCAACAGAACTTACACAAAATATGGTGAAATATGACATTAAAACTTATTCTGGTTATGGAATGACGGAAATGGCTTCGACAGTTTTTGCTAAAAAATCTGACGGAAAACAAGGCGTAGGGCAACCGCTCTTAGGTAGAGAGTATTGTTTAGTAAATGATGAAATTTGGCTGAAAGGTGCAGGTTTGGCGATGGGGTATTGGAAAGATCGACAAATTGTTCCATTAACGAATAACCAAGGCTGGATTCAGACAAAAGATAAAGGCATTTGGCAAGAGGGCGAACTTGTTATTATCGGACGACTTGATAATATGTTTATTTCAGGTGGCGAAAATATTCAGCCAGAAGAAATTGAACAAGTGATTATTCAACATTCTTCAGTTAATCAAGTGTTTGTTTTACCACAAAAAAACAAAGAATTTGGTCAGCGTCCTGTCGCTTTAGTGGATTTTAATGAACCCTTTAGCAAAAGTGCGGTTGAAAATTTAATGTTTTTTTTACAAGATAAACTTGCACGTTTTAAACAACCTATTGCATATTATTCTTTGCCACTGATGCTTGAGAAAGGCATTAAGATCTCACGTAAACAGCTTGCTGATTGGTTGGCAAAGCGAGATGAGATAAATTAATTTACCATTTAGATTAGGGAAAAATAATGATTAGGAAACTTATGAAAATACCTCCATTTTTTACCGCACTTTTTGCCTCGGCAATGTTTACCCTTAGCGTTTCGCAAGGGGTATTGGCGGCAAATTCAACAAATGTATTACCAACGGAGCAATCGCTTAAAGCCGATTTGGCTAACGCTCAAAAAATGAGTGAGGGGGAAGCAAAAAATAGGTTGTTAGCAGAATTACAAACATCAATTGATTTATTGCAGCAAATTCAAGCTCAACAAAAAATCAATGATGCATTGCAAACAACATTAAGCCATTCAGAGAGTGAAATTAGAAAGAATAATGCAGAAATTCAAGCATTAAAAAAACAAGAAACGGCAACAAGTACTGATGATAATGCACAATCACAGGACTATTTACAAAATAGTCTCACTAAGTTAAATGATCAATTACAAGATACGCAAAACGCATTAAGCACAGCAAATGCACAATTGGCAGGGCAAAGTTCTATTTCTGAACGAGCACAAGCGGCATTAACAGAAAATGTTGTACGCACACAGCAAATCAATCAACAATTAGCCAATAATAATATTGGTAGCACATTGCGAAAACAATATCAGATTGAATTACAACTGATTGATTTAAAGAATAGTTATAATCAAAACTTATTAAAAAATAATGATCAGCTTTCTTTACTCTATCAAAGCCGTTATGACCTATTGAATTTACGTTTGCAAGTACAGCAGCAAAATATTATTGCGATCCAAGAAGTCATTAATCAAAAAAATCTTCAGCAATCACAAAATCAAGTAGAACAAGCTCAGCAACAGCAAAAAACTGTGCAAAATGATTACATTCAAAAAGAACTTGATCGCAATGCACAGCTTGGTCAGTATTTATTAAAACAAACAGAAAAAGCGAATTCATTAACTCAAGATGAGTTAAGAATGCGGAATATTTTAGATAGCCTCACTCAAACTCAACGTACTATTGATGAACAAATTAGTGCATTACAAGGCACGTTAGTTCTTTCACGTATTATCCAGCAACAAAAACAAAAATTACCGACTAACTTAAATATTCAAGGTTTATCAAAACAAATTGCCGATTTGCGTGTACATATTTTTGACATTACTCAAAAACGCAATGAACTTTATGATCTAGATAACTATATTAATAAAGTTGAAAGTGAAGATGGAAAACAATTTACTGAGGCAGAAAGAACGCAAGTTAAAACGCTATTAACTGAGCGTCGGAAAATGACATCTGATCTGATTAAATCTTTAAATAATCAATTAAATCTCGCGATTTCTTTGGAATTAACACAGCTGCAAATTACACAAATCAGTGATCAAATTCAATCTAAATTAGAGCAGCAAAGTTTTTGGGTGAAAAGTAATAATCCTATTAATTTAGATTGGGTAAAAATGCTGCCAAGAGCTTTAATTGAACAGTTTAATGGTATGTTGAAAAAATTAGGTTTTCCAACTAATTATGACAATTTACCTTATTTGCTGATGTATTTCTTAGGGTTATTTATTGTAGGCGGTGCAATTTTTAAATTTAAAAATCGTATTAAACAACAATTAAACAAAATTAATCGTGAAATACATCGTTTAGATACAGATAGTCAGTGGAGTACTCCACTTGCCCTGTTATTAACAGCGTTTTTAACGCTTTCTAGTACACTTTGGTTTTTAGCAGTTTGCCAAATGATCGGCTTCTTTTTCTTCAAAAATCCAGAAGAATTTTGGCATTGGTCATTTAGTATGGCGGGTTATTGGTGGTTCTTTACATTTTGGATTTCATTGTTCCGTCCAAATGGTATTTTTGTTAATCATTTTGAATCTTCAAAAGAGAATGCACAACGTTTTCGTGGTGTTATCCAGCGCATTATTATTGTGGTTGTATTGCTTTTAAATACTTCTGTGTTTAGCAATGTCACTGATGCAGGTTTAGCTAATGATGTGTTAGGTCAAATTAATACTATTGCGGCTCTAATTTTCTGTGCGGCGATTATTGCCCCTCGTTTTAATCGAGTACTTCGTTCTTATGAACCTGAAACAAATAAACATCATTGGTTAATAAGAATTGTACAAATTGGTTTGAGATTAATTCCTGTGGGATTAATCGTACTTATTGTTTTAGGCTATTACTACACCGCTTTAAATTTAATTGAACATTTTATTCATTCTTATATTGCTTGGTGTGTATGGTGGTTAGTACGCAATACGATTTACCGTGGTATTACGGTTTCTTCTCGTCGTTTAGCACATCGCCGTTTAGCAGAAAAACGTCGTCAAAAAGCACTTGAAAATAATTATGAAAATATATCCTCTGATGATGTGGTTGCAGTGGGAGAGCCAGAGGAAAGTTTGGCGTTAAATGATGTGCGTAGCCAATTATTACGTTTTGTAGATCTCTTTATTTGGACAGCATTATTAGGGATTTTCTACTATGTATGGTCAGATTTAGTCACCGTAGTGAGCTATTTACGTGAAATTACACTTTGGCAACAAACCACGACAACCGATGCTGGCACTGTAATGGAAAGCATTACTTTATTTAATCTTCTTGTTGCTTTGGTTATCGTAGGAATTACTTATGTGTTGGTTCGTAATATTTCAGGCATTTTGGAAGTATTAATTTTCTCTCGCGTGAATCTTTCACAAGGTACGCCTTATACGATTACGACACTACTTACTTATATTTTTATCGCCATTGGTGGTGCGTGGGCATTTGCAACCTTAGGGATGTCTTGGTCAAAATTACAATGGTTATTCGCCGCACTTTCTGTTGGTCTTGGTTTTGGTATGCAAGAGATTTTTGCAAACTTTGTGTCAGGTATCATTTTGTTATTTGAACGCCCAATCCGAGTTGGCGATGTGGTTACCATTAATGAAGTGAGCGGTACTGTAGCGAAAATTCGTATCCGTGCAATTACATTGATTGATTTTGATCGCAAAGAAGTGATTGTGCCAAATAAATCTTTTGTGACAGGTCAAGTGACCAACTGGGCATTATCTAACACTATGACACGTTTAGTGATTAGCGTTGGTGTTGCTTATGGTTCTGATTTAACACTCGTGCGCCAATTATTACTTAAAGCAGCTGATGAACAGCCGACTATTTTACGCGATCCTAAACCATCTGCTTATTTTTTAACTTTTGGTGCAAGTACACTGGATCACGAGTTACGTGTTTATGTAGAACAAGTTGGGGATCGCACCAGTACTACAGATGCTCTTAATCGCCGTATTAATGAATTATTTGCAGAACATAATATTGATATTGCCTTTAATCAATTAGATGTATTTATCAAAAATAATGATACAGGCGAAGAAATTCCTTTCGTTGATGTAAAAAAATAAGGGGAAATTATGGCTGGTAATACAATTGGACAACTTTTCCGTGTGACAACCTTTGGGGAGTCACATGGTATTGCATTAGGCTGTATCGTTGATGGCGTGCCACCAAATCTCGAATTATCCGAGAAAGATATTCAGCCAGATCTAGATCGCCGTAAACCAGGAACATCTCGATATACTACGCCTCGTCGTGAAGATGACGAAGTTCAAATTTTATCTGGTGTGTTTGAAGGAAAAACCACAGGCACAAGTATTGGGATGATCATTAAAAATGGTGATCAGCGTTCGCAAGATTATGGCGAGATTAAAGATCGTTTCCGCCCAGGTCATGCGGATTTTACCTATCAGCAAAAGTATGGAATCCGTGATTATCGTGGCGGTGGGCGTTCGTCAGCACGTGAAACAGCGATGCGGGTTGCTGCTGGGGCTATTGCAAAAAAATATTTACGCAAACATTTTGGCATTGAGGTGCGAGGTTTTTTAAGCCAAATCGGTAATATAAAAATTGCTCCGCAGAAAGTGGGACAAATTGATTGGGAAAAGGTAAACAGCAATCCATTCTTTTGTCCTGATGAAAGTGCGGTAGAAAAATTCGATGAATTAATCCGTGAACTTAAAAAAGAAGGAGATTCTATTGGCGCAAAACTTACTGTTATTGCAGAAAATGTACCTGTAGGATTGGGCGAGCCAGTATTTGACCGTTTAGATGCCGATCTTGCTCACGTATTAATGGGAATTAATGCAGTAAAAGGTGTAGAAATTGGCGATGGCTTTGCTGTGGTTGAACAACGAGGTTCGGAACATCGTGATGAAATGACACCTAATGGCTTTGAAAGTAATCATGCAGGCGGTATTTTAGGCGGAATTAGTTCAGGACAGCCAATTATCGCCACTATTGCACTAAAACCAACTTCAAGCATTACGATTCCTGGTCGTTCAATCAATCTTAATGGTAAACCCGTAGAAGTTGTAACAAAAGGTCGTCACGATCCTTGTGTGGGGATTCGTGCTGTGCCAATTGCGGAAGCTATGGTGGCGATTGTCTTATTAGATCATCTCTTACGTTTTAAGGCTCAGTGTAAATAATCCTGTACCTAGGGTAGTATACTCTAGGTTAGTTCTTCAATAGGACTGAACCTAGGATATACTTACCTACAGCAAAACTTTAGAATGAATAAAATTTTATTAAAAACAACCATAATTTTTACCGCACTTTTCTCTCTGAACGTTGTTGCGTCTCCTCTAGATTGGCAAAAAGTGAAACGCCCTATTCCAAGTGAAGATGGTAAAGCAAGTCCTATTGGTAGTTATACCAACGGGTGTATTATTGGAGCGCAAGCATTACCGCCGAAAGGTGAAGGTTACCAAGTTATTCGTATGAATCGCAATCGTTATTATGGTCATCCAAATATGATTCAGTATCTTAAACGTTTGGGACAACACGTTAAAGCTGCTGGGTTGCCAACTATGTTAGTGGGCGATATTGCCATGCCGGGTGGCGGGCGTTTTTTAACGGGTCATGCTAGCCATCAGATGGGATTAGATGCGGATATTTGGTTAAGAATGGGCGAAATGTCAGACGCCGATGCGCTGAATTCTGATGGTAAGGGTTTATTAGTTGTAGATAGAAAGGCGCAACGAGTGGATGAACGAGTATGGAATAGCAATCATGCGACGTTAATCAAGTTAGCTGCGCAAGATCCAAATGTGACGCGTATTTTTGTTAATCCTGCGATTAAGGTAAAATTATGTCAAACCGCTGGCAATGATCGCAGTTGGCTACACAAAGTTCGTCCTTGGTATGGACACAACTCTCATTTTCATGTTCGTTTAACTTGCCCAGCAGATGCATCTTATTGTGAAAATCAAGCGCCTGTGCCTGCTGGTGATGGTTGTGGAGACGAATTATATTCTTGGTTTGAACCACCAAAACCAGGTACTTCAGTGAGCAAACCTAAAGTTACACCGCCTGAGCCGTTTTTGTGCCAACAGATTTTGAACTCACCCAATCGGAGTGAATGGTTAGAATAGCATTGAGGTAAATCAATATGGATATCGGCATTGATCTTTTAGCAATATTGTTTTGTGTTGGTTTTGTCGCATCATTTATTGATGCAATTGCTGGCGGTGGTGGATTAATCACCATTCCAGCGTTGCTCATGACAGGTATGTCACCAGCAATGGCGTTAGGCACCAACAAATTGCAAGCTATGGGCGGTGCATTATCCGCAAGCCTTTATTTCTTGCGAAAAAGAGCGGTCAATTTACGCGATATTTGGTTTATTTTGATTTGGGTTTTCTTAGGTTCAGCCCTAGGTACATTATTAATTCAATCAATTGACGTGGCGATTTTCAAAAAAATGCTGCCTTTTTTGATTTTAGCCATTGGTCTATATTTTTTATTTACCCCTAAATTAGGTGATGAAGATCGGAAACAACGATTAAGTTATCTGTTATTTGGTCTTTTAGTTAGCCCATTTTTAGGTTTTTATGATGGCTTCTTTGGGCCAGGGACTGGCTCAATCATGAGTTTAGCCTGTGTTACTTTGCTAGGATTTAATCTCCCGAAAGCGGCAGCACATGCAAAAGTGATGAACTTCACTTCGAACCTTGCTTCTTTTGCGCTTTTCTTATTGGGCGGACAAATTCTTTGGAAAGTGGGTTTCGTGATGATGGCTGGGAGCATTTTAGGTGCAAATTTAGGCGCCAAAATGGTAATGACGAAAGGTAAAACCTTGATTCGACCGATGGTTGTTATCATGTCTTTTATGATGACGGCTAAAATGGTTTACGATCAGGGTTGGTTTCATTTTTAATTCGGAAAGCACGCAAAAGTGCGGTTAAAATTAATTACATTTTATTATGTCGGATAATCAACAAAATTTACGTTTGACGGCGAGAGTGGGCTATGAAGCGCACTTTTCATGGTCGTATTTAAAGCCTCAATATTGGGGGATTTGGCTTGGTATTTTCTTTTTATTGTTGTTAGCATTTGTGCCTTTTCGTCTGCGCGATAAATTGACGGGAAAATTAGGTATTTGGATTGGGCATAAAGCAAAGAAACAGCGTACGCGTGCACAAACTAACTTGCAATATTGTTTCCCTCATTGGACTGAACAACAACGTGAGCAAGTGATTGATAAAATGTTTGCGGTTGTTGCACAAGTTATGTTTGGAATTGGTGAGATTGCAATCCGTTCAAAGAAACATTTGCAAAAACGAAGTGAATTTATCGGTCTTGAACATATCGAACAGGCAAAAGCTGAAGGAAAGAATATTATTCTTATGGTGCCACATGGCTGGGCGATTGATGCGTCTGGTATTATTTTGCACACTCAAGGCATGCCAATGACTTCTATGTATAATCCACACCGTAATCCATTGGTGGATTGGCTTTGGACGATTACACGCCAACGTTTCGGCGGAAAAATGCATGCGCGCCAAAATGGTATTAAACCTTTTTTAAATCATGTTCGTAAAGGCGAAATAGGTTATTACTTACCAGATGAAGATTTTGGGGCGGAACAAAGCGTATTTGTTGATTTCTTTGGGACTTATAAAGCGACATTGCCAGGGTTAAATAAAATGGCAAAACTTTCTAAAGCCGTTGTTATTCCAATGTTTCCTCGTTATAACGCTGAAACAGGCAAATATGAAATGGAAATTCATCCTGCAATGAATTTAAGTGATGATCCTGAACAATCAGCCCGAGCAATGAACGAAGAAATAGAATCTTTTGTTACGCCAGCGCCAGAGCAATATGTTTGGATTTTACAATTATTGCGTACAAGGAAAGATGGCGAAGATCTTTATGATTAGATTATTTTCTATTATCTAGAGATTTCCAAAATTGCTCGGCATACATATTTAATCTTGTATTTATTCGATAGATATATGCCTTTATTGGAATGATCAGTTCATTATCATCAAGAATAACTAGTTTATTCTGCCTTAGTTCCTCTTTTATTGAGTACTCTGGTAACCAAGCTATTCCTTGCTTGTTTAAAACCATATTTTTTAATAACTCACTCATAGAAGAAACAAAAATCGTTCTAAAATTAAGATGTGAGTAGAGATTTAGTTTTCTATTTACCAATCTTCCCATATAAGAATTTTTTGTATAATTAAGTAACGGAGTCTCTTCTTTAGAAAAAGAAAATTCAGGTTCTTTATCTTTATTTAATGCACTTACAGGATATAGATTTGATTCTAACATTTCTTTTGATAAAAAAGGTTCTTGACGTAATAGATCATCATAAAATGAAAAAATAAAATCACTTTTTCCTTCAACCAAAGTTTTTACGGTTTGATCAACATCAATTGCTTCAACGGAATAAATAAAGTTCTGGTGTGATTGACCAATATCATGAATTAACTTTGGCATTACAGATAAAGATAGAGAATGTGCAGCTGCAAAAGTTATATTCGGTTTTTTTTGTGTATTCTGCCCTAATAACTCATCAAGATTATACTGTAACTGTTTTAAAAGGTTTCTAGCTTGCGAATGAAATAATTTTCCTTCTTCTGTAAGTTGAAGTGGGACAGAGGATCTATCGAAGAGTTTTACACCAATAGATTCTTCAAGAGAAATTATTCTCCGGCTAAAAGCTGATTGCGATAAATTTCTATGTTCTGCTGCCTGTGAAAAATTGCGTGTATCTTCCAGTATTAAAAAATCTTCTAACCATTTTGTTTCAATATTTTTCATTTATTATTTCTCTCTATGCTAATTTTGCATACCTTATTCTTAAATATGTAATAGCTTATCACTTTTTGTTTTTTATCATATTGATTTAAATCATTATTTTGTTCATTTGTAATGTGCACAATTTATGCTATGCAATATTTGCATTAGTGTGCGATTTGTTGCATTTCTCTTATTTCATTAGATTTTGTTAAAAATAAATAACCCAAAGATAAATAGGAGAATTTTTCTTATGAAGAACATTATTGGTATTTTAGGTGGAATGGGACCAGCAGCAACGGCAGATATGTTTCAGAAATTTATTCAATTTACACCAGCTCATTGTGATCAAGAACATATTCCTCTTGTTATTTCGTCTATTCCTGATATTCCCGATCGTACAACTTCCATTTTGCATGGAGGAGAATCACCACTACTTGCAATGGAGGAACGCATTTATGGGTTAGAAAATGCGGGTGCTAAATGTATCCTAATTGCCTGTAATACTGCGCATTATTGGTATGATGAACTAAAAGAGAAATGTCATGTTGATATGTTAAATATTATTGATTCAACAATTAATGAAGTTCTACAAATGGGTAAAACAAAGATTGGTATTCTTGCTACTGATGCTACTTTAGCAACAAAGCTATATCAGAAAACATTAGAAAAATATGGATTAATTTGTCTTCTTCCCAATGAAGAACATCAAAAATCGGTCATGGAAAGTATTTATTTATATAAGAGCGGAGAGATTCAAAAAGCTGAAGAATTAATGTTAATACAACGTGATGAACTTATTCGTCACGGTGCAGAAGTAATTATTCTAGGGTGTACGGAAATCCCATTGATCCTAAAAAATGCAATGAGAGAGCAACCTACACTTTATGAGGATTCTACAGCAGCATTAGTTAGAGCTGCTATTCGTTGGTATCAAACTCATTGATTAAGGAGATGATTATGGTCTGGGTTGAAATTTTTGTTGTTCTAGCCTCTATTGTACTTGGCCTTAGATTTGGAGGTATTGCCATTGGTTTATTTGGTGGTCTTGGACTTGCTATCTTAACGTTGGGCTTAAGACTACCAATAGGATCTGTTCCAATAGATGTTATTTTGATCATAATGTCTGTATCTCTTTCAGCAGCAACATTGCAAGCTACAGGAGGAATGGCATTCTTAGTTAATTATGCAGAAAGATTAATGCGTAAAAATCCCAAACATATAAATTTTATTGCGCCAATGATTACTTGGTTAATGACCATTTTTGCAGGTACTGGATTTATTGTTTTTTCTACATTACCTGTCATTGCTGAAGTTGCAAAAGAATCTGGAATTAGACCATCCAGAGTTTTATCGGGAGCGGTTGTATCATCTCAGCTAGCTGTTGCAGGCTCACCAATTAGTGCAGCAATGGCAGCAATGATCACTATTATGGAAAATAATTCTGTTACATTTTTCCAAGTTATGGTCGTTTGTTTACCTGTATCTTTTGTGGCTTCAATGGTAGCTGCATTTGTAGCTTCTAAACAAGGTTGTGAGTTAAAAGATGATCCTGTGTATTTACAACGTTTACAAGATGGATTAGTTTCTAAGACAGAATATAAAACAAGTGATACACCTAAATCAGCTAAGATTTCAGTGCTAATTTTCTTATTGGCTACAGTTGTTATTGTATTATTTGCAACACTACCATCTTTAAGACCTGTGTATGAAAGTGGCAAAGCTATGGGAACAAGAGATATTATAGTTGTAGTTATGCTCACTTCGGCTTGTTTGATGCTAGTAACAAGTAAAACGAAACCCGAAGCCGTTGTTACAAATTCAACATTTAGATCAGGAATGAGCTCCGTAGCAGTTATTTTGGGGATCGTTACATTAGGTATTACATTTGTTGATGCTCATTTAGGAAATATTAAAGAAATTGCAGGAGATGTATTACATACATACCCAATGCTACTTGCACCAGTATTGTTTTTTACTTGTGCACTATTATACTCCCAAGGTTCTACAACTCCATTAATTATACCTCTTGCAGTTGCACTAGGAGTACCTAATTGGGCTATTTTAGGATCTTTCGTTGCAGTTACTGGTATTTTTCTTTTACCAACTTATCCTACTTCATTGGCAGCTATGGAAATGGATACGACAGGAACTACTAGAGTTGGTAAATATATTTTAAATCATCCATTTATGTTGCCTGCATTATTAGGTGTTATAGCTGGTGTTGCATTTGGATTTGCTTGGGCACCAATAATCGTTAAATAAAGTAACCTAATTTTAGGTAGGGAGGTTAGCCTCCCTATTTTATTTTGGATAAAATATAATAGAAGGTCTTATAATATCTCAGGTAAATATAAGAGCAGATTCTCGAAAACGGATATTCAATAAGGTAAATAAGAAATGGAAGAAAAAATTCGGCTGACGCAATACAGCCATGGTGCAGGTTGAGGCTGTAAAATTTCGCCTAAGGTGTTAGGGACAATTTTACATTCAGAACTGGAAAAATTTTATGATCCAAATCTGCTCGTTGGCAATGAAACTGCTGACGATGCAGCGGTGTATGATCTTGGTAATGGAACTGCAATTATCAGTACCACAGACTTTTTCATGCCGATTGTGGATGATCCTTTTGATTTTGGACGAATTGCCGCGACCAATGCCATCAGTGATATTTTTGCTATGGGCGGTAAGCCGATAATGGGAATTGCCATTTTAGGTTTTCCAACCAATGTATTACCTGCAGAAGTTGCACAAAAAATTGTTGATGGTGGGCGTTTTGCTTGCCATCAAGCGGGGATTGCTTTGGCGGGAGGGCATTCCATTGATTCGCCTGAACCTATTTTTGGTCTAGCTGTGACAGGTGTGATTGACACTGAAAAAGTGAAACGTAATGCGTCTGCAAAATCAGGTTGTAAGCTTTATATGACGAAACCGCTTGGTATTGGTATTTTGACGACAGCAGAGAAAAAAGGAAAACTAAAACCAGAACATCAAGGTTTAGCCACTGCCGCTATGTGCCAAATGAATTCTATTGGTAGTCAATTTTCCCAAGTGGATGGCGTTACCGCAATGACGGATGTCACAGGATTTGGTTTACTTGGTCATTTAATTGAAATCTGTGAAGGTTCAAATCTAAGTGCGGTAGTTTTTTCGGACAAAATTAAAACCTTGGACGGCGTAAAAGATTATATTGCTCAAGGTTGCGTCCCTGGTGGAACAGGGCGTAATTTTGAAAGTTATGGACATAAAGTTGGCGCATTAACCGAAGAACAAAAAGCGATTTTGTGTGATCCTCAAACATCAGGCGGCTTATTAGTGGCAGTTGAGCCTAATAGCGTTCAAACAGTAATTGACATAGCCAAAGATGCGGGCATTGATTTATATGAAGTGGGTGAATTGAAACCTAAATCAGAATCCGATGTCGTTGTTGAAGTAAAATAAGGAATTTTAATCGATCATCCCTAATGATTAATTAAATTACCATGATCCACATAGCAAAAAACCTTGGAATATCCCAAGGTTTTTTTTAGATTATCATTAAATATAATGAATTATGCGCCTAAACGCTCTTTAATACGAGCTGATTTACCTGAACGTTCACGTAAGTAGTAAAGTTTAGCTTTACGTACCGCACCTTTACGTTTAACTGCGATAGAATCTACAGCTGGAGAGTGAGTTTGGAATACACGCTCAACGCCTACGCCGTTAGATACTTTACGCAAAGTAAATGCTGAGTGCAAGCCACGGTTACGAATTGCAATAACCACGCCTTCGAATGCTTGCAAACGACGTTTGCTACCTTCAACTACCCATACTTTAACTTCTAAAGTATCACCTGGGCGGAAGCTAGGTACGTTTTGTTTTAATTGTTCTTGTTCAAGTTGTTTGATAATGTTAGACATTGTTTGATCCTTTATTGATCCTAGATGTAACTGAAACTAACTGTTATGCTCGGCTTGCGCCTCTTTTAACAGCTTACGTTGTTCGTCAGTCAGAGCTAGGCCTTCTAAGAGCTCAGGGCGTCGGAGCCACGTTCTCTGTAGCGACTGTTTTAATCGCCATTTCCGAATTTCTTCGTGATGTCCCGACATCAGCACGGGTGGTACAGTTAATCCTTCTAACACTTCCGGTCTAGTGTAATGTGGGCAATCTAATAAACCATCTGCAAAAGAATCTTCTTCTGCGGAGGCTTGCTTGCCTAATACACCGGGAATAAAACGTGCAACAGCATCAATTAATGTCATTGCCGGCAATTCCCCACCGGTCAGAACGTAATCGCCAATTGACCATTCTTCATCGATTTCAGTTTGAATCAATCGCTCATCAATACCTTCGTAACGTCCACATACCAAAATCAATTTCTGATTTTGAGCAAGCTCGGTTACGCCGCCTTGATCGAGTTTACGTCCTTGTGGCGAAAGGTAAATCACCTTTGCGCTTTCTCCTGCCGCTGCTTTCGCAGCATGAATTGCATCCCGTAAAGGTTGCACCATCATCAGCATTCCCGGACCACCACCATAAGGACGGTCATCCACGGTTTTATGCTTGTCGAATGTAAAATCTCTAGGATTCCAACATTCTACTTGCAGAAGGTTATGTTTTACGGCTCTACCTGTAACCCCAAATTCCGTAATCGCTTTAAACATTTCGGGGAATAATGAAATCACCCCTATCCACATAAAAAGCCTACTACATTACGTTTGTGCATACTTGAGATTAGAAACCAGCGTCCCAATCCACTTCAATTGTTTTCGTGGTGAGATCGACTCTTTTAACTACTTGTTCATACAAGAACGGAATTAACCGCTCTTGTTTTCCAAAAGCATCTTTGGTATTGGCTTTAACCACTAACACATCATTAGAACCGGTTTCCATCATCTCTGTTACCATTCCCATTGTATAACCTTCTAAGTTTACGACTGAACAACCGATTAAATCATGCCAGTAATAATCGCCCTCTTCCAGTTTTGGGAATACAGATAAATCCACACCAATTTCAATATTCGCTAAAATTTGTGCGGCTTCACGATCATCAACGCCTTTTAATTTAACGATGATTTCGTGATTATGATAACGCCAGTTTTCTAATTCGATGGGTTGCCATTCGCCTTTAATTTTTAAAAACCAAGGTTGATAATTAAAAATGCTTTCAGCTTGTTCTGTTGATGAATAAATACGTAACCACCCACGAATACCGTAGGTTGAGCCTAATTTGCCCACAACTTCAATACGTTGTTGTCCCATATTTTTCACCTATCTTAGCTTAAGAACTAAATCAAAAAGCAAAATTATGCTGCTTTTTGAGCTTCTTTTACCAAAGTTGCAACACGATCAGAAAGTGAAGCACCTTGAGCAACCCAGTGATTTACACGCTCAAGATTAATGCGAAGACGTTCTGCGTTACCCTGTGCGATTGGGTTGAAGAAACCTACACGCTCAATGAAGCGACCGTCACGAGGTGAACGGCTGTCAGCTACTACGATTTGATAAAATGGGCGTTTTTTAGCTCCGCCACGAGATAAACGAATGGTTACCATAACCTTCCTCTAAATGTTTAATTACTAAAAGAATATTCTCAAATTCGAAAGTGATTTGAGAATATAGCTTACTTTTTTCTCTGTATATATAGACAAAAAGCCTGCGAATTTTATACTTTTCAAGCAAAATTGCAAGTTTTGTGCGCATAAAAGTAGGTTATATTCCTCTTAATTATCATTCACAATTTATTTTGTTTTGCGATATAATACGAGGCACTCAGCTGTTTTAGGTCAAATTTACGCGTATAGCGGTATTTTACATTAATAAAATATCAGTTAAATGAGGTTTATTATGAAAATTGGTTTTCATTCTGTGTTAATTGGATTGGCATCATTTATTGGTGTTCAACAAGATGTCATAGCTAATCCATCTTCTCATCAATCAATATCTACTGAATCAGCTGAGGCTTTGAAGCAACAATTTTCAATAGCTTTAGCTAAACAAGACAAACAACAAATTACAAATTTACAAAAAAAACTTACCGCACTTTTTTCTTTACCTCCCCGATTTCTTGATAATCAGATCCAAATAAGCGAAAAAATCCTCACTCGCATTTTTAAAACAGATAAAAATCTCACTCCTAAATTTCTTGATTACTTATATTTTGAGCCGATAAATACTGGCGATGCAAATTTAATTCAGGAAATGAAGAAAAACTTATTGGTGTCTTTTTTAGCGAATGAGCAGGCAAAAATTTATATTCGTCAAACAGATAATTCGGAGCAATTTGTTCAGGCTTTACTAGAAAGGGGAGCAAAAGCAGATCAAATCATATTATTGTCTTTGGATGCGAAAGGTATATTTCAAAAAATGATTGAACAAATGCGTCAAGATTTTCCGAACCAGACTATTTTTCCGATTACTGAAAATCGTGTAAGTTTGATTACTCCTTCTTCTGAAATTAAGCCTCGCCTTGCTTTAGCAAATATGATGTTCAATCTCCAATTTAAAGGTGTGGAAGTTGATGATTTTTCGTATCTAGATCAACCTCGAGAAAATTTACAGCACAATAATGATGCAATTCGTTACAAAACCTTTCAAGCAATGCTAGAAGGTTTAAATTAATCCCTTATCAACAGGAGTTTTTATGCTTTTATCCAAAAAATCAGCCACCTTTGCACTCAGTGCATTCGCGATGCTTTTCACTAGTGCAGCTCTTGCCAAAGAAGCACCACAAGCTCACAAAGCTGTGGAATTAAGTATTTTGCACATTAATGATCACCATTCTTATTTAGAACCACACGAAACACGGATTAATTTAAATGGTCAGCAAACCAAAGTGGATATTGGTGGTTTTTCTGCTGTCAATGCAAAACTTAACGAATTGCGTAAAAAATACAAAAATCCATTAGTACTGCATGCAGGTGATGCCATTACTGGTACACTTTACTTTACGCTGTTTGGCGGTTCTGCAGATGCTGCAGTGATGAATGCAGGTAATTTCCATTATTTTACTTTGGGTAATCATGAATTTGACGCGGGTAATGAAGGGTTATTAAAACTGCTTGAGCCATTAAAAATCCCTGTGCTTTCAGCTAATGTGATTCCTGATAAAAGTTCAATTTTGTATAACAAATGGAAACCTTACGATATTTTCACAGTGGATGGAGAAAAAATTGCCATTATCGGTTTAGATACAGTGAATAAAACAGTGAATTCCTCTTCTCCTGGTAAGGATGTGAAGTTCTATGATGAAATTGCTACCGCACAAATTATGGCAAATGCGCTAAAACAACAAGGCATTAATAAAATCATTTTACTTTCACACGCTGGAAGTGAAAAAAATATCGAAATTGCTCAAAAAGTAAATGATATTGATGTGATCGTTACTGGCGATTCACATTATTTATACGGAAATGATGAATTACGTGGTTTAAAATTGCCAGTAATCTATGAATATCCCCTTGAATTTAAAAATCCAAATGGCGAACCAGTATTTGTAATGGAAGGCTGGGCTTATTCTGCTGTTGTGGGTGATTTAGGTGTTAAATTCAGTCCTGAAGGTATTGCGTCTATTACTCGTAAAATTCCTCACGTGTTAATGAGCTCTCATAAACTTCAAGTGAAAAATTCTGAAGGTAAATGGGCTGAATTAGCTGGCGATGAACGTAAAAAAGCACTTGATACTTTAAAATCAATGAAAAGTATTTCACTTGATGATCACGATACGAAAACCGATAAGCTTATTGCTAAATATAAAAGTGAAAAAGATCACTTAGCACAAGAAATTGTGGGCGTCATCACTGGTTCTGCAATGCCAGGTGGTTCAGCAAACCGTATCCCAAATAAAGCAGGTTCAAATCCTGAAGGTTCTATTGCGACACGCTTTATTGCAGAAACAATGTATAACGAACTCAAAACAGTGGATTTAACCATTCAAAATGCAGGTGGTGTGCGGGCAGATATTTTACCAGGCAATGTGACTTTTAATGATGCTTATACTTTCTTGCCTTTCGGGAATACCTTATATACCTACAAAATGGAAGGTTCGTTAGTGAAACAAGTGCTTGAAGATGCGATGCAATTTGCTTTAGTTGATGGATCTACAGGTGCATTCCCTTATGGTGCAGGCATTCGTTATGAAGCGAATGAAACACCAAATGCGGAAGGTAAACGTTTAGTGAGTGTAGAAGTATTGAATAAACAAACCCAACAATGGGAACCGATTGATGATAACAAACGTTATCTTGTTGGAACAAATGCTTATGTCGCAGGTGGTAAAGACGGTTATAAAACCTTTGGTAAATTATTTAACGATCCAAAATATGAGGGCGTTGATACCTACTTACCTGATGCAGAAAGTTTCATAAAATTTATGAAAAAACACCCGCACTTTGAGGCTTATACTTCATCAAATGTGAAGTTTAATGCTTCAACTGATGCGTTACCTAAAAAATAAAATTGAAAAATAGGCTAAAAATAGCGCGTACTTAACGCGCTATTTTTGTTATTAGTCTGAGGCTTGAAGACTTCATAGATGATTGAGAATTTTAACTATTCCATATTTAGATGATTTCTCGTAGAAAATAAATTCCCTATAAAGGTTGAAAAATAGGGTAATTTATTGCGATAATCTACCCCATTTTTTGGGAGATCTTTCTATCTTCTGCATTTTTACGCAGTTTATTTTCATTAGAAATGATCGCATTTTATTTCACTTTTATTAGATAAAGAACAATGGCAGAAAAACGTAATATTTTTTTAGTGGGACCAATGGGTGCAGGTAAAAGCACTATCGGTCGTCAATTAGCACAACAGCTTAATATGGATTTTATTGATTCCGATGCAGTGATTGAAGAACGTACGGGCGCGGATATTAGCTGGATTTTTGATTTGGAAGGCGAAGACGGCTTCCGCAAACGTGAAGAACGCATTATTAACGAACTCACACAAATGCAAGGTATCGTCCTTTCAACTGGTGGTGGCGCAGTGCTTTCTAAGGAAAGCCGTAATTATTTATCAGCACGCGGTATTGTGATTTATTTAGAAACGACGGTGGAAAAACAATTCCAACGTACTCAACGTGATAAAAAACGTCCATTGCTTCAAGATGCAGAGAATCCTCGTCAAGTATTGGAAGATTTAGCAAAGACTCGCAACCCGTTTTATGAAGAAATTGCGGACATCACGTTGCCAACCGATGAACAAAATGCCAAAGTAATGGTAAATCAAATTGTTGATTTAATTGATAATATGAATGGACTAAATGGTTCGCTTTAAACACACCTAAGGATAAATTATGTTGTGCGTCAATGTGGAATTACAAGAACGTCGCTACCCTATCTTAATTGGTAGTGGCTTATTGCAAGATGAACGTAGTTACCCGATTAAACGTGGGGATCGCGTGATGATTGTAACGAATCCCACGGTTGCACAGTTTTATCTTGATACAGTTATCTATGCGTTGGAAAAACGTGGTTGCGTGGTCGATCATGTTTTATTGCCAGATGGCGAAAAATACAAAACACTTGAATCTTTAAACTTAATTTTCACCGCACTGTTGCAAGGTAATCATGGACGAGATACCACGATTATTGCATTGGGTGGCGGTGTCATTGGCGATGTTGCTGGATTTGCTGCGGCAAGTTATCAGCGTGGCATCCGTTTAATTCAAATTCCAACCACATTGCTTTCACAAGTGGATTCTTCAGTGGGTGGTAAAACGGCGGTTAATCATGAATTAGGCAAAAATATGATTGGCGCGTTCTATCAACCATCAATGGTTATTATTGATACGCTCACGCTTAATACGCTTCCTAAACGTGAAGTAAATGCGGGGCTTGCTGAAGTTATCAAATACGGTGCCATTTTAGATTACGAATTTTTTGAATGGCTAGAACAACATATTGATGAACTTGTCGCTTTGCATCCTGAGGCACTTCAACATTGTATTTCTCGTTGTTGCCAAATTAAAGCAAATGTGGTCGCGAGAGATGAAACAGAAAAAGGCGATCGTGCATTGCTCAATCTTGGACATACTTTTGGGCATGCCATTGAAACTCATCTAGGTTATGGAAACTGGCTTCATGGAGAAGCTGTTTCAACGGGAATGATGATGGCAGCGGCGCTTTCTGAAGAACTTGGAGATATTTCTATTGCAGATGTGTCTCGCCTTGAAAAATTACTTGCTCGTGCTAATTTGCCCACCGTATCACCGGATACGATGCAGCCAGAAGACTATTTACCGCATATGATGCGTGACAAAAAAGTTCTAGCGGGTAAATTGCGTCTGGTGCTACTCAAATCTCTAGGCCAAGCTTATGTAGCAAATGATACCGCTCATACCCTCGTGTTAAACGCAATTCGTCGTTGTACTCAAACGGATTAAGATGTTACGTCCGAAAAAACAATCTTTAAAACCTAAGTTAAAACACCGTCCATTTTTAAAATGGGCGGGGGGAAAATTTCGTTTAACGGACGAGATAAATAAAGCCTTTCCAAACAAAAAAAACTGCTTAATTGAGCCATTCGTGGGTGCTGGAGCAGTATTTCTTAATTCTAATTTTGAACGCTATATTTTGGCGGATATCAACCCTGATTTAATCAATCTATTCAATATTGTTAAAGAAAATGTAGAGGGTTATATTGAAGATTGTAAGCCGATTTTCTTCGCTGATGATGCCAATACACCCGATTATTACTATGCTAAACGTCGCCAATTCAATGCTTCTACGGATCCTTTCGAACGTTCGATTATTTTTTTATATTTGAACCGTTTTGGGTTTAACGGATTATGCCGTTATAACAGCAAGAATGAATTTAATGTGCCTTTTGGAGCTTACAAAACTCATTATTTTCCAGAAGATGAATTACGTTATTTCGCTTATAAAGCGCAAAGTGCGGTGTTTTTATGCTGTGATTTTCAAAAGACTTTTGAATTTGCCGATAAGGATTCGGTAATTTATTGTGATCCACCTTATGCTCCGCTACAACAAGAGACTAATTTTACTGGTTATGCGGGCAATGAGTTTGGACTGGCGCAGCAACGTGCTTTGGCAGATTTAGCGAAATCTATACAAAAAGAAAAACAAATTTCGATATTGATCTCGAATCACGATACTAAATTTACGCGTGAAATTTATAACGGTGCTAAATTTAAACGGGTAAAAGTCCAACGTTCTATTAGCCAAAACCCAGAAAAACGCGTAAAAGTGAAAGAATTGATTGCGATATTTGGTGCTCGTAAATAATAAAAATAGCCCTTACTTTATACTAAAAGTACCAAAATCGTAATTTTAAAACCACAATAAAATAATATATTGTGTATTACCATTTATCTCTTACAGTACCTATATACTTTTTTGATACTAACCCAAAATACTCACAAGTCTGTAATTTTACCTGTAATCCTTTTGTTTTATCAGAATGATTATCTAGAAAACTCATCCAATCATCAGAATAATTATTATCCTATAGTAGAATGTAAATTATTTTAATAACGCCTTATTTGTACTGTGGATAATTCATCAAAATTTAAGCCTGTTATGCTTTGTTCTTTAGTGTATAACAAATAGGATAAAAATGGAAAAAGCAAAACCATCCAAGCAAAGAAATTTTAATCACTGTCAAGGAGTACATTATTGAATTTGGTAATAAACCGTTAGGTTTAAAAGATACTACACCCAAATGCCACGCCCTATTTGTGCTCAAGTTTTATTTGAGAAAAATGTTAATACAGTGCCATCCTCTAATAGCAATTTTTCTAATTACCCAAAAAGCGAATTCTGCCCCATAAAATTAAACTAAAGCAATTTATACCAATCATATTTTCCATTATCACCAAATAAAACGCATGGACTGAATTAAAAAATTCATTCAGAAAAAATTGGCAAAAATATTATCGTCAAATTAGTTTTTTGGCAAAAAACTTATAACCTATTGAATTTATTATATTAGCTAATCAACAAAAAATTTGGGAATACGATAAACTTGAAGAGTATCAAATTCCTTATATTCTATTAACATTAGCAGACTGTCCTAACCAAAAAGGAATATATAAAAATAAACGTCACTGCTGGTTTAGATTTTGGTTTGATGCTTCAATTCAAAGATATGAAGATATTTGGAATAATAGTTCTTTACCAGTATTGTGGACAACCTATTATTACCTATTAGGGAAACAAAGAAAACCTTCAGAAATAAATCTAAAAAACATGAATTATTTCATCATGGATAAAACTTTCTTAGAACAAGAAATATTACTTCCCCAATTTATTATTCAAAATATAGAACGGTGGTTTGAAACACACAATTTTGTATAGACAAGCCAGCACCTAATACTATTTCATGACGAAGATCGCCTTTTTCTTTAAAAAGGCAAAAATAATGCTATTAATCAACCATGCCAGTAATGTCGCCACCAACAAATCTATTGGGTAATGCATGCCTAATCGCACACGGCTAATCAACATCAACAAGCCCCACACTGCAATCCCCGCCACCAGCAATTTTGCTTTAAAAGAACGGTTACCCAATAATTGGGTAAAGCCAACAGCAAGCATTAGCCAAGTTGCCGCAAAAATCGTATGTCCTGAAGGGAACGAATACCCCGTTTCATTCTCATAATGATGAACTAACCAAGCTGGTGTGATAGCATCCATCGAATAAAAATTCTTAGCTATTTCAGAACGCAAAGTGCGGTCATTTTTATAAAAGTTTTCAGGCGTTGAATGAGTTTGCTCAGCTAGATAAACGGTGAACGGACGAGGTTCTTCAAATAATGCTTTTGCCCCTGTTTTTGCCGCTTGAGTTGCAATAACTGAAATCCCCATCACAATTACGCCTAATAGCCATTGTTTTGGATTTTTAAATAAAAACGCAAACAAAAGCGTAAATAACACACAGGTAATCAACGCATAAGGTACGCTACCCGTTTCAGTGAGCAAATAAAGCCAATAATCAGCTTGAGTTAATTGGCTATTACCATGCCACTGATAGGAAATACCCCACATAAAAAATGGTACAAGACAAAGTAATAACGTATATAATGACAGCCTTTTGAACATGCTCGCCCCTTGATAACAAAAATAACGCGCGCATTCTAACAGAAATGACTACGAATAAGGATCACTTTATGGCAAAAATTCAGCTAGTTGCGCAAGCCAATTTACCCACTGAATACGGTATTTTCAAAATGGTGGGATTTGAATTCCCAGATACAAAAAAAGAACATGTAGCCTTAGTGATGGGCGATATTTCTAATGCTGATGAACCTGTATTAGCACGTATCCATTCTGAATGTTTAACTGGCGATGCACTTCACAGCTTAAAATGCGATTGTGGGTTCCAACTGGCGACAGCATTAAAACAAATTCAAGAAGAAGGTCGCGGAGTCTTAATTTATCATCGTGAAGAAGGCCGCGGAATTGGTTTGATTAATAAAATCCGTGCTTATTCTTTACAAGATAAAGGAATGGATACCATTGAAGCTAATCTTGCTTTAGGTTTCAAAGCGGATGAACGCAACTTTGAAGTCTGTGCCGATATGTTCGAGCTACTTGGTGTAAAAAAAGTTCGCTTGATGACCAACAACCCAGAAAAAGTAGAAACCATGAAAAAAGCAGGTATCAACGTGGTTGAACGAGTACCGCTTAATGTAGGCGAAAACCGCTACAACACAAAATATCTTGATACAAAAGCGAAAAAAATGGGACATTACATTGTGCATAACAATGACGAACAACATTTAATGACCTGTCCACATTGCCAAGAAGAGATTATTTAATAAAACAACACATGTTAAAAAAGCCATACTGTTATATTGAACAGTATGGCTTTTTTATTTAAACTTTATGTTATGGAATAATCAAAAGATTTTTTAGCATATTGCTAAAAACGAGAAACCCCGTCTCGTATTCCAAAGATCGGGGCTTATCAGGAGTAAGTAAAATGAAAAAATTGCCTTTTTCATTTTCTTGATTATCTGTTGTTTAGTTAGCTGTTCCGGAACAGTTATCTAAGATAATCGCAAGGGGACGATGTAGGAGTTGTCCCCAATGCCTCCAATCTTAAAGAATTCTTTCCTTGATTGCAAGGGCAATTATTGACTTTGAACCTTTCTCCACAAATCTTTACTGTAAATGACACCGACAGAATTTACTTGCGCACCCATTATACTCGGTGCAAGATAAACAGGCGTACTATATTGAAAAATGGGTAACACTAAATGCTCTTGTTGAACTATCCCTTTTAATTTTGCGTAATTTTCTAACCGCACTTTTTCGGATGTCGTCGTCATTGCACTTTCAAATAAACGATCAAATTCCGCATTTTTATAGCCATTTTTGTTATCTGGGCTTTTTGAATAGAATAAATTTAGAAATGCTGCAGGATCATTAAAATCAGCACACCAGCCAGAACGAATTAATTGAAAATCGCCTTTTGTGCGGGCGGTTTGCAATTCTTGCCAGTTCATCCCTTGATTTTCAACTCGTAATAAATCAGATTGTGATAATTGATGATTTAATCGCATTGCAATGGTTTGATTCAGAGATGAATCATCATAACGAATACGTAATTTCAATGGACGAGTTTCACTAATTTGATTTTGGGAAAAGAGCTGTTCTGCAACAACTGGCTCCCAAACAGATTCTTGCTCACCTAGCATAGATTTTGGCAAAAAAGTATTGCTAGGATGAAGATGAGCAATATCTGCAACCAAATTATTGGTAGAAATCATCGAAACAATCGCTTTTCTTACCGCACTTTTTTGTAACACAGGATCGGAAAGATTAAACTCATAGAAGTAAGTACAAAGTTGCGGATAATCTTGGATATTCTGATCGACTTTTTTCGGATTCATTACAACATCAAAATCAGACAAATCTGCATCAACGGAAATTTTTTGATACTTCACTTGCTGAAATATCACTTTTTCTTTCGCCCAATAATAAGGATTGGTAGTTAAAATATGCTGATTTTCAGCCTGACTTTGTAACTGATATGCGCCATTACTGATAAATATTTCAGTCGATTTAGCATAGTGAGGCAAAAGACTGACATGTGCCAGCATAGAAAGTAAATATGGCGATGCTTTATCTAATTCAATGCGTAAAGTGCGGTCATTTTCGGCAAACAATCCTAGGGATTCAACAGGTAACGCTTTTTCCAATACTGCCTTCGCATTTTTCAGATTCATAAAAGCCAAATAATTTTTAAGTGGGCTTTCAGATTGAGAAAGTGTTTGCCAAGATTGTACAAAATCTGATGCAGTGATAGGCTCGCCATTTGACCATTTAGCATTTTCACGCAAAGTGAAAATCCAAGTTTTATTGTCTTCGGTTTGCCAATTTTCTGCTACAGCTGGAACAAGATTACCTTGCACATCATAAGCTGTTAATCCTTCAAAAAGATCTCGTAATAATTGAGTTTGTTCTTCGCTTTGTGCTTGCCAAGGTTGCAAAGTCAAATCGCTATAAACGCCACGTTTTAATTCAACTCGGTTAGATTCTAATTGAGTATTTTTTTGTGTCTCAATTTGTGGCGAAATAGGCTTAGGACTATCCAATTTATCACAAGCCACCACCGTAAAAATAATAGAAAAAATAACCGCACTTCGTTGGCACAAGGCGAACAAATTATTCATTTTCGGTTTTAATCCAAAATAAGAAGAACCAAAACTTAATACAAATCAACGCAACAATAACACTACGCCCTATTACACTTGGCGTGAAATAAAAACCAATTAGTAGCATTGTGGTAACAAAAGTCAAAATAAAAATTTTGGTATTTTTCTTTAATGATCGATTTTCATGAAAGGACTTGAGATGTTTTTGATAAATACTTGTGCCTAAAAACCATTGTTCTAAGCGTTTTGAACCTTTTGTGAAGAAAAATAAAGTAAGTAATAAAAAAGGCGTGGTAGGCAAAAGAGGAAGAAAAATCCCAATGATGCCAATTGCAAGTGAAAGAAAACCTAAAATAATGTAAATAATTTTCATAATGTTCCTAATAAAAAAGAAAATGCAAACTATTATTACTGATTTTTTAGATTTTTCAACCTTGATATTATAGAATTTGCCGTCACATAAAAAAACAGTTTTCAAAAAAGGAACATTTATGTCTATGTCAAATCCATTACTTAACATTCAAGGCCTACCGCCATTTTCACAAATCAAGCCAGAACACATTCAACCAGCTGTTGAAAAATTAATTCAAGATTGTCGCAATACGATAGAACAAGTGTTAAAACAACCGCACTTTACTTGGGAAAATTTCATTTTGCCTTTAACGGAAACTAATGATCGGTTAAATCGTGCTTGGTCGCCCGTTTCTCATCTCAATTCAGTAAAAAATAGCACTGAATTACGTGAAGCCTATCAAACGTGCTTACCGTTACTTTCTGAATACAGCACTTGGGTTGGTCAGCATAAAGGGCTTTATAATGCCTATTTAGCGTTAAAAAATAGTGCTGAATTTGCCGATTATTCGATTGCACAAAAGAAAGCCATTGAAAATTCACTGCGTGATTTTGAACTTTCAGGCATTGGGCTTTCCGAAGAGAAACAACAACGTTATGGCGAAATTGTGGCACGCTTATCGGAATTAAATTCACAATTCAGCAATAATGTATTAGATGCCACAATGGGTTGGGAAAAACTCATTGAAAACGAAGCAGAACTTACTGGCTTGCCTGAATCTGCACTGCAAGCAGCACAACAATCCGCTGAAAGCAAAGGATTAAAGGGCTATCGTTTTACGTTAGAAATCCCAAGTTATTTGCCTGTGATGACTTACTGCGAAAATCGTGCATTGCGTGAAGAAATGTACCGTGCTTATGCAACACGTGCCTCTGAACAAGGCCCTAACGCTGGCAAATGGGACAACAGTAAAGTTATGGAAGAAATTCTGACGTTACGCGTTGAACTGGCAAAATTACTCGGTTTTAATACTTATACCGAACTTTCACTTGCCACAAAAATGGCAGAAAACCCACAACAAGTGCTTGATTTCTTAGATCATCTTGCCGAACGTGCCAAACCACAAGGCGAAAAAGAACTGCAAGAATTGAAAGATTACTGCGAAAAAGAATTTGGTGTCACTGAACTTGCACCTTGGGATATTGGTTTTTACAGCGAAAAACAAAAACAACATTTATACGCCATTAATGATGAAGAACTTCGCCCATATTTTCCAGAAAATCGCGTGATTTCAGGGTTGTTTGAATTAATTAAACGCATTTTTAATATTCGTGCAGTGGAACGCAAAGGCGTGGATACTTGGCATAAAGATGTGCGTTTCTTTGATTTAATCGATCAAAATGATCAACTCCGAGGCAGTTTCTATCTTGATTTATATGCACGCGAACATAAACGTGGAGGTGCGTGGATGGATGATTGTATCGGACGTAAGCGTAAACTGGATGGCAGCATTGAAACGCCTGTGGCTTATTTAACTTGCAACTTCAATGCACCGATAGGGAATAAACCAGCGTTATTTACTCACAATGAAGTCACCACGCTATTCCACGAATTTGGGCACGGAATCCATCATATGCTCACGCAAATTGATGTATCCGATGTGGCGGGTATAAATGGCGTGCCTTGGGATGCTGTGGAATTACCAAGTCAATTTATGGAAAACTGGTGCTGGGAAGAAGAGGCTTTGGCGTTTATTTCAGGGCATTACGAAACAGGCGAGCCGTTGCCAAAAGAAAAACTCACGCAATTATTAAAAGCGAAAAATTTCCAAGCTGCGATGTTTATCTTACGTCAGCTTGAATTTGGTATTTTTGATTTCCGTTTACATCACACCTTTGATGCGGAAAAAACCAATCAAATTTTGGATACACTTAAATCAGTGAAATCACAAGTTGCCGTCATAAAAGGCGTAGATTGGGCAAGAGCACCACACAGCTTCAGCCATATTTTTGCAGGGGGCTACGCCGCAGGTTATTACAGCTATTTATGGGCTGAAGTATTATCGGCTGATGCTTATTCACGCTTTGAAGAAGAAGGTATTTTCAACCCAATCACCGGCAAATCATTCTTAGATGAAATTCTCACCCGTGGTGGCTCAGAAGAGCCAATGGAACTCTTCAAACGCTTCCGTGGCCGTGAACCGCAATTAGATGCATTATTAAGACATAAAGGCATTATGAATTAATATATCAATCAGATAGGGTATGTACGACATACCCTTTCTCAAATATCTCCCTCTAAAATAAATCCCACCATAAAAACATAGTAAATTTTAACCGCACTTTATCTAGACAAAACCTGCAAACGAGACATTATTTTTACAAATAGCTGTAAGATAAACGCATAGAAATTCACGCAGAATAGACTAATTTCCTGTATAATTTTTCACATATCTATTCAACTCATTACACAAAATATTCTGAGGATTTTATGGCTGCTGCAATTCAACAACGTGCCGAACTTCAACGCCGTATTTGGCAAATTGCTAATGATGTGCGTGGCTCAGTCGATGGCTGGGATTTCAAACAATATGTGCTTGGCACACTTTTTTACCGTTTTATTAGCGAAAATTTTGCCAATTACATTGAAGCGGGCGATGAAAGCGTAAATTATGCCCAATTACCTGATGAAATCATTACACCTGACATTAAAACAGATGCCATTAAAACCAAAGGCTACTTTATTTACCCAAGCCAATTATTTAAGAATGTCGCGGCTAATGCTGGCAGCAATCCTAATTTGAATACCGATTTAAAGCAGATTTTTACTGATATTGAAAACTCAGCGACGGGCTTTCCATCTGAACAAGATATTAAAGGCTTATTTGCCGATTTTGACACCACCAGCAACCGTTTGGGCAATACCGTAAAAGATAAAAACGACCGCTTAACGGCTGTTTTGAAAGGCGTGGCTGAACTTGATTTTGGCAAATTTGAAGATAATCATATTGATTTATTCGGTGATGCTTACGAATTTTTAATTTCCAACTATGCCGCCAATGCAGGCAAATCTGGTGGCGAATTTTTCACCCCACAAAGTGTTTCCAAACTCATTGCTCAAATTGCAATGCACGGGCAAACCTCGGTCAATAAAATTTATGACCCTGCAGCAGGTTCTGGCTCACTTTTGCTTCAAGCCAAAAAACAATTTGATGAACATATTATTGAAGAAGGCTTTTTCGGGCAGGAAATTAACCATACCACATACAACCTTGCCCGTATGAATATGTTTTTGCATAACATCAACTACGACAAGTTTGATATTGCTTTAGGCAACACCTTAATGGAACCACAATTTGGCGATGATAAACCTTTCGATGTCATCGTTTCTAACCCGCCTTACTCCGTGAAATGGGCTGGCTCCGACGATCCAACACTGATTAACGATGAACGATTTGCCCCCGCAGGTGTGCTTGCACCGAAATCAAAAGCAGATTTTGCCTTTATTTTACACGCATTAAGCTATCTTTCAGGCAAAGGCAGGGCGGCGATTGTTTCCTTCCCTGGTATTTTTTATCGTGGCGGTGCCGAGCAAAAAATTCGTCAATATTTGGTGGATAATAACTATGTGGATGCGGTGATTGCGCTTGCGCCAAATCTCTTTTTTGGCACCAGTATTGCGGTGAATATTTTGGTGCTTTCCAAACACAAACCCAATACCCAAACTCAATTTATCGACGCCAGCGGTTTATTTAAATCTGCCACTAATAACAACATTTTAGAAGAGGAACATATCGAGCAAATCCTCAAACTGTTTGCCGATAAAGAGGATGTGCCGCATTTGGCAAAATCCATATCCTTTGAAGAAATCGCCCAAAATGACTACAACCTTGCAGTAAGTTCGTATGTGGAACAAAAAGACACCCGTGAAGTAATTAATATTGATGAACTCAATGCTCAAATTCGTAAAACAGTTGCCAATATTGACCGCTTGCGTGCCGAGATTGACAAGATTGTTGCAGAAATTGAGGGGTAAAATGTAGGGTGGGCTTCAGCCCACCAATTTACGATAACAGGTGGTGGGCTAAAGCCCACCCTACGAGGAGCAACAAAAAATACGATGAAAAACAACCGCACTTTTTTAGAAAAATTATTGGATGGGGCTGAGGTTGAGTGGAAGCCTTTAGGGGATGTCTGTAATTTTCAAAACGGATTTGCCTTTAAGAGTAGCTTATTTAAAGACAATGGTGCCCCTATTGTCAGAATAACAAATATAGATGGTAAAGAAGTAAATCTATCTGATGTTAAATATTTTTTGCTGGATGATTACAATACTGATATGACACCTTATAAAGTTCATAAAGGTGATATTTTGATTGCTATGTCTGGAGCAACTACTGGGAAAATTGGTTTTTATAACTATGAACACCCCTCCTATCTTAATCAGCGAGTCGGTAAATTTTTACCTAATACTAATATTTTAAATAATCGATATTTATATCATTATCTATTATCAAAAGTTGAAGATATTTATATTATTTCTGGAGGCGGAGCACAACCTAACCTAAGCTCTAATAGGTTAATGTCGGAAGTTCTCATCCCCATCCCCCCACTCTCCGTCCAAACCGAAATCGTAAAAATTTTGGACGCATTGACAGCACTTACCAGCGAGCTTACCAGCGAGCTTACCAGCGAGCTTATACTACGCCAGAAACAGTATGAATACTATCGAGAAAAATTACTTTCTCATAATGATTCAGAGAATTCATCACAACAAAAAGTGGATAAAGATAAACTTTTTAGTACTTCTAACATTCAATGGTTACATTTAAATGAAATATATAAGTTTCAATATGGTATTGGTAATAAAATACCAACCATTGGTGGTGAATATCCAGTTTATGGAAGTAATGGAATTGTAGGATCTCACAATGAATATAACAGTGAAGATGCTCCTGTTATTGGACATATTGGAGCTTATGCAGGAATAGTTAATTGGGCTGAAGGCAAACATTTCGTCACTTACAACGGTATCATTTGCAATAAAATTAATGATAATGTTAATTCTAGATATGCGTACTATCTTTTGCTCTCACAAAACTTTATTGATAAAGCAAACAAGGCATCACAACCATTTATTTCCTATGATATTTTAAATAAATGTATTGTTCCAGTCCCTCCAATCGAAGAACAACAACGTATCGTTTCAATCTTAGACAAATTTGAAACCTTAACCAATTCCATCACCGAAGGCTTGCCTTTAGCGATTGAACAAAGCCAAAAGCGGTATGAGTATTACCGAGAATTATTATTGAATTTCCCTGGCAGAGAATAATATGACTAAAAGTTTAGACAAAATTGCAAAACAATTAAGAGATTCTGATAAAAAGGTTAATCTAATTTACGCCTTTAATGGAAGTGGAAAAACCCGTTTATCAAAAGTCTTTAAGAATCTTATTGCACCTAAAGAAAATCATGACAATGAAGAAGATCTAACACGAAGAAAAATTCTTTATTTCAATGCCTTTACCGAAGATTTATTCTATTGGGATAATGATCTACTTAATGACACAGAACCAAAATTAAAGATTCAACCAAATTCTTTTATTCGCTGGTTGATTAGAGATCAAGGGGATGAAGGTAAAGTAATTGGAAAATTTCATCATTATTGTGATGAAAAACTTATGCCTAAATTTGATATAGAAAATAATCAAATTACATTCAGTTTTGCACGTGGAGATGATACGCCTGAAGAAAATATAAAACTATCGAAAGGGGAAGAAAGTAATTTTATTTGGAGTATTTTTCATACGTTAATTGAACAAGTTGTTGCAGAATTAAATATCTCAGAGCCTAGTGAACGCACTACTAATGAATTTGATGAACTTAAATATATCTTTATTGATGATCCAGTAAGTTCATTGGATGAAAATCATCTTATTCAATTAGCTGTTGATTTAGCAGAATTAGTCAAAGATAGTCCCGATACTATAAAATTTATTATCACCACACACAATCCTTTATTTTATAACGTTTTATACAATGAACTTGGAGCAAAAAATGGTTATATTCTAAGAAAAGATGAAAATAAGAATGAAAACGAAAGATTTGATCTTGAGGTGAAACAAGGTGGTTCAAACAAGAGTTTCTCCTATCATCTTTTTCTAAAAAATCTACTTGAAGAAGTTGAATCTAAAGATATTCAAAAATATCATTTCATGTTACTGAGAAATTTATATGAAAAAACTGCTAACTTTCTTGGTTATTCAGGATGGTCAAATCTATTACCCAATGATGATGCAAGACAAAGCTATTACACTCGTATAATCAATTTTACTAGTCACTTCGCTGAACCAACAGATGCCGAAAAGAAGATTGTTAAATATTTACTTGAACATCTAATTAATAATTATGGTTTCTATATAGAAGAAAATATTAAAGAGCCACAAACTGATAATATAACAGAGTAAAAATATGAACGACTTAATCATCTACAACACAGACGATGGTAAATCTCACGTTGCTTTATTGGTTGTCGAAAATGAGGCTTGGCTGACCCAAAATCAGCTTGCGGAACTTTTTGACACCTCTGTACAAAATATCGCCTTACATATAAAAAATATATTAGAAGACAATGAATTAGATGAAAATTCAGTTATCAAGGATTACTTGATAACTGCCCAAGATGGCAAGCAATATCAAGTAAAACATTATTCTCTTGATATGATTCTCGCCATCGGCTTTCGTGTGCGTAGCCCTCGTGGTGTACAGTTTCGTCGTTGGGCAAATACGCAATTACGTACTTATTTAGATAAAGGTTTTCTATTAGATAAAGAGCGGTTGAAAAATCCTCAAGGTCGATTTGATCATTTTGATGAATTACTGGAACAAATTCGTGAAATTCGAGCCAGTGAATTGCGGTTTTATCAAAAAGTACGAGAGTTATTTAAATTATCCAGTGACTACGATAAAACAGATAAAGTCACTCAAATGTTTTTTGCAGAAACACAAAATAAGTTGATTTATGCCATTACACAACAAACCGCCGCAGAACTCATTTGTACGCGTGCAAATGCCAAATTACCTAATATGGGTCTTACCTCTTGGAAAGGTGCTGTTGTACGTAAAGGCGATATTATTACCGCTAAAAACTATTTAACTCATGATGAATTAGATTCCTTGAATCGTTTAGTGATGATCTTTTTAGAAAGTGCCGAATTACGCGTTAAAAACCGTCAAGATCTGACATTAAATTTCTGGCGTAATAATGTCGATAATTTAATTGAATTTAACGGTTTTCCGTTGCTTATCGGTAATGGAACCCGAACCGTAAAACAAATGGAAACCTTTACTAAAGAACAATATGCCTTATTTGATCAGGTCAGAAAACAACAAAAACGCATACAAGCTGATAATGAAGATTTAGAAATTTTAGAAAAATGGCAAAAAGATCTGAAAAAGCAAAAGCATTAAGGAACTACTTATGACCCAATACAAAACTATCGCTGAATCCAATAATTTTATCGTTTTAGATCAATATAATAAATTTGTGGAAGAACCTAATGCTGGTTATCAAACGGAAGGGAGCCTCGAGCGTGAGTTTATTCGTGATTTACAGGCTCAAGGCTATGAGTATTTACAAGAAATCAATGGTAATGATGCGTTGATTAAAAACTTACGGGCGCAATTACAACGCTTAAATAACGTGGTTTTCTCCGATGCAGAATGGCAACGTTTTTTAGAGGAATATTTGGATAAACCGAGCGATAATCTGATTGAGAAAACCCGCAAAATTCACGATGATTATATTTATGATTTTGTGTTCGATAACGGACGCATTCAGAACATCTATTTGCTTGATAAGAAAAATCTTGCCAATAATTCTCTACAAGTCATCAATCAATTTGAGCAAACTGGCAGCTATGATAATCGTTATGATGTGACAATTTTGGTCAATGGTTTACCCCTTGTACATATTGAATTAAAAAAACGCGGCGTGGCGATTCGTGAAGCCTTTAACCAAATTCACCGTTACAGCAAAGAAAGTTTCAATAAAGAAAATTCTCTCTTTAAATATATTCAGATTTTTGTCATTTCTAATGGCACGGATACTCGCTATTTTGCTAATACGACTAAACGCAATAAGAATAGCTACGACTTCACAATGAATTGGGCAACGGCAAAAAATACGCTGATTAAAGATTTAAAGGATTTTACCGCGACTTTCTTGCAAAAGAATACTTTGCTCAATGTGTTGGTCAATTACTGCGTGTTTGATATTTCCGACACTCTATTGATTATGCGTCCGTATCAAATTGCCGCCACTGAGCGTATTTTATGGAAAATCAAAAGTTCATATCACGCCAAAAATTGGAGCAATAAAGAAAGTGGTGGCTATATTTGGCATACCACAGGTTCAGGCAAAACGCTCACCAGTTTTAAAGCATCTCGCCTTGCGACTGAACTTGATTTTATTGATAAAGTCTTTTTTGTGGTCGATCGTAAAGACTTAGACTACCAAACGATGAAAGAATATCAGCGTTTTTCGCCTGATAGCGTGAATGGATCGGAAAGTACCGCTGGGCTTAAACGCAATATTGAAAAAGATGATAACAAAATTATCGTAACCACCATTCAAAAATTGAATAATTTAATGAAAAGTGAAGAAAACCTGTCTATTTATCAAAAACAGGTGGTCTTTATTTTCGATGAAGCACATCGCTCCCAATTTGGCGAAGCACAAAAAAATCTAAAACGTAAATTCAAAAAATTCTATCAATTTGGTTTTACTGGCACACCTATTTTCCCTGAAAACGCATTAGGTGCGGAAACGACAGCAAGTGTGTTCGGTACGGAATTGCATTCTTATGTGATAACTGATGCTATTCGTGATGACAAAGTACTGAAATTCAAGGTCGATTACAACGATGTCCGCCCACAATTTAAAGCCTTAGAAACAGAAAAAGATCCTGAAAAATTGACCGCACTTGAGCAGAAACAAGCCTTTTTACACCCTGAGCGTATTAAAGAAATCTCGCAATATTTGCTTAACAATTTTAAACAAAAAACCCACCGCTTGAATGCCACAGGTAAAGGCTTTAATGCAATGTTTGCGGTAAGCAGTGTGGAAGCAGCAAAACGTTATTACGAAACCTTACAAAATTTACAGGCAGAGCAGGAACATCCGTTAAAAATTGCAACAATCTTTTCGTTTGCCGCCAATGAAGAACAAGATGCGATTGGCGATATTCCAGATGAGACCTTTGAACCCACTGCTCTAAACAGTACAGCAAAAGAATTTTTAACAAAAGCCATTGATGATTACAATCACTACTTTGGCACGAATTATGGCGTAGATAGTCAATCATTCCAAAATTACTATCGCGATCTTGCCAAACGTGTGAAAAATCAGGAAGTGGATTTACTGATTGTGGTCGGAATGTTCTTAACAGGCTTTGATGCCCCTACGTTGAATACTCTTTTCGTGGACAAAAACTTGCGTTATCACGGATTAATGCAGGCTTTTTCTCGCACCAACCGCATTTATGACACAACTAAAACCTTTGGGAATATCGTCACTTTCCGCGATTTGGAACAAAATACCATTGATGCAATCACGCTATTTGGCGATAAAAATACGAAGAATGTCGTACTAGAAAAAAGCTACGACAGCTATTTTAATGGTGATGACAATCAACGTGGCTATGCAGAAATCGTGAAAGAATTAAAAGAAAGCTTTCCTGATCCAACAGAAATCGAAACAGAGCAAGATAAAAAAGAGTTTGTAAAATTATTTGGCGAATATTTGCGTATTGAAAATATTTTGCAAAATTACGATGAGTTTGCAGCATTGCAAGCCTTACAAGCGGTCGATTTAAATGATCCGATTGCAATGGAGAAATTCAAGCAAGTACATTATGTGAATGATGAACAAATTGCAGAAATGCTGAAAGTACCCACTTTACCAGTAAGAGCGGAGCAAGATTATCGTTCAACTTATAATGATATTCGCGATTGGTTACGCCAAAGAAAAGAGGGGAATGATAAAGATAATTCGCCGATAAATTGGGACGATGTCGTGTTTGAAGTAGATTTATTAAAATCTCAAGAAATCAATTTGGATTATATTCTTGCGTTAATTTTCGAGCATCATAAGAAAAACCAAGACAAAGAGGTGTTAATTGATGAAATCCGCCGCACAGTTCGTTCAAGTTTAGGTAACCGTGCTAAAGAGAGCTTGATTGTCGATTTTATCAACCAAACAAATTTAGATGATATTCCCGATAAAGCGACTTTAATTGACTCATTCTTCCTATTTGCTCAAGCAGAACAGCGAAAAGAAGCAGAAACCTTAATTCAAGAAGAAAATTTGAATGTCGATGCAGCAAAACGCTATATCAGCACTTCATTAAAACGCGAATATGCCAGTGAAAACGGCACAGCACTTAATGAAGTATTGCCAAAAATGAGTCCACTTACTCCACAATATCTCACTAAAAAGCAGAGAATTTTCCAAAAAATTGCTGCATTTGTAGAGAAATTTAAAGGGGTTGGAGGACAGATTTAAATTTAATATATCAACAATTAGACATCTTATTAAGACATAAAGGCATTATGAATTAATAATACAAAACGTAATGATCAATATTTAACTAGTCGTGATAATAAAAACAGCTCCAATTTATACTTGGAGCTGTTTTTTATATCGATAAACTTATTTTTTACGTGCTAAAATTCGATTTGCACACTCTGCTGCAGCTGTTAAGCCACCTGCCATCATAATAATATCTTTAATCACTAAACGACCAACTCCAGATAAATAAGGGAAACCATAGGCTGGCGTTGGTAAATCTCCACCTAGATTAGGCACCCAAGCCTCGGGCGTTGTGATTAAAAATGACAGCGTGACTATTGACATGCCAAATGTCAGTAGGCCTCCTGCTAAACCTGCCGTTGCATTCCAAATACCAGCTAAAGTAAGAATACCAACAGTAACAATAATTGCTCCAATAATGTAAGAAGCCGTATAGGTGCCATTTTCTTTATGCCATTCGATGTTTTTTGCAACCATTTTTCCTTCAGGATTTTTGTGTAGTGTATATTCCATCACTAACTCTCCTTTATCATTCGGCACTAAATTTGGCCCTTTTTCATACATATAGCTAAAAAATGGGCTATTTGATACAAAGTGGGCAATTCCATCTGCCTCATATTGACAAACTTTCAAACCACCGATCCATGCCATTACAATAAAAATAGCAATACGGATAAAATTAATAAATTGACGCTGCATTGGTGCAACAATTCTCGCGACAAATTCAACAAATGTATTAAATACTGACATATAAATTTCCACATAAAAGTAAATAAAATTGAGAGCCTAATTCTACTTGCTTTAATATTAAAAAGCAAAATCAATTCCCTTTAATAAAAGGTAAATAACGGAGAAATTTGAAAAGTTTTACTAATTAAAATAAAATTTTATTTTCCCATTTTAAGCCTCTTTATTATCTTTAAATCACATTTAAATAATCTTTACACAACTACCTTATGATATTAAAATTTACAAAATTTAAGCAAATCCTCCACATCTTCTAACCAAAGATTTCCAATTTCATCAATCAATTCTCCACAATTAAAAACATCAGAATTTTTAGCCGCACTTTCTAAAGTATCCGCTAATTGACGTAAATGATTTAACCCTACCGATGCCGCTGCGCCTTTAATTTTATGGGCGGTATCTTCTGTTTCTTTCATATTATCTTTTGATAATTGAGCCAGATAATTTGGCATAGTTTGTTTGAATAAAGATAAATTTTCTAAAATTTGTTTTTTTCCAAGTGTTTCTATCAGCGCTAAATCAAACTGTTCTGAAAGCTCATTATCATCATTCATTTCTATAATAGATTCGCTTTCATCCGTAAAAAATTGCTGCAGACAATGGTGTAAATCCTTAATTGAAATGGGTTTACGTAATACGCCATCCATGCCCATTTCTAAATATTCTTGCTCGCTTTGCATAACATTCGCGGTAAAAGCAATCATTGGCGGTAAAAAATCATAAATACCGTTTTCATAGTTCTCTCGCAAATATTGGGCAATTTCAAAACCACTCATATCTGGTAATTTAATATCGAGCAATAGAATGTCGTAAACATTTTTCTCAAATAAAGTAATCGCCTGCTTGCCATTTGTCGCAACATCAACATGATGCCCAAGTTTTTCTAAAATAGTTTTCGCAACCATAATATTGAGGTCAACATCTTCCACTAAAAGAATGGTCAAGGATGGAATATTTTCCTTAACGGATTCTTGTTCAGAAATTTCTTGAGCGTGGAGAGTAAGATGGAAAGTCGCGCCTTTTCCTCGCTCACTTTCAACTGTTAAATCTCCTTCCATTAACTGAGCGAGATTTTTAGAAATAGCCAACCCAATACCGCTACCCGCACTTTGCTGACGGCTTTCTTTCACTTGATAATACATTTCAAAAATATGTTTTTGTTCTTCAGGTGAAATCCCAATTCCTGTATCTTTCACAATAAAATGGTAACAATCCTGATTTCTCATAATTTTAAGAATAATATTTCCCTGATCCGTAAACTTCACCGCATTACTAATTAAGTTCCACAAAATTTGGCTCAAGCGAACACGATCAAGATTCAACCAATTAGGCAAATTAGGTTCAAGCTCTAAAGAAAAAATAAGATTTTTTTCTTTGGCGAGGAAACTAGCAAAATTATAAATATCGTTTAATAAGGCGGGGAAATCTGTTGGCTGGCGATTTAATTCAATTCGGCTGGCATCAATTTTTTCCAAATCAATAATATCGCTAAAAATATAACCTAAACTGACCGCACTTATGTTGATAGTTTTTAAATAATTACGCTGGAGATCATCCAATTCATCATCAAGTAAAATCTGGCTAAGCCCGACAATCCCATTCAATGGCGTGCGAAATTCATGGCTTATTGTGGCAAGTAAGGTACTTTTATCACGACTATTTTTTTCTAACTTTTCCAATGCTTGGGATAATTTTTTCTGAGCAGCAATTCGCTCGGCGACCTCATTTTCCAATCGATTAACCGAGCTAGAAAGATCAAGACGAGAATGTTCAAGTTTTTCTACTAATAAAGTGAAAAAATAAATAACAAAAGGCGCGGTGAGTAAGCCAAAAGTTACCGAACGAAAAATATCTACCCAAGATATCTGATGAACAATAAATAGACTAAATAAAATCTGAGTACAAAGGGCTAAAACCGCTAGAATCATCACGCCTAAAAGAGAAAAACGAAGACGCCCAAGACGAATAACCCAATCCACATAACTCTGAGCAAAATATTTGAAATTTTTCATCAAATCTCCTAAAACATTATTATCGTTATAAAAAAACCTGTGCATATAGGCTTTATTATATCCATAAAGTAAAAAAGATTGTTATTACTATGTGTGCGTAATAAATGAAAAACTTAATCTTTATTAATTATCTGTTTGACTAAAATTTGTAATTCAGGAATAACTTGCTCTTCAAACCAAGGATTCTTTGTTACCCAAAGCTGATTACGTGGGGAAGGATGCACGAGAGGCATAAAGTGCGGTAAGAATTGACGATAATTTTTAACAGTGTTAGTTACATTATCTTTATTTTCGGGTAAATAATATTTCTGTGCATATTGCCCAATAAGAATAGTGAGCTGAATATTAGGTAGATGCTCTAAAATCATTGGATGCCATCTTTCTGCAAAACCTTGACGAGGTGGTAAGTCACCCGATTTACCTTTTCCAGGATAATAGAAATCCATGGGAAGAACCGAAAACATACCTGAATTATAAAAATAATCGTAATCTACTCCCAACCATTCTCGCAGACGATCACCGCTTTTATCATTCCAATACAAACGAGATTGCTCAGCTTTTAACCCAGGAGCTTGACCAACAATATTAATTCGAGCTGTTTTAGGAGCCGCAAATAAAGGGAAAATTCCACGTTCTGTAAAATCTTTATTTTGAGGATCAGCGATAATACTTGAAGTTATTTCGTCTAAATTTTTAAGCATAATAAAGGAGATTAGAAATGAATATATAAAGTCTATTTGAAAAATATGAAAAATCAAAACTCTAAATGATATAAATAGGTATATTTATTAAAGCTATATTGTAGCCAATACAAAACTAAAAACTTGATATTAAAATACAATCTCTATTTTCTACTTTAATCCTTTTCATGAAATAATGAGTAAATTCCCAAAAGCTAAAACCCCATATCTTTTGACACGGGGTTCTTCTGTTTTTATGTGATTTAGATTTGTATCTGATAACCTGGCGGTGCCCTACTCTCACATGGGGAAACCCCACACTACCATCGGCATTACAGCGTTTCACTTCTGAGTTCGGTAT
>NZ_QQIK01000007.1:0-45540 GCF_003494325.1 Haemophilus influenzae
TATTTTCAGCTATTGGTCGAATAAATACCCTTCCAATATCTGCGGTTGCATTATAATTAATTACCCCTCTATTAACCGAATAAATCATTATTTGGTTTAAATAACCAATAATACGATGCAATGTATCTAATTTTCCTGCTCGTTCTAATGGTTTTAATTTCTCAATAGCAAGAGGAGCGGAAATCTCACTAATAGAATAATGCCCCAACACTTTAAACAAGTGACGTTCTAACCGTTTCCCAATATCAATAAAAGTCACTTCTTTTAATCGACCAGTATCAACTTCATTTTTCTTTAGGTATAGCCATTCCTTCCCCATTTCGCTCAAGGTAAATTGACGTTCTTGGATAGCTTTTTGTTCTTGCTGTAAACGATAATCTTGCGGATCGATATTTTTCGCCAACAAAGAACGATATAAATCCCTAATATCTCGAGCGTCTTTCAATGAAATCTCAGGATAAACACCAAGACTAATTAAAGTTCTTTTTTTAGAAATTGGTTTATAATATTGAAATCGCCAAATTTTCGAACCATTCATTCTTACGAGCAAGAAAAGACCTTGGCCATCAGACAGTGAGTAATCTTTCTCTTTAGGTTTAGCATTATTGATTTCTGTAATGCTTAATGGTTTCACTAATACGGCCATCCTCCCCCCTTTGGTATTACGAAAATAATTTTGGTAAGCGTGATTTTTTAGTATTTTTATGAGTTTTGGTATTACGACACCTAAAAATCCAAAATCATATTACCAAATATAATACCAAAAAAGTGAGTTAGATTAATATAGATTGATATGGATTGACTTTATAAAAGCAAATAATGCCTTGATTTACTAGGAAATTTAATTTTATTTGATATGGATTGAGAGGGATTGAAAAGAAAATTTGGTGCGACTCGCTGGATTAGAATTAATTAAATAATATTTTGATTTAAAACGAAATTTTCAAAAGAAATATAATTATATAATACCATTCATAATACCATTATATTTAATGCCATATATCTAGACAAAAAACGCCCTTTAAATCATCATTAAAGGGCGTTTAAATTAGATATAAGAAACAGCGAAATTCCCCACCGCTTGTCTTAAACTCTATCTGGCCAAGGGTCGGACGTTGTCCACATCATGGCTGGCGGTCTTAGATTTTTGGGGCCAATGTCAGGTATTGCCTCATTGCCTTTTATTTTAGGGTCTGCGTGGTATGGGGTAAATCGCATAAAATTTCCAGTGGAAATTAATGATCGGTTTGTCTTTAGTCATCATGTTTAAACATTGCCCCTAATTGATTCGGACTAAATCGCCAACCCTCATCACTATTTTTAATTGCATTAAAACACCATTCGCTACAGAAAAACTTACTTCGCTTCTGTTTAAGACCCAAAACAATTCCTAGCGCACCCCACCAGTCATACCTCATGTTTTTAGTTTGCTCGAAATAAGCCTTAATCCGCTCTTCCGTTATGTTTTGCAGTTCAATTAAATCCCACTTCTCATGTTCTAAGTACATGATCTTACTACGTACTCCACCATCTCGTATTGATGACGAATAGCAGACCTTAAAACCTTTATTTACGACAATTTCACAATGGCTATATAAACCTTTAGTAAGCTTACGAGTTAACCAATCTGATAATCGAGCCAAGATCGCTTTAGGTGTCCAGCCTGTTTTCTTGCCTTTATACAACGCTAAATAAACCTTACCTTCCGTCATTGTTGCGTCTCCGCTAATGCTTTCATTTTTCTGATAATGTCATTATGAATTTGCTGTAATTCTTCTTCACTCAATTCTTCGTGCTTGAGCTCATACTTACGCATACGCTGCACCGCGAGTTGTTCTTGCAGTGTTCGTAATCCTTCAGCCTGTTTTAAAATTAGCAATGTTGCTGATTTATTATCAAGTCCTGCGACAGTTGCAAAACTTGATATATAGATGCTTACTTCGCCAGTAAAATTTGCTTCTTTAAAGGCAATAGCGGCAGCTTCTCGCTCCTTATACTCTTCGGCAAACCTTGTCCATCTTGCACTAATGTTAGCCGCTGTATCATCAATGCTATCAACTAGATTTTTAATGAGTTTACGCTTAATTTCAGTTTTCTTTTTTTCATCGACAATCCAGCTGTTTCCGTTCCATTTGTGTAATTCTGTTGGTTGTCTATCAACTAGAATGTATTGACTTTTAAAATAAATAAGTTGTTTAGTCTCAAGCTCTGATTCGTTTTCTACTTCCATTTCCACAAAATCATTTAAGTTTTGCGGAATAGGGAAAATTTGATAACTATTCAAATTTTCTTTTAAAAAATAGACTTTCATTTAACGCTCCTTTATCGAATATAAATACGTTTTATAGAACGTGCATCAAGTTGGCCAATGGTTATAGTTTTACCGTCACCAGCAATATACACAGTGAACTCTTTGGGTACTACTTGGCGATAATTATAGTTGGATACTATTTCACGAATACTAGTCAAACGACCTCCGCCTTCATCTTCTGCACCCGCTTCAAAACTGACTATTTCAATGGAATCACCGTAATTACTTTGATCATCTGCTGTCTGAATATAAAAAATTAACGTTTTGCCATAGCAACTCTCTGATATAGTAATTGACCCAGTACTCACGCTACCTTCCCAGACTTTTTTTAATGTGCCAATTTGAGATAAATTCTTTTGTGCCTGCAAAAATTGCTGATTTATATCAGCTTTTGCATTGGTGATTTCTCGCAAAGTTGATTGTTTATTCTCTTCTATTTTTTGTTCAACACGCTCAGATAACGCTTGCATATTTTGCGCAAGTCTGCCCGCGTCTAGCAATCCTGCATTAGTTACATCACCGTGCGATTTAATCCAAAACACAACATCATCAAAACTATTAATGGCCTTGATACATAATTTGAGGATTAATGATTTAGGGCGAGTTTCATTTCCACCTGTTGCCATTTGAGAGGTGTCTTTAGGGGAAACAAAACCATTATCGCTATCTGCATTGTCATAACCAAGAGTGCTCCACAAATCTGAAGACTGGGCAAATGTTGTATAGTCAAAATATGGATTTTTGCTTCCTTGACTTGAGTGATTAAACCAAGAATCGTAGTCTATCGGTACTCTATGCACATGTCGCTTGAATTCATCCTCTTGCGTTTGCCCCACTTGCAAACCATTGCCAGCATTACGGATAAATCTATCCTCTGCTTTTGGCACTGCTGCAATTGAGCCATATTTACCAACTAAGTGACGATATAACTCGGGGTAACGTTGTTCGGTAACTTGGGTGGCAATCTCATCAAAGGCAATCCAGCCTGCAGGAATGTTATCCACGGCAAAATAAGCCGTCATGCCTGTGTCGCTACGAGTTAAATCAGGAAGTTGGTTGCTGTCGCCCAAAGTGCGGTATAAATCGGGAAAGGTTTGTTGGTTAAATGTCGTGCCATCAGCTTTTAAAAAACCAACGGGATTGGTTACCGCACGAGGGAATGACACCACCGCACCAATAGGCACGCCGTCGCCGCCTGCATCTTTCCATTCTGACCAATTTGAGCCATTAAAAAAGCGTGTTTTGATTTTGTTGTCATTCGCTTTACGTGCAATTTGACGCACCGCATTTGTTGCCCCACCGCTCACTACTTCAATATGCCATGCCCCATTTTCGGGTAAATTTTGACCGCTTGCTAAGTAATAATTGCCATCGGTTTTATAGCCATTGGCATCGCCCTGCCCTTGTTCTACTTTAAAATTCCCAATACCATAGCCTGCTAAGGTTGTGGCTGGGGATTGTTTAGCGCTAGCAGCTTCTTTTGCTTCCGTCGCTTTATCATAAGCCGTTTTAACGGCTGCTGAACTCGCAAACTTTGTGTCACTTTCGTCGTCAACAGCAGAGTTTGGGAGTGGCTTGTTTTTGAGTGAGTTATAATCAACAGGTAATTTATACTCTGTAGCCATTGGCACCCATTGAGCACCATTATATTCTTCAAAGATTTTTGTCGATGGATTCCAGCGTTTTGCTTTTAGCGGGACATTAGTATACTCCCCATCCAAAAATGATAAAGCCGCACTAATGGCGGCTCTAATTTCGGTTGGGAATTGAGTATACTCGCTATCGACAGTTGGTTTGTTAAAATCTGCCATTTTTGCTCCTTTACACTCCTTTTACAACCCAGCCAACTTTACCGCTTACGCGATTCCCATTTTTATCAAATAAAAATACGTAAAAGCCTTTAGGTTTTGGCTCATCCTTAAAGTCAGATGTTGCAAAAAGTGGTTGTTTAGATTGTGGTGTTAAAACCGGGACAGACGCATCGATAAACTCTGTTGCAAAGTTTACCCATGTGCCTTTTATATCTGACGCATTTGCCTGTACGGTTCCTCCGTCAGTTTTTTGTTTTTGATCGAGTTTTAGATTAAGTGACTCTATTACGACAGGTTTCTGTGCATTGCTCACTGTAATTCTAAACTTAACATATCTAAAGTTGGTTTCATAAACGGATTGTTGGTCGTGTTCGCGCCAATTATCTTTAGCGTTTTCTTTTACTGCTATATGATAGTTAATATCATAACTGCCAGAGCTTATCACCTTAGGGGTAAGAGTAATTTTGGATGATGCTAATACCGTGCCGTAATCCATTTCCTCCTCATAATATCCGCTCTCGTCTATTGGCTGGAGGTACAACGGGAAACCTCTATTAATTTGAGATTTTGGAGTAGCGAGATTATTGGATCTAAAATGCTCTGCCCATGTATCTCGTCTGACTGGTAGATATAACTTGCCATCGATTTTATCCGAACCATTTTTAATTCCGTCATACGAGCTGTTGTAGTCGTATTTAAGGATATAATCTGGCGGTTGTGCAACATTGGATAGCGTATATTGCGGCTCACTTCTGTTACCTGCACTATCAACACCAATAATCCAGTATTTATACAAGCCCCCGACAGTCTCAAACTGTGGAAATGCAAGCCCGTCAATGTTTGTAATAAATTCTGAATTTTCTATCGTTTCCCCTTTTCGCAACTCATAATAGACAATCGGCAAGGTCGCTTTGGCACTTTGCCAACGCAACATGACGTAGTTATCGATAACTTGTTGAGATATAGAGACAGGCGTCGGTCGATGGACAATTAACTGCGCTTGAGCGGATTCACTCCGATTTCCGCCTAAGTCAATTGCAGTAACGGTAAATTCTTTATTGCCGTTAAAATCAGCCTTAAATTTAAATGATGTACTTTTAACTAAAGCCAGCACGTCATCATCTTTTTTAACCTCGTAGAGCTCAGTCGAAAAAGAGTTGTTTTTTGTCTCGCTCCATGTCATCAAAACTTCATCGCCGACAATTTCTGCAACTAAGTTTTCTACTTGTCCGCCTGAAATATTAAACGTTACTGCAGTGGGCGATTCGGAACGAACATCGGAAGAATCCACCGCGCTTAGCCAATACTTATGCTCACCAGCGCGAATAAAACCAAGATTAAATTCGTTTGCCTTGATTTTCCCAACTGGTTTAGAACTTTCATAGGTGTCGCCTTTTTTAATCTCGTAATACTCTAAATCTATATCGGGCGATAAATCCCAAATTAAAAAAGCCCCTTCTTGGGCAATAGCCTTGTGTCTTAAATTAGAAACATTATGCGGAGGACGCAATCTCCCTATTGGTTCATAGTTTTGGATTGGATTATCGGACCATACACCTAATACATTGCTTGTTTTGATGCGGATTTGATATAACACACCATCTTTTACATTAGGAATATCAACCGATGTTAAGGTCGTTGGCTCCATCTGTTTCCAGTTGCCATTGCCCTCGCGATACTCGATTTGGTATCGAGATGTGAGCGATGTTGCAGGTTCATAACTTACAACAATTTTGGTTTGGATACTTCCCCCAAGCCCACGATAAATCTCATCGGTAATCACTACATTTTTTACACCAGTATCTAGCGTATTGTTTGTTGTGTCATATTCAATGAGTTCATTCCCATTTTCAATATGCTCAAACTTAGAGGGATTGTAATCAGATGCAGTGATAGTGTATGAGCCGTCATCGCTCTCAACAATAGAGATAACTCGATAAAGTTCAGGTTTTATATCTGCACTAGCAATAATCCATGTGCTATTTTCTGTAACAGAGGTAAAGACTGGTCTTACGTCAATCTCAGTGAGTTTCCCGCGTTGTGTAATTGCTCTTTGTTCCAACTCCCCTTTTTCATTCACTATGCTAATCGTTGATTCTTTTGTGATTTCAACTTCCGCATCGAGGATGATTCGATTTGTTGTTGAGCCGTCTTTAACTCGCCCACCGCGTCTCTCTCCTGAACGATGAACGTCAGATACTTGTATCACTTCGCCAGGTATAGGGATAGCACCATCTTGTCCGCAAGAAAACGTAATAACTTCGCTTTCGTATTGCTCAGTATAAAGTAGCCATTTCCCTAGTCGTCTCGCTTGCCCTCTCGATGTGCAGCCAAATGCCACAACTTCCGTTTGGGATATGTACCCCATCTTAACAATCGCTTCCGGGTCCTCGATGTACTCTACAGATTGCTTAAAGTACTTTTTCGGGTCGTTCCACGTCACTAATACGACATTGTGACGAGTTTTAATATTCGAGCCTGAGCGGCTGAATTTACCGCCGATAACATTGGTATTATTAAACTGATAAATAGGCTCTTTGGGTGAGTCTTGGACGAGCATTTGAGTACCGCTACTCCAATAACTCATTGCTCTAAATACCGATGTTAAATCTCGTAACAGCTTAAAGGCTTCTTGTTTGGTTTGGATGTAAACATTGCAGGTAAAGCGAGGTTCACGGCCACCAAATCCATCAGGGACTAATTCGTCGCAATATTTCGCTATTTGGTACATCGACCATTTATCTAGCATATCTTCTTTGATGTATTCCCCTGCCCCATATTCCTCGTTAGTGAGTAAATCAAAATAAATCCAAACAGGGTTATTTGAGTATTTGACAATAAATGTACCATCCCAATCACCGCTATATTCTCGAGTTTCTGGATTGTAGTTTGAGGGCACTTTTAGTTTGATGCCACGGCAATGATACCCACGAGATGGTATTGAGCTAAATTGCTCAGCGTCTATTTGCACGCCGACATATGCCACGCCAGGATAAGTTAATTTTTCCTCAAAAACCGTTGTGATTTTCGAAAAAATGGTTTTGTTTTGTAAAACCTGGCTATCTGAATCATCAGTTAACCGTGTCACTTTTATATTCCAGGGAGCTTCGCCTGTTAATCTAAAGCTATGTTCGCGATTATATGATGATGTGGTTTTACCCTCGATAACGATATTACCTGCATCTATCCATTGACTACCATTAGCTTGATATTCAACTTTTAGCTCAACCTTTGTACCGTTAATATCGCCATTACTTTTATTTTGATGACTTAATCCAGGCACAGTAATAGTTACTCTAACAATATCTGCTTCTGGTGCAATAATAGAGCGAGTGATAGGTTTGTCTTTTTTTACTTCGGTATTGACATCTGTTGTCACTTCATTGGTTTGGCAAATTTCTGACGGTGCTTGTCTCACGCTTCCAGGTCGCCACTCAATAGCAACATTATTAAAATTGAATTTGCCTTTTTCATCTTGTAACTGTACATCACCAAAGTAAACTGAGTTCAGTCCATTTACCGGTCCTTCAATTTCTCCACAAGAAATAACATCAATAAATTTTGCATAAGAGCAAGATTTGAGCGAATCTGGCGCTTCAACTGGTGCTCTACCACCTCCGCCACCACCTTTTCCACCGCCTTTTCTACCAACTATCTGCATTTATCACCCCGAAACTCGTTTAAATTTAAGTTTTCCTCTAGTCTCATTGTTTGATGTAGAGTTTGTTCTGATAGGAATTTCTTTATCGGTAAGACCTGCCGATACAACAGCAGATCCAACTATTAATTCGCCATATAACAATGGGATAGGTTGCCCTTGCTCGGTTGTATTTACTGCACCATTAAATAAATAAGACGGCTTATTCTCTGGACGTTCTTGTGGCCCGCTTACTTTTGGCACAGGGACGAGTAATTGGCTGATGCCGCCAAGTACAAGTGATGCACCAATCGTAAGTGGCAAGGTTGCCGCGCTGCTTAAAAAGCCTGTACCGCCTATAGTAGCCCATCCTAAAGGGTTCCAAAATGCAAGACCAATCATCGCAGCCCCCGCTATGAGCTGAAAGAATCCACCCCGCTTAGAACCCCTAATGATAGGAATAAGATGAAATTCGGCTTGAGCGCCATACCACATTTGAAATTCATCAGATGATGTTGTCAGCTCTTCTCTCTGCACCAAGAACCGATAAACTATTCCGTGTTTTTCAGATTCTAAGAGAAACTCTTTAAATCCTCTTTTTAAAACACATAAGGCTCGGATGGCTTCCGCTGGTGTTTTTACTGCCAGCTTATGGACTTTACCAAAGCGTTTGCCTAACTCGCCTTTAAGGCGTATTTTCCTTATGTCGCATGATGTGCGTTGTTCGTTCGCGGTAGAATTGTCCATATACATCCTTACTTGATAGTCGTCCGTATAGGTGATGGCCAATTAAACCATCACCAAGATAAACACCAGCATGATTAGGTACATTTGCGTTAATTTGCATCACAATCATGTCGCCTATTTTTAAGTCTTTGACTGGATAAAATCCCGCGTCCTCAAAGTTATCAACATAGAGATTGCCACCATTATCCCACCAGCCATCTATGCGATTGTAGTTTGGGAGATTAATACCCAGTTCTTGGCGATACCAATCACGCACAAATCCGTAGCAGTCGGTCATGCCATGGATAAACTTACGCCCATACAAATCAGGCACCTCTGTAAGTGCAGGCATAAAATGCGTAGATACCTCATCGCCTTCTAGTCCAATAATGCACCATTCTAATCCACTTATTTTATGTGCATCTTGATCTGCAATACTTGGTAAACAGCTCTCGTCAGGATGGGAATGAACAACGGTTCTAATTTCCCCCACTCCTTCCGCTCTGGCATAATCTTCTACGCCAATCAAAAACTCATCTTCTGTTTCTGCCGCTAAATTGGTACAGGCGACATACTGCAATTTGCCATTTTTAAGCACAAAAAAACCGCAACTTTCGTGCGGATAACTTTGTTTGGCGTGTGCTATTGCATCATCAATATGTTTCATTTTAAATCCTCATATATGCCGCACTTGGGAAACCACCAAAAGGCAATTCAGAGTGCTCACCAAAATGTGCTTTACAGTCAGCAAGTGTTTTAGCGCAAGTTGCTTTATCACCTGTATATCCGCAAAACTGCCCCTTATATTTATGAGTGCAATATTGAGCCACAATCTGCCTACGGGGTAATTTCACCCCCTCTAAATCAGTAGCGGGTAATAACTCGAAACTAACCGTTAAATGGTCTTCCGATGTTTTTTGCGATATATAAAATATATCATCGGGTAAATGTGCGTTTGGGTCGGCAGTCAAATTTCCATTTTCAAAATTTACCGCATCAAGATAGATTATTTTCGTTCGTTTGCGAGTAAGTCGAGCGCCCTCAATGCCTTTTAATTTTGCCAAGACTAATGTAATCGCCCCACCTAAATTGGAAAATGTAATCCTTGGTCTAACAGGATTTAACCCATCAACTGCAAATCCCTCAGCTTTGACTGGATAAGGTGTATATTCCAGCCCTTGCCACACAATAGCTTGACCTAATGGACTTAATCCATCGTGGAAACGATAAACAATATCGCCAAATTTAGTGAGATCGAGTTCAAATAATTCTATCCAACCATGAGAGGCGTATTGTTGCAGTTGTCCGTAAATACTCATATTTACTCCAATAAAAAACCGCACTTTCTAAAAGATTGTGCGGTTATAAGTTCACGAAAAGATCTAACTGTTTAATTTGTAAAAGCTCACGCTCAAGGTCTTGCTTTTCTGATTTGCATTGCTGCAATAATTTTCCCCGTTCACCAGCTCGTTGCGTATATTCGGCTTTCGCTGATGATAGAAATACTTTGAGCGCCGTTTCCTGCCTGACTGTCGGTTAAACCGATAGTCGCCTTTGAAAGTTGGGTTTGATTAGACATAGAATGTCTCCTTTGGTTTGTTTTCGATATTAAGATTTACCCAGTTAAGGGTGCCAGGTGGTTCGAAAGCCGACCAAAAGAAACGGCTGGGATTATTCCCCTTTCGGGTGTTGTATTCTCCGCCCGCCCGACATAGATGAAATTGGATTTATGCGTGTTAAGTCTTAATGGCAATAAAACTAAACGAGATCACAAATTTTGTGCATAAAAAAACCGCTATGCTATCGGGTGCGGACTTCCGCTTTTGGTTTAAGGTTTCGACACCTTGAGAAAGAGTGTATTAATTTATTTGTATACTGTCAATAACAAAAAAGCTCTTGATTACGAGAGCTTAATGTGCCGATATTTAATCACCTCGACAAGTGATTGCCATTCAAACAACCTGCTAAAACTAACAACCTGCTAAATAGAAAGGCTTTTGAGACCTTGAAAAACATACTAATAAAAAAGCCCATTTGTAGTCAAGAGGCTAATTTTCAATTTTTTGTAAAAAGAAATGTATAAGCAATTAAGAATAGGATAAATGTCACAATAAGAATTTTTCCTATTGGTGGATCATTACTTTTCTCTTTATCTTCAGATTGGTTTAGCTGCAAAAAATATTCGGCAACATCTTCAACATCTTTTCCTGACTTAATGTCAAACACTCTTTGTATATCATTCAAGTAAAAGACCGACTCTTGCTCAAGTTCTTCGCAATATCCCCAAATAGCATTTTTTTCTGGGTAATAATCAGTAATTGCAACATTTAATGTTACAACTTGCCCATCTACAACATAATCAATCAACACATCAAGGTAGCAATAATCCTCCTCTTTGCTTGAGGAAAATTCCAATTTATCTCGCTTAGAGATACCCGTTCCCGGTATGCCTAAATTTCGATAAACCCCATTTTTTCCTATATTAATAGATGCGCCTTTAATTCCGGTTGTAACACTTACGCCGGACTTGCTTATGTTTAACTTTACGCCTGGTAGGATTTTTTTTGTCTTTCTAAATTTTATAGCCATAGGATCTCCTTAAGTAAAGATAAGTCATTTTTACACAATAAGAGATCCTATTCAATGGTAGTCAATTAAACACCTGCTCAAACGGCAGATCATAATCAACATAAACTCCGTTATCTGTGCTTGTCCACTTACGGCAGACAACCAAGATCGGAGTTTTTTTACCAGGCTGTAGCCACTCAAACGACTTATAGCCTCCGTGTCGCAGTAAAAAACTCTCAAGCTCATCAATAGCCGCTTTGTCTCGTTTGTTTAGACGCACCGTAAGGGTAGCTTTAGAGACAATGTGATTTAAGCCGTCTTGTATTCTCTGCGAGTAGCCATCACCAAATTTAATTTCTTTAACCTTTGGTTCTGTCTCTGTTGATAAACCCCAAAGGGTTTTCCACTTAAAACGCTCTTTTGCCACTTATCGACCTCCCATCATTCCGCCCGGGCGCGATTCATTTCGGATTACCTCATAAACCTGTTGTTTGGTTGCGGCAGCAACCATGCGGGCTAACTCCGCATTGTCTGCACCGTTGCCATCAAAATTATTTGTTTGATTAATCACAACGCTATTTACACCGCCACCACTACCAAGGGCTTTATTTAGATTTTCGTTACTCGTGATTTGACCGGTTGCGCCCGGCACAAAGATTTCCGGCCCACGCTCACCAACAAGATAAGCTCGACCACCACCAACCGGGCCACCATTAGCCCGAGCGCCAGATATTGTAACGCTTTTTATTTGTTGCAATACTGCCGCACCTTGCGCTGCCACTGCCGCCATGTTGGCAAATTTCTGCGCCGGCGTAACTGCGGTAGGGTCATTCATCGCTTTCATGACTGCCGCATGTAGGTTGAGCATTGATTGCGCAATCTGAAATGATTTAGATATTGCAAATAGCGTACGGTAAGCACCGGATTGTTTACCTCCGGCAACCTCAGCCAATCCGGCTAAGCCGTCAAATAAAGATGATGCCATACTCAACTGAGATGATACCGCCTGACGATCTAAATCCTCTTTGCGTTGTCTGTATGTATCCTCAATTAATGCCTTAGCCTCCTCAAATTGCTGTACGCTCAATAATTGTTGATCGTAAAGCTCTTGTGCTTTGGTTAATTGATTCTCGCGAGTAATATCGTTTTGTACATACGGATCATTTCCTGACCCTCTGACATCATTAAAAAAAGACCGCACTTTTTCCGTTTTGTCGTACTCATCACGGCGCATTTTGTCTTTTTGCTTATTGATTGCGTCCTCATAGGCTTGATTTTCAAGTTCAAGGTAATGTTTACGCAATTCTAAAGCTGAGGCAAAGCCACGCTCTTTTGCATCTCTTTCAGAGATTGCCATTTTACCGATAAGCGCTATGCGTTCTTGGTGGGCTAATGTGATTTTTTGCAATTCGTCAGCATACGCCATATCCAAGCGCGCTAAATCATTCGTTTTAGAGGATGATTTGACCGCACTTTTTTTATCCTCGCTTTTTTGGAGCTCCGCCAACTCTTTGTTATAGCTTTGAGTTAATTTATCTAAGGAGGATTGGCGTAGTGCGTCAATATTATCAAAGCCTCTGCGGCGGATTTCTTCTTCGCTCAACACAAGATTTTCAAGGGCTTTTTTGTCCTTTTCGTATTGGGCTGTTAATTTTTCGGATCTGCTTTTTAGCTTATCTTCGATCTTTCCGAGCGTTGACGCTCCGGCGGTTTCTCTTTCAGATCTTTCGTGCTTTTCTTTCGCCTCGTTGGCCTCTTGTTGGCGTTTTCTCGACTCTGCCTCTTGCGCATCTAGCTCTTTTCTTGATTTGGCTAGATTTTCACGGGCTTTTTCCAACTCTTTCGTGGTGTGTGCTAACGCATCATTTATGCCATCACCATAAATACCGGACTTAGCCTTTTCTTCGAGGCTTTTTTTGGATTTCTCCAACACATCAATTTGCTTTTCGAGGGTATCTACATGCGTTTTTGTATCAACCCCTCTCATGACTTTTGTCAGCCATAAAAACGCCTCAGCTAATTTATTTATTGAGGCTTTGTATAAGTCAGTGATACCAGTAGAGGTTGCAAACGCCTCTTTTAGCTCATCGGTTGCTTGTCCCAAGGTATCTAACGCACCAGCAACAGTATCGCTTGCAGCAGCCTCACCGGCTCCACCAACACGCTTTTGTAGCTCATGCAAAATAATCTCTTGTGCTTTTGCTTTTTCGCCGCTCTCTACAAAGGATTGGATCAGGTCTTTTTGTGTCTCTGTAAGCTCAATGCCTTTGCGTTTTAATAGAGATACAGCCTCAGCAGGGGACTCTAAAGCTCGCCCAAGATTGCGTGCCTCGCTTGATACATCAGTTTTATAAACTTCCGCCAAGTCTTGCGCTAATTTAATGGCTGTTTTAAATGTCTCACCAGTCACACTACGATAAGTCATCATGACTGACATAGCACTTCTTACGCCATCTACACTTGCTAGGGTGTTCATGGCAAGCGATCCGGCAAAATCATTAAGCTCGTCAGATGTAAATCCAACAGCCGCACCGGTCGCTTTTAATTGCGCCTCTGTGCGAGCTAAGTAGCGTTCTGTTTCGGCGTACAACTCAATCCCTGCCATTGCTGAACTGTACATAGCAGCAAGCGCACCAGCAGCGCTTAATGCGGCAGCGGCTAAACCACCAATCGCCAATTTGGTTAAGTTAATTCCGCCCGTAGTTTTACCCAAACCATTGAGAGAGTTGCGGGCTTTGTTAATTTCTTCAGTAAATTTTGCCGTCTCTGCCTCGAGTTTGATTTTTAAATTGCTGATCTGGTCCAATTCTCAATACTCCATCATTTGCAATAGACGCATCCATCATTTCTTCCGTTGTCATTTCTGCGTTTGGTTTAGCTGTATGTAAAACGCTAAAATCCTGCGCTGTAACAACCTGTTTTAATGCCGCAACGTTGTAAACCGCACTTGCTACCGTGCCGTAGCCGTAATCTAATAACTCAAGTGTAAACGGACGTTTGCCAAAGTATTTACACCAGCAAAAATACTCCGCGACAGACATTTCGCGGAGCATTTGCCGGTAATCGGCGCGTTTAAACTCGTGCGCCAGCTTTAGGACAAAGTCAAGTTCGGTTTCTAGGCGTTTTTTTGCTCACCATCTTCCTGTGTGCTTTCTGACGGATCTGCCTGCGGAAATTCGCAAACATCCTGCACCGCCTCAAGCACGCGGAAAATATCCGCTTGAGTCCAAGTGGTTAATAGCTCTTTTTGTAAGTCATCAACAGACTTATCGCTGTCATACGATAGCGAGATCGCAATCAAGCGAGTGTGCGCCATTAGATTGTTACGAGTGATTTTGTTGAGCTTGCTATTTAATTCCTGCTCGGTGTCGTTTTCCGATACCGGTTCAGGTTTATCTAGACTGTTTAGGTAATCAACATAATCAAGGTAATCAAGCGCGGAGATTGCAGATACCACCAACACTTGATCGCGTAACTCAAACTTAACTTTTTTTAACATAGTAACTAGTCTCCAGCCTCGTTATACTCAGCCAATAACGGTTTACCTACGTTAGTTAGCTTAACTGTACGGGTCATCACTTCGTTTTGTGGCACGGTTTTGCCTAAAGATGACACCCAAGCGTAATACACATCACGTACGCCGTTAGGATAGACAACAAGATAATATTTCTTTTTGCCGGTGTTAAAGTCGCTGACCAATGCTTGTTGGGCGGTATCACCAGGTAACCAAGCAAGCGTTAATGTAGTTTCACCGGCTGATTTTGCGCCTTGGCTTGTGGATTTCCAATCGGCGTTTGCATCGTCTAAATAGTTATCCTCATAGCTATCTGCGGTAACTTCGCCCGGTGACAGTTCTTTGATTTTCGCAATGCGATCCCAGTTTTCTGGCTTTTTAATGTCAGCCGCTTTAATTGTGCCGTTTACAATTACGGTTGATTCCTTATCGTCTTTAAGACGATAAAACATCGTTCCCGCGCCTTTTGTAGGAGTTGTGTTTTTAGCCATTATCTACCTCGTATGTAATAGCGTATTGCAAATCGGCCGCTATCCAAGTCGCCATTTGGTCGTCTTGTTCGTAGTCAAATGCCGTAAATGCAATGTTTTCTGTTAGCGTGGTTAAAGAGGATTCAACAATGCCCGATTCGTAGATTTCTTGGGTTAATTTATCCAAGTCATCTTCACGGGCAGCAGACTTCATAAAGCAGGCGACATGGAGCGTTGCCTGCATTGTGCCGTCCAGATAACCGGTAGGGGAGACTCCGCTAATAAACACTGCAACAGTGGGGCTTTGGCTCTCAATATCGGTAAATGACGGCTTGCCATTGCTAAACTCTTTAACTTTTGGGAGGTGCGGTCGTAATGCGTCAATGACCGCCTGTCTTATCTTGGAGTGGATTTTCATTTTTTAACCACTATTTGGATTTGTCGGATTAGCTGAGTGCGTAATTCCTGCGGTATATCCTTTTCGTAAGCCCGTTTCACTTCGGCATTAAATGATTCGGTGAGTGGGGTTTTGAGTGGGATTTTGACTACATCGATTGGGTAGCGATCTTTGCCTTGCCGTTGTAACACTTGCACTCGTCCGTTTTTAAGTTTTTGGACAAATGCTCGAGGGTAAAGACGATTCCCGATCTTTAACTGCCCCTTATTTTCGCCACGGCGCACAAATCGCCCTCCGCCCGTTACTAAACGGATAACTGGGAGATTGCCACGATTTACACGGATAAATGCACTAAGTCGTCTTGGCTTAGCTCTCTCAAGTTTCGCACGACCTTTAATTAGGCGCTTTGGTACATCAACCTTTTTTGATGTCTCAATCACAGATCTAACCATCACTTTAGCAGCAATGTTATTAATCGTGCGTGCCATGGCTTGAGGTACTGCTTTTTTATCAATGTCGGATAAGGCTTTCTTCGCTTTTTCGATGTCGTCATTAATTGCCATCAGTAACTTGCATCCTCCTCTAACTGGAGCATGATAGTGCCGCTGTTAAACGTAAACCCAGTAACAACATAATCAACGCCATTAATGGTTGTTTTATCCCCTTTTTTAGGCTTGTAACCGGAGGATTTAAACATTGTCAACGTACGGTAAACACCATTCATCGGATCCATTTCTTTCGGTGTCTCATCAAGCACCGCTTTGTATTTTTTGCCGTTGATAACATAGACGGACATCATCACATCTGATATGACGTTGTCCGCCTGTGCGAGTGCGTCATCAAACGGACTAAGCGTTGATCTTGACATCGACAGTGTCCACGGTTGCACCACTTGCGTGCCATGCAATACCTAAGCGTTTGTTAGTGCCTGCGGTAGTTGTTGCACCCTCAGTCGCAGACCAGTAAACGATCGCACCTTGTTTAATGTCGTCAGCCGCTTTTGCCTTGACCGTAAATACACCTGTAGTCAAACCAACACCAACGGCGGATTTTTCTACATCAGAAATAGCAATCGCCACAAGGTTTTCTAACATCACTACATCACCGCTTTTCACGGCAGCGGCAGCGGTAAAACGCACGGTGTTTCCGTCTTGCATATAGTTTTTAGCCATATTTAATGATCCTTTAATTTTGATAATAAAAAACCGCACTTCGGTTAAAAGTGCGGTCGTTATTTAGGGCGATTTAAGTTACTTATTGGTAACTTTTACAATACCGCGGTAGTCAATCACGTTAACACCGGCATCAATGCGTACTTTGGTAGATACACCATCAACAGTGAAACCTTGTTGTTGCTCCATGTATGGCGTATCAATGCCGTCAAGATAAGAAACTTCAATCGCTTCTTTGTTGATTAAGTACCAGGATTTTGGATCGGCAACTTGTAAACGTGCGGATTTAACTGTCGGCACAATGTCGCGGATTGGATTGATAATGCCAGAATTAATATCAGCCCCCTCCACACTTGCTGAACCTAAAACTTGTTTAGCACGGGTGTAAAGCGAGGTTGGTAACAACATAAAATCAGGCTCAATCGCTAATGGTTCACCACGAGTATTGACAAATCCATTCATCATTTGAATTGCTTTATCAATGCTGGTTACGTCTAACGAGGCACCGGTTAAAGTGTTTTTGTGTGATGCGTCAAATAATGCTTTGCCATCTTGTGCAATTGCGTTACCAGTTAATAACGCAAACACTAATTTAGCGATGGTTGCACGTGCAGCTTGTCCCATTTTTTCAGGGATTTTTGTCAATAAGTGCATATCGTCATTGATGATTGCTTGACGGGTAATACTAAATAATTGCCCGTAAGTCGCTAATGCAACACTAGCACCCTCATCACCGATTGTGCCGTAGGTGTATTCTTCGCCCTCACCGACTTGTGGTAAGTAACCAAAGTCACCCAAGCCAACACGTTTCGCCGCACGGAAGTCGGTTAATGTGCTGCGTGAGGTAAACTGATCAAAGTTTTCCACCGCAGTTTCCCAACCTTTAAGCAAGGATTTGTGCGCCACATCAATTAAGATTTGACCAAAGTCGGAGCTTGAGTGGGTAAACGCCAAGCCAACCATGCTCATTGCGTTATGGCCAGACACGCTAATACCACGATCAACCAATGACGCACGGGCAAGCTCACGCAAGGTCATTGCGTTGTAGGCGTTGTCTTTTGCATCAACTTTATCTTTGTCGATACCTGCACGTGCTAATAATGATTGTTTAACACTATCACCAACTATATTACCATTCCCAGCATACGCGGTAGGCGCTGCACTTGGCGTTGTACCTGCACCAAGTTTTGCTAATAATTTGTCTTTGGCTTGATCTGCGGTAATGGATAAATCACCTAAACACTCCACCAACAAATCATTGTGCGTATTACCAAACGGTGCAAATACCGCTTTAATGTCGGCGTTACGTTTATTTAATTCAGCCTGCACTTGTGCGGTGTTATCTACCGGAGCTGTCGGCGCTTGATTTACCGGTTCAGTTGGTGCTGGTTGTGCAGGAGTTGGTGTTGCTTGTGGTGCGGATGCGCCAGCGTTGCCTTGTGGCTTAAACAACATGTCTTTCATTGCTTTTGGCATATTTTCAAAGTCCTCTAATTTTCTTGATTTAATAGACGCCATCGCCACAAGTGGTTCGGCTAGTTTGTCTGCAAATCCTTGTTCAACACATTCTTTTCCGTTGAGCCAAGTTTCTGCTGATAGCATTTCTGCTAATTCTTCAGGTGTTTTTCCTGTTTTGCTTGCATAAGCTGGGATTAGCGTATTTTCGACCTTGTCTAATAAGTCGGCATATTTGCGCATATCCTCAGCATCGCCACCTTGGATGCCCCAAGGCTTGTGGATCATCATCATTGCATTTTCCGGCATGATTACCTCATTGCCCGCCATCGCAATAACGCTCGCCATACTTGCCGCCAAGCCGTCAATGTAAACTGTCACATTTGCCGGGTGATTTTTTAGCAAGTTGTAGATAGCGATCCCATCAAATACATCGCCACCGGGTGAGTGGATGTGTAGGTTAATCTGCTTAATGTTGTTTCCGCAGTCTTTTAAATCCTGCGCAAAGCTCGCAGCAGATACGCCCCAAAATCCGATCTCATCGTAAATTGAGATCTCTGCCGTATCGTTGGCTTTGGCTTTGATTGAGTACCAAGACTGGTTATTCGTCTTTGTTGCGCTCGTTGCCATCGCCACCGGCGACAGAATCATTTTTTGTTTTGTCATTTGTCGTACCTGTGTTAGTTAAATCAGTGTCAAACTTGAGACCAAATTTGCGGTTTTCCTCAACCTCAACTCTACGTCTGCGTTTAACTTCTGCCGGGTTGCTGCCGCTTGCTCGTACTGCTTGGCTTTCGGTCGCTAATCCACCTTTGATGCGCTCTTTCCACGCTTGCGCCTCTTTTGTCGGGTCTATCCACGGCATCACTGGGCCACTATAAACAGCGTTATAAAGTGATGCAGGATCAATATCGACTGGCACATCAATTTCACCGCTGACAATCGCCATTTTTAGCCATTCTCTGTATATCGGGCGTGAGATGTGCGCAACAAAGGTATCTTGTAAAACGGAGTAACCCTCAAAGCTCTCCACCAACTCTTGGCGCTGGCTTGAGTAAGTCCCGTTATAGTCACGAGCAATGCTTGAGTAACTTGAGCGAGTCCCCGCTGCTGTTGCTCTTAATTGTCCATTCCTAAAGGTTTCTAGGTTCACATTTGGGCGATTAGAATTGATTAACCCGATGTCCTCACCGGGTTTTAAATCATCAATGATTGCACCGGGAGCAATCTCAAAATCTCGCTCCGGACTGTCTGCACTGTAATCCTCATTATCTCCGTAGAGTGCGGCATCACCTTTTTTGATGTACATCGTAAAGGCGGCGGCAATTCGTGCGGCCACACGCTCGCTTTCCTCATAATCTTTAAGGTCAGCAAGTCGGATAATTACACCGTGCAACATCGATACGCCACGCAACTGGTGCAAGCGTTTTTTAAACGCAAGGTGCAACATATTTTCTGCCGGCACCGATTTAACTCGCCCGTAAGTGCGATTGTTTTCTTGTGGATTGTCCATGTAAACACGGTAAGACACAGGACGGCGCCAAGCGTTAATCTCTATACCTTGAATTACATTTGCCGTATCAAGGGTATTCATCGGCACAAAATCAGGCTCTAATGCCTCAAGGCTAAATGCGATTTTGGTGCTGTGATTGAGACCTGCTACACTGCCTCGCACAAGTTGGATAAACACTTCCCCATCACGGAGCCACGTTCGCAACAACATCCGCTCAAGTTCCGGGCGGGTAAATTGCCCGGTAACTTCTGGCCGCACAGACCATTCCGCCCATTTTTTGCGGATTTGCTCTGCCAAATCCTCATCAACATCACAACTTAAATTTAGCGGTTGTGGTTCAATATGGATTCCTCTGGAGCCAATCACGCGCTCTTCCATCTTGTCCAAAATGCCGATCACAATATCGTGATTTTGGTCTAACGCTCGAGCTTGTTCTCGCAAACTGACTGCACTTTGTTTGGTAGATACATTCGCGCCTTGGCTTTCGCGTTTTGCCTTATGTGTACGGCTTGGCATTGCTGCCTCGTATGCATTCATCACATATCGGCTTTTTGCTCGCTGTGCGCCCCATTTAGGCGAGATTGCGGCAATCGCTTTATCTAATATTCCCATTGTTTAAAATCTCGCATATTTGATTCTGTGGCGTTTTACGCGCTGTCTTGTTTCCGCCAGTAACTCATTTAGCATTTGTTGATAGCGGTCACGTTGTTTTGTCCATTCGGACACTTGATAAGATACCGATCGCCCATTAAAGCTAACTTGGCTTTGGGCGTTTTCGATCTTTTCATCAAGCGTTCGGATTTTTTCCTCAAGCTCGTCTTTATCGTAAATCACAGCCACCCACCTTTTTTCTTGCTTACGCCACCGTTTAGCCAATTACTTTTTGTTTTGGGTTTCGGTTGCAGTTTTACTTGTTCAATTTCTACCGCACTTTCAGTTTCTTCTTCCAGTGCAGTTGTCTCTTTTCGGATTACATCAGGATTTAATCCAGGTAGTTTTGCCCAGTATGGGACATTGTCCTCATCGCCCCACTTAATACGCTCATAACCACGCAAAATAGCGATCGCATGGGCATAGCAAAATAAGTCAAACGCCTCATTGTTGCCCTTACCTGGTTTACGCCATTTACCGTCTTGTCCTCGCTCTTCGTATGTCAGCTCATCAAAAAACCATTCGCCTAACCATGATGGGAAATGAATGTAATTGGCACCAACAGTCTCTCGACTCAGTGCGTTACTAATGCGATCTTTGAGTTGGTCAGTTTGGAGTAGGTATAGCGGCACATCACCTCGTGCTTTAGCATGACGATCTGACCGTGAGGTGTTATCAGGATAAGTTCGAGAAATCAGTTTTTGGCGTTTGGTACTATCACCTTTAACGAGATACACTCGTTTTGATATGCCATCTCGTTTGCATCTACGCCAAAACTTATAGGCGTTATCTGTTACACCGTCCTCACCGCCACTATCCACCGCCATTGCAAGGATTGGCATGACTCCGCCGTCTAATCCCTCAATACGATATTGCTTATTAAGCACATCACTGATGAGTAAATCCCAATCCTCAGGGTAGGCGGACGGATCAATTGGTAGACTTTCCCCATCTGAATTGCTCCGCATTGATGATTTAATGTTGTATCTATCAATGAGCCACCGTTCGCTATTTTCACCATAGCCCACAATTTGGACGACAAAACGGCGATTCCGCCCACCCTGTACATCAACTGCAGCCAATAAAAAACGGCACCCATAAGGTACCGTTCTTTTTTCTGTATCTTCTCGCCGCTCCATTAATTCATCACTTCGGCGTTGCTCAAGTGCGGAGCGTGGCAAATAAGGCAATCCCCAGTCTGTATTTGTTACTGCCTTTAGCGTTTCTTCACTGCCAGTCATTTCAAATTCATGTTCAGCAGTGAGTAATTTATAAGTTAATTGCGCCCATGTTTGATAAGCGGCGGCAGGGCCTTCTAGCCAAAATGACGCAATACGGGAGTTTCTGCCCCCGCCATGTATCACACCATCTTTATCTATCGTTTGCCCCTCTTTTAACCACTTGCCACCGATGTTTAATGCGCGTTTCTTGTCAGGAGCTACGAGAGATTGGCAATGAGGGCATTGCAATCGAGCGTTTTCGCTTGCCTTAACATAGTCAGTATCATTACGATAACCCACCATATTTGCCATTGATGGCTCAAACCACTCTTTGCAATGTGGACATTGCCAATAGAATCTGCGTCTATCACCACGGTTATATAAAGATAAAATCCCAGTTGTTGGCGGGGCCTCGTGAGTAGTTTTTGGATGATGTTTTATATCAACAATATCCTTGCCTGGCGAACTCTCTACAAGTGTCATACCCGCACTCATAAATGTAGTCGTACGTTTGGACGCTAAACTAAATCCGTCGCCCTCACCGTCCACATCATCGGGCCAGCGGTCGTAATCGGTTAATGCAACGTATTTATAATCTGATGATGACAATACGTTGATTGACGGCCAGCCAATTTTTAATAGATTACCTGCCCTAAAATATTTATCGTGGACATTGTTATCGTTTTTACGCGGGCTTAATCTTTTTGCAATCTCAGGCGAGCATCTAAAAGTGCGGTCTAAACGTTTACGACTATGCTCACTGGCTTTCTCTTGTGTAAGTTGTACCAAGAGGAAATCAGACGGATCGCAAATAATCGCATAGGTTATCCAGCCATCAATCAATCCGATTGTTTTACCAGTACGAGCTGGCCCAACAAAAATAACTGCGTCATACTCACGAGAGTTTAGGCAGTCCATCGGATCTAACATATATGCAGCAGTATCTTTATCCCATTTAACAGAGTTACCCCCACCAACTGGCACTCGCATATATTCCGCTACGGCTTCCGATACTTTCATTCGGCGAGGCGGTTTAAGTAGATTTGCAATATCTCGCCTAATATCTTTAGCTGATGCAAACATGACTACTCCTCTGATTTATTATCGCTAGCCTGTATATGTAATGACATTTGCGATTTAACGTCATCAATCACCTGTATTACACGAGTTAATTGTGCTGGAGTTAACGCACAATCACGCTCTAAAATATCTGGCAATGTATCAAGTGATTGCACAACAGCTTTAGCCAAAAATCCCATCTCTTGAGCAACTTCAAAGGATGGTACCAGTTCGCCAGTATCTCGCTCGTATTTAAGTCTTTCGTTTTCCGCTTGCCAAAATGCTCGTCTCTCAACAGGTGACAAGCTATCAACATCCGCCGTCATTTTTTCGGCAAGCCCGATTTTGATTAAATCAGATAGTGCATAGAGCTTTAATTTGGAATTACTGCCAATAGCTGGCGTTAGTCCTGCAAGCCTTTGTGACACGGTTTGCCGATGCATTCCGACCAGTTCGGCGATCTGATTTATATTGAGTTTTAAGTCGTATAAATTATCCATAGCCGAGACCGTTAAAATGCCCAAAAAAGGGAAAAGATGATGATGACTAGAAACCTAAAAAACTGTCGAAAACCGCGAGCCCGAAACCCCGTGGAAAGGGGTATCCCCTCAGGAGTACCTTTTGCCGTCACGATTCTTTATAAAAATCACTCGATATATTTTTGTTTTATCCATAAAACATAGCTTAGGACTACCATCGAGCTATCATCAGATAGTCAAGGTCAGTCCTAATGTATGTGTCTGTATATGCCAATAAAAAAAGACCGCACTTTAATTGGCGGTCTTGGTTTGGTTAATCCACTTATTAAGATGATCTACTTGGCTTGCGCACTTATCTCGCTCTGCGGTTACCTTAACTAACTGTATGACTACATCGCCGTATGTTTCCCCAGTAAATGCTGTTTTGACACAAGGTGCAGTATAGGCTTGAGGCGGATAAATATATTCTGGTTTAGTCGTGATTTTATTCGTGCAAGCGGTCAAGAACAGACTGAGGCAAACGAGTGTGAGCACAAGGTTGAGTCTTAATGATTGTTTTAACTGATTCAGCATTTTCTGTTGCTATCCTTTCTATTTCATTATTACGCTCTTGTTGCTCAATAATGGCATAACGCTCTTGTTGTAACGCAAGACTTAATGATTTGTTAGCATCTTCTTGTTGCTGGATAGTATTTTCTTGTTGTTTTGTCGTTATTTCCAACTCATCTATAACGCTAGATTGGTAACGCAATGCACCAATCAAAACCACGACAACACCCGCTAACGCCATGTAAATGTACTTAGTCATTATCCGTTACCATTAATGCTCGATAGAGCTTGCAACGCTCATCAATGCCATTTAGTCCACCATTAATTCTTCGCGTAACTTTTTCCACAGAATTAAGCTCAGCCAACTCATAGCATTTCCAATACCACACTGCAGTTTTAACAGATAAATCTAAATTCCCTGCCACATCATCTGGCTCAATATCTCTACCTAACCATTTTCTAAACGCGGCATAATTATCCTTACCTGTGATCTGAATCAGTCCACGACCACGATACTTCCAACCATCTCCACTTTTCTCATCGCCATTACCTAGACGATTAGCATAAACACGATTGGCAATAAGTTCAGGTTTGCGCTCATATTTCTTCGCTATAAGAGGGTCTGGGAAATATTTACGGAAAGTTTTAGAAAGCCCAAGCCAAGAATAATTTAAATTTTCTTTAAATCTTGTAAATCCGCCACTTTCATGTCCACATTGAGCCAAAAACATCGCTTGCTGCATCTTAGTTACACAACCTGCTTTTTCTATCTGTGCTGAAATAGCTTGATAAACACCTTTAACTGCGTGCGGAAAAATTTTATTGAATGTCACTTCGGAAATCATCATTGTCATCTTTATCAATTCTCCGATTAATGAATTTAAATAAAAACTCACGAATTTTCTCCGTACCAACAAAACCAATCATCGTACCGAGAAAAGAAGAATATTCAGTATGCCCAAATAAATGTGTACAAATTGGCACCGCAACACCCGCAATAGAGGCACACATAGCCGCATCAATTAAGACATAACGAATAGTCGGCTTTTTACGCATAAACCCAAATCTTAAAAGAGAAATAAATAACGCCCAAAAAGCACTCTGTGCTGAGCTAGAACTAAGATTTGTTTGCAACCAAGACCATATTAACGCCCACACATCAGGCTCTTTAATTGGCATATATTTTCTCCCGCCTGTTTTTAGGCAATAAAAAAGCCCACGTATTAACGTGAGCTTGTGATAGATGGCCTTACCCCGTGCGATTTCTCGCGCAATAAAGTCTAACAAGGCAAGGAGCTATTACTGTAAACAAAAAGCCCCGACCGTTTCCGATCAGGGCTGTAAAAATCAATTTAGGTGTTCACTACTTATACTGCGACCACCATACATCTAAATAGTATGACACTTTGCCAAATATGTCAATATGTAATTTTGATTTTTTTGATATTTGTTGCACGTTCCCTGCTAGTTCTCTGAATAATAAAGCAAGTTATAAGCAGTTCGTGAATTATTGCTTTTGCAAAGTGTATCTCTTTTTCGACTTCACGATAGATTGTCCTAAAACTTGGCACTCTTACGTTAGATTTACCTGCACAAGGTCTCATTTCCTTAGCTTTGGATTTGCCGTGTAGGTGTTCTGCTATAAAATTGATTGTTCTTTTGTTTACATAATAAGCAAACACAATAAAGTGTAAGATTTGGTCATTTTTCTTAAAAAACATTTCAATGGTTTGACTAATCATAAACCCAGTTTCATCATCGCAAATTGGTTCATTTGGCTCTGCAGGAATGACTGATTGCATTAGTTTTGCAATAATATTTAATTGCGGTTTATCAAGCCTACCGCTGCGCACCCAAGCACCCCATTGATACATATAACGGTCAACAAATTCTTCTTGTTCAATCGTTAGTTCTGATAATTCGCTAAATTTACGCATTTATTCCTCTAGCTCTTTAATTTTTGTCTTGTAATACTTAATAATCGCCTTGCAATCTTCAATGGTGTATTTTTTCGGTTCGTGGTCTTGCCGTTCTAACCAAGCTACCTTATCCGCACCGATTTTATTGACGAGATTTATTCGATATTCGATGATATTTCCGCTCTTATGGTCATTACAGGGGGCGCATTGTTTATGTACGTTGAGCTCACAAAATCTTAATTCAGGACACGCCCCCACACTCCGATAATGCCCTGCGTGGTATTGCCCTTGATGATACCGACCGCAACTGATACAGGGTTCATTTTTATCTCGCAGACGGATAAATTTATTAAAGACCGATTGCGCCTCTTTCAGCCATTCTGAACGACTTTTTAATTTAGCCTTACGCTCCCTTTGTCTTTTCTTTTCTGCTCGTTCTTGCGCTTTTTGCACATTATCTCGAGCTAATTTAATCGCACATTCAGGCGAGCAAACTTTCTGTGTCGAACTAAAGGTTTTTACAAACGCTTTGCCGCAGACTTTGCATTTATACTCTTTCGCCATTAGCCAAACACCATATTAAACATTACCCAAACTGCCGCAATCAAAAGTACAATTTTTAACTCCAAAATCTCATCATCGTTTAAGCGTTTCATTCAAATCTCCATCTATCGTTAAATCTCACGCCATTTTGCACGCCCCATGATTGAATATATTCGATAAGGCTCGCTAGTCTTTTTACGCCCATTTGCGCAGTGCTTTCTCGTAGATTAATTACTTCCCCCTCAAGCCCGATTACCATTTCAGCCTGTCCACCTGTTGCAATTTTGTGAGCCGATACCATAATCATCTTCCAAGTGTCGATGTCTCGCTTTTTACCGTTAAATTCGCACTGTTTGCTAATATCGCTTAGTAGTGCGTGAAGTTTTGAGTTCTGCTCAAGTGAGCGTGTTATAGGTTGGATTTTTACGACCAACGGCTTTTTATCGTCCGTTGGCAATTCCTTGATTAAATCTAAGCAATTATTTTTAATGCGTTGATCACGTAAAAAGAAAGGTTTGTATTGGCTCATAACATCATTCCCAACGCTTAAATAACATCGCAATATTCATTCTTTGTACTCCACGCCTAAATCTTCCAACCCAAAATAACCACAAGATTTTGTTCGATTTACTGCGCTGTATTGACTTACCTGCGGAAACGGTATCGGCTCAATTAAGTGACCGTTACAGCGAAAACGATCCTCATCCCATTCGCTGCTCGATATAAAATAATCTGGCGTATAAAAATCCTCTAATTCCGCACCGCACTTTGGGCATTTGTAGCTTGTCATTGCAATGCTCCTTTCCCTTTCATCATTGCCATCAAGCTATCTCGCGCTTTATCAGCCTTCGCTTTATCGTAAAAACTTGGCTTTGCTGGAATCATCTTCGGAATATCCTCAAAAGGAAAATTCGACCGCACTTTTTCCGCCGCTTCTGTGAGTAATTTCGGAATAGTTTTCAACGTGTCCTCTTCCGATTTTTTCTTGCACTTTTCGTACAGATTTTTAAGCAACCAAAATTCCATTTTTGAACGATATTGAAATTCATCCCGATTGAATCGGGCATAGCCTAAGAAAGTGTTATAACGTTGGTATAATTCCGCTTCATTCGGTAAGCCCAATACGTGGTAGTCCAGAACTTTGCATGCTTGAATAAATTCACCTACACTTGGCAAATACCCATTTGGCTTAGCACGCATTTCCGCCATACCTCGTTTAACTTGTGTTATTTTTGTAATTCCATTTTCAGCAAAGCCTAAAATCCACTGACGTTTTACTACCTGCAATCGCTCTAGAGTGAGGTTGAGCAACTGAGGGCAACTAGCGCAAAGTTGGTCGAACAACGTATCAATAAATTTCTCCACTTGTGGTGATACACCTTGATGTAATGATTGATTAGTTAATTGGTTCACAGTACATTCTCCCAGTCTTCAGGACGATTCCACGGCAACGCATTTTTTTCTTCAAAACTCATTTTTTGCGCTTGGGATGTTCGCAGTTTCTCATCACGCCAATCCCATGATGCGTTAAATCCCTGCCAGTTTCGTTCAATGCAAATTTCCACCGCTTCACAAATCGAAATCCCAGCCTTGTCCGCCTGTTTTTGCAGACGGTTGAGTTGCGTTTGATTAATTACGCCCTTTTTGGCTTTGCGGTGTGCGATAAAATCTTTCGCCAGTTGTCCTGTTATGCCAAACTGCTCAAGCAACATTTCGGATTCGCTTTTTTGCGTAGTTTTTTTAGGTTCATTGACTGGTTCTAAAGAGTGACTGGTTATGGGTGAAATATTTTCACTACCCCCTAGTGCAAAATTTTCACTACCTAGTGAAATATTTTCACTACCCAGTGCAAAATTTTCACTACCTAGTGAAATATTTTCACTACCCAGTGCAAAATTTTCACTACCTTGTTCAAGGTGTAAAAAGTATAAATTTGAGATGGAACCATCTTTATTTTTACGTTCTTTTTTGCTTACTAATCCCATTTTGATTAAATATTCAATGTGATTGATTGCACTACGTCGGGTCATCTCGCATTTATCGGCAATGTATTGATAACTTGGGAAACAAATTCCATCATCATTGGCATTATCAGCCAGTTTTAAAAGCACAAGTTTTCTAGCAGGATTACCAACCTTACAATTCATTGCTTGAACCATTAATCGCATACTCATAACATCAACTCCGAAGCATAACGTGACGCAATAAATTCAATGCCTTTGCTTGTTACACGTGTCTGTGTGTAATTGTGACCGTGTTCAGCGGTACCTGTTTTAACCGTAAAAAGATCTTTGGTGCGTGCCGATTGATAAGGCAAAAGCACGCCAGATTGACGATACAAATATTTATCTTCCACCAAGCGATTGACTAATGCACGCTCAGGCATTTTTAAAATCTTCGCCGTCTCACGAAATGATTTACTCGTCCCTACTTCCACATAGTGATCAACAAAAGCGACTTTAGGCGCATTACGCTCTTTTTCTGCTTGTAACTGAGCGGCTAACATCAACGCCTCAGAAAAAGATTGCGGAATAAGTGCGGTTGGTTTTTGTTGATTTTCCAACGCTTGCCAGCGATCGACAATTGCCGCAGTAAATTCAGGACAATTCTGAGCAACAACAATTAAACTATCTCGTTTGGTTAGATGGTACTCATAATAAGTCTGACCGTTCTGTGGATGGGTGTAAGCCATTGGCTGATACCCCCAAATCACCTCTTTTGCGATAAGTCTTTCGATTGAACGACACAGATCGCTGTGGTTTTTATTGATTAATTCCGCAATTTCACGACTACTCATCGTCAAAGTGCTTGTGTTTTCTTTCGAAATCGTTAATAATTGATTCATCTGTATATTCCTTAATGAATTAGCCACGAAATCTCCTCGTGGCTTTTTTTATTTCTTGTGTAACACAATCGCACATTCAATCGAATGTTGCGTCGCTGCCAAATGTTTACTCAATGCTTGACGTATTTTGTCTTCTTCTTTCGAAGTGATTTCGCCGTCTTCTAACGCTGTTTCTAATGCAGCAAATAACAAGCCTCGTGCGGAAAGCTCGTGCAGTTGTAAATTAGCAAGCTCAACCTTGTCTAATTCATTCTCTGCTACATCAGGTACAAAACGCCCACCAGCCAAACGGCATAGTTCATCAATAAATTGCGTGCAGCCATATTCTTGCTGAATCGCAATTAATTCTTCATTTTTGAATCGCTGACCCTTTGTTTGATAAAGACGATTGTTCAATTCGCTTTCAGTAAAACCTAAAAATCCTGCAACCGCACTTTTGCCGCCAGGTATCTTCTCAATCATTTCCATAATGACTTTCTTCATTGCCATAATTTTTGCCTTGTTTTTATGGTTTTCTTTTCTGTTGGTGTTGGTAAATTACAGTCATGCGATAATCGCAGAGCCTGACTTAATAGGTTTGCTAAAGTGTCGAATTTCTTCCGCAGAGACAGAACCGCCCAAGGCTTGAGATAGAATCTCGGAATATCTGGTTTCACCTGTATATTCAGTTCTTGGTAGAGAATTTGATGTGCGCCATTTGTAAACAGCTCGAACAGAAAGCCCACATAAATCTGCCACTTTAGCTGCACCCAAAGAGTCAATAATATGTTTTAAATTTCCCATATATAATCTCTTTAAATGAACTTTAAGTACATCTTAAATCAGAACTGAAAGTACTTCAAGTTTTATTTATAATTGAACCGTTAGTTCAAAGGTGAAAAAATGATTACTGAAGAAAAAATTAAACAGGACTTTGCTGCACGGCTAGACATTGCGTGCAAAAGAAAGAACTTGCCAGAAAAAGGCAGGGGAAAAGTTATTGCAGATATACTGAAAATTACGCCAAAAGCCGTGAGTAAATGGTTCAATGCGGAGACATTGCCAACTCAAGCAAATATTTATGTATTAGCTGATTTTTTGGGTGTAACAAAAGAATGGCTGACTTATGGCGATAAGAATGCCTCTATTGAGAAAATCGAAAAGCAAATATCCTACCCTTTGCTAAGCCCAATCCAAGCAGGACTATGGACAGATATTAAATCGCTTGAAGGGTTTGACGGTTACGAGATGATCCCAAGCACAGTCATAGCCTCTGAAAACTCCTTTTATTTACGAATTGAAGGGAAATCTATGCTCCCCCGATTCAACGAGGGCGATCTGGTTTTAATCGATCCTGATATTGTGCCAACGCCAGGAAAATTTGTGGCGGCAATCAATGGCGACAACGAGGCGACATTTAAACAATACAAAGAACTTGGTATAAGAACACCAGAAGGCATACCGCACTTTGAGCTTGTTCCGCTTAATCCAATGTTCCCAACATTAAGCTCACTCGACCAAGAAATCCGCATTATTGGTGTGGCAAGGGAACGTGTAGAAACGTTATAACACAGAGCTGCAAGATAGGTTTGGATTGTGAAGGCAGAGGAAGTGTTATTGGATAAGAGAATGGATAAAATCATAGTTATTAGAGAAAGAATGGAAATGGGGGTAACCCGACCCTTTATCTGTCAAACAGATAAAGGGAATTGGTTTATCGTAAAAACATTGTCTATGATGCCAATCGGTCAGTTATTAGCGGAAGTCATAGGCTCAAAACTGGCTCATGAAATAGGGCTCCCCTGTCCAAGTATTGATTTTGTTGAAGTAAGTCACGAATCAACCCAATACGTTTCCTCAGAGTGGCGGCAAGACTTGCCTAACGGAATAGCGTTCGCATCATCATTTGTGGTAAATGCCAAAATTGCCAAAACCGTTCAAGTCAAAAATCCTGCATTTTTATCGGAGCCGGAACAAAAATTGCTCTACATGTTTGATCGTTGGATTTTAAATTCAGACAGAACCTCATCACAAGTCGGCACAGGAAATATTAATCTGCTGTTTGACGAACAACAGCAAAAAATTTTAGTGATAGATCATAATCTTGCCTTTGACGAAAGAGCTGATTTTTCTGAACATATCTTTTCACAAAAGAACAGAGAGTGGCGACTTGACTGGGTAGATAAACAAACTTTTATGGACAAAGCCGTTGACATACTCAAAAATTTTGACGATATTTATCAATCCATTCCTGATGATTGGTTTGTGGAAGATGAGGTATTTCATAAAATTGATCAACAAATTAACCGAATAAAAGCACTTTTAAACCGAATAACACAAGAAAATTACTGGGACAACATAGAATGAAACAACCTATTTTATACAGCTTCGTGCGGTATCGTCCGTATTTTGAAACAGGCGAATTCGTCAATGTTGGCTTATTGATGTGCGAGCCTGAAAAGAAAAAACTCACTTATCAACTTGTACCTAAAAATAACAAGCGTGTGAATGATTTTTTCTATAAAAGCAAAATGTTTGAAACTGTCCGCGAGACTATTAATGATGAATTACAATATATCGTTAGTCAGCCATTTAACGGAAGTGCGCAGGATATGGCAACCTTCTTTCACCATTACATTGATGTGAAAGAAGGTATTGTTCAATATAGCAATGCAGCGGTAGGAATGGTGGATGATCCGCAAGGTTATTTTAACAAGCTATATACGCAATTCATCCAAAATGCTGGAGTAAAACCAGAAAACCAAGAACAAGCGATTTTGAAACATTACAAAACCTTGTTTAGACAAGAAAACGACAGTGTTCTTGCACAATACAAACAATATATGGTGAATGGTGATTTTGCTAAATTTGCCCTTCCTTTGGCATTGAAAAACCAACAAGATAAACATATTTTAAAAGCGGTAAAACCTCTTGCATTCGATCAGGTTGAAAGCCCGAGCATGATTGAACATTGTGACAGCTGGGTAGCGAAAATTAATCGCGCAGAGCAAGAAGGATTTATTAAAAGAGAGAATATTTTATTTGCTCTTGATACACCAAACACAGCGCATAAAGCTAATATTCTCGACACAATTAAGCGAACATTTGATCACTTCAAATTACAACACATTAGCTGGGATGAAGATAAACAAATTATTAATTTCGCTAAAGCCATTTAACCGTTAAACCACGCACTGACGCTACTTGATTCGATGTTACCGACATCAATGTCGGAGACATATCAATCACAATAAACCGCCTAACTGGCGGTTTATTTATTACTTATTAAACGCTGCAATCAACTCCTCCAGCACAATCCTCTCCTGCTCATTAGCGCGCACAATCCTCAACTCTTCATCTACGCGCGACACTATCTCATTAATCCCTAAGCTATTAATCCCTTCGCAATTCAGAGAGATTAGCCATTTTTTAAACTCTTTTTTCATAATTGCCCTCCTTATCGGCAGTGGCATAATAAACCAACCTCAATTTAAACCAACTATCGCTACCAAAATTTGCGATCAGCATCGCAAAAATCTTAAAAACACACCACAAAACACAAACTTTGCTTTTCAATCGATTAAAAAATAAGCAATCAAACACTATTTCAAAAAATTTATTTCTTTAGAAATCAACCTAATATAAACAAAAAGTACATTTTATTAAAAACATGTACTTTTTGTTCTTGACTATAATGAACCATAAGTACATAATAACCACATCAAAACGAGATACACATAACCAATATCTCAACGCTCTTTAAAAATTGTGATGAAAAAAAAGCCCCGATAAACAGGGCTAGGTTACTAAGATTCATAAATTGGTGTATTGCGATTAGTGTCCATAACAAGATGAATGCAATTTATGCAGTTCTGTTTGGTTGTATAACCTTCACTAACGGCAATGATTTCGTGATTAGCGGCTTTTAGTCGCCAATACCACTGATTATTTACACCTTTAAATATTTGAAAATACATATAGGTAATTCCTTATGCAAGATGAAATGAAACGCTATGCGATTTCTTATAACTTTAAAGGTTCCAAATGGGCTGCAGAAATTTATGCTCACTCCTTTGAAGAAGCAAAAGAAAAAGTCAAAGCAATGTCCCAAGCAACCGTAGATGGCGTAATCCATCATTCTATTTATATTCCGGTTAAGGAAAAATCATGGCTTGCAAGGTTAATTGTTAGTATAGTCAAAAAATTCACTTAAGTAAGTGATAATCATCACAATTTTAGACAATTTGGATAAAAACACACTCGTGAAATGCCATTTGTGAAAATCGCCAGTTGCAGATTAAAAGCCCTGCACCAATGAGTGTGAGATATTGCGGTAATGAGAAACGAAGCCAGTCGGTGGGAAAAGCTAAACGCAATATCACATTTCAAAACACATTTGCTAGTACAGAGACACAACGGCATGTGAAACCGTTGCGAATGATAGATGAAGTGTGTTTTGAAATGGTAACAATAAAACAAACGAGGTTAAAAATGGAAGAAAAACGCTATTCAGAGGCTGGCAGTGTTACCAGCAACACCATAACTGAAATTCAAAAAGAACATATTCGCGCTTGTATTTTGAAAGCGATTGAAAACGGTGCTTATCATCCTGGCTTAGAGGAGCGAGCATGCCAAGCAATTTCTTATATAAATCGATTTAGTGACGCCCAAACAAAAGAAGAGCTAATTGATAATAAAACTGGTGAAGTTTACGTGTTAGTTAGACCATAGGTTGCTAACTTTATTTAACGCTCTCATAGTTGCAAAGTCATTATTTGAGCAATCAAATACGCCAAGACGATCATCATTATCTATAAATTGAAGCAAATAATCCCGACATTGCTCTGCCGTATGTGTTCTTGAACGAATATACCAGACCGATTCAAATAGCTTCGCATAAGTTCCGTAGGATTTAATTGCATCAATTAATGTTTTGTAGTTGCGTTGATTTCTTAAATCATAAGTAATAATGAGGTTTGCCATAACTTAATCCTTAGTGTGTTGTGAGAGATTAAAGTATATTCCTTAGTGTTGTGAGAGACAATAAGGGCTTGAGCCTTACAAGTATAAAGAAAGGCACCATATTCTAGACAAAATTAGCATAGACTGATTGCACTACTCCACTGACCGCTCGAAAGGGCGGTTTTTTAAGGGTATTTAAAATGAAAAATAAAATCACAGACTTAAACAATCATTTATTTTCCCAGTTAGAAAAACTGCTTGATGAAGACTTAACCGATGAAGAACTTAATCGAGAAATTAAACGCGCCAATGCCGTATCAGGCATTGCGGCAAATATTATCGCAAGCAATGCGATTTCGCTTAAAGCAATGACATTGTTTGAAAATCGTCAAATTGAAAGAGAATCCCCTGATTTTCTAAGAATATCTAAGGCGCAAGGCGATGACCTCTAATGCGGAACGATTTAAATTCACCGATGAACATATTGCGTTTATTCGCTTACATTGGGATAAAAAGCCATCTGATCTAATTAAATTGTTTCAGCAACAGTTTGATTTATTAATAAATCGTAATGTTTTCTATAAATTAAAAAAGAAACACAATATTCCAAGCCTTAAGCATGCTAATCGTTACAGCAAAGAAGAACTTGCGTTCATTAAAGCGAATTGCACGTTAAATGAAAGAATCTTGGCTCAAAAAATGGAAGTTTATTTCAATAAACCATTTAATCCACACGCGTTAAAGGTTTTGCGCGTGAAGAGACAATGGCTAACCGGACGAAGCGGTCGATTTGAGAAAGGTGAAAATTTAAAACCGATTGGCTTTGAGCGATATTGTAAAAATGCAAAATGTTGGTTAATAAAAGCAAGCATTAAACGTTATGAACGGAAATCGCATTATCTCTGGCGCAAAGCCGGTAGAAAAATTCCGCGTGGACATATTATTGATTACAAAGACGGCAATTCAAGAAATTGCACCCTTGAAAATCTCGAATTAATTTCACGTGTTGAAATGGCTTGGCGAAAGAAATTACAGTATCACCAACTCAATGATGAAATTAAACCCACCTTTTCCGCCTTTGTAAAACTCAAAGAAGGCATAAATCAACGTAAAAAAGAGAAAGATATGGAAGAAAATCAATCCCCCAATATTGCCACGCAGGAACCGACAACATTTACGTTTGAATTTACCGAACACGAATTGCAAACAATGGCGTGGGCGTGGTTTGCTTTATTGCGTGGCACGGAACTTTGCCAAGTGCTTCACCCCGCACTAAAACAAATTGGTTCGCACTACGCTGCTTCCGTTTATGACATAGCTTACGAATATCGCAGTACTCTCCGTCACGCCCATAACGTATTGACACGCATTACAGAGCAATTTGAATGCGAGCAAGGAAATAACTGGCGCGTATTAAAATATCTTCGCGCCTACGATCCTAAAAAAACGGGTTTTCAATTAGAAATTCTATAAAACAGCAAAAAATCCGACCGCACTTTTGAAAAATCGTGTGGCGGATTATTACACCCAAAATTCAACAAATCGACTAAAAAGGAAACAAAAATGAAAACCGAATTATTCAACGATCACTTCCAAAACTACAAACGCTACCACATCCCAAAAGCGCAGCTAGTCATCGCCGACATTCCCTACAATCTCGGTAATAATGCTTACGCTTCAAACCCTGAATGGTATGTAAACGGCGATAACAAAAACGGCGAAAGCGACAAAGCCAATAGTAGTTTTTTTGATACAGATAAAGATTTCCGCATTGCCGAATTTATGCATTTTTGTTCAAAAATGCTCATCAAAGAACCGAAAGAACGCGGCAAAGCCCCTTGTATGATTGTGTTCTGCGCTTTCCAGCAAATCTCAATGGTGATTGATTACGCCAAGCAGCACGGCTTTAAAAATCACATCCCTTTGGTGTTTATTAAATCATCATCACCACAGGTGCTCAAAGCGAATATGAAAGTCGTCGGCGCAACAGAATATGCCTTGATTTTATACCGCGATAAACTGCCGAAATTTAACAACAACGGCAAAATGATTAAAAACTGGTTCGAATGGGAAAAGGACAACCGCAAGGAAATCCCTAAACTGCACCCGACACAAAAGCCCATTGCCGTGTTAAAACGCCTCATCGAAATCTTTACCGATGAGGGCGATGTAGTGATTGATCCAGTTGCTGGCAGTGCATCCACGCTACGCGCCGCACGAGAGCTTAACCGCCCGTCCTATGGCTTTGAAATCAAAAAAGACAGCTGCAAAATCGCAAAAGAAAAAATGCTTAATATCTAACAAGGAGCCCCAAATGAAACACTCGAAAACCCCATTACGCCAAGAAAAACAAAGCTTCACGCACTTTATGAAAGGCAGTGAAAAATGGCTAAACAGAATCTGCTATTTTCTCGCCGCCTTGATTATTGCCATGATTGTGGGTGGGATTAGCCTACACGCCAATGCCCACCCCACCGATTGGCACGATAACGAATTAAGCCAACAAATCCAACAAGAAACCCGATGTGAACTGAAAGGGGGCATATATGAAAACGGTGTATGTTTACCGCCTAATCTTACACTGGCAGCAGAAAAAGAACTGCAGGATTACACCGCACAAAAACAAGCAGAAATTAACCGCACTTGGAGTAAACAATGAAACCTTACGCTGATCACTACGCTCAACTTGATGCGGCTCACCAACGTAAAGTGGATTGGCAAGCAGGCTATGAAATCGCTTTAGATGAAGTCGCTACTGAAATCGACAATGATTTAAAACAAGGCGATCAAACGCATTATCACGAACTCACGGAAATGTTGTGCGATAACGATAATTTCTGGCTCGCTATTGGTAGCGGTGCAAGTTATGAGCCTTATAGACAAGAGGCGATTAAGAAAATCGCAGAGCGTGAATTAAACGACAGAATGAATGATTATGACCCAGATTAATGGAGGGGCGAGATGACAAACCAAGTCCAACATCAACAAAATAAACAGCCACCTGCACTTAAAACATTTTTTGAAAGTGCGAATGTGCAAAATAAGATTAAGGAACTTGTTGGCAAAAATGCGGCAACCTTTGCAACAAGTGTTATGCAAATTGCCAATAGCAATGCAATGCTTAAAACAGCAGACCCAATGAGCATTTTTAACGCCGCTTGTATGGCAGCGACATTGAATTTGCCACTACAAAATGGCTTAGGCTTTGCCTACATCGTCCCTTTCAGAAACAACAAGGAAAAGAAAACCGAAGCGCAATTCCAAATTGGCTATAAAGGCTTTATCCAACTGGCACAACGTAGCGGGCAATTTAAACGCTTAGTCGCATTGCCTGTGTACAAAAAGCAACTTATCAAAAAAGATTTCATCAATGGTTTTGAGTTCGACTGGGAGCAAGAGCCTGAACAAAACGAAAATCCAATCGGCTATTACGCCTATTTTAAACTGGTAAACGATTTTTCGGCTGAACTCTATATGAGTCACGATGACATCGTCAAACACGCTCAACGCTACAGTCAAACATTTAAAAAAGGCTATGGCGTATGGCACGATAACTTCGAGGCAATGGCATTAAAAACCGTAACTAAGTTATTGCTATCAAAACAAGCTCCACTCTCTGTTGAAATGCAACAAGCCGTATTAGCCGACCAAGCCGTTGTGAAAGATGTAGAAAATCAAGAGTTCAACTACACCGACAATATTCAAGAAGCGGAATTTTTAGCGGTTGTTGATGAAGCCACATTCGAACAATGCAAACAAAGCATTACCAATGGCGAAACCACCCTGCAAGAACTTTGTGATAGCGGGGCTTATGAGTTTAGCCAAGAGCAGATTGCGGAGTTGGAGGCAATTGAGAATGGAAATGTACCAACTCAAAGCTAAATGCTCTGGCTTGGCTGATTTAATGGTAAAGCCTAAAAGCGGTAATGGAATATCTGCTACAGCAAAAAGTGCGGTGAGAAAGATAGTGAAATTTGATTTATTCGGTTATCGAGATTTTGAGGGGAATAAATACACCGAGAAAGGTATCGCACTAGAAGAACAAGCCATTAAGTTAAGCGGTCGTAAGCGTGGATTACCTCTTAAAAAGAACACGGAAAGGCGTGAAAACGATTGGATTACAGGCGAGTGCGATATTTATGTGCCAAGCCGAAGATTAATCATAGACACTAAATGTTCTTGGGATATTGGCTCACACCCTTTTTTTGCTGATGAGGCAGAAGAAAAAGCCAAAAAAGCGGGGTATGACGCACAAATGCAAGGCTATATGTGGTTATGGGATTGTGATGAGGCGCAAATTGATTTTGTCCTCCTGCCTACCCCTTATGACCAATTATCAAGCTATGACGACCCAAACAGATACATTGACTTGGTTGAGCAAATCCCCCAAGAAAAACGTATCACGACGGTCACAATTAAACGTGATGAGAAAGTCATTGAGAAAATCAAAGAGCGGGTAGAAATTGCTCAAGAATATTATCAACAACTTATACAGGAGATGCGCTAATGGCACGTAATACCAACACCGTGATATTAGTCGGTCATTTAGGCAGTGACCCAGAAATCCGCCAATTCCAAAATGGCGGGCAAATTGCCACATTTAATCTTGCTATCGGCGATGATTACCGAGATAAACAAGGTAATACAGTTAAACGTACGCATTGGATACCTATTGTGGTGCATGGCAATTCTGCTGATGTAGCAAGACAATATCTGCAAAAAGGCTCAAAAATCTGCGTAACAGGAAAACTAGTACAGGAAAGCTGGCAAGACCAAAACGGCAATAATCGCACCGCACTTAAAGTAGCGACACAATCGTTTGAAATGCTAGATACGAAGTCAGGCGATGAAACACAACAGCCGAGCAAAAGCAAAGAAAAACCCGACCCATTAAGCGCAGCGGCAGAACAAGATGGGCTTGATGACGATATTCCGTTTTGAACTACATGATAAGTCACTAACCAATAGTGGCTTTTTTATTATCTAAATTTGAGAGACCAAAAATGACTGAAGAAAACAAAGAAATTATTGCTTATAAAGGGTTTAACCAAGACTGGACTTGTCGAGGTTATCAGTATGAGATAGGCAAAACGTATGAGCATAAAGGTGATGTTAAGGCTTGTAAGAGTGGATTTCACGCCTGCGAATATCCGCTTGATGTGCTTAGCTATTACAGTCCAGCGGTAAGTAAATTTGCTGTAGTTAAAATGAGTGGCGAAACATCAAAAGATAGTGATGATACAAAAATTGCATCTGCAAAAATCACGATCGAAACCGAAATTAACTTACCGGAAATGGTAAAAAAAGCCGTTGAATGGATAAAAGGTAAAGTTGATTGGGATGCAGCCGAGAAATCCAATACAGGCAATGGGTCGGTAGCAACTAATACAGGCTATCAGTCGGTAGCAACTAATACTGGCGATCTGTCGGTAGCAACTAATACTGGCGATCTGTCGGCAGCGACTAATACAGGCTATCAGTCGGTAGCAACTAATACTGGCGATCTGTCGGCAGCGACTAATACTGGCGATCGGTCGGTAGCAACTAATACTGGTAGTTGGTCGGTAGCAACTAATACTGGCGATCTGTCGGCAGCGACTAATACAGGCTATCAGTCGGTAGCAACTAATACTGGCGATCTGTCGGCAGCGACTAATACTGGCGATCTGTCGGCAGTGGAAGTATCTGGCAAGCAATCTATAGCTGTTGCGCTTGGTTGGCAATCTAAAGCTAAGGCGAGTATCGATGGTGCAATTGTCTGCGTGTATCGCAATCATGAGGGCGAGCTAATCCATATCAAAGCATCAAAAGTCGGTGAAAATAACATCAAAGCTGATACTTGGTACACACTAGATGAGATAGGTAAGTTTGTTGAGGTTAAAGATGACTAAAACTATATAGGAAACCTATCTATGGTGGTGATGGTGAGGAAATCGGCTATTACCTTTGAAGATGATGCTTAAAATCTGCCGCTATTAATTAGCGGCTTTTTATTTATGAGGAATAATAAAAATGTACTGGTTCAAAAATGCAATTATTTACCAATTAACAAAAAAAAATAGACTTTGAGAATATCGAAAAACAACTCAAAGAATGTGAATTTACTCCGTGTGGTTCGGCAGATGTTAGCCATTTCGGCTGGTCTGCTCCGCTCGCCACCAGCGAAAACTTAGCTCATCAAGCGGATGGAAGAATATTACTTGTAGCCAAACGTGAAGAGAAAATTTTGCCTGTGGAAGTTGTGAATCGTGAACTCAATAAACGAATCACTGCGCTAGAAGAAAAAGAACAGCGAAAATTAAAGAAAGTAGAACGATTATCCCTAAAAGATGATGTGATAGCCACCCTACTTCCGCAGGCATTTTCTCGAATCAAAACGACCGCACTTTACATCGACACAATGAAACAACTTATCTTTGTTGATGCTGCATCAAGTAAAACAGCCGAAGATGCACTTGCACTTTTGCGTAAATCGCTTGGTAGCTTGCCAGTAGTACCGTTGGCGTTTAACTGTGCGCCGTGTGAAGTAATGACAAGATGGGTTACAGATACTGCACCTGATTGGCTAATCTTGCGTAAGGAAGTGGAAATCCGCGAAAAAGAAGATCTTGGCGTTATTCACTGCAAGCAAAAAGATGTTGAAGACGAGGAAATTATTGAGCTTGTTCAAAATGGCTTGATCTCTAAACTCGCGCTTGAGTGGGAAAACAACCTTAAATTCGTATTAATCGAAGATGGCACGCTGAAACGCCTGAAATTTGACGACAATATCACCGAGCAGAACGATGATATTGTAAAAGAAGATGTAACTGCTCGTTTTGATGTAGACTTTGTCTTAATGGCGAGCGTGCTTGGTAAAACAGTGGATAGCCTAATAAAAGAATTTGGCGGGATTAGGGATAGATTATGAGATTACTTAAACGGCTAGCTGAAAAAGTCCTGATAGACGATCTTAGACGATTGGATAAACATATTGATAAATCTATCGAACTCCATGAATTGAAGCTACGAAAATTGGGTGAATTAATTAAAAGTCTGGAAGCTGAGAACAATCAACTAAAACGAGAAAATGCGACGCTTGAAACTGAGCTTAGAGCAATAAAACAAGAACGTATTTTTAGTAAACGTAAAAAGAAAAGCAAACGAAAATGAATGAAATTAACATCAAACTCCCCTTACATAAATTCCAAAATTTAATGATTAGTCACGTCCGATACAGCTTGCCACGACATACTTATATCGTTAGCGAAACTATTCACGATGTTAAAACCTACTGGAGCGTGTTAAGCAGTAATACTCGAGAGGTAATTACTCGCGATATTAATGAGCATCTGAAACGCTGGGCAAGCGACCGAAATAACGCATTCCACAAACTTGACTACGATTCGTGGGAGGAACTATTTGACTGGATAAATGAAAACCGCAGTAGCCCATCAACAACAGCTACAACAGCAAAACCGATTGTGCCTGTGTTGCCTGTGATTAATCCAAAACAGAGGAAAAAATAACCGCACTATGTTTACCTACGGTTCAATCTGTTCAGGGATTGAAGCAGTAAGTGTGGCATGGAAAGGCTTAGGTAAGCCACTTTGGTTTAGTGAAATTGAACCTTTTCCTTGTGCCGTGCTTACTTATCATTATCCCAACATCCCAAATCTTGGGGATATGACCACCTTACCCGAAAAAATCTTAAACCGTGAAATTCCTGCGCCTGATGTGCTTGTTGGTGGTACACCTTGTCAAGCATTTTCGATAGCTGGACTGCGAAACTCGCTAGATGACGAACGAGGAAATCTCACTTTAATGTTGATACACATATTAGAGGCTATTGACTATGTTAGATACCAAGACGGTAAACAGCCATGCATTTTGCTGTGGGAAAACGTACCAGGTGTCCTATCCACCAAGGACAACGCATTCGGACACTTTCTGGCTGGATTGGCTCAAGAACGTGAGCCATTACAACCGGCAGGGGCAAGATGGGCAAACTCTGGTTATGTGCATTCAGCCCGCACTATCGCGTGGCGAATCCTCGATGCTCAATACTTCGGAGTTGCCCAACGACGCCGTCGGGTGTTTGTTGTGGCAAGTGCTAGACCGCGAAGTGTCGCCCAGATACTCATTGAGCGCAAAAGCTTGTGCGGGGATATTGAGACGGGCAAAAGCGCGGAAAAAAACATTACCGCCTACACTGAAAGTAGCTTTGGAACGTATATCCGATCCACAGTGGGGGGGGTAGTAACTGCTAGTGGTGGTGCGCTTGGTGGCGGGTCGGAAATTCTTGTAGTACACGGCACGCAAGATCCGATAATATCATCCACCACCGCGCATTGCTTAGGTCGTAACGGCGGGCGAGAAAATATCTTATTTGATATTGCTCACCGCTCCGACGTAGTACGCATACAAGATGATGATACTACGCCGACACTAACGGCGCGCATGGGGACTGGCGGTAATAATATCCCTTGCATTGCTCTTGCTGGTAACACTATCGGCAGACAACCGCATAACGGCGGAAATGGCAATGGATTTGATGACAGCGGAGTAAGTTACACATTAACAACTACAGATATTCACGGTGTTTTTAATGGCTTAACAGTCCGCAAACTTACACCTTCAGAATGCGAAAAACTACAGGGCTTTCCGCCAGGTTACACGCAAATCCCATATCGCAATAAACTTGCGAATGATTGCCCTGACAGTCCGCGCTATAAAGCTATCGGCAATAGTATGGCTGTACCGGTTATTAAGTGGATCGGGGAAAGAATGATTAATTATTTAAACAAATAAATCCAATAGGCGTTCCAAGTGAGTGCCTTTTGTTTTAATGGAGATAGAAAATGAAAGAATTTAACTTAGATGCAGCTTTAAATGGCGAGCCTGTTAAATTACGTAATGGTTTGAAAGCTATAGTTTATTACCGCATTCCTGATGAATTTTCATATCCGGGCGGATCCACTGAAATTTATCCATTGCTAGGCATTATTTTTAATAAAGATGGTACTATCAAGGGCGCATCGGAAAACTGGAAAGATTGCGGTGCTTACTGTTCATGTCAAGGTGGTCTTGATATTGTCGGAATGTGGGAAGAACATAAACTAACCTCAGAACAAGTGTTGGAAAAGGCTTACAAGGAGAATTTTCTAGTGCTATGTGATGGTAATCCTGATTTACCTCTAAAAGTTATCGCCAAAACTAAAAACGGCGAGTTTGTGATGCAGCCGGAAGATGGCATCATCCAACCATGGCTCGCTAATCTGACCATGGAATGGTTCTTTGTAAAAAAACTTGATCCAAAATTCGACACAAGCACTTTACCTAAGCCGTTTAAACCACATATTGGCGATGAGTTTTTCTATTTAAGCGATGGAGTGATTAGATATTTTTCGTTTTATGCAGATTGTGCAGCTAACTTGATGATAAATGGTCAATGTTTCCGCACAAAAGAAGATGCTCAAAAATGGCTTGATTTTATGAAGAGTATGATGGAGTAAGTGATGGATATTATTAATTTAATCAAACAACAAACGCCTGAAGAAAGACAAACATTATTCAATGAATTTATTAAACTCTTAAACCAAAAAAGAGAATATGTAGATATTCCTGAAAGAATTGTATGCTCTGCTTGCCAAGTGTTTGTAGATGAAAGAGATGGTACAAATGAAGATGGCGGTGAGATTATCCATGAAGTATATGGTTTAAGACACTATGACCCATTCATGCGTAAGCAGATTAAAGAATTAGAAAAACAATACAAGTATGCTCTTTTAGATTGGGAACAAGGGTTTCTAACTAATAAAGGTCGTTTTGTTGGGCGCATAGAGGCGATGGAAATTGCCAAAGAGCAAGGGCAAGTTATACGGTTATCAGGCTCACCTAACGCTGATATTTTATTTTCAGAAGATTTATATTAGGAGCAAGCATGAAAGGATTCACAGAATGGCTTAAATGTTCTGAGCGGTTGTCAGGGATGAGAATGAGATTGGGGAAGATATGAAAGTGCTAGACGAACATATCCTTGAGTATATCTGGGATGAAACATTAGACCGCATCGCACAACACACCTTGGTAACGTATATCGGTGGCAGTGTTGGCACGTATAGCGATGATCATGCAGAGAAAAGAGCAGAAGACTTTGCAATATTAGGTGTAAGCCAACTTATTGCAGGCTCCGGATTAAGTGGAAGTCAATTTAGACGACGGGTAAAAAAACTTATGGCACAAGGTGTTTTGTTACAACGCGTTGGGCCAAATAGCTTTGTGATTAACTCAGAGGTGGTTAAAAACGTAGCGGTACAAGCCGCACGATGTTGGCGTTCAATCGGCGTGCCGTATGGTATGGACGACACCGGGAGAGCCTGTAAAACATTGCCTATTAACGCTCTGCCGAGAAGCATTTTTGAGTTAAAAACAAATTGTTATCGGATTTTGAGATCTGAATATCCAAGTTACAAAGGAAAAGGAGTAGGAAATGAGCAATGAAATAACCCAAAAAGTCCGCATAACAATCGAAGTTGAAATGGACGACTACCAACGTGATCAACTTAAAATATCAAAAAATACGCAAGTGTTAGGCGGAAATATCGTGCTATTAGACTGGGAAGGTGGTGTGTTTGACGAAGTTGATGGGTATTGCATTTGACAATATGAAAGATGAGACCTTTATAGGTGAATTGCAACTGGCGATTAAACGGGTAGTTACGCCAATTATTAAAGCAAAACGCAAAGCAATTTTGGAGGGGAAAAATGAGTGAAAATAATGGCTGGATTAATTGTGCAAACGAACTACCAGAACCATTTTCTACCGACTTAGAGTATCGTAATGCAACTAACAAACACCTAATTTATTTTACTGAGGATGGTGATCATTGGGCTGTTGGTCTTGGCTGGTATTTATATGACGATAAGTCGGATTGTGAAGGTTGTTTAATTCCGTATTGGGAATCGGATGAAAACCCTGGCGAGGAAGTGGAGGTTATTTATTGGCAACCGCTACCACAACCACCGGAGGAATAAATTATGGCTAAATATTTATATCGTTACGCATTGGAAAGTAACAATCCTACAAACAATGATGATGGAAATACATGGGAAGATGAAAGTAGGTGTTTTGATAATGTCGCTTTACATATCGCGAAAGAAAACGCTTATTCCTGGGATATGTTTGAAGAACCGGAACGCGAAGTTATGTATGTATGGAGAGATGGTGATTTTGAGAACAGACTGCGTTTTTTAGCTAAATTTGAAGTTATTCAACGGCTTGATGTGATAGAGCTAGAGGAAGACGACGACCCGAACGATTTTTAAAACCCATTTACAACCCATTAAATCGCCCTATCCTCTTTACAAAAAGATGAATAAGTTAGATGAAGTGGGCTAACTAAAATAAACCGTTATAACCGCCCATAAGGGCGGTTTTTATTGGAGGAAATATGGAATCTACGACAAGAAAATTACATAATTTGAAAACTGTTTCTGCTTTATTAGATATGAGCGCACCAACAATTTACAGAAGGATAAAAAACGACCCCAATTTTCCAAAGCCTCATCTAGTCGGTGGGAATAACTTTTGGACTGATGCACAAATAAATGATTACATTGAAAGAATTGAATCAGGCTGCTATTCATCTTAACAGCCCATTAATGCTTTCCCATCAGATGCCTCTTCTACAAAATTCCCCCACCACTGCATATATTCGATCCGTTGTGGCATATACTTTGCTTTATTGTATGTGCCACGAACGGAAGAATATTCAAAAT
>NZ_QQIK01000008.1:0-27442 GCF_003494325.1 Haemophilus influenzae
AAAGAATTATCCTGGCGGCGATAGTGCGGTGGACCCACCTGAGACCATACCGAACTCAGAAGTGAAACGCTGTAATGCCGATGGTAGTGTGGGGTTTCCCCATGTGAGAGTAGGGCACCGCCAGGTTTTATTTTTTTAGTTTATTCATTGAGTAAATTAAAAAAATAAAAAATTTTTGGCAGAGATAGTGCAATAGATCCACCTGATACCATACCGAACTCAGAAGTGAAATGTTGTAACGCTGATGGTAGTGTGGGGTTTCCCCATGTGAGAGTAAGGCACTGCCAATCATCATTTTTAGCGGAGTGGTAGTTCAGCTGGTTAGAATACCTGCCTGTCACGCAGGGGGTCGCGGGTTCGAGTCCCGTCCATTCCGCCAATTCATATCATAGTTTATTGATACCAATAGGGGCGTAGTTCAATTGGTAGAGCACCGGTCTCCAAAACCGGGTGTTGGGAGTTCGAGCCTCTCCGCCCCTGCCATAAAAAACCTTTCATTTTCAATAATTTACTACATTGTAAAAATTTTCTTGTGAGAAATAATCCTATTCTTGTAGTGTAAATGTGACATTTATTCATAAACTTTATTATGTGATCGCATTTAAATGCGTAGGAATATAATAATTTCTAATAATTAATTTTGTTTAATATTATAAGTAATAGTTTTTTGAACATTATTTTTAAATAATTTTGACCAGTTTTATAATTTTACATTAGTATACGAGTCTTAATTTTGTTGTAAGGAATAAAAATGGAAGAGTCCCAGAATTAGAAAAATTGCCACGAATCATTACTGATGTATTGAAAATCGTGCTTTGCACAGCGTTGATTGCGCTAGCGATTGTGCTTATTATTGCCCTTGTAAAAATAACTTATACTTTATCTATGATGGTGCTTAACACTTCGTCTGTTGTACCTTATGATGTTGCTGAACAAGCAGTAATGTTTTTCTTATATTTCGGGTTTATTGGTTTGATTGTGCAGTATTTTAAAAGCGGATATCACTTCTCTTTACGCTATTTTATTTATGCTGGGATCACTGCGATGTTGCGTTTAATCATTGTTAATCATGAAAGCTCGGTGGATACCATCTTATTTGCAGGAGCAATTTTGATTATGGTGATCGCACTCTGTTTGGTGTTATATTCTAATAAACTGAAAAATATATAGTTTTAGATTCAAAACAACAAAAAACGCACTTCATTTGAAGTGCGTTTTGTCTTTTTAGTTGAGCTACTCAGATTTGCTTTCTAAAAGTGCGGTTGAATTTTCTTCTGTTTTTTCTTCCGCACTTTCTGGAATGACATCCTGAATTGCCATCATTGATTTCAAACTCTCTTGGCGAACTTGTTCAGCTAATGCTTTATCGCCCGCTTGTTCAAATACATAAGATGCCATCATCAAATCATTTTGTTCTAATTGTTCAGGGCAAGCGATCACGTTTTTGAATACATCTGCTGCTTTAAGAAATTCATTGTTACGAACATATAAATAACCCAAAGCACGATTGATACAGCATTTTTGTTTTTCATCCACACGTTTTGCACGTTTTTCTATTAGCTTGAGAAGTTTACTGTTATCTTCTGGTTGTAAACGTGTAATTTGAGTACAAAGAGGTAAACTGATTGCTGTATTGTCACCGAGTTTTTTCAGTATTTCAAATGTCAATTCAGTAGCTGATTCATGATCATTACAGTCAATTAAACGTTGAATAAGGCTAATTTTAAGTTCAATATTGTTACGGCGATGACGAGGTTGCTGATTCCACCAAGTTAGTAAGCCATCAATTCCTTCTTCGTTCATTTTCTCGTCGAGTAAACCATTTTCGGTTTTAGAGCGAAGATCTTTGAATTCTTCATCATTGAATAAACCGCTATTCGCAACATTGTCTAAAATTTTATCTAGAGCTTGATAGGCTTTAGAACGAAGATAAATTTCTACTGCGAGTTTTAATACTTCTTTATTGCGACGAGCCATTTCTAATAAGCTATCTACAGAACTGCGCGCTGCAGGTAACTTGTTTTGTTGCAATAAAATGCGAGTACGGGCAATTTCCACGAGCAAATTATCAGAGCCGGCTAATTCTGTTGCTTCAATTAAATAGCGATTTGCACTAAATTCGTCGCCACGTTGTTGAGCGGCTTCTGCTGCTTTGATGAGATTTAGTACAGGTTCAGCAGAATGTTTAGCATTTTTGCCAATTAATTTTTCTGCTTTAGCGTAATCCCCTTCATTCATTTTTACCAAGCCTTCAAGGGTTTGTTTTTGTGCTTTTACACGTTTGCGATTAGAAAACCATTGATAAGAGCTACGACTTAAACGAAAGAAACGAGTGATGCCCCATTCAAAAGCATAAATTATTGCTAAAGAAATAATGAAAAAAATCACTAAGGTAGTGATGGACATTTCTATAATACGATTTGCTGTCTCAATGCGCACATAACCTTGCTGACCAGAAATATAAGGCCCTGCTACAAGTCCTACAAGCAATGTCAGCATTAAAAAAAGCACTCTAAACATAGACTTATCCTTATTGTTGTGATTCAGATTGTGTTGGTTTAACAGCTTCTACTTGAGGCATTGTATCAATCGCCTTGTCTGCTTCAATTTCCACTTTTTGTAGATCTAAAGCTGTACGATTAAGATATTTGTCAAGTAATGTTAAACTTTTTAATTGCTCTGGTACATCTACATAAATAGAAGTATCAGTCAATCCATCTACTAATTTTAAGAAATTTTGTGTTACTTCAGCGTTTGTATCAAAATAGCTACGAACCCAAGAAGCAACAGCTTCTAGAGATTGCTTATAAAGTTCATTTTGCTGACGAGGAACTGCCATAATTGCAAGCTGTAAACGTAGACGAATGTTCTCACGAAGATAAATATCTTGATTTGGTGCAAGTAATTCTTTTTTATTTGAATTTTGTTTTGGCGAAATACGAATAAAATGATTTAGGAAAGAGGTTGCACTTTTTTCAATATTTTGTTGCCAGTCAGTAATGTTGTTCGATAATTTATCATTATTTTTAGATGTTTCATCAAAATTTACATTCAAAGCTTGTAATTCATCGACTGTGTTTGCAAGCTGTGACAGTTTTTGCATTACCGCATTTTGATCCACACTTGAAAGTGAAAGGAGTTGTTTTAAATCTTGATTGATTGCACTACGAATTTCATTTGCCTGTGAATTATTAACCTTGACGAGGGCTTCATCAGCTAATTTTAATAAAGAAACCGCTGTATCAACATCGTTATCTAAAACAAGTTTACGCAGGGCATTATTTAGTAAAAAATCAGCTTCGGAAAATAACCAATCGCTAGGTTGCTGTGCGATGGCAAGCTGATTTATTTGTTTCATTTGAGTTTGTAAGGATGTTATTTCCCCTGTTTTGCTCACAATCAATTGTTCCAGTTGCGCTATATTTTCTTGTGCAGTTTTTAAACCCTGTTCTAATTGTGTAAGTCGTTTATTGTTGTTGGTATTATTTGAGGAAAGATCTGCTCCCGTTTGATTTTCAAGTGCGGTTAATTTCTGTTGAATTTTAGCCATTTGCTGCTGACCAAAATAGTATCCAGCTCCACCAATACTTAGCGCAACAAGTATTGCGAATAAACTTAATGCTGTACCTGTTTTTTTCACAATAGTTTGCGGAACAGATTGCATTGTTTCAGTTTGTTCAACTGCTGTTTTTTGCGTATCTGTGAGTTGTTCAGTGAGATCGTTAGGTTGCTCTTTTGCCATATCAATTCCTTAATAAGTGATATTGAGTAAGGTATTTTATAATACTTTTGCGTTGATAAGAAAAATATCAAGCTATCCACTAATAATAGAAAATATAGATTTTTATATCGGCAGAATTAAGCTATTTACGCAATAAAATTAGCTGCTATCCTACCACTCTTAGGTAAAAAAGTCATTTTGATTGTTGATAGGTAAAACTTATAATATATTTTAAAAAAATTGTGATTTATGTCACATTTTTTTGCATTTATACTCCCTAAGTGGTAAATTGTTCGCCAATTTTTGTTGTTCTGGTAGGGACACCACGTGGAATGTAATCTAGCACAAGCAAAACAATGGGTTAGCGTCTTGGATCAACGCCGTTTTGAGCGTGCATTACAAGGTTCAGGTGATGCATTCCAACACGTTTTAGCGATTGCACCTTTACTTCTACACCTAAACCATCCGCAACTTCCCGGCTATGTTATTCACGCCCCCTCTGGCATTGCGAATTTCCTTGCTTCTGATTATCAAAAAAAATGGCTCACCAATGAATACAGTATTCACTATGCCGATCATAAGCCATCAACACTCAAAAGTGCGGTAAATTTTCACGAAGTTTTACCACCAATTCTAGGCGTTTATGTAATGGGTAGCTTTGGCTCAATAAGTCAAACCTCTTCTTCAGATCTTGATACTTGGATTTGTGTCCGTGATGGCTTGAGTCCAGATGAATATACACTTCTTACTCAAAAAGCCAAGCGGATTAGTGAATGGGCAATGCAATTTAATGTGGAAATTAATTTTTATTTGATGGATCAACAACGTTTCCGCAATGAACATTATGCTGATCCACTAACTATTGAAAATAGCGGCTCTGCGCAATATATGTTATTGCTTGATGAGTTCTATCGCTCCGCCGTACGTTTGGCTGGTAAACCTCTACTTTGGTTGCATTTATGGGTGGAAAATGAAAAAGACTATGAAAAAGAGGTGGCGCGTTTAATTACGGAAGGGGAAATTGATCCAAATGATTGGGTGGATTTCGGCGGTTTAGGACAATTTTCTGCAAACGAATATTTCGGTGCCAGTTTATGGCATCTTTATAAAGGGATTGATTCGCCCTATAAATCTGTGCTCAAAATTTTGTTGTTGGAAGCCTATTCCAAAGAATACCCGAACACTTGCTTAATTGCCCGCACTTTTAAGCGAGATTTACTTACAGACAATACCAATCCTGATCACCATTTTGATCCTTACATTGCCATTCTTGCAAAAGTAACCCAATATTTAACCGCACTTTCTGAATTTAAACGTTTGGATTTTGTGCGCCGTTGTTTCTATGTGAAAGCAACGGAAGATTTTGCGCGTTACCAAACTAATAATTGGCGTATTCGTTATATGGAAATCCTTGCGCAAGAATGGGGATGGTCTACAGAAACGGTAAAACATCTCAATAAGCGTCCATTTTGGAAAATTAAGGCAGTAAAAGAAAACCACGATAACATAATGAAATTTTTAATGTTGAGCTATCGTAATTTAGTGGAATTTGCACGAAAGCATCACATTCACTCGAGCGTCGTGCCACAAGATATCAACATTCTTTCTCGCAAACTTTATACTGCTTTTGAAGAACTTCCCGGCAAAGTGTCCTTACTCAACACACAGATATCTCACAATTTATCAGAAGCACACCTGACTTTTGTGGAAGTTCTCGGTAATAAACATTTTAAAGATGGTTGGTATCTTATCAATCAACCAACGCACCATATTATGTTCTCTAAAGAACGTGTGATTGAATACGGAGAAAGCCTGAATAAATTAGTTTCTTGGGCTTATTTCAATCATTTACTCACTGAAAAAACTGAATTGTCAATTTTTAGCAAAAATGTGACTTTAAATACATTACAACGCTTTGTCACTAACTTACGTCAGTCTTTTCCAAGCACAATTGCCAAACAACCTAAAAATAGCGATTTATTGAATCAATGCGAAATTCGTAGCCTGTTTATTGCCATAAATCTTACCGTAGATCCAACATCCAAAGTAGAAGAAGTATTAACAGGTATTTCATCGCGAGATTTATTTAGTTTTGGATCGCTCGAACAAAGCCTTGTAGGCAGTATCGATTTTACTTATCGCAACGTGTGGAACGAAATCCGAACGCTCCATTTTGAAGGGCAAAATGCTATTTTGCTTGCACTAAAAGTGCTTTCTAACAAAATTTATCGTGGCGTTAATCGCCCAGATTTCATCCAAGTCTATTGTTATAGCGAACGTTATCGCCAAGATTTACGACAATTAGTGATGGGATTAGTCAATCGATGCGTTAGCATCCAAGTAGGCGATATTCAACAACCTTGCCAAACGTCGCGCTTACGCGTAGCGGGTAAAAACTGGCAATTATTTTTTGAAGATCGCGGGATCAGCTTACAAGAAATCGGAAATGAATCGGTCTGTAATGAAGCTGAAAGTGCGGTAGATTTTGACGAAGTTTTACAAACGCCAATTGAAGATGGCGAGACAAACCAAGAAAGTCGTCGCTATCCACCAGAAATGGATGCCTTCGCAAGTGAAGGATTCCTACAATTCTTTTTTGAAGATAATTCCGATCATAGCTTCAATGTTTACATTTTAGATGAATCTAATCATCTCGAAATCTATCGCCATTGTGATGGAGAAAAAGACGAAAAAGTGCGGGAGATTAATCAGCTTTATCAAAATGCCAAACAGGAAGGCGATAAAAATCCTTACAATATCGTTCAACATAATTTTAACTATCCTCAATTTTATCAACTACAAAATGGAAAAAATGGCATATCCATTGTGCCGTTTAAATTCCGTCCAATGAATAAGTAATATTTTCCTGTAGTTGATAGGGAGTGCAAATATATCTATACTTATTCCATCTTTTACTGGATAAATTGTGGATATGATAACTTCGCAAACACCAATCACTGTGCTAGGTGCGGGATCTTATGGAACTGCACTGGCAATTACCTTTTCTCGCAATGGTTCTCCCACTTACTTATGGGGGCACAATCCCGCCCATATCGCACAAATGCAGACAGAACGACAAAATTATCGTTTTTTGCCGGATGTCATCTTTCCTGAGGATCTTCATTTAGAAAGTAATCTTGCACAAGCAATGGAATATTCTCAAGATATTTTAATCGTGATGCCAAGCCATGCTTTCGGTGAAATTCTTATAAAAATCAAACCGCACTTAAAAGCCCATCACCGATTAATTTGGGCAACAAAAGGTCTGGAACGTAACACAGGGCGTTTACTACAAACTGTAGTTGAAGAACAACTCGGAACGCAATATCCACTAGCTGTACTTTCTGGACCAACTTTTGCAAAAGAATTAGCGCAAGGTCTACCATCAGCTATTACGCTTGCTGCCAATAACGAGCAATTCGCGCGGGAATTTCAGTCTCGTATTCATTGTAGTAAACATTTTCGAGTCTATATAAATTCGGATATGATTGGCGTTCAACTTGGTGGTGCAATTAAAAATGTGATCGCAATTGGCGCAGGTATTTCAGATGGAATGGGACTTGGTGTAAATGCTCGTACAGCACTGATTACTCGAGGTATTGCAGAAATTACCCGCTTAGGTATCTCGCTCGGTGCAAATACCAATACATTTATGGGAATGTCTGGATTGGGCGATTTAGTGCTAACTTGCACCGATAATCAATCGCGCAATCGACGTTTTGGATTAATGCTAGGTGAAGGATTAGATGCCCAAACGGCTATGGAAAATATTGGGCAAGTCGTGGAAGGTTTTTATAATACAAAAGAAGCCTATGTGCTTGCACAAAGACAAGGTGTGGAAATGCCGATTACAGAACAAATTTATCAAATGCTGTTTTGTGGTAAAAGTGCAAAAGATGTAGCAATCAGCCTTTTGGGGCGAGAATGTAAAGGCGAATAAAAGGAGAAATTATGACATTAGATGTGTGGCAACATATTCGCCAAGAAGCCAAAGAACTTGCTGAAAACGAACCTATGCTTGCGAGTTTTTTTCACTCTACAATTTTAAAGCATCAAAATCTGGGCGGTGCGCTAAGTTATTTATTGGCTAACAAATTAGCCAATCCTATTATGCCAGCTATTTCTCTCCGAGAAATTATTGAGGAAGCCTATCAAGCTAATCCTTCGATTATTGATTGTGCTGCCTGCGATATCCAAGCTGTCCGCCACCGAGATCCCGCTGTAGAATTGTGGTCCACTCCATTGCTTTATTTAAAAGGTTTCCACGCAATTCAAAGCTATCGAATTACCCATTATTTATGGAATCAAAATCGTAAATCCCTTGCTCTTTATTTACAAAATCAAATTTCAGTAGCTTTCGATGTAGATATTCATCCTGCGGCGAAAATTGGCCACGGAATCATGTTCGACCATGCAACAGGTATTGTTGTGGGTGAAACATCTGTAATTGAAAATGACGTCTCAATTTTGCAAGGCGTAACGCTTGGTGGTACAGGAAAAGAATCGGGCGATCGTCATCCAAAAGTACGCAAGGGTGTTATGATTGGGGCTGGAGCAAAAATTCTTGGTAATATTGAAGTGGGCAAATACGCTAAAATTGGCGCAAACTCTGTTGTGCTTAACCCTGTTCCTGAATATGCCACCGCAGCGGGTGTGCCAGCTCGAATTGTAAGTCAAGATAAAGCAGCAAAACCTGCCTTTGATATGAACCAATATTTTATTGGTATTGATGATAGCATGAATTTGAATATTTAGGGAAATAAAATGATTAATAAATATACTTAATTCTGTTTGAGCGAATAGTCCAATTTTTGGAATAAAGATAATAGTACACCGTGTTTTTTATTAAAATTTGTTGTTCTCGATCACATTTCTGAATATTGCTCGTTGCATCTTTATAACATTCATTTAACATTGAACCCTATTTAAGTGATAGCCCTAACGGAGGAACTTTATGGGTGAGATGGCATCTTTAAAAAGTCATAAAAACGGCATTATTTTTATTTTAGATATTGTGCTGTTTTTTGTGTTATTAAATGTATTACCTTTTGAACCAAAAGCTAATTCTGGTTTGGCATTATTAGCTTTTATCGCAGTACTTTGGTTAAGTGAGGCATTGCACGTTACTATTACTGCGTTATTAGTTCCACTTTTGGCTGTGGCATTGGGATTAGTTAGCACTAAACAAGCTTTAGTTGGTTTTGCTGATCCGACAATATTTTTATTTTTTGGTGGCTTTTCCTTGGCGACAGCATTGCATATTCAAAAACTTGATAAATTGATTGCCAATAAGATTATGGCACTAGCACGCGGTAATTTATTTATCGCAGTTATTTATCTCTTTTTGATTACAGCTTTTCTCTCTATGTGGATGAGTAACACTGCAACTGCTGCAATGATGCTACCGCTTGCAATGGGTATTTTAAGCCAGCTTGATCGTGAAAAAGATCATAATACTTATGTGTTTGTGCTATTAGGGATCGCTTATAGTGCATCAATTGGTGGTATGGGAACCCTTGTAGGAAGTCCACCAAATGCAATTGTAGCAAGTAATTTAAATTTAACTTTTTCTGATTGGTTATGGTATGGCTTACCAATAATGATTATTTTGTTGCCGTTGATGATTGGGATTCTTTACATTATTTTCAAACCAAAACTTCATCTCAATTTTGAACAGACCTTTGAAAATATTGAAATGAATCCTATGCGTATATTGACGTTTATTATTTTTTCAGTCATTGCTTTAACGTGGATATTTAGCGGTAAAATTAATCCGTTTATTTCAGAGTTGCTAGGCTTACAAAAAAATATTGCAAGTTTTGATAGTATCATAGCCCTATTGGCGGCAATTGTTATTTGTTCAACAGGTGTTGCAAGTTGGAAACAAATTCAATCAAATACCGATTGGGGCGTATTAATGCTTTTTGGTGGTGGATTAACATTAAGTGCTGTATTGAAGGATTCTGGTGCAAGTAAAATTTTAGCGGATAGTATTGTTTTTATGATTGATGGACAACATTTCTATCTTATTGGTTTATTAGTTGCGGCGTTCATTATTTTCTTAACTGAATTTACTTCTAACACAGCGAGTGCGGCGTTACTTGTACCTATCTTTATTTCTATCGCTCAATCATTGGGTATGCCAGAAATTGGTTTAGCATTAATTATTGGTATTGGTGCATCTTGTGCCTTTATGCTACCAGTGGCGACGCCACCAAATGCAATTGTATTTGGATCTGGTCAAGTAAAACAAAGTGAAATGGTCAAAGTTGGTTTCTTACTGAATTTAGTCTGTGTTGTCGTGATTGCCACTGTAGCTTATATGTTCTGGCTTAAATGATATAGGATTGTTTACTTTTAAGTTTAAATGATGATTGAAGATTATAAATTTAAACGTGAGAAGTACAATAAAGCCATTTAAATAAATGGGTTAAAGCAAATGAAAGCTTTAACCCATTTTTTATAACAGTTCTATACAAAAGCTATTTATTGTGTTCATAAGCATAAAGCGTATTGCTCATCAACATTGCAACAGTCATTGGTCCAACACCACCAGGTACTGGCGTAATATACGCCGCTTTTTCGGCTGCTTTGTCAAATTCTACATCGCCTACTAATTTTCCATCTACACGGTTAATTCCAACATCAATTACTACCGCACTTTCTTTGATCCAATCGCCAGAAATTAAATTTGGTTTACCTACCGCGACGACAAGTATATCTGCTTGGCGAACGTGGTTTTCTAAATCTTTAGTGAATCTATGTGTTACTGTGACGGTTGCACCTGCTAGTAATAATTCTAAAGACATTGGGCGACCGACAATATTAGATGCGCCTACAATTACTGCGTGCTTGCCGTGTAAATCAATGCCCGTTGTTTCTAATAGTTTCATCACACCATAAGGTGTACAAGCTCGTAAAGTTGGAATACGTTGGCATAACCGCCCAACATTATAAGGATGAAAGCCATCTACATCTTTTTTAGGATCGATACGTTCAATAATGGCTTCCGCATTAATTTGTTTTGGTAAGGGGAGTTGCACCAAAATACCGTCAATATTTTTATCTGCGTTAAGTTGGTCAATAATCGCTAATAATTCATTTTGCGTAGTTGTTTCAGGGAGGTCATAAGATTTAGAGAGAATACCAATTTCTTCACAACTTTTACGTTTATTGCCCACATAAATTTGCGAGGCAGGATCAGCACCAACGAGGATTACAGCAAGTCCTGGAGCGCGTTTTCCTTGTTCAATATAATGGGTTATTTTATCTGCTAAATTAGCTTTAATTTGTTTTGAAAGTTCAGTACCAGAGATGATTTTTGCGGTCATTGAGCTATCCTTAATATGATTATGTGATGAAAAAGAAAGCGTTTGCTATTTTAACGAACAATGATTTTTTTACAATGAAAAAGGGGGATTTTTCCTAAAGTGGAATAATTTTGAACAATCAAGTTGAAAAATCAAAAATTTCATTGACTGAAATAAAAACAAACTTATAATTGACCGCACTTGTCGGCGAGTAGCGCAGCTTGGTAGCGCAACTGGTTTGGGACCAGTGGGTCGTAGGTTCAAATCCTATCTCGCCGACCACTTCTTTCGTATTTTCTTGAAATTTTTATAAAAGAAATCCTTTGAATGCGCCCTTAGCTCAGCTGGATAGAGCAACGCCCTTCTAAGGCGTGGGTCAAAGGTTCGAATCCTTTAGGGCGTGCCATTCGTTATCTGTTTAACTAGATCCTGTTTAGTTTTTTCAAGTATAAGTACTTTCAGTCTGTTAGATTTTATGCTCATAATCTGCATCATTTGAGTGAAGAAGCTTAAATATACTCTTAATGATGCAGATAAAAACAATATTTTGGCTATTTAAGTATTTTCCAAGCTCTGAAGCCATAAATGGCAATTACTACAAAACAGATTAATGGTAGGATAAAGGAGAAATTTACTGCTGGAAGTCCCATAACTTCGCCTTGGTCAATAATCATTCCTTGTAGTGGTGGCATTAATGCGCCGCCTACAATAGCCATTACTAAACCTGCAGCTCCTAATGTCGATTCCTCTTTTAAGCCATAGAGGGCAATACCATAAATGGTAGGGAACATTAAAGACATAAAACCTGAGGTTAAAATTAGGCAGTATAGACCCCATACACCGTCAATAAAGATAACTCCGAGAATACTTAAAAAACCACCAATAGCAAAGAGCATCAGCATAAATTCTGCTTTTAAATATTTCATTAATGCCGTGCTAATAAAGCGACGGCTAATAAAAATAGCCATAGCAATGATGTTAAAGTTTTGCCCCTCAGCTTTAGTGAAGCCTAAACGTTCAGCATATTGTACGATAAATGTCCAACACATAATTTGAACACCCACGTAAAAGGCTTGTGCGATCACACCCTCACGATATTTAGCTTTTTTAGCCAGTTTGCTTATTGCACTTTTAAAGCTAATTTGTCCACTTTCTTCTACTTTTACAGCAGGCATTTTTTTCAACCCAATGATAATAAACATTGTAACTACGACAAAACCAAGTGCTATGTAAGGATCGCGAATTTCAGCTAAATCATGGGTGCGAATCCCCATTTTTTCTGCTTCAGACAGGGTGTGGTAAATCAAATTTCCTGCAGCATCACGTTTGTCAGATTCAAGATTCGTTAGGACTAACTGGGAAGCAACAAACATACCTGTTATTGAACCAAGCGGATTAAATGATTGTGCGAAATTTAAACGACGTGTAGCTGTTTGCGGATCTCCCATTGCAAGAATATAAGGATTGGCAGTGGTTTCCAAAAAAGCAAGCCCAAAGGTTAAAATATAAAGGGAGACTAAAAAGAAATTAAATATTTCATATTGTGCAGCTGGCCAAAATAAAAATGCACCTATTGCATAAAGAGCAAGCCCCAGAAGAATCCCCGCTTTGTAGCTATAGCGACTGGCAAATAATGCCGCAGGAATAGCCATTGTGCCGTATCCTCCATAAAAAGCTAATTGTACCAATGCCGCTTCTGAGGCTGGAATTTCCATTACTGTTTGAAATACCGCAACCATCGGATTGGTAATGTCGTTGGCAAATCCCCAAAGAGCAAATAAGCTAGTAATAAGCACAAAGGGGACGATGAATTTCTTTTCTAAAACTTTGGCGTTCATAATGTTTTCCTCATGTAAGTGATGGGGTATAACAAGATTTAGGATTCTTCAATACGTAATCCATAGGTGTGGAATTTACCTAACACTACCTGCATTTGCTCTTTGCTGAGCAGTGGAATTTCTAAGCCTGTAGAGAGTAATTTCAAATACCAAGACGCTAATACTTCTACTTCTTGTGCGAGCCATAAGGCTTTATCTAGGTTTTCTCCGCAAGTGATTAAACCATGGTGTGCTAGTAAAATGGCTTTGCTTTCTTTGATTCCCGTTGCGACATAACTAGCTAATTCGTGACTACCAAATGTTGCATAAGGTACACAAGGAATATGATCTGTGCCGCTTACGGCTACCATGTAATGAATTGCAGGAATAGGTTTTTCGAGAATGGATAAGCCTGCACAGTGAATGGAATGATTGTGGACAACGGCATTTGCTTCAGGGCGAGTATGATAAACACTCAAGTGAAATTGCCATTCGCTTGATGGTAATTTATTTTCTTCGTGTTTGCCATTTCCATCAACATAAACAATATTTTCTGTCTTCATTAAGTGATATGGCATACCTGTCGGGGTAATCAGCATTCCATCTTTATAACGAACACTAACGTTTCCCGCTGTGCCTTGATTTAAACCTAATTTTGTCATTTCAAGGCAAGTATCAATGATTTTTTGTGATAATTCTGCTCTGTTCATTTTGTAGTACCTCTATTGTTTATAAAATGGGAGTAACCCCTTTTTTAATGATAATGTTGCCATATTTTGCGATCTCACCACTGACAACAACAGCATAAGCCTGTTTAGCACGTGTATAAAAATCGAAGCGTTCTAGACAGGTTAAATTTGGTGTGAAACCGACCGCACTTTCAATCGCATTTAAGTAACGAGTTTCAACATTCGGATCTAAAGAATCTCCCTCAACTGCTTTCATCATCAACAGAGGGGCATCAACATAAGCGTCAAATTCGAATAAGGGAGTTATTGCTTCAAGTAAAATATCTATAGATATACCATCTGCACGTATTACATTTTTATGTAGTGAATGTGCGGGAAAATGGGCGTCAGCTAGAACTATCTCATCGCCATGCCCCATTTCGGCGAGGGTTTTTAGTAATTCAGGAGAAAGAGCTGGGTGAATACCTTTTAGCATTTTGTTGTTCCTTCTAGTTTGGGTAAATTCGTTTTCTTGTTGGTGGCATCGCTTGCTGTGCCGCGTTTACATTTTCGTAAATGCCTACGCCAGCAAAGGTAAACATTGCGGCACCAAGTACAGTACTTTCAGAAATGTCCACAACATCAATCGGTAAATTTAAGGTGTTTGCACGGATTTGATTCCACAATACATTTTTTGAACCACCCCCAACACAAATTAAGCTTTTAGCTTGGAACTGACTGACTTGATGTAGCACGGATAAACCGTTTTTGAGTTTATTTGCCATATGTTGTAATGCGCTGACATAAATTTCTCCACGAGTAGCAAACATGGAAAGTCCACTGATATTACCTTGCCCTAGTTGGCTAAAAATACCTTCAAAATTGACCGCTCTTTTTCCCGCATTAAAAGCTTTTTCTCCCTCTTTGATCATTGTGGTGTAATAGTGATCGCTGCCATAAACATCGGAAAATAATAATTTACCTAACCATTCTATGACGCCAGAACCCACCCATTGTACCGCTGGATTAAAGCAATTGGATTGTGCATCAAATTCAGTGGTTAAGCCTTGAGAAACAAACTCAAATCTAGGTTCTGCGTGCTGGGTTCTAGCCATTAAGATTTCCCAGGTGCCAGAACTTAACACAGGCTGATTTAGCCCTGCACCAGACCCAAACACAGCAAATTGAGTATCATGTCCACAAGAAATGACAGGTACGGGATTTAATCCCCATTTCTGGGCTAACGGTGTACGTAATTTTCCAACTTTTTCACCTGCATAACGCATAGGAGGGAAATGGTTATTACTTAAACCTAGCGATGCTAAAATCGATGGATCCCAATTACCGCTAGTAAGGTTTGTCATCATTGATGTTCCCGCCATTGTGTGATCTGTAGTGAATTGACCAGTTAAGCGTTGAGTGAGCATTGACGAAATAAAAACGAATTTAGCCATTTTTTGGAAAACATCTGGCTTGTGTGTTTTTAACCAATGTAATTTAAATAAAGTATTAAAACTGTATTGACCAATGCCGTTACGTTGATAAAGAGATTTGATATCTAATTGATTAGATAGATTTTCCATTACTGGTATGGTCCGTGGGCATTTCCATGAAATAATCGGATAAAGTTGTTGATCATTTTCATCAAAAGGTGCGCCATCCACGCCGAAAGTGGTAACAGATATTCCTACAATATCTTTTAAATCAATACCTTGTTGCATTAATTGATTGAGGGTTTGAGTTGCACAAGAGGTTAATTTTTGCCAGATTTCTTCAATGTCCCAAATATGATAATCAGATGATTCGATTCCTTGTTTTGTATTATTAGCAAGGTGATGAGAGGCAAGAATTTGTCCTTTTTCATTTATCGCAATGGTGCGTAAATTTGTTGCACCACAGTCAAAAATCAATGCGATAGCCATAAAAACTCTCCTCAGCGCAGTCAAAAATCATCATGTTTTTGACCGCACTTTTTTATAAAAACAAATTAGGGGGTTATTTATAAAGCGGACCAAAGTTTAGGCAAGCTCGATAATCTTGCCCTTCCTTGTCTTGACCAAATCCATTCCAAGCGCTAGGGCGGAAAATATTTTTCTCTGATACATTATGCATACAGACTGGAATGCGTAACATTGAAGCAAGAGTGATTAGATCAGCCCCCACATGACCGTGAGTCGCTACACAGTGATTTGCTCCCCAATTTGCCATGACTGAATACACATCAGTAAATGCACCTTTTCCAGTTAAACGTGGAACAAACCATGTTGTTGGCCAAGTTTCATTAGTACGTTGATTTAATTTATTATGTACATCTTGAGGTAAGTCGATTGACCAGCCTTCCGCAATTTGTAAAACGGGACCTAAACCTTTAATAAGATTAATACGGTGCATTGTAAACGGTATGCCACCTTTGGTTAGGAATTGAGAAGATAAACCGCCCCCTCGAAAATATTCGTGAACAGCAGGGCACCAACGTGTATTTTCTAAGCAGCGTTTTGCTTCTTCTTCGGTAACATCCCATGCTGGTTTTAAAGTTGGATTGCCTTGAGCATCTTGATGTTCTCCCGTTCCATCAAGTGCAGCTGAACCTGAATTGATTAAATGAATGAATCCACTTTCAGGTCGCCATCCAGTAACACGCTCAACCGAATCTTGACTCCAATAAGTACGCACATCTGCGAAAATTTGAGCTTTGCCAGTTAATTGATGCCCAAATAACATTCCTATTGCATTTAAACTATCATTTTCCGTGGCAAGAATATAAGGTGGACGCACGCCATTCCAGTCATAAGTTGAATTGAGCATTGCCTCCATAAAATCGCCGTTTGGCAAATGATCAGTCCAATGACGCTGCCCTTGAAAACCTGCTGCAATGGCATTATGACCTAAGGCTTCTTCTGCATAATTTAATGTTGCTAATTTTGGATTTCCTACCATCAAATCACGAGTGATAATGGTCATTTTCACAACATTTTCCCAAAGTTCTGCACGCTCTTCCGCATTGCGTTGATTCTCTAGGCTATTTACATCAACCCCTTCTTTGCAATATTGTTTAACCCAACTCAAGGCTAAATCAACTTCTTCTTGATCATAAATTTTGCGGTCTAAACGGCGTTTAATTTCCATCATATCCACATATTCATTACGCATACCTAAATATTCTTGGAAGAAAGCTTGATTTACAATAGAACCTGCAATTCCCATGGAAACTGACCCAATAGATAAATAGGATTTTCCTCGAATACTTGCAACAGCAAGCCCAGCACGAGCAAAACGCAATAATTTTTCTTTTACATCTTCAGGAATGTTTGTGTCATCGGCTTCTTGAACTTCTGTGCCGTAAATGGAAAAGGCTGGTAGTCCTAATTGAGAATGACCAGCAAGGGCGGCAGCCAAGTAAACCGCACCTGGGCGTTCCGTACCGTTAAATCCCCAAATTGCTTTAGGCATGTGAGGATCCATATCAATGGTTTCTGAGCCATAACACCAACAAGGGGTAACGGTAATGGTTAATCCAACGTTTTCGCGTTTAAATTTATCCGCACAGGCGGCTGCTTCGGCTACACCGCCGATAGTGCTATCTGCAACTACACATTCAACGAAAGTACCATCTGTATGACGAATATGTGTTTGTAATAATTGAGCAACAGATTGAGCCATACGTATTGTTTGGGTTTCAAGAGATTCTCGAACCCCCATTCGACGACCATCAATAGTTGGACGAATACCGATTTTTATACGATTTGATTGAGTAGCAAGAGCCATAGTTACACTCCTTTGTTTGTGCTTAAGTAAGAATGATGAAATCACTGCAGAACAAATGGTGTTTTCATTGAATTAGAGTGTGAAAGAAAAATGATAAGGAAAACAGTAAGAAATGAAATTTTGTTGCAAAACTGCGAAGCAGATCACAAAAATTGACTATATTTAAGGAAATGTATATGACCGATTCTTTCAATTTTTAGTAATTTTCGGTCAAAATGGTCATCTATTTTTATAAAACGGTCATTATATCGTGTTGCTCACAATATTTTTGTAAGTTATCGGGAAGTGACCGATCAGAAAAAATGGTATTAATTTTGCTTAAATCGGCAAGTTGAATCAAACTTGTTTTTTCAAATTTAGAAGAATCAATTAACAAATAAGCACGTTCTGAAGCTTCCATCATTTTTCGTTTTAAAGAGGCATTCAGCTCGTTTGATTCCCAGATATTACCGTTTTTATCAATTCCTGAACAAGAAAACACTGAAAAATTAATATGTAATCGTTGTAATAAGTACTCAGATAAGGGACCGTAAAATGCTTCATATTTTGCTGAATAAACTCCGCCAGTAACAATAGTTTTAACATTGGATTTATTAACTAGGGCATTAATGTTAAACATTGAATTGGTTACTACTGTACAAGGAATATCGGGCATTAAATAAGCAAAATACCAACTTGTTGAGCTTGCATCTAAACCTATAACGGCATTTTCATATAGCAAATCCAAGGCTTTTTGGGCAATATGTCGTTTAGCTGTTGCATTAATATGTTTTCGAGTTTGGAAAAATGAACCTAAATCTTTGGTTTTATTACTCACTGCTCCTCCGTGGGTTCGGTGCAATAAGCCTTTGTTCGCTAATTTGTTCAAATCGCGACGAATGGTTTCCACCGAAATATCACAATGCTGTGCAAGTTCTATTACGCTGGCTTTTCCTTGTTGATTTACCCATTGTAAAATTAATTCATCACGATAATTCATCTCTTTTCCCTATACGGTGGATTTAGTCGAGATTCTAGTTTACGCTTGAGCATATTGAAAATCCAAGGATAAATTATATTGGGGTGACGTATATCTTCCTAAAAGTGCGGTCAATTTTTTGTGAGTTTCTTTTCAAGAGTATGCAAGCTACAATACGCCCCCAAGTTTTATCAATGTAAATCAGAAAGAGAATAATTATGCCCTTTGCTATTGGTCAGCGTTGGTTAAGTGAAAGTGAAAACGCTTTAGGATTAGGTGTTATTACCGCATTAGATCAACGAACTGTTACTATTTATTTCCCCGCAGCAGATGAAACACGGATATATGCTATAGCGCAAGCACCTTTAAGTCGAATTGTATTTAGCAAAGGCGAAACATTATCCCATCAAGCTGGCTGGCAAGGCGAGATTTTAGACGTTCAAAATATGAATGGTTTGTTGTTTTATTTAGTTAAAAATCCACAAGATGAAGATGTTATTGTGCAAGAACGTGATATTTCGCCGATTATTTCTTTTAGTCAAGCGAAAGATCGTCTCTTTTCAGCGCAAATTGATCGCAGTACTCATTTTGCATTGCGTTATCGCACGCTTTGTCATCAGCAAGCACAATTTAAATCGCCATTGCGTGGTTTACGCGGAACGCGTGCGGGTTTAATTCCCCATCAGCTTCATATTGCAGCTGAAGTCGGTAATCGAGTTAATCCTCGCGTGTTATTGGCGGATGAGGTTGGTTTAGGGAAAACCATTGAAGCAGGAATGATTTTGCAAAATCAACTTTTTGCTGAGAAAGTGCAACGTGTTCTTATTATCGTGCCAGAAACCTTGCAACATCAATGGCTGGTGGAAATGCTTCGTCGTTTTAATTTGCATTTTTCACTTTTTGATGAAGAACGTTGCAACGATTTTGATCTTGATGCGGTTAATCCATTCACGACTGAAAGTTTAATTATCTGTTCGCTGAATTGGTTAGAAACGCATCCAAACCGAGTAGAGCAGGCACTTGATGCTCAATTTGATTGCTTAATTGTGGACGAAGCCCATCATTTGGTGTGGTCTGAAACCTCGCCAAGTGCAGCTTATTTATTCGTTGAACAGCTTGCTCGTATCATTCCATCCGTCTTGTTACTCACTGCAACTCCAGAGCAACTTGGGCAAGAAAGTCATTTTGCTCGTTTGCGCTTACTGGATCCAGAACGTTTCTTTGATTATCAAACCTTTGTGAAAGAGCAGGAACGCTATCAACCTGTGGTTAATGCCGTTGAATCTTTGCTGGCAAATAAGGCATTAAGTGCGGTCGAAAAAAATCATATTTCTGATTTATTGCTTGAACAAGATGTCGAGCCACTTTTTAAAGCAATTGCATCAAATAATGATGAAGAACAACAGCGTGCCCGTCAGGAATTGATTCAAGCCTTAATTGATCGTCACGGCACGGGGCGAATGTTATTCCGCAATACACGTCAAGGGGTGAAAGGTTTTCCGCACCGTGTTTATCATCAAATTACTCTCTCTGAAGAGAATGATAAAATTGATTGGCTGATTGATTTCCTCAAACTACATCGCAATGAAAAAATCTTTGTGATTTGCCAGACGGCGGCAACTGCGATTCAGTTAGAACAAATTTTACGTGAACGTGAGGCGATTCGCGCCGCAGTGTTCCACGAAAAAATGTCGATTATTGAACGGGATAGAGCAGCCGCTTATTTTGCGGACTTAGAAAACGGTGCGCAGGTTTTACTGAGCTCGAGTATTGGCTCGGAAGGGCGTAACTTCCAATTCGCAGCAAATTTAGTGTTATTTGATTTACCGACAAATCCTGATTTATTGGAACAATGTATTGGCCGATTAGATCGTATTGGACAAAAACGTGATGTGCAAATTTATATGCCTTGTGCGAAAGATTCGCCTCAAAGTCGTTTAGCACGTTGGTACAATGAGGGATTGAATGCTTTTGAACAAACTTGTCCAATGGGAATGGCATTATTTTCTCAGTTTGCCGATGAGTTGGAAAAAGTGCGGTCAAATTCTACCGCACTTTCAGAGAATGAATTTTCTGGATTATTAAAACAAACTAAAACCGCTCGGGAAAAACTCAAGATTGAGTTAGAAAAAGGTCGCGATCGTTTATTAGAGCTAAATTCTCATGGCGGTGAGCAAGCACAAGCATTAGCAGATCAAATTGCTGATGAAGATAATTCGCCAGAGCTTGTGAATTTTGCTTTAAAATTATTTGATATTATTGGCGTAGAGCAAGAAGATCTTGGGGCTAATAGTATTGTAATTAGTCCAACTGGGACAATGCTTGTGCCCGATTTTCCAGGTTTAAAAGAAGAAGGTGTGACGGTTACCTTTGATCGAGAACTTGCCCTTGCCCGCGAAGAAATGGAATTCTTGACTTGGGATCATCCTATGATTCGTCAAGGTATTGATCTTGTTGCTTCGGGGGATATTGGCAAAGCCGCAATGGCATTGCTTGTGAATAAACAACTGCCCGCTGGAACCTTATTAATTGAATTGATTTACGTGGTGGAAAGCCAATCACCAAAAGGATTACAGCTCAATCGTTTCTTGCCACCAACGCCTATTCGTCTGCTGCTTGATAACAAAGGAAATAACATTGGTGAGCAGGTTGCTTTTGAAACATTGCATAGCAAATTGAAACCACTTGGTAAAAATATTGCCAATCAAATGGTGAAAATGGCACGGAGCAACATTGAAGACTTGATCATGCGAGGTGATCAACTCGTAAAATCCTTGGCAGAACCGATTATTGCTGAAGCTAAAAATCAAGCAGATCAACAATTAAGCGCAGAAATTAATCGTTTGCAGGCTTTGCGAGCAGTGAATAAAAATATTCGCCAAAGCGAAATTGATATTTTGGAACAACAACGAACACAATCACTGGACGAGCTTTTTAAAGCAAATTGGCGTTTGGATTGCTTGCGTGTCATTGTGACGAACAAGGAATAAAAATGGCATTGATTGAATACAATCCGCCCCTTGAACCTTATTTGGATATTATTTATCAAGATAATCATTTGTGCGTGGTGAACAAACCGAGCGGTTTGCTTTCTGTGTCGGGCAATCAACCACAATATTACGATAGCGTAATGAGTCGAGTAAAAGAAAAATTCGGTTTTTGTGAGCCTGCTCATCGTTTGGATATGGCAACGAGCGGTATTATTGTGTTTGCTTTAAGTAAGGCGGCGGATCGTGAATTAAAACGTCAATTTCGCGAACGTGAACCGAAAAAACACTATCAAGCGATTGTTTGGGGGCATTTGGAGAACGATTATGGCGAGGTAAATTTGCCAATGATTTGTGATTGGGAAAATCGACCTCGCCAACGTTTGGATTTCGTTTTAGGAAAAAGAGCGGTCACAAAATTCGAAGTTTTAGCACGTTTGCCGAATAACAGTACTCGCGTGAAACTGACGCCCGTGACAGGCAGATCTCATCAATTACGCTTGCACATGTTAGCATTGGGGCATCCAATTCTAGGCGATAAATTTTACTCTCATCCTCAGGCTAAAGCTATATCGCCAAGATTATGTTTGCACGCAGAAGAATTGACGATTACCCACCCCATTACAGGGGAAACAATGACTTTTAATGCGAAGTCCGATTTTTAAATTTACGCATAAGCACGAGATCACGAATGAAAAACTTTTTAGCTCAACAAGGAAAAATCACGCTAATTCTCACCGCACTTTGTGTGCTTATTTATCTTGCTCAACAGCTGGGTTTTGAAGACGATATTATGTATTTGATGCATTACCCCGCTTACGAAGAGCAAGATAGTGAAGTGTGGCGTTATATTTCACATACATTGGTACATTTATCTAATTTGCATATTTTGTTTAATCTGTCTTGGTTTTTTATTTTCGGTGGAATGATTGAACGCACTTTTGGTTCGGTCAAATTATTGATGTTGTATGTTGTAGCATCTGCCATAACAGGCTATGTGCAAAATTATGTGTCTGGCCCCGCTTTCTTTGGGCTTTCTGGTGTTGTATATGCGGTTCTAGGTTATGTATTTATACGTGATAAATTGAATCATCATTTATTTGATCTGCCAGAAGGTTTTTTCACAATGTTATTGGCGGGGATCGCATTAGGTTTTGTTAGCCCATTATTTGGTGTTGAAATGGGAAATGCTGCACATATTTCAGGCTTGATTGTCGGCTTGATTTGGGGATTTATTGATAGCAAATTGCGCAAAAATTCGCTAGAGTAATCCCGTTTAATTTGGATAAAGGATTCGCTATGAAACAATCGTTACGCCATCAAAAAATTATTAAACTGGTGGGACAATCTGGCTATTTAAGCACGGAAGAATTGGTTGCTGCCTTAGATGTTAGCCCTCAAACGATTCGTCGTGATTTGAATATTTTGGCGGAGTTAGATTTAATTCGCCGCCATCACGGTGGTGCGGCATCGCCATCTTCTGCAGAAAATTCTGATTACGTGGATCGTAAACAATTCTTTTCATTACAAAAAAATAATATTGCACAAGAAGTTGCGAAGTTGATTCCTAACGGTGCATCGTTGTTTATTGATATTGGTACGACGCCGGAGGCTGTCGCCAATGCGTTGCTTGGTCATGAAAAACTCAGAATTGTGACGAACAATTTGAATGCCGCTCATCTTTTACGCCAAAATGAAAGTTTTGATATTGTTATGGCGGGCGGATCATTGCGAATGGATGGTGGAATTATCGGCGAAGCTACGGTGAATTTTATTTCTCAATTTCGCCTAGATTTCGGGATTTTAGGGATTAGCGCGATCGATGCTGATGGTTCATTATTGGATTATGATTACCATGAAGTACAAGTAAAGCGAGCGATTATTGAAAGTTCACGTCAGACCTTATTAGTGACCGATCGCTCTAAATTTACGCGCCAAGCAATTGTTCGATTGGGCGAATTAAGTGATGTGGAATATTTGTTTACGGATGATGTTCCCGAAGGAATTGCTAATTATCTGAAAGCTCAGAAAACGAAATTGGTTTTATGTAATGGTAAAGTGCGGTAAAAATATCTTTGATTTTCTTATTAATTTGTCGATAAAAGAAGCTATTACTCTTAATTTTTGATTTAATTGAACTTTATCTAAAAGTAATCTAAATATTCTCTCGCTGAATTATTATCTTTTCTATAATTAAACATTTCCAAGCGTAAAAGTATCTTGCTTTTTTAATCAATTAAAGAAATTTCATATTTCTGTATTATCTAATTATTTTTAGCTATCAATATTCTTTAAAACATTCCGAGCTTAGATAAGAAAATCCCTTGCTGGGCAAGGGATTTAGTGATGGGTTAAAGTGCGGTAGAAATTACCAACCTTTTACAACACCATCTTTAAAGTGTTTTTGAGCTTCTTGGTAAACTTCTTCTGTTTGGTAAGATTTTACGAAATCTTGAACAGCTTTGCTGTCTTTGTTATCGGTACGAGAAACGATAATGTTCACATATGGCGAATCTTTATCTTCTACAAATACACCGTCATCTTGAGCATTTAAGCCTACTTGACCCGCATAAGTATTGTTTACTACAGCTAAATCAACGTCGTCTAATGCGCGTGCCGCAACAGAAGTATCTACTTCAGTGATGTTTAATTTTTTCGGATTTTCAACAATATCTAATACAGTTGAAAGAAGGTTATTTGCATCTTTTAATTTGATTAAACCTTGTTTTTCAAGAAGAATTAATGCACGACCACGGTTTGTTGGATCGTTAGGAACAACAACTTTAGCACCGTCTTGTAATTCATTCACATTTTTGATTTTTTTAGAATAACCCGCTAATGGATAGACGAAAGTATTACCCACGATAACTAAGTTATTTAAATTTTTCGCTTTTGCATCTTCATCTAAATAAGGTTTATGTTGCATTGCGTTTGCATCTAAATCACCTTTAGATACAGCTTCATTTGGTAATGCGTAGTCATTGAATTCAACGAATTGAACGTCTAAACCGTATTTTTCTTTAGCGACTTTTGCTGCAATTTCTGCAACTTGATGCTCAGGGCCAGACATTACACCGACTTTGATTTTAAGCGGTGCTGCTGCAGCTTCAGGTTTTTTGTCTTCTTTACAGCCTGTTAAAACGAGAGCTGATGCGATTGCAGTGATTGCAAAAAGTTGTTTTAATTTCATAGGATTTCCTTCCTGTTTAAGTTAAGAGTTGCGTTTAATTAACGATGATCCACTTTTCTAGCCAGTGTATCGCCGAGTTTTTGGCTAATCATAACGAATAGCACAATAATAATGGTTGCCACCCAAGTGACATAAGGCATATTGCGATATACGCCGTAGTTGATAGCGAGGCTACCTAAACCACCGCCCCCTTGTGTTCCTGCCATTGCAGAATAACCAACTAAAGTGACTAGCGTAAGAGTAACGCCATTAATTAGCGTAGGTAGAGCTTCTGACAAATAGAATTTACGAACAATTTGCCATTTAGTAGCCCCCATTGCTTGAGCTGCTTCGGTTAAACCATTTGGAATTTCCATTAGTGCATTAGCAGTTAAGCGAGCCACGAATGGCATTGCACAAATACTCAATGGAATAATTGCTGCTGTTGTACCTAATACGGTTCCCACGATGAAACGAGTTACAGGTAATAAGATTAGGAGCAAAATAATAAATGGAATGGAACGCCCAATATTAATAATCGTGTTTAACACAAAATGAGTGCGGTTGTTTTGTAAGATCTCATTTTTTCCAGTTAAGAAAGTCCATACACCCACAGGCACGCCGACTAGTACAGCAAGTAGGGTAGATGCAAAACTGATATAAACAGTTTCATAAGTTGCGGTTGCGACAACGCCCCACATTTGAGGTGTTAATTGCTGACTGAATGTTGCCAAGAAATCATTGAACATAACCAAGCACCTCCACGCGCACGTTGTTTTCCATTAAATAAACTTTGGTTTGCGTAATGGCATCTTCATCGCCTTCTACTTCAGCAATGGTATAACCAAATTTCACGCCTCCAGCATAATCAATTTGTGAGGTTAAGATACTGAGCTCCACGCCAAATTTTTTTGATGCTTGAGAAAGTAACGGTGCATCGACTGAGCGACCCGTAAACTCAAATTTGATGATTGGATAGGCTTTACTATGTTTCGGTGTATCAGTAAGATTTTCCAAATATTCATCAGGTAGACTGATGTGGAAGGTCGAACGAATAAACTCTTGTGCTAATTCTGTTTTAGGGTTTGCAAAAATTTCACCGACAGTACCTTGTTCAACTAGGCGACCTTGATCAATGACAGCAACTTGATCACAAATCTGTTTAACAACTTCCATTTCATGGGTAATCAACAAAATTGTAATACCTAAAGTGCGGTTAATTTCTTTTAATAATTGCAGAATAGATTGCGTCGTTGCAGGATCTAATGCGCTCGTTGCTTCATCACATAATAAGACTTTAGGATCGCTCGCTAAGGCACGTGCAATGGCTACGCGTTGTTTTTGCCCGCCAGAAAGATTGCTTGGGTAAGCATCACGTTTTTCACTTAAACCAACAAGATCTAAAAGTGCGGTAATTTTTTCTTGGATTTTTGCTTTTGACTCACTTTCCAATTCTAAGGGTAATGCCACGTTTTCAAATACGGTGCGAGAACTTAGTAAATTGAAATGCTGAAAAATCATTCCAATTTGACGACGAGCAAGTACTAATTCGCGATCAGAAAGTTTTGTTAATTCTACGCCATCAACAATAACGGAACCGCTTGTCGGTTTTTCTAATAAGTTCACACAGCGAATTAATGTACTTTTTCCTGCACCAGATGCACCAATTACGCCACAGATTTGACCTTTTTCGATATTCAACGAAACATTATCAAGCGCAGTCAATTTTTTGTTCGGTAGCTCAAAAATTTTCGTAATATTATTTAGCTTAATCATATAAGCCCTTTTTATTTATTGTTTTTAAATCTGTTTTGGTATTCTAGATGTCTAGATTGCTATGTCAATATGTCAGATTATCTTTTTTAGACAGATTAGTTATGACTTATATTTGCTAATTGCTTGGATTAAATAGATAATTTTCGTCAATTTGACATGTATAAAAGGCAAGAGAATGAATAAGGCTATTTTTTTAGATCGCGATGGCACGTTAAATATTGATTATGGTTATGTACACGAAATTGATAACTTTAAATTTATTGATGGTGCGATTGATGCATTGCGAGAATTAAAGAAAATGGGATATTTGTTGGTATTAGTGACCAACCAGTCGGGCATTGCACGTGGTTATTTTTCTGAGGATCAGTTTTTACAATTAACAGAATGGATGGATTGGTCGTTAGCTGAACAAGATGTGGATTTGGATGGCATTTACTATTGTCCACATCATTCTGAGGGAAAGGGCGAATATAAAGAAGATTGTGATTGTCGGAAGCCTAAATCGGGAATGTTATTGCAAGCGATCAAAGAATTAAAGATCGATCCTACGCAATCTATTATGGTTGGAGATAAAGTTGAAGACCTAAAAGCGGGGATTGGTGCGAAAGTAAAAATGAACGTATTAGTTCGTACTGGTAAACCAGTAACAGGGGAAGGAGAAGGAATAGCGGATTATGTGTTAGATTCTATCGTAGATCTTCCGAGAATTTTAAAACGCTTAAAAAAATAGCCAAAAAGATCTATATTTTGCTCTAATCGCTTGCGCTTTAATCAAAAGATCATTTTTTTAAATATTTTTACAAAAAAGTACTTGCAAGGGATTTGAAAATCCCTATAATGCACCGCACACAACGACGCGCTGTTGTGAAGTTTTTTAAGTTTCCAAGTGCGTCGTTATTTTTTGCTCTTTAACAATATATCAGACAATCTGTGTGGGCACTTGTTGATTGACTTGTTTTAAAACTATTTTTTAATTTTGAAGTCTTAATAGGTGCTTAACTGAAAATTCATCATTACTTTTTTTAAGTAGTGTTTTATTTATAGCTAAGCAGTTTATTGAGCGATTGAACTTGAATTGAAGAGTTTGATCATGGCTCAGATTGAACGCTGGCGGCAGGCTTAACACATGCAAGTCGAACGGTAACAGGAGAAAGCTTGCTTTCTTGCTGACGAGTGGCGGACGGGTGAGTAATGCTTGGGAATCTGGCTTATGGAGGGGGATAACGACGGGAAACTGTCGCTAATACCGCGTATTATCGGAAGATGAAAGT
>NZ_QQIK01000009.1:0-1742 GCF_003494325.1 Haemophilus influenzae
CAAAAACACTTGAGCGTTGTATAGTTAAGCCTCTCGGGCAATTAGTATTGGTTAGCTCAATGACTCACATCACTTACACACCCAACCTATCTACGTCGTAGTCTACAACAACCCTTACTGACTTAAAGTCAGGGATGACTCATCTCTTGGCAAGTTTCGTGCTTAGATGCTTTCAGCACTTATCTCTTCCGCATTTAGCTACCCGGCAATGCGTCTGGCGACACAACCGGAACACCAGTGATGCGTCCACTCCGGTCCTCTCGTACTAGGAGCAGCCCCAATCAATCATCCTACGCCCACGGCAGATAGGGACCGAACTGTCTCACGACGTTCTAAACCCAGCTCGCGTACCACTTTAAATGGCGAACAGCCATACCCTTGGGACCTACTTCAGCCCCAGGATGTGATGAGCCGACATCGAGGTGCCAAACACCGCCGTCGATATGAACTCTTGGGCGGTATCAGCCTGTTATCCCCGGAGTACCTTTTATCCGTTGAGCGATGGCCCTTCCATTCAGAACCACCGGATCACTATGACCTACTTTCGTACCTGCTCGACTTGTCTGTCTCGCAGTTAAGCTTGCTTATACCATTGCACTAACCTCACGATGTCCGACCGTGATTAGCAAACCTTCGTGCTCCTCCGTTACGCTTTGGGAGGAGACCGCCCCAGTCAAACTACCCACCAGACACTGTCCGAGACCACGTTTCGTCATCTTCGTTAGAACATCAAACGTTAAAGGGTGGTATTTCAAGGTCGACTCCACAATCACTGGCGTGACTGCTTCTAAGTCTCCCACCTATCCTACACATCAAAATTCAATGTTCAGTGTCAAGCTATAGTAAAGGTTCACGGGGTCTTTCCGTCTAGCCGCGGGTACACCGCATCTTCACGGCGATTTCAATTTCACTGAGTCTCGGGTGGAGACAGCCTGGCCATCATTATGCCATTCGTGCAGGTCGGAACTTACCCGACAAGGAATTTCGCTACCTTAGGACCGTTATAGTTACGGCCGCCGTTTACTGGGGCTTCGATCAGGTGCTTCTCTTGCGATTACACCATCAATTAACCTTCCAGCACCGGGCAGGCATCACACCCTATACGTCCACTTTCGTGTTTGCAGAGTGCTGTGTTTTTAATAAACAGTTGCAGCCAGCTGGTATCTTCGACCGGTTCAACCTTCAGGGGCTAGCCCTTACAATCTACGCCGGCGCACCTTCTCCCGAAGTTACGGTGCTATTTTGCCTAGTTCCTTCACCCGAGTTCTCTCAAGCGCCTGAGTATTCTCTACCTGACCACCTGTGTCGGTTTTCAGTACGGTTTAGTAAAGCCTTTCGCTTAGTGGCTTTTCCTGGAAGTGTGGTATCAGTTACTTCAGCTCCGTAGAGCCTCGTCATCATCTCTCTGTGTTAAGGAAGTCCGGATTTGCCTAAACTTCCCACCTACCAACTTAAACGCACATATCCAACAGTGCGATAACCTAACCTACTCCGTCCCCACATCGCAGCTTTACCAAGTACAGGAATATTAACCTGTTTCCCATCGACTACGCTTTTCAGCCTCGCCTTAGGAGCCGACTCACCCTGCCCCGATTAACGTTGGACAGGAACCCTTGGTCTTCCGGCGAACGGGTTTTTCACCCGTTTTATCGTTACTTATGTCAGCATTCGCACTTGTGATACGTCCAGCCCACCTCTCGATGAACCTTCTTCCGCTTACACAACGCTCCCCTACCCAACAG
>NZ_QQIK01000010.1:0-1511 GCF_003494325.1 Haemophilus influenzae
CTGATGCCGCAGCTTCGGTGCTATATTTCAGCCCCGTTACATCTTCCGCGCAGGCCGACTCGACTAGTGAGCTATTACGCTTTCTTTAAATGATGGCTGCTTCTAAGCCAACATCCTAGCTGTCTAAGCCTTCCCACTTCGTTTCCCACTTAATATAGACTTGGGGACCTTAGCTGGCGGTCTGGGTTGTTTCCCTCTCCACGACGGACGTTAGCACCCGCCGTGTGTCTCCTGAGTATCACTCTTTGGTATTCGTAGTTTGCATCGGGTTGGTAAGCCGGGATGGCCCCCTAGCCGAAACAGTGCTCTACCCCCAAAGGTGTCACCTCAAGGCTCTACCTAAATAGATTTCGGGGAGAACCAGCTATCTCCCGGTTTGATTGGCCTTTCACCCCCAGCCACAAGTCATCCGCTAATTTTTCAACATTAGTCGGTTCGGTCCTCCAGTTAGTGTTACCCAACCTTCAACCTGCCCATGGCTAGATCACCGGGTTTCGGGTCTATACCTTGCAACTCTTCGCCCAGTTAAGACTCGGTTTCCCTTCGGCTCCCCTATTCAGTTAACCTCGCTACAAAATATAAGTCGCTGACCCATTATACAAAAGGTACGCAGTCACCCCATCACTTAATCCCACTGCTTCTTTTGGGTGGTTTGACTCGCTTCGCTCCTCTTACCATTGTTTAAGTGCGGTTGCTTTTCATCACCTTCCAATCGGATTAAGTGATGGGGCTCCCACTGCTTGTACGTACAAGGTTTCAGGTTCTATTTCACTCCCCTCACCGGGGTTCTTTTCGCCTTTCCTTCACAGTACTGGTTCACTATCGGTCAATCAGGAGTATTTAGCCTTGGAGGATGGGCCCCCCTTCTTCAAACAGGATATCACGTGTCCCGCCCTACTTCTCGTTAGCTTAGTACCACAATATGGTTTTTAGATACGGGATTATCACCCTCTTTGATTGTGTTTCCCAACACATTCTCCTCACTATACTGCTATCACTTACTGGCTCTTTCGCTTTCGCTCGCCGCTACTGACGAAATCTCGGTTGATTTCTTTTCCTCGGGGTACTTAGATGTTTCAGTTCTCCCGGTTTGCCTCAACAAGCTATGAATTCACTTGTTGATAGTAGATTCTTCATCTACTGGGTTTCCCCATTCGGATATCTTGGATTAAACGCCTCTTATCGACTCATCCAAGCTTTTCGCAGATTAGCACGTCCTTCTTCGCCTCTGATTGCCAAGGCATCCACCTTGTACGCTTAGTCACTTAACTATACAACCTCAAATGTTTTCAATCACTTTACGTTTTCACTTCAAAGTGCGGTCAATTTGATGCGTATTTTTATTCAACTAAACACTTGATTGCTTTTGTTCAATCAAGATTTTATGCAAAACAGGTTTTGTTTTTAGAGTTTCCTTTTCCGTTCCCTCTTTTCACTTTTCTGTTTTGCCTACTCAGACTTTCTCTCGAAAATCTCTTGTTTTCAGCTTGTTTCCAATTTTTTAAAGAACA
>NZ_QQIK01000012.1:0-725 GCF_003494325.1 Haemophilus influenzae
GATACATTGCATCGTATTATTGGTTATTTAAACCAAATAATGATTTATTCGGTTAATAGAGGGGTAATTAATTATAATGCAACCGCAGATATTGGAAGGGTATTTATTCGACCAATAGCTGAAAATAACCCTACTATTCGCCCAGAGCAATTACCTAAATTGTTTGAAGATTTGCAGAATAGTACCCTTGAAATTGAAACTCGTTGTGCATTAGAGCTACTACTACTTACCGCAGGTCGGGCTGGGGCTATTACTCAATTAGAATGGGAAAATGTAGATTTCGAAAACAGCTTATTGAATATACCGAAAGAAAAAATGAAGGGGCGACAAGGTAAAGTACAAGATTTTATCTTGCCATTATCCAAACAAGCTGTAACGATTTTGCGCTTGTTACAGAAGTTGAATCGTTGCAATAGTAAGTTTGTTTTCCCTAGCAAAAAAAATCCAAGACAGCCTATATCGAAAGAGACGCCAAATAAAGCACTTGGACGGATCGGTTATAGGAATATTTTGACCGCACATGGTTTACGATCTGTTTTTAGCACAGCTATGAATGAGGCCGAATTTAACAGTGAGATTATTGAGGTGTGCTTGGCACATTTTGAATATTCTTCCGTTCGTGGCACATACAATAAAGCAAAGTATATGCCACAACGGATCGAATATATGCAGTGGTGGGGGAATTTTGTAGAAGAGGCATCTGATGGGAAAGCATTAATGGGCTG
>NZ_QQIK01000013.1:0-694 GCF_003494325.1 Haemophilus influenzae
TTGGAGGGCGTTTACCACGGTATGATTCATGACTGGGGTGAAGTCGTAACAAGGTAACCGTAGGGGAACCTGCGGTTGGATCACCTCCTTACTGAAGACGAGAGACAGCGAGTGCTCACACAGATTGGCTGATAGTTGTAGACAAATGAGCAGAAGAAAACATTACCCTTGGGTCTGTAGCTCAGGTGGTTAGAGCGCACCCCTGATAAGGGTGAGGTCGGTGGTTCAAGTCCACTCAGACCCACCACTCTGAGAGTGAGTGAAACGAAAGGTGTAGTGTAAATAACTAATAACTAAGACATAAATGATTAGTTATTAAATTATGATGAAATGGGGATATAGCTCAGCTGGGAGAGCGCCTGCCTTGCACGCAGGAGGTCAGCGGTTCGATCCCGCTTATCTCCACCACTTATCATTGTTAAGTAAATTAGAAAAAGACAAATTAATAAAGTATTAAGGTAGTGATTAAGCTATTTTAAATATTAGGTTATTTTATTCTTAGTTTTAAGTTTAATTTTAATTTTGTTTTAGTTTATTTAACGATGATAACTGAAAAGTTTTATCAACTGTTCTTTAAAAAATTGGAAACAAGCTGAAAACAAGAGATTTTCGAGAGAAAGTCTGAGTAGGCAAAACAGAAAAGTGAAAAGAGGGAACGGAAAAGGAAACTCTAAAAACAAAACCTGTTTTGCAT
>NZ_QQIK01000014.1:0-455 GCF_003494325.1 Haemophilus influenzae
TTGGAGGGCGTTTACCACGGTATGATTCATGACTGGGGTGAAGTCGTAACAAGGTAACCGTAGGGGAACCTGCGGTTGGATCACCTCCTTACTGAAGACGAGAGACAGCGAGTGCTCACACAGATTGACTGATAGTTGTAGACAAGATTAAAAACGAAGCGAAAGCAACGTTGAAAAATAAACGTTAAAAGATAAAAAGAAGATAGAGTATCTTTAATTGATGTCCCCATCGTCTAGAGGCCTAGGACATCGCCCTTTCACGGCGGTAACCGGGGTTCGAATCCCCGTGGGGACGCCAATTAAAGATAACTTTATTAGATTATCTTATTGTTCTTTAAAAAATTGGAAACAAGCTGAAAACAAGAGATTTTCGAGAGAAAGTCTGAGTAGGCAAAACAGAAAAGTGAAAAGAGGGAACGGAAAAGGAAACTCTAAAAACAAAACCTGTTTTGCAT
>NZ_QQIK01000015.1:0-375 GCF_003494325.1 Haemophilus influenzae
GGTCTTCCGGCGAACGGGTTTTTCACCCGTTTTATCGTTACTTATGTCAGCATTCGCACTTGTGATACGTCCAGCCCACCTCTCGATGAACCTTCTTCCGCTTACACAACGCTCCCCTACCCAACAGGCGTATCACTAATCATCCTCACTCTAAGATGCCCGACTCAACGTTCGGGTTGCTTGAACAACCTTTCATGTCGCTTCGCGCCATTCTAGCTTGTTAATCGTAAGGCGTATTAGTGATACGCCTGATGCCGCAGCTTCGGTGCTATATTTCAGCCCCGTTACATCTTCCGCGCAGGCCGACTCGACTAGTGAGCTATTACGCTTTCTTTAAATGATGGCTGCTTCTAAGCCAACATCCTAGCTGTCTAA
>NZ_QQIK01000016.1:0-262 GCF_003494325.1 Haemophilus influenzae
GGTCTTCCGGCGAACGGGTTTTTCACCCGTTTTATCGTTACTTATGTCAGCATTCGCACTTGTGATACGTCCAGCCCACCTCTCGATGAACCTTCTTCCGCTTACACAACGCTCCCCTACCCAACAGAATAAATTCTGATGCCGCAGCTTCGGTGCTATATTTCAGCCCCGTTACATCTTCCGCGCAGGCCGACTCGACTAGTGAGCTATTACGCTTTCTTTAAATGATGGCTGCTTCTAAGCCAACATCCTAGCTGTCTAA